>JBEIGE010000027.1:0-38380 GCA_040382055.1 Hylemonella sp.
ATGAATTGTCTTTTGCTTTGGGAATGCTTCCTACTCAATTAGACTTAATTATTCGCACTGCACCTTTGCGATATAAAGTTTTCACCATACCTAAGCGAGATGGATCACCTCGTGAAGTAGCTCAGCCCGCTCGTGAAGTCAAAGCTATCCAGAGATTTCTTATAGATCGATTGAGTAAAGTACTCCCTGTGCATGAAGCGGCAACGGCCTATCAACCAGGCACATCAATTTATGCAAACGCGAGGAGACACGCGGGAAGCAACTTCATTTTAAAAATGGACTTCCGAAACTTTTTCCCGTCAATAAAATACGAGGATGTATGCATCCATCTAGGAAAGTACGCTGCTACGGCATATGACGATACCGCGGTAGCAATGATTGCTCACCTATGCACTTGGGCGCCAAATCGACGACCCCCATTACGTTTGTGTATTGGAGCACCAAGTTCCCCGCTTATTTCCAATAGTCTCATGTACGATTTTGACTGTCAGATTACGGAAGCGGCTGCTAAAGAAGATGTTGTCTATACGCGATACGCGGACGATTTGACATTTTCCTCGAAACGCCCAGATGCCCTAAATAATTTTCCCGATTTGGTGCAGGGAGTGCTCAAGTCTTTCCGGTCTCCATTATTAGAGGTAAATTCAAAGAAAACTGTGTTTGCATCCCGTGCAGGGCGCAGGGTGATAACTGGGTTGGTTCTCACTCCTGAGCGTGAGCTTTCGGTTGGTCGCGAGAGGAAAAGGCTCGCCAGAGCAATGTTTCACCGTTTTTCACTCGGTAAATTGACTGAAAAGCAGCAGGAAAAAATGTGGGGCCTTTTAGCTTTTATTGACAATATTGAACCTGGATTTACATTAAAGCTCAAATCTAACGGCATGAAACCAAAATAGTTATCCGCCTCTCTGATGCGGACCTTTGAGATGTTCTCTTGACCGCATTAATTCTGTTCCCGGCTGTGCTCAAAAAGGGCAGTTGTCCCTGGCTGTCCCGGAACGTGCCCATGTGGGCACAACCGCGTGCCTGCCAGGCACAACTCCCCTTTGCCGCATGGCTTATCCCGAAAACGGGCCAACACACATGGTGATGGCCTTTGGATTACCACCTATATTTCCTCTGGGAAAAAGGCTTTTCCCCTTGGGTAAGATGCGTCTAAGGAGAGTCAGACAAAGAGCATGAAACTCATTGATAACATCAACGACCTGCTGGGTGAGGACATCAAGCAGTCAGTCCAGCCGGGTGCGCGGCTCAAAATCGCCGCATCGTGCTTCTCCATTTACGCCTATGAGGCCTTGAAGCGCGAATTGGAATCGGTGGAGTCGTTCGAGTTCATCTTCACGTCTCCCACGTTCATGCCCGATGAGGTAACCGATGCCGCCAAGAAGGAACGGCGCGAGTTCCATATCCCCAAGTCGCCCTCTGAAACCCAGAGTGAGCGCAGCTTCTATGGCACCGAGTTCGAGGTGCAGCTCAAAAACAAGCTAACCCAGCGTGCCATCGCGCGCGAATGTGCCGATTGGATGCGCCGGAAAGCCAAGTTTCGCACCAACAGTGGCGTGGCCCCCATGCAGCAGTTTGCAGCGGTGCAGGCCGCTGGTCCCGCAGCGCCCAATGCGGTTTACATGCCGCTGCATGGCTTTACTGCCGTGGATTTGGGCTACCAGCGCGGCAATGCGGTGTCCAACATCGTCAATAAGTTCGACGAGCCCGCAAACACCAGCGTATTCCTCAGCCTGTTTGACCAGATATGGGCTGATCCCGACAAGTTGCAAGACGTGACCAGTTTGGTGTGCGAGCACATTGCGTCGGTGTACCAAGAGAATTCGCCCGAGCGCATCTACTTCCTGATGCTCTACAACATCTTCAACGAGTTCCTGGAAGACCTCAACGAAGACGTGCTGCCCAACGACCGCACCGGCTACCTGGACACATTGGTATGGCAGAAGCTGTTCAACTTCCAGCGTGATGCTGCCACCGGCATCATCAACAAGCTCGAAACCTACAACGGCTGCATCCTGGCCGACAGCGTCGGCCTGGGCAAGACCTTCACGGCGTTGGCCGTCATCAAGTATTACGAGCTGCGCAACCGCTCTGTGCTGGTGTTGTGCCCAAAGAAGCTGGCCGACAACTGGCTCACCTACAACCGCAACCTAAAAACCAACATATTCGCCAAAGACCGGTTCAACTACGAGGTGCTGTGCCACACCGATTTGCAGCGCACCAGCGGCGAATCCTTTGGCACGCCGCTCAACCGGGTGAACTGGGGCAATTACGACTTGGTGGTGATTGACGAGTCCCACAACTTCCGCAACAACGATGTCTACAAGGACAAGGAGACGCGCTACCAGAAGCTGATGAATACGGTCATCAAGCAGGGTGTCAAAACCAAGGTGCTGATGTTGTCCGCCACGCCGGTCAACAACCGGTTCAACGATCTGCGCAACCAACTGGCCTTGGCGTATGAAGGCAACGCCGGATTGCTAGGCGACAAGCTGCGCACCGAGAAGGACATTGACGAGATATTCCGCCGCGCGCAAACCGCGTTCAATATTTGGACCAAGCTGCCGCCAGAGGAGCGTACCGCCAGTGCCATCCTGGCCGCGTTGGACTTTGATTTTTTCGAGCTCCTGGACAGCGTCACCATCGCCCGGTCGCGCAAGCACATCGAGACGTTTTACGACACCAAGGACATTGGCACCTTCCCAGAACGCCTCAAACCGCTGTCATTCCACTGCCCGCTGACCCTGCGCACCGATGTCATTGGCTTCAACGACATCTTTAACCAGCTCAGCCTGTTGAAGCTGGCCGTGTATGCACCCGTCGGCTACATCCTGCCCAGCCGCATCAAGAAGTACGAAGACATGTACGACACCGAGGTGGCCAGCGGCGGCGGAAAGCTCAAACAGGCCGACCGTGAAAAGAGCCTGCAAGCGCTGATGACGGTCAACCTGCTCAAACGGCTGGAAAGTTCGGTCGCATCGTTTCGCCTGACTTTGCAGAGCCTGCAAAGCAACCACCAGAAGGCGCTGGCCAAGATCACCGCGTTCAAAAAGTCAGGCAAGGCCGCTAAGTTCACCGACCACACGCCTGACTTTGAAGATGCTGACTTTGACGACGAGCTTTTGCCCGAATTGGATGATGACCGAGGCGACGAAAGTAGTTCGACTGGTGGCAAGGTGCAAATCGACCTGGGCGACATGGACCTGCCATCTTGGGAACATGACCTGGGTGGTGACTTGGCCGTCATTGACGGGCTATTGGCTGAAATGGCCAAAATCACCCCGGCTGACGATGCCAAGCTCCAACACCTCAAAGCGCAGATCGAGCAAAAGCTGGCGCACCCTTTCAACCCCGGCAACCGCAAGCTGTTGATATTCACCGCATTCGCGGACACCGCCAATTACCTGTACGACAACTTGGCACCTGGCCTGTTCCAGAAGCACGGCATCCATACCGGTAAGGTCACTGGCACCACCGAGCCCAAAACCACACTCCGCCTGGCTGCCAACCCGCGCCAGGGCGTTGATTTTCAGACCATGCTCACGCTATTTGCGCCGCGCGCCAAAGAAAAGGCGCTGACCATGCCGCACGAGCCGGGTGAAATCGACGTGATGATCGGCACCGATTGCATCTCCGAAGGCCAGAACTTGCAGGACTGCGACACCGTCATCAACTACGACATCCACTGGAACCCGGTTCGCATCATCCAGCGTTTTGGCCGGGTGGACCGTATCGGCTCCCCCAATGCGCGCATCCAGTTGGTCAACTACTGGCCCGATATCAGCCTGGACGAGTACATCCGCCTGAAAGAGCGGGTGGAAAGCCGCATGATGATTGCCGACGTGACCGCCACGGGCGATGACAACGTGCTGTCCGCCCAATCCAATGACGTGGCCTACCGCAAGGAGCAATTGCGCCGCCTGCAAGAAGAGGTCATTGAAATGGAAGACCTCAAAACCGGGGTTTCCATCACCGACCTGGGCCTGAACGACTTCCGCATGGACTTGCTGAACTACGTCAAAGCCCATGGGGACTTGGCCCGCCTGCCCAATGGCTTGCATGCCGTGGTGCCCGCCAACCCCGAAAAGGGTTTGAAGCCCGGTGTCATATTCACGCTGCGCAACCGGTTGCTCAGCGGTACAACTGGTGCCGTGGTGCAGCAGAAGAACCGGCTACACCCGTACTACCTTGTTTATATTGGCATGGACGGCAGCATCATTGCCGACCATATGGAGGTCAAGGCACTGCTAGACCTGGCCCGCAATGCCTGTAAAGGCCGCAGCGAACCAATACCCGCCGCGTTTGAGCCCTTTAACAAGGCGACCGACGATGGTCGCAACATGCGCACGTTCTCCAACTTGCTGGACCAGGCCATTCACTCCATGATCGAGCGCCAGCAAGAGCAAGACGTGGACAGCCTGTTTTCACCGGGCAAAACGAGCGCCTTGGTGGGAGAGATTGCCGGTCTCGAAGACTTCGAGTTGATCAGCTTCTTGGTGATACAGGCCCCATGACCACCCATGCTCTTTTCGCATGGCCGTCGCAGGCAGCAGTGGGCCGACCGGTAGCCAAGTCGAAAATCTACGCCCATGCCAAACCAACGGCGGCATTGCGCGCGTTGTTTGTGGAGCAAGTGGAGAGCATTACCTGGGCCTACAAACTCTCGCCAGAGACCATCAATCTGCCTGCCAAACCGGCGGTGCCCGAGATTGAAGTGTTTGAAGTCGCCTTGAAGCTGCCTGATGCCAGTCATTCGGTACTGCGCTGCATCGACAAAGCCATGCCGCGCCCCATCCTGTTTAACCTTCGGTTTGAGGGGCATACCCAGCCAATTGCCGCCTACAAGCGGCCCAGCGATGCCGCCAGTGACCAGTGGGTGCTGGGGGACTACCATGCCGCGCCCTGGCAAAAGGACGGCGACGTTCGGCCTGCTTTGCCCGTCGCGCTGGACTTGCAGAGCCTTTACGAGCAGCTATTGCGTCAGCACTTAGCCGTTCCGGCCCGTGCGGGTGAGTCACTGCGCGACCAGTTGGACCGGTTGGCAGCATTGGCAGCTAAGCAGGCGGCAGCCGCCAAGCTGGAAGCGCGCCTGAGCGCTGAAAAACAGTTCAACCGCAAGGTCGAGATCAACGCCCAGTTGCGTACCATTCGTACCGAGCTGGGAGCGCTGACATGATCAGCGGCCAAAGCACCCAATTTGCTACGTATTTCATAGCTGCTCCCGCACATTCCACGGGCGCTAGAAGCCAAAAAGACCATGAATAAACTGAAAATGCACAGCCCCGACCTGACCCAAGCCAATATCGACAAACTGGCTGAGTTGTTCCCCAACTGCTTAGTTGAGTCGCGAGACGCTAATGGAGCCGTCACTCGAAGTATCGACTTTGACGAGTTGCGCCAAGAGCTGACCGGCAACATTGTGGAAGGCCCGCAAGAGCGCTATCAACTAAATTGGCCTGGCAAACGTGAAGCACTGTTGACCGCGAATGCGCCCATCGCCAAAACTTTACGTCCGTGCCAAGAGGATAGCGTGGACTTCGACACTACGCAGAACCTTTTCATTGAGGGCGACAACCTCGACGCGCTGAAACTTCTGCAAGAGACATACCTGAACAAGGTGAAGGTGATCTATATCGACCCGCCTTACAACACGGGGAATGACTTCATTTATGAGGATGATTTCGCTGAGGATTCCGAGACATACAAGGTTCGCTCGAATCAGAAAGACGAATTTGGGAGTCGCCTAATTGCCAACACTGAGTCAAATGGACGGTTTCACTCAGATTGGTTGAGCATGATGTATTCGCGAATCACACTAGCTCGGAATCTTTTGCGCGACGATGGAGTCATCTTCATTAGCATCGACGACACCGAAGTAGCAAATTTGCGACTCCTCTGCAACCAGGTGTTTGGTCAAGAAAATTTCTTGGTAAATGCCATTTGGCAGAAGCGCTACGGCGTATCGAGTGACGCAAAGGGCATCCCTGGAATGCACGATCACATTTTGATCTATCAGAGGTCAGGAGCGTTTGTGCCTGGCCTACTACCCAGGACCGACAAGCAGGATGCTGTTTACAAAAATTTAGATGGCGACCCACGTGGCCTTTGGCGCTCTGATAACTTGACGCGGACTGAATTTCGGGCGCGGGACCATTACCCAATTACCGCACCGAAGACTGGTGAAGAGTTCTATCCACCAAAGGGGTCCAGCTGGCGACATCCACGGGATGAGATGGAGCGATTGATTGCCGACAACCGCATCTGGTTTGGACTTGACGGCACTAATCGGCCAGCGGCAAAGCGCTTTCTTTCAGAAGTAAAGCAGGGTGTGGTCGCGTCAGGATGGTGGCCTTTCTCTGAGGTTGGACACACGGATGAAAGCAAAAAGGAGCTGCAAGCGCTCTTTGATGATGTAAGCCCATTCGATACCCCAAAGCCAACACGATTGATCCGTCGGATGCTTGATATTGGACTAAATTGTGAGAGCGGAATAGTGATGGACTTTTTCGCGGGGTCAGGTTCAACAGCCCATGCGGTTATGTCGAGAAATGCGGAGAAGAACTCGACTGATAGGTATATTCTTGTTCAGCTACCTGAGCCGCTGTCGCCCGATAACAAGACGCAGAAACTTGCTGTCGATTGCTGCGACGGATTGGGAAAGCCCAGAAACATCGCTGAAATCACGAAGGAGCGCTTGCGAAGGGCAGGCACAGCTGTCGCACAGGTCAAAGGCGAATTGATTGGCGGCCTAGATATCGGATTTCGCGTCCTCAAAATTGACAGCTCCAATATGAAGGAGGTGTTTTACACCCCCGATGCTGTGGCGCAAGACCAGCTCTTTGACCAAGTCAACAACATCCGCGAAGACCGCACACCGGAAGACCTGTTGTTCCAGGTTCTACTGGACTGGGGCGTGGACTTGTCGTTGCCCATTGCCAAGGAATCCATCGCAGGTAAGACGGTGTACTTTGTGGATGGCAATGCTCTGGCAGCGTGCTTTGACGAGGGTGTCAGCGAAGAATTCGTCAAGCTATTGGCCAAGCGTGAGCCACTGCGCGCGGTATTCCGTGATGGCGGATATGCAACCGATAGCGTGAAGATCAACGTGGAACAACTCTTCAAGTTGATGAGCCCCAGCACCGAAGTAAAAACCATTTGAGCGGCACGACCATGAAGCTCAAATTCAAAAAGCAGGCCTACCAGACCAATGCGGTGGATGCCGTGGCAGATTGCTTTGCCGGGCAACCCAAGCGCGAAGGGCTCAATTACCGGGTGGACCCTGGCCGTGCGGTGGATGCCAGTGGCCAAGCGGTGGCCGCGCTGGAAACCGTGGGTTTTAAGAATGCTGATCTGGCGTTAACGCCGGGCCAGATGCTGGAAAACATCCACGCTGTGCAGCGCAGGCAAAACCTGCCCCTGACCACCGCGCTGGTCAAAACCAAGGTGTGCGACATCAATCTGGACGTGGAAATGGAGACGGGCACGGGCAAGACCTATTGCTACGTCAAAAGCATGTTTGAGCTGAACGCCCGCTATGGGTGGAGCAAGTTCATTGTGGTGGTGCCCAGCATTGCCATCCGTGAGGGTGTGTTCAAGTCGCTGGAAATCACCGCCGAGCACTTTCTGGACGAGTACAAGAAGCGCGCCCGGTTCTTCATCTACAACTCCAAGCAGTTGCACAACTTGGAGAGCTTTTCGAGTGACGCGGGCATCAACGTCATGGTCATCAACGTGCAGGCCTTCAATGCCACGGGCAAAGATGCACGCCGTATTTACGAAGAGCTGGACGACTTTCAGTCTCGCAGGCCCATTGACGTGATCAGCGCCAACCGGCCCGTCATGTTTCTGGACGAGCCGCAGAAAATGGAAGGCGGCAAAACGCTGGATTCGCTGGCCAACTTCAAGCCGCTTGCGGTGCTGCGCTATTCGGCCACGCACAAGACGGCCCACAACAAGATTCACCGGCTGGACGCACTGGATGCGTACAACCAGAAGCTGGTCAAGAAGATCAGGGTGCGCGGCATATCGGTCAAGGGCCTGACTGGCACCAATGCCTACCTGTATTTGGAGTCCATCGAGGTGTCCACCGCCGCACCCGTGGCGCGGGTGGAGCTGGAAATCAAGCAGAACAACGGAATCAAGCGCGTGTTGCGCAAGCTGTCCCGTAACGACAGCCTGTTCGATATGTCCGGCGATTTGGAACAGTACCGGGGCTTTGTGGTGGCCGACATCAATGCGCTCACCAACACGGTGACCTTCACCAATGGCCATGAGCTGGTGGCGGGCGAGGCTACTGGCGATGTCAGTGAATCGGCCTTGCGCCGCATCCAGATTCGCGAAGCCGTCAAAGCCCACTTTGAGAAAGAGCAGGCGCTGTTCGCCCAGGGCATCAAGGTGCTGTCGCTGTTTTTCATTGACGCGGTCAGCAAATACCGCAGCTATACCGATGCGGGCGAGCAGCCGGGCGAGTACGCCCAGATGTTTGAGGAAGAGTACAACCAGCAACTGGCCGAGGTACAGACGCTGGACGACACGCCGTACAACCGGTATCTCAAAGGAATTGCGACCACCCAAACGCACAACGGTTACTTCTCCATCGACAAGAAGACCAAGCGCATGGTGGACCCGGAGACGGGCAAAAAGTCCACCGAGGCCGACGACGTGGATGCGTATGACCTGATCTTGAAGGACAAGGAAAGGCTGCTGTCGTTCGATGAGCCGGTGCGCTTTATCTTCTCGCACTCCGCTTTGCGGGAGGGATGGGACAACCCCAACGTTTTCGTGATCTGTACTTTGAAGCACAGCGACAACACAGTTAGTCGCCGCCAGGAAGTCGGGCGCGGCTTGCGTTTATCCGTCAATCAGCATGGTGACCGCATGGACAACGCGGCCACGGTGCATCAAATCAACGTGCTGACCGTGGTGGCCAGCGAGAGCTACAAGGACTTCGTGACCGCCTTGCAGCGTGATATCAGTGACGGATTGTCGGAGCGGCCAAGGGAGGCAAACGAGTCCTATTTCACCGGCAAGGTGCTCAAAACCACAGCCGGTGACGTGGATGTAACCCCGCAACTGGCCAAGCAGATATACAAGTACTTGCTTAAAAACGACTACACCGACGACAAAGACCGCATCGCCGATGCGTACCACGAGGCAAAGAAAGAGGGCACGCTTGCAGGGTTACCGCCCGAGTTGGCGGCGCATGCCGATGCCGTGTTTGCACTGATCGACAGTGTGTTCAGCGATGCGAAGTTGCCATTGCCGGAGGACGACCGCAAGGCAAAAACCAATCCGCTGAACGCCAATTTCGAGAAAGCCGAGTTCAAGGCGCTGTGGAATCGTATCAATCGCAAGGCCGCGTATACGGTTGAATTTGAAACCCCGGAGCTGGTAGCCAAGTGCGTGAAGGCCCTGGAAGCTGAGCTGAAAGTCAGCCCCATGCAATACACCGTGGTGGCCGGGGAGCAGGCAGAGACTGCAACTTTTGACGGCATCCGGCAGGGTGAATCGTTCAAAGTGACGGAGTCCACAACCGACTTACACCGGGCGTCAGCCCATTCTGCCGTCAAATACGACCTCATTGGCCGACTGGCCGGAGAGACACAACTGACCCGCGCGACCGTGGCCAGTGTCTTGCAAGGCATCAACAAAGCCGTGTTCAGTCAGTACCGCACCAACCCGGAAGACTTCATGCAGAAGTCCGCGCGCCTGATGAACGAGCAGAAGGCGACCGTGATCGTAGAGCACATTGCCTATGACCCCACGGGTGACACGCACACCATGGACATCTTCACCCAGGACAAGCCGAAGGAAGATTTCAGCAAGGCGGTCAAGGCCAACCATCACATTTACGACTACGTGTTCACCGACTCCAAGAACGAGCGCGACTTCGTTCGCGAGCTGGATACCAGCACCGCCGTGGTGGTGTACGCCAAGCTGCCGCGCGGCTTTTTCATACCCACCCCGGTGGGCAACTACAACCCCGACTGGGCCATTGCGTTCCAGGAAGGCAAGGTCAAGCACGTCTACTTCGTGGCTGAAACCAAGGGCTCCATGTCCAGCATGGACCTGCGGAAAATTGAGGAAAGCAAGATCGAATGCGCTCGCAAATTCTTCGCCAAAATCACATCCGACCAGGTCAAGTACGACGTGGTGGATGGGTATGGGAAGCTGATGGAACTGGTGGCGTAGTTACCGAAAACCCGGTTCAATAGAGCCTAAATAGTTACCATTTTTGAGTTCCGCTGCGCCCAATACTCTTCTGCGTTGGCAAGTGGAGCGTCGTATGGGACGTCAATTTCCAGCATGCGACGTCCAATTTCAAACAAAAGTCCCGCCTCTTCGCGTTCTGGTCTATTTAATACGGCTCCGTCGTGTTTGCGTACAAATGAAGTACCGTCATAGGTTACATACGGGTAAGCAGCCGATATATCAAAAGTCTCACTTGTAACGACCGATCCAAAACCATCGCATAGTCCGGCGGCAATCGAATGATTACCACCTACGACCCATGCTAGGCCGAACGGTAGTAGAAAATGCACTTTGTGGTTGTAGTTTGCTAAAAATTGACCTTTCAAACCCTGACTGCCCACATCTGCGACATTTCTGGTCAATTTTTCTCTGTCCCACGGTTGCGTAAGGACAACGTCCCTTGCCAAATCCAGTCTGTACTGTTTGGATGGATCGCCGGGACCACCTCGGAAACCAGGCATATCCAACAAGCTGCGACCATCCTGAGATATGGGGCGCACTGTATTAAAAAAAAATTTATCGAATTCGAAGAAGACTTTGTCTTGGTGTCGCTCATGAAAAAGAGCATGTCGAGCGAACTCCGCAGCAACAGGCCGCATCATTATTCTCACCATTGCAGGTAGCTGCCGCCTGTTCTCTGCGATGACTTTTTCTACGGCATCCATCGCGTGAAAGAACCGAACTGCTCGCGGACTCATCTTCGCGCGTTTCTTGAAATTGAAGATTGAAAGGTCCATATTGCCCTGTAGATCGTCAGGCCGCTCAAACTAAACGGACTTGTGACCACAACGGTGGCCATTCAAAGTAGGAAATTTCGATATAGGCTTCACTGCGATGCCCTCTTGGCATCCGCAATTGCCAGTCTCATCAACTCCAACAAATCCGCGCGCGACGTTGTTTCGCGGAGTTTCCCAGGCGGGTTCATTACGTAATCATGAATGGCCTTGACCGAAGGCAAAACACTCTTCTGCGGAAAAACCAATTCATAGGTAGCTGCCCGCCGCTCCTCGAAATCCAGGGCATACAAGCCGAGGGACAGACGAGCCTCAATGAGTGCCCGCATCATCGAGTGCCAATACGGTCGCCGCAGCAAATCGCGCTTGTAAGCCTGTCCGGCGGTTGAGGCGTGGTCAGCGCAAAACCGCGTGGACAGTGAGGGCACGTAAAGCGGCACATCCGGCTTTATGTCGTCGCCAGCCTCAATGTGTTCGCGCTTGAACTTCTCCGTCTCGGTATGGTTGCAGCACAGCTCACACCACCCGGCCTCGTCAAACCAAGGCTCAATCGGTTTGGCGTAAGCGTGCTTGCGCACGCGAATCCGCTGTTCTTCGAGGTGATACGCGAACGCACCATCTTTCCCCTTCTCGGCAACCTGAACAGGTAAACGGGTGGACCGGAACGCGCGACAAAACTCCGCGAAATTGCGCAGCGTATCGACGGTGTGGGCTGCCTGATCCCTATGCTTATGGCCCTTGCACACAGCCCGTGCAATTACTTGACGGCCCCACATATGGATTCTGAAATCCATTACATCGCGGTTGCAGTCCCGCACCAGCTCGGATAGGCCGTTCCATCCTGTCATTGGCACCTCGTTGCGAATTGCGAAATCCACCAATACCGGGTCCAGGTGCTTGGCGATCTTTACGGGGATGGAGCGCGAGCGCACCCCAATGCTCAAGGAGTCACTGGGTTTGAACGCATCAAGGCAGACCACAACGGCCTGGGCGATGGCTGGATCGCAGTGCTCGGCCACGATGTTGGGACGCTGTCTATCGGCGTCGAAGGCTTCGAATCTGGTCATGGTTGTTTAGATTTTTTGTCCTATGGCGGACCACTATTGGTGGACAGACTCGCGTTTGTGTTCAACCAATGTATCCCAAAAATGCCATACCAACTCTCAAAAACTCCCCGGTTTGTTAATGCGTTTCAGCACACATGCACCTCTTCAAGTGCCCGCAAAACAGCCTTGTGGAACTACACACCAGACGCAGTGCTGGCGCACATGATAGCGACCACAGCGCGACCACAGCAAATCTGTCTGACAGAAAGGACCAAGTGATGCAAGAAAGCTACTTCAAAGCCAGGGTGCCAGCCACATTGCATGCGGCTGCAAGCGCCCGAGCTGGTCGCGAAGGTCTGCGACTTGGCAGCTATTTGCGGGAAGCGATTGAGCGCGACTTGCAGCTAAAAGTGCCCCCTGCTGTGGTGGTGCCACCACTTGTGATCGACCACGAAACACGGATTGTGTTGCAAGAAATCCGACTGCTTGCGCGTGAATTGGCAATGGCCACTAATGCCCAAATCGTGGCCAAGGTGGCCGCACAAATGAAGTCTCAAACCCCATCCAGCATCTAAAGAAGGAACCCATCATGAGCAATTCATACGACCCCTGGCAGCATGCCATTCAACTGTTCTTTGCACGCGTCCTGCAATATCTATTCCTGTCAGTGTTTCTCGGCTTGGCATTCTGGGCCGCGTTGCTGCACTGGGGATTTGATGCCAGTTGGATGAGTGTGGCCCGCTCCACATGGGCCATGGTCAGTGCCGATACCAATCTGCATTGGCGCCTGCACCTTGGCTTGTGTGTCTTGGTTGGTGCGCTCCTGAGCGCCTGGCTGTTCACCACCATCATCCTGCTCAGCCGTCTGCAAAGTGGTGACCGCCACCACCGTGGTCCGCGCGTGGTCAAACACGCTTGCGAATAGAAGGACCAACGATGTTTGAAAAACTCAAAAACATCGTCGGCGGTGTCTCTCAGAAAGAGGCACTGCTGACCCTAGGCGGCGTACCTATGACCCGCGCGCAAGAACCCTTGCACCTGCTGCTTGCAGGCTCCACAGGCACCGGAAAAACCACCGGCGTGGTCGAGCTGATGTTGGGCCTGGCGCAACGCGGTGACCGCATGATTGTGACGGACCCCAATGGCTTCTACCTCAGCCGCTTTTACAAGCCGGGTGATGTGATCCTGAATCCGTTCGACAAGCGGTCGCCGGGCTGGTCACCGTTTGCCGAAGTCCGCAAGCCCTATGACTTCGACAAGGTGGCGCGCAGCTTGGTGCCCGATGGCCACGGGCCAGATGCTGCCTGGCACTTCTATGCCCAGGTGCTGATAGCCGAAGTCATGCGCGCCCTGATGTCCCAGGGCGAGACCACCACGCTGGCCTTGATTGAAGCCTTGACGGTCTGGCCTGCTGACCGCCTGGCTGCCTTGGTAGCGGGCACGGCGGTGGCCGGTCTGTTCGACAAGGATGCGGCACGCGCACTGGCATCGACGCGCTTCATTCTGGCGAGCTATCTGAAGCCCTACCAGTATTTGCAAGCGGGTGACTTCAGTTTGCGCCAATGGCTGGAGGGTGACGGTGGCAATCTCTACCTCACCTGGCGCGAAGACATGACCACCAGCTTGGCACCCTTGATTGCGTGCTGGGTGGACGTGTTGTGCACCGCCACATTGAGCCTCACCCCCGATCCGCAGCGGCGTTTGTGGCTGTTGTTGGACGAGCTGGCCAGCCTGGGCAAGATTGGTGCTCTGGAAGCAGCACTCACCAAGGGCCGCAAACACGGCTTGTGCTGTGTCGCGGGTCTGCAGTCCACCGCGCAACTGGACCGGGTGTATGGCAAGGAGTCTGCCATTGTGCTGCGCAGTTGCTTCCGTAACTTCTGCGCCTTCGCGGTGGCCAAGATCGACCCCGATACCGCCGAGGTGTTCAGCCGCGCCCTGGGCGAACAGGAGCTGGACCGCGCCGTCAAGAGCGAGTCGCGCAGCGCCCAAGGCAACAGCCAAAGCGTCAGCGTGCAGCGCGTGCGCGAGCGCCTGGTGTTGCCCAGCCAGATTGCCGAGTTGCCCGATTTGCATGCCTACCTGGCACTGGCTGGCAATGCACCCACACGCCAGGTGCAACTGCGCCCGGTGGTGTTGCCTGCCGTGGCCCATGCCATTGATGAATAGTGATGGAAGGAATCCCCATGTTGACCATGTCCAACGTTTCCAATAGCGCCGCAGCGGGCGCGTATTACGAGCAGGCTGATGACTACTACTCCAAGGACCGATCCCCTAGTGTGTGGTCCGGCCAGGCCGCCGCCGTGCTGGGCCTGAGCGGTGACGTCAAACCCGAAGACTTCCGCGCCATGCTGGACGGCCAATTGCCCAGTGGCGAGCGCATCCACCTGGCCGGTCCCGGTCGGCGCGGTGGCACCGACATGACCTTCAGTGCCCCGAAGTCGGTCTCTCTGCAAGCCCTGGTCGCTGGTGATACCAAGCTATTGCAAGCCCACGAGACCGCCGTGGCACGCGCCATGGATTACGCCCAGACCCTGGCTGCATGCCGCGTCACGGTGGACGGTGTGACCAGTCGCCAGGCCTCCGGCAATCTGGTGGTAGCGCAATTCCGCCATGACCTCAGCCGCGCCGCTGACCCGCAGTTGCATACCCATTGCGTGGTCTTGAACGCGACCCAGCGTGCAGATGGCCAATGGCGTGCGCTCGATAACGAGCCCTTGTACCGCCACAAGATGATGCTGGGTGCCTACTACCGCAGCGAGCTGGCCCGGGAGGTGCAGGCCCTGGGTTATGAAGTGCGCGTGACCCATGGTGATGGCCGCTTCGAGCTGGCCCACATCTCGCCCGAGCAGGTCAAGGCATTCAGCAGCCGTTCCCAAGCCATCGAGCGCGCGTTGGAAAAGAAGGGTCTCACCCGTGAAGATGCCAGCGCGCGGCAATTGCAGATTGCGGCCCTGCAGACCCGGCCTGCAAAAGAAAGTATGGACCGCAGCGCACTGCATGCTGAATGGCGCGAGCGTGCTGCGGGGGTCGGGATGGACTTCGTGCCCCACAGTGAATTGTCATTACCGCGTAACACTTCGCATGAGGCCGAGCAGGCCAACCAGGCCGTGCGCTATGCAACTGCGCATCTGATGGAGCGCTCAGCGGTGGTGCCACGTCTGGACATCGAGCGGGCGGCCTTGGAGCGTGGCGTGGGGCACACGTACTTGGAAGCTATCCGCTTCGCCATCGAGCGGGCTGTGGACCAGGGCGAGCTGATACGTAATGGCGAGCGCTACACCACACCAAGTGCACAGCAGCGCGAGCGTGAAATTATGGCCATGGAGATGGCCGGTCGTGGTCAGGTGGCACCGTTGATGTCGCGCGAAGCCGTACACGCCGCATTGGATGGGACCAAGCTCAACGATGACCAGCGCGGTGTGGTGGCGCATGTACTAAGTAGCAGTGACCGTGTGATTGGCGTGCAGGGCGGTGCCGGTACCGGCAAGACCACGGCGCTGCGCTCAGTGCGGAAACTGGCCGAAGCCCAGGGCCTGACGCTGGTGGGTGTTGCGCCATCCAAGGGCGCAGCGTGTGAGCTGGCAGGCAGCGGTATGGACAGCCAGACCCTGGCTTGGCATGCCACCAAGAACTATGCTGGACTGCATGCCCGCACGCTGGTGGTACTGGACGAGGCGGGCATGGTCAGCGCGCGGGATATGCATGCGCTGCTAACCGCCGCGGATCAAGTCGGCGCACGGGTGGTGCTCGTAGGCGACGTGCAGCAGCTCAAAGCCGTGGAGGCCGGTAAACCCTTTGCGCAATTGCAGGCGGCGGGCATGGCCTGCGCCGAGCTACGCCAGATTCAGCGGCAGCAAGATCCACAGCTAAAAACGGCGGTTGAGCTGGCCGCCGCGGGTAATGTACCTGCATCACTGGAGCGCCTGCAAAGCCACACGGTGGAGATCGAGCGTCATCAAGACCGCCACGCACGCATTGCGGCCGACTTTGCAGCGCTCACGCCCGCGCAGCGCGCGGCCACCTTGATCGTGGCCGGTACCAACCTGGGGCGTGAGGCCATCAACCAGGAGGTGCGTCAGGCGCTTGAACTGAGCGGCCAAGGCGAAGTGCTCAACACGCTCAGCCGCAAGGACTTGACCCAGGCGCAGGCATTGCGCACGGTAAGCTATCAAGATGGTGATGTACTGCGCGCGGACCGGGATTACAAGGGCATGGGCCTGCAGCGTGGCGAGTTTGCGCGCGTGGTCGATGGTCCCGAAGGCGTGGTAACCCTAGAGCGCCAGGATGGTGTGCGGGTGCCATGGCGTCCGGCCAACCAGCCGCACATGAGCGCGTTCACCGAGCACCAGCGCGAAATAGCCGAGGGCGACGTGCTTTGCTTTACCAACAATGACCACCGGTCGGGCATCGTCAATGGCGAGCGTGCCGTGGTGCTATTGGTTGAGTCCACCCAGGATCGTTTGTTGGTGGAGAAGTCCGACGGCACACGCTTGGCTTTACGCACCCAGGCGTCTCTGTACGTCGAGCACGGCTACTGTCAGACCGTGCATGCTGCGCAGGGGAAAACTTGCGAGCGGATTCTTGTTGAAGCCCCTGCTAGAGGTGCAATGGGTAATGAATCAAGCTATTACGTTGCCATTAGTCGGGCCACGCACGAAGCAGTAATTTATACAGATGACCGCGAACAGTTGCCAATCACCTTAGCGCGTTTGGATGAGAAGTCTGCCGCTCTTGACTTGCATCATTCAAATACAGAAGTGCACGCCGCGACAGGCGGCCAATTATCAGTTGAACTTGACTAATTGGTAGACCATATGGAGACCCTCAACATTGAAGAAGCCGCAGAAATGCTGAAAATTCACCCCGTGACACTGTCTGAAAAAGCCAATCTGGGTGACATTCCCGGCGCCCGAGTTGGCAAGCGCTGGGTTTTTGTAAAGGTTGACCTGATCGACTACATCCGCTCACAATACAAGCGGCAAGCGATGCAGGGTGAACCTATGGAAGTATCTATATGTCACTCTACAAAAGAAAAGACTCCACGTTTTGGTGGATCAAGATCACGCCTTCCAACGGACGATGCGTACAACAAAGCACTGGGACTGCCGACAAAGTAAAGGCGCAGGAATACCATGACAAGTTGAAAGCATCTCTGTGGGACAAGGGACGATTGGGTATCAAACCCGCACGATCCTGGCGTGAGGCGGTTTTACGGTGGATTGGGGAAACGTCTGAAAAGACCACGCACAAGGAAGATTTGGCCAAGCTTCGCTGGCTCGATGCCTACCTTGGAATGTTGGGATTGGATGAAATTGACCGGGATGTCATTGACACCATTCGGTTGACGAAGCTAAAGGAAGCTTCCCGCGCCACCACAAACCGCTATTTGGCATTGGTTCGAGCGATTCTGATCAAGTCGCGAGACGATTGGGAATGGCTTGAAAAGGTGCCGAAGATAAAGCTCTTTAAAGAAACTGCAGACCGGGAGAGGTCACTTACGCCTGAGCAAGCTCAAGACCTATTAAGGGAATTGCCTTTGCATCAGCGTGAATACGTTATGTTTGCCCTGGCGACGGGGCTGCGGCAAAGTAACGTATTGAAATTAGAGTGGGGTAAGGTCGATATTGAACGACGACACGCATGGGTATCGGCAATCAATTCCAAGAATCGCAAACCGATTGCGGTTCCTTTGAACGACATATCTATGGCGGTTTTACTGCGTCAAATGGGAAAACATTCCACCAGAGTGTTTACCTATGCTGGCAAGCCGATCGCCAATGCCAATACCAGGGCGTGGCGCAGGGCGTTGGTAAGAGCTGGGATTACCGACTTTCGCTGGCATGACCTACGCCATACCTGGGCAACTTGGCAGCGGCAGGCCGGCACACCGACTTATGAGCTTCAAAAGTTGGGAGGTTGGAAATCTGCAACTATGGTGGAGCGGTATGCCCACTTGGCACCAGATAACTTATCGGTCGCTGCCGGAAGAATCAATGGGCTGATCCTTGGCTACGATTTAGCTACGGGGGAGGGGAAATAAAAAATCCTGCTATCTTTTGAATAGCAGGATTTCTATACCCCGTAAGGGAAATTTGGCTCCTCGACCTGGGCTCGAACCAGGGACCTACGGATTAACAGTCCGGTGCTCTACCGACTGAGCTATCGAGGAACAAGCCTGTGATTATATGCAATTTTTTTCCGGCTTTAAATGGCTTGACCTACTAAACTTGGTTGCGCCGGTAGTGATCAAGCTATACGGACATTTATAACGATACTGGAGACAATTTCATGCGAGTTCCTCTTTCTGCAGGTTTGCACAAGCTTGTGCGTATGGTTGGTGTGGCCATGGCTTTGGGTTGTGCCGGGGTCGCCTGGTCCCAGGCCTATCCCAATAAGCCCATCAAAATGATCGTGCCTTTTGCGGCGGGCGGCACCACCGATGTGGTGGCACGCCTGGTGGCACAGCGCATGAGTGAGACCATGGGGCAGCCGGTTGTGGTGGATAACCGGGCCGGTGCCGGGGGTGCCATTGGTGCCGATGCCGTTGCCAAGGCCGCACCCGATGGCTACACCATTCTGATGCACAACATTTCGTTTCCGCTTTCATCGGTGGCACAGGCACTGGCCAACCGCTCTCCGTTTAACGCCGAGACCGACTTCGCCGGTATTTCCATTGCGGTGTATGTGCCCTTTGTCTTGACGGCACACCCCGGTGTTCCCGCCAACGACCTCAAGGAACTGGGTGCGCTGTTGAGAAACAACCGCAGTTTGCAATACAACTTCGGCTCAACCGGCCCGGGCTCTGCTGTGCATGTGTTGGGTGAAGCGTTTAAACGCGAGGCCAAGGTGGACATGCAGCATGTGCCTTTCCGGGGCGCGGCGCCCCTGAAGCAGGAGATGCTGGCCGGACGTATCCAGATTGGTGGCGACCAACTGTCAACCTCTTTGGCAGAAATTCGCTCGGGCACGCTCAAAGCCCTGGCAACCAATGCCTCCAAACGCATACCCTCCCTGCCTGATGTGGCGACCGTGCGTGAGCAGGGTTTCCCGTCGCTCGAACTCGAAGGCTGGAACGGCTTGTTTGCACCGGCTAAAACACCCCGCGACATCATTGACCGTTTGCAGCGGGAAGTGGCTGCAGCGGTGCGCCACCCCGAGGTGATGAAACGCCTGATTGAAATGGGTGCCGAGCCTGTGGGTTCTTCGCCCGAGCAACAAACCGCCATGCTGATCAAGCAGATGGATCAGTTCCGTGCGGTCATCCGCGACATGAAGCTGGAATAACTTCTCAGAAACTGCTCAGGCAATGCTGCAGTTCTGCTGCGGCAGCCTCTGGATTTTCTGCGCTGGTAATGGCGCGAACCACCGCCACCGAGCCGACACCGCTGCTCAGGACCTGGGGGAATTTGTCTGCGTCTATGCCGCCAATGGCGACCAGCGGGTAGTCCCGCATGAGCTTTGCATAGGCATGCAAACGGGCAGTTCCCTGGGGCGGCGTGACCATGCGTTTGAGGGTAGTCGGAAACACCGCCCCCATGGCAATATAGCTTGGGCTCAAGGCATCGGCGCGCATCATTTCTGCATAGCCGTGGCTGCTCAGGCCCAGGCGCAAACCGGAAGCACGAATCACGTCGATGGCGGCGCTGTCCATGTCTTCCTGGCCCAGGTGAACGCCATAGGCACCGGCCTCAATCGCTGCCTGCCAATGGTCGTTGATAAACAGCAGTGCAGAAGTGCCCTTTACCGCAGCAACCGCAGCTTTGACTTCATGTTCAACCGCCTGGGCATCGTCTGACTTGAAGCGCAGTTGCACGGTAGGTACGCCTGCGCGGGCCATGCGACCCACCCATGCTGCATCCGGCAAAACGGCGTACAGGCCCAGGCGTTTCGGGCAGGCTGAAAAAGCGTTAGTGCGTGGCCAGGGCTGCATGCCGAAATCAACCGGCTGATCGGGCCAATGGTTGGGGTCGAAATCGCCGGTGCGATTGGCCATGGCCTGCCACGCCTTGGCCACACACTGAGCATCTATTTCAATAAAACCCAGTGCCAGGCAGGCTGCTTTGGCATGGGTATAGACCTCACCATATTCGGGCCCTACTGCAGGGCTGGTGGCGGAGTTGTGCGCTACGGTTAACGCCAGTGCCTGATGCGCGCTGACAATGGCCTGTGCTTGTGGTGTCATGTTTGTCATTGGTCCTGCGCGTGATGCCAGAACGGTGTGCCCAGTACCGGTGTGCTGGGTTGTGCCGCATTTTGTTCAGACATGGCACCCGACAGATAAGCGTCGCGGCCGGCTTGGGTGGCAGCAGCAAAAGCGCCTGCCATCGTTACCGGGTCTTGCGCCAACGCCACCGCTGTGTTGAGCAGCACGCCGTCAAAGCCCCATTCCATGACCTGACAGGCGTGTGAAGGCAGGCCCAGGCCGGCGTCTACCAGCATGGGGACAGACAGGCGTTCACGCAAAGTGCGCAGGCCATACGGGTTGGTCGGGCCCTTGCCGGTGCCGATAGGCGCGGCCCACGGCATCACGGCCTGGCAACCGGCATCTACCAGGCGCTGGCACAGCACCAGGTCTTCGGTGCAGTAGGGCAGTACCTTGAAGCCATCTTTAATGAGCCAGGTGGCCGCTTCCACCAGATTCAGGGTGTCGGGCTGCAGGGTGTAGTCGTCACCAATAAGTTCGAGCTTGATCCAGGGCGTTGCGAAGACCTCACGCGCCATTTGTGCCGTGGTAATCACTTCTTGCACACTGTGACAACCCGCGGTGTTGGGCAACACCGGCACACCGAGTTGGCGCAGCAGGTCCCAAAAACTGTTGCTGGTTTCGCCGCTGCTCAGGTTCTGCCGACGCAGAGAGGCTGTGAGCATGCCCGGCCTGGCCAGCTTGACCGCGGCTTCCAGCACGCTGGGTGAGGGGTAACGCGATGTGCCCAGCATGAGCCGGCTTTGAAAGGTGTCGCCATACAGAACAAACGCGTCGTGCTGGGCGGAATCAGGTAATGATGTAGACATGGAATAGAGAAATACCGCTAACCGCCGGTAACCGGAATAATAATTTCGATCTGGTCGTCCGGCTGCAAGGTCTTTTGCGCATATTGCGTGTTGGGGACGAACTGCATGTTAACGGCAGCAGCAAAAGGCGGGCGCGGTTGCAGGCGCGCCACCGCATCGGCCAGGGTATCTCCGGGCTTGAAGTCATGGGCTTGTTTGTTGATGAAAACGGTGTAAGTTTCTTGCATGGCTTCAAACCTCCAGCGCAAAAGTGCTGGCCAGCGGGGAGACGGGTGTGTCAATCATCTCCAAGACCACATCCAGCAAGGCCGGTGAAATCATGAAGCCATGCCGGTACAGGCCATTGATTTGCAGCACGCCCGGGGACAGCGTGCGTATGGCGGGCAGGTTGTCGGGCAGGGTGGGGCGGCACTGGGTGGCTACCTCGATGATGCGGGCTTCGGCAAAACCACTGTGGACGCTGTAAGCCGCACTGAGCAGCTCAAGCGTGGAGCGAACGCTGGGGGGTGACATGTCGTCGCTTTCGATCTCGGTGGCCCCGATCACAAACAAGTGGTCTTGCTTGGGTGCGATGTAAATGGGGTAACGGGGATGGATCAGGCGGGTAGGGCGGCTCAAATGAACTTCGGGTGCATAAACCCGAGCCACCTCACCGCGCACCCCCCGCACTTGGGACCACTGGCCCCGGGCGCCCAGGCCACGGCAATCAAACACCCAGTCGGGCTTGGGCCCGTTGCCATCCTGGCTGAAGTCTTGCGGCTCTCTCGGACTGTTCCAATGCAAGGCCACCTGCTCAGCTTTGAGCTCGTGCAACAGTGCGCCAAGCAGCTGTCGGTTGTCCAACTGGCCTTCACCCGGTAAAAAAAGCCCTTGCGCAAACTTTGTTCCCAGACCGGGTTCCAGGGCTTGTACGCCCGCCGCATCCAGGGTTTGAGCCCGGGGCAATTGAGTAATGTCTTGTTGCGTGGCCTGGAGTTGCCGGCCAAATCGGGCCGCTTCGGCGGCATCCTGCCGGTGCCAGAGTATCAGCGTGCCTTGCTGTTGGAAGAACACCGGCTGCGAGAGCTGAGCCAGCAGTTCGGGCCAGCGTGTCAGGGCATAGCGCCCCATCTCCACAACGCCACGCTCGGTAATGACAGACTCGGCCAAGGGAGCCAGCATGGATGCGGCAACGCGGGCGGCTGCGCCTTGGGCGTCTTCGGTGCCGGCTTCGTACACGCTCACGGCATGGCCTTTGCGGGCGAGTTGCCAAGCCAGCAAACGACCCATCAAACCCGCACCCAGAACCACAGAGCGGGGGCGGGCGTCAGAACGCTGCATCATGTGCCGAAGAAGCTTGCAGGTATGCCGTTGAATAAACGGGCATCAGGGCGGTCATTGGCAATTGCCGGATAATTTTCATCATGAGTATCAATACAAGCAACGCTGATTTTGCCAGCACCAGCGCCCGGCGGTACGCGCGGGTTCTTTCAATTGCCGGCTCGGACAGTGGTGGCGGTGCTGGTATCCAGGCTGATTTGAAAACCTTCAGCGCCCTGGGTTGTTACGGCATGACGGCGATCACCGCCATTACCGCGCAAAACACGGTGGGTGTCCGCGCCATTCATGGCGTGCCCGCCGACATGCTCAAAGCCCAGATTGAGGCTGTGCTCGAGGATATCGGGGTGGATGCCGTCAAGATCGGCATGCTGCATGCTCCCGAGGTGGTGGCTGTGGTGGCCTGGGCTATCAGGCACTACCAGTTGAAGAACGTGGTGTTGGACCCGGTGATGGTGGCCACCAGCGGTGACCGCTTGATTGCCCAGGAAACCGTTGCGGTGCTGGTCAATACGCTGTTTCCGCTTTGCACGGTGGTAACGCCCAATCTGGATGAGGCCGAATTGCTGCTGGGCCGAGGTATCAAGGGGATAGACGCGCTGGATCAGGCTGCCAATGACATGCTGGCGCTAGGTGCACGGGCGGTGCTGCTCAAGGGCGGTCATCTGCAGGGTGATACGGTGGTTGATGTGTTGGCCCAACCAGGCCAGCCCTTGCTGCGCCTGCAGTCGGCACGCATTGCCAGCCGAAATGTGCACGGCACTGGTTGCACCCTGTCATCTGCAATCGCATCCAATCTGGCCTTGGGCATGGCCTTGCAAGAGGCGGTTCAAGAGGCGCGGACGTTTATTCTGTGTGCGATTGCGGCTGGCGCCCCGGTTGTGACGGGTCTAGGCCATGGGCCGCTGAACCATGGTTTTGCACCGCTGCCTTCAAAAACCTTTGCGACAACGCAGCGGTAGCTGCTTAGTCAAAAACCGGGGTTTCCACGCCCAGCACCTTGTGCAATTTGGGGCTGGTGGTGGTGTACTGCAGGTGAATCTTGCCCTTGTCCGGGAAGATGATGGGTGCGGCACCAAAGGCGGCCAGTGCACATTCGTGAAAGCCGGAAAGAATCAACTTTTTCTTGCCCGGATAGATATTGATGTCACCCACCGCAAAAATGCCGGGGACATTGGTGGAGAACTTCTCGGTATCAACCTGCAACTGCTTGCGTTCGATGTCCAGGCCCCAGTTGGCAATGGGGCCGAGTTTGGGACTCAGGCCAAAGAAGACCAGCAGCATGTCCAGCGGCACCACCCGGGTAACGCCGTCGGCGCCGGTGACCTTGACGCCCGTGAGCTGTTCGTTCTTTTCTTCCACACCGGTGATCTGGCCAATAATGAACTGCATTTCATAGGCGTCACACAGCTCTTTCATCTTGGCCACACTTGCAGGTGCGGCCTTGAAGCCGTCGCGACGGTGGATCAGGATGACGCTTTCGGCTTTGTTGGGCCCTTCGCCTACAAAGTTCAAGGCCCAATCCAGCGCCGAGTCGCCGCCGCCCACAATCACCAGGTTTTTACCGGCAAAGTCTGCCGGGTTTTTCACCCGGTAAAACAGCTGTGAGCCTTCAAACTTGTCCAGGCCATCGACTTTGAGCAAACGCGGCTGAAAAGCCCCCACACCGGCTGCAATAAAGATAGTTTTGCTGAGAAACCGCGTTCCCTTGGAGGTTTCCACAAAAAAGCGGCCGTCTTCCTGCTTTTCTACGGTGGTGACTTCTTGCCCGTAATGGAAAGTTGCTCCAAAGGGTTCAATTTGCCTGAGCAGGTTGTCCGTGAGTTCCTGTCCGGTGCAGACGGGTACTGCAGGAATGTCGTAAATAGGCTTGTCCGGGTACAGCTCAACACACTGACCGCCAGGGTAGGCCAAGGAATCAATCACGTGGGCCTTGATCTCCAGCAGGCCCAGTTCAAACACCTGGAACAGGCCGACTGGGCCGGCACCCACAATAACTGCATCGGTTTCAATAGCACCGGAATGAGGCCCATCAAGGGCCAGCGAAGAATTCGTCACTTCTTAATTGAATCCGTTTAGCGAATAAGTTCGGCCAGTTTGCCGGTCTTGTCTTTCCATTCATCCGCATCAGGCAAAGGGGCCTTGCGTTTGGTAATGCTTTTCCAGCCAGACAATTTGGCCAATTCTGCGTTGAGTTTGGTCATGTGCTGCTGGTCGGCAGGCACATCTTCCTCGGCGTAAATGGCATTGACCGGGCACTCGGGGATGCACACTGCGCAATCGATGCATTCGTCGGGGTCGATGGTCAGGAAGTTGGGGCCTTCGCGAAAGCAGTCAACAGGACAAACGTCGACACAGTCGGTGTACTTGCACTTGATACAGGCTTCGGTGACGGTATGGGTCATTTTGTAGAGGTTGGCCGTTTAAAGATGCGTGATTTTATGGGGTTTTGCTGGCGTTACTTGCCGGGCGGTTTAAAAGCACCGCGCCAGCGGTTCTGTGGCTGGCCGTGTCCACCAGGATCAGTGCGCCCAAAACCCGTGAATCTGCATGGCTGGCCATGGGCAATGGCGCCTTCAGACTCAACTTGACCACGCCGATGGCATTGGGCTCCAACTGATCCGCGGCTTCCAGGGCCAGGGTGTTGATGTTCATGCGGTGGATGATGCGTGACACCATGGCCTTGACCCAGCGGTGGCCTTGCAAGACCCAGTACACCCGCCCTACTACCAGCGGTTCATCATCCATCCAGGCTACCGTGGCTTCAATATCCCGGCTGGGGCTGTAGGCTTTCGGGGCCAACAGCCAGTCGCCACGGGAAACATCAACCTCACGGTCCAGCGTGATGCCTGCGCTGTGACCAGCCGTGACCACACCGGTCGAATTGACGTGGCGGACATGGTTGAGAACTTGCGAGACGATAGCCGTTTGACCGCTCGGGAAAATTTCAACCGCATCGCCCACTTGCACCTGGCCTGCCGCCAGACGTCCCCAGAAAATGCGCCGGCCCTGGTGGATGTCTGACGATGCTGAAAACCGCTCTACCCATTGCACGGGAAAGGCAAAAGCCTGCGCCGTGTCTGCCGGTGTCACCGGCAAATGTTCCAGCAGGTCCAGCAGGGTGGGGCCGTCATAGCCGCACCAGCCCTGCGTTGGTGCCGCATCCACCACATTCCAGCCTTTGAGGGCGGAGAGGGGCACGATGGCTCTGATCTCAATGCCTGCTTCTGCGGCAAATGCCTTCAGGGCGGTGCCGATGTGTTCAAAGGCCAAGGCTGGATCAGCCACGGCATCGAGCTTGTTGACGGCAAAAATAATGGACGGCACGCGCAGCAGTTTGAGCAGCAAGGCGTGCCGTCGCGTCTGTGCCAATAGGCTCAGCCCGGGTTGTTGCCAGTCCAGCTTGGTGGTGTCAATGAGCACCACGGCGGCATCGGCACTGGAGGCTGCAGTGACCATGTTGCGGGTGTACTGCTCATGGCCAGGGGCATCGCCAATGATGAATTTGCGTGTTTCCGTGTTGAAGTACCGGTAGGCCACATCAATGGTGATGCCCTGTTCCCGCTCGGCAGACAAGCCATCGGTCAGCAAGGCCAGGTCGGTCTCGCCTTGGCGCTGAACGCCCGCCAGGTGATCGAGCAGCACGGCCTTGCTGTCCACCAGCAGGCGGCCAATCAGCGTACTTTTGCCGTCATCCACGCTGCCGCAGGTGATGAAGCGCAGGGCGGTTTGCGTGTCAGTCATTAAAAGTAGCCATCCTTCTTGCGTTTTTCCATGGAGGCATCGGAGGTTTTGTCGTCCATGCGGGTGGCACCCCGCTCGCTTACCTCGGCTGCCAGCGTTTCAATCACGATGTCACTGGCTGTGGCGGCCAGGCTGGCGACAGGGCAGGTGCAGGTGATGTCGCCCACTGTGCGAAAACGCACATCCCTGGTGACCACCGTCTCACCGTCTCGCGCAGGGGTCAGGGGTGTGATCGGCACCAGCAGGCCTTTGCGCTCGATCACCTCGCGGCGGTGGCTGTAGTAAATCGAGGGCAGGGCGATGGCTTCACGGTCGATGTATTGCCAGACATCCAGTTCGGTCCAGTTGCTGATCGGAAATACCCTGAAATGCTCGCCGGGTTGCAGGCGGGTATTGAACAGTGTCCACAGCTCGGGGCGCTGGTCCTTGGGCTGCCATTGGCCAAAGTTGTCCCGGTGGCTGAAAATGCGCTCCTTGGCACGGGCTTTTTCTTCGTCGCGACGAGCGCCGCCAATCAGCGCGTCAAAGCGGAACTCTTCAATGGCTTCGAGCAAGGTCACCGATTGATGCACATTGCGGCTCTCAAGCGGATGCGCCAGACGCACCGTGCCGCGCTTCATGGAGTTTTCGACCTGGCGAACGATCAGTTCAGCGCCCAACTGCTGCGCCCGGAAATCCCGGAACGCGGTCACCTCGGGGAAATTGTGACCAGTATCTATCATGAGCAGTGGGTAGGGAATTCGCCCGCCACTGCGGGAATCAATGAACGCCTTTTCCGCACACCGCAGCAGAACCAGCGAATCCTTGCCGCCGGAGAACAGCAGGGCAGGGCGCTCAAACGCGGCGGCGACTTCACGCAAAATAAAGATGGTTTCTTCTTCCAGCGCGCCCAGATGCGCGTTGCTCAACTGTGCGCTGACGCTCCCGGCTTGGAGAATCTCGGCCTGACTACGGGCGTTCACAGGGCAACTCCTGGCGCCGCCGTGAGAGTGCTGGCCGGATTTTTGACATGCAGGCCGCACTCTTTGGCGGCTCCACCTTCCTGTTCAGACTCCCACCACCAGCGACCGGCCCGGAAATCTTCGCCAAGACTGATGGCCCGGGTACAGGGTTGGCAACCAATGCTGGGGAAAAATTCATCGTGTAGCGGGTTGTAAGCCACCTGGTTCACATCGATGTAATGCCAGACATCACCCCAGGTCCAATCGGCCAGCGGGTTGACCTTGAGCCGATTTGGATCTGAGTTGTCCAGCAGCGTAACCTCGGCACGCGCACCGGATTGTTCGCGCCGCAGCCCGGTAATCCAGGCGGTTTTGCCGCTTAAAGCCCGCTCCAAGGGTTCAAGCTTGCGAATCTGGCAACAGGCTTTGCGCAAAGCGATGCTTTTGTACATGGCATCTTTTCCCTCGCGTGCCACAAATGCAATCACAGCCTCAGGGACCGGCTTGTAAACCGCTACCGGCGCGCGGGATGTTTGTTGCAAGGTTTGCAGCAGATGCAGCGTTTGCTCATGCAGCATGCCGGTTTCCAGCACAAAAATGTCAATGTCGAGTTGCAGGGCGTTGATGAGGTGGGAGATCACCATGTCTTCTGCCCCCAGGCTGGAGGCCTGGGTGATGGTGGTGTGTCCCGAGGTTGGCGGATGATCCAGCGCCAGCTGAATCAACACGTCACGGGTTTGCGCCAATTTGCTTGCAAAGTCCTGGCTCGCACGGGCATTGAGCGCAATGGCGGGTGCTTGGTTGACGGGTGCGCGGTTGATGGGTGCGGTGACCGTAGGCATGTGGATCACGCTGAAAAGTGGGGCAAGGTACGTACCGCATCACCCTGGTAGAAGTCACCAAAACGCGCCAGCTGCTTCCTGGCAGAGTCCGGATCCTGGTCGCTGCGCAGCACCGCGACATCAAAACCGCTGCGCTGCATCTGCAACAACTGGTCCACCAGTACATCGCCGGTGGCCCGAATTTCGCCTTTGAAGCCAAGTCTGCGGCGCAACAAAAAAGCCTGGCTGTAGGCGCGGCCATCGGTGAACTTGGGGAAGTTCAGGGCGATGGCATCCACACCGGTGAAAGACACCTTTCGGGGGTCCTGGTCGTTGGCAAGTTCAAGAACGTTTTTCGAACTTTCCCCTTTGGGGGCTTCACTGTTAGCTATTATTTTCATAGTAATCGGGATGGGGATATCAGTAGTCTTGATCCGCAGTGACGCGCTGGGCAGGGTGCCGCACGGCGTTGGCGGCCACCTTGAAGGGCTCCAAACCGACACGCTGCAGGGTGTCAATCAGGGTTTCGCTTTTGAGGGTTCCCGTTTTACCGTCTGCGGCGACTGGCTTTCTGGTGAGCCGGTAAGACTGGAGGATGGCTTCGATCACATCGGGTACTTCACCGGCTGAAAAAGACGGACCAATCACCTTGCCGGGCACGGGTTCACCACTGAGCGCCGAACCGTCCGAACCCCCCAGCGTGATCTGGTACCACTCCCGGCCGTCCTTGTCCACGCCCAGAATCCCGATATGGCCGCTGTGGTGGTGTCCACACGAGTTGATACAGCCGCTGATGTGCAGGTCAATCTCACCCAGGTCATGCAGTTCATCCAGGTCCTGATAGCGCTGGGTAATGGCCTCGGCTATCGGAATGGAGCGGGCATTGGCCAAGGCGCAGAAATCGCCACCGGGGCAGGCAATCATGTCCGTCAGTAGCCGGATGTTGGGCTTGGCCATGCCGGCCTTGCGCGCTGAGCGCCACAGTTCGGGCAACTGGTCACAACGCACCCAAGGCAGCAGCAGGTTTTGGTCATGGGTGACACGCACCTCACCGGCACTGAACTCATCGGCCAGTTGGGCTGCCAAATCCAGTTGCGCTGCCGTGGCATCACCCGGTGCCTGGCCCAGACGTTTAAATGACAGTGTGACCGCGCGCAAGTCCGGATTGCTGTGCGGGGCTACGTTTTGCTGCAGCCAGCGGCCAAATTCCACATCATCCTCAGCGGCTGCCCGCAGGATATGGGCGATTTTTTGCTCTGCGCCCAAGCGGTCGCAAGACAGGGCCGGCGGCACAAAAGACGCACTGACCCGGTCCAGCTCGGCCTGGGTAATGGTGTGGGGAGCACCGTCGGTGTTGCAAATCGCCTGGTATTCGGCTTCTACCTCATCAATGTACTTTTGCCCTTCGGCCTTGACCAGGATCTTGATGCGCGCCTTGTACATGTTGTCGCGGCGGCCCCAGCGGTTGTAAACCCGGATGACGGCTTCCAGGTAATTGAGGATCTGGTGCCAGGGTAAAAACGCCCGGATTTCAGACGCAATGATCGGTGTGCGACCCATGCCGCCCCCCACCAGCACCCGAAAACCAAGGGTTCCAGCTTTAACGCCGTGAACTGCCTCCCCGGCGCTGCGAATCAGGTGCAGCCCCACGTCGTGCCAAGCAGTAGCGGCACGGTCTTCCCGCGCGCCTGTGATCGCAATCTTGAATTTGCGCGGCAAAAAGGCAAATTCCGGGTGCAAGGTGCTCCATTGACGCATGATTTCTGCAAACGGACGCGGGTCGGCCACTTCATCGGCTGCAATACCGGCGCGCTCGTCGCTGGTGATGTTCCGGATGCAATTGCCGCTGGTCTGGATGCCATGCATGTCCACGCTGGCCAACAAATCCATGACATCTGCACTTTTTTCGAGCGCAATCCAGTTGAACTGCACGTTCTGCCGCGTGGTGAAGTGGGCGTAACCTGTGGGGAGCGGGCCAGAGCCGAGTTTGCCTTGGGCATCTTGCGCCGCATGGAGCACATCCGCCGCGGGCTGGTCGTAATCGCGGGCAATGGTGGCCAGCACCCGCAGTTGCGCACTGGACAACTCGCCATAGGGCACGGCCACCCGCAGCATCGGGGCATGGCGCTGGATGTACCAGCCATTTTGCAGGCGAAGGGGCCGGAACTCATCATCGCCCAAATGTCCAGCAAGGTTACGGAGAAGCTGGTCACGGTATTGGCTTGCGCGCTGGCGCACAAACTGACGATCAAAGTCTGTGTATTTGTACATGCGGGGACTGTAGATGCACCGCAACGGTTTCCAAACTACATTTTTCTGCTTTTCTTATATGCCGAGTGCATATAGGAAGAGGCATCAATCATGGGAAGCACTCGCCATTAACTCCAGCAGCCCCCAGGACAGACAACGAGCCGAACCGAGAAACGACTCATGCGCCCGGTCTTCGCAGGGGACTCAGGCTGCGTGCCAGTCGAGCCTCGACCGGCAAAGGCTCGCCGGCCAGTTGGGCCGCCAGCAGCTCAGCGCACAGGGGGGCGAAGGTCAACCCCCGTGAGCCCATGGCTGAACAGATCCACAGGCTGCCATGGTCCAGTGGGCCGACCACCGGCAAGCGGTCGGCGGTGACACAACGTGTTCCGGACCAGGCACTTACCCTGCCTTGTACAAACTGCTGATCCAGGCTGGAATACTTGAACTCATCCGGGCTCAGCAGCGTTTTGAGTCTGTCGCGGTTGTGCGCGTGGTGCGTGCTCTGAGGTTCAGGCACCGTATCAAGACTTTCATAAGTGGCACCCAGATACCAGGCTTGACCATTGTGCCCACCTTGACCAGGAGCATCTGTGTCCCTAGGTGTATCGATGGGAATGCCCGGGATCAGGCTGCCCGAGCCGTTGACCGGATGGGGCGGTAAATACGCGCCATCCTGGGGCTGGTGCAGGCCCCAGGACACCTGACCGCGCATGCCATAAAGCCGGGCGAGCGCTTGCCCTGGGAGCTTGCCCAACAATTCAACCGTGCCCAGGGCCGTTGCCAGAATGACCGGGCCTGAAGAACCCGGGGTTTCGCCTTGATCGGTCAACAACTGCCAGGTGCCCTGATGGGCTTGTAGTGCAGATACCCTGATACCGCCACAAAAACGGATGCCCGGATGATCCAACAAGGCGTTTACCAAGCGCTGCGGCTTGATCCATGCGGCATCACCATGCCAGAGGTTTTGCACACGGTCCATGACACCGCTAGCTTGCCAGTCACCGGTATGAGGCAGCAACCGCTCGCACAGCGCCAGCGTCATGCGCAGGCCAGCGCGGGACAAGCGCGAACGGGGGCTGTCATCGCGCGACTGGTGGGCCAGCGCCAGGCCCACCGGCAAGCTGGACGCGCCACTTGCGGGTTGGTCGGCGGCGTCCAGCACCTGCACCTGCCAGCCCCGCTTGGCAAGGGCATGCGCCACCGCCGCACCGGCCAGACCGGCGCCCACGACGGTACAGGAACCGGGTTGATAGACCGTGCTGACCGGATGGCGGGAGTGCATGAGCACCCATCCCGGGTTGTACTGGCCCCGCGTGATGTCGCCGGATGATTCAGCCGCCAGATCGTCCTGCAGATGACTTGCCACACTTCCTTGATTCGCAAGTCTGTGCCTGGGTTGTTCCAGTTCAAAACCACATTCCCGCAAAGTGGTGCGGTGCACTTCAGTGACCCCAGTGCCAGAAAAAAGGGTGTGTCTGCGGCAACAACGGGCCAGCGCCTTGAAGGTCCAGCGGTCCCAATTGATCTGGGGTGTGCAGAGCACCGCGTCCGCCTTGAACTGCATGGCATTGAGCTGTTCAAGCACAGGCCTGACACACAGGGTCAGCAAAACCAGCCCCTGGCCCGCCGGGTGCGCCAACTCCAATCGCTGAAAACCAGGCTGCAGTTGGCGTGTGAATGGCGCTAATTGATCACGCAGCGGCTGTAATTGTGGGTCTGGCGGTTCTTTAACCCCGGCCTTCACAAACGGGTCGGGCGTTGGTTGAGGGTCAGGCGCTACGCTCAAAATCCCCACGTAATGCAGCATGCGGGGCCGATCTGGGTCTTGTTGCCAGGCCAGGCAGGTTTGCAAGAATGACCCGCCCTGGGCAAAGTCAGTGTCCAGGATGCGCCAGCTGGACTGGCCTTGCCAGGCCGGTGTGGGCACTGTCTTCAGGCGCTGGGCGGCACGTAGCCCTGGGCGGCATCGGCCCCGTCACCAAAAAAGTGGTTTTCCATCTGACGTGCCAGGTACTGGCGGGAGCGGGCATCGGCCAGGTTCAGGCGGTTTTCATTGACCAACATGGTCTGGTGTTTGAGCCAGGCCGCCCAGGCCTCTTTGCTGACACTTTCCCAAATACGTTTGCCCAGTTCACCTGGGTAAGGCGCAAAATCCATGCCTTCAGCCTCTTTGCCCAGTTTGATGCAGTTCACCATGCGTGCCATATTCAGCCCTTTTCTTGAGAAGGTCGTGACTTTAGCAAGCTTTTGAAAGGTCGACCCACTGAGCGGATGAATCGCCCATGGTCTAATTAATTTCAAACCCATCATTTTCGAGAATCTTCCATGCAAATCTCCAAGCGCTCTACCCTGTCCCGTTTGCTCATCAGCACAGCCGCCATGGCAGGCCTGGCTGTTACGCTTTCAGCCCAGGCCCAACCCACGCCGCAAGTCCTGCGCGTCACCACGATCCCTGAGGAAGCCGCACCTGAGCAAATCCGCAAGTTCACCCCCATCGTGGCCTACCTTGAGAAAAAACTCGGCATGAAAGTTGAGTTCACCCCGGTAACCGACTACCCTGCCGCCGTTGAGGCCATGGTGGGCAAAAAAGTCGATCTGGTCTGGTTTGGCGGTTTTACCTTTGTTCAGGCCCGCATCCGTTCGGGTAACACGGTGATCCCTATAGTCCAGCGCGTGGAATATACGCGTTTTCAGTCGGTTTTTATTGCAAAAACCGACTCTGGCATCAAGACGCTCAATGATCTCAAAGGCAAACAGGTGTCTTTCGGCTCCCAATCCTCGACCTCGGGCCATTTGATGCCTCGCAGCTTTTTGCTGGCCGCCAAGCTGGAGCCTGAAAAAGACTTCCGCCGTGTGGCTTACTCTGGCGCGCACGATGCCACCATTGCCTCCGTGGCCAGTGGCAAGGTCGATGCAGCTGCGCTGGACATGACGGTGTGGAGCAAGTTTGTCACCGAGAACAAGGTCAACACCAAAGAGGTCGATGTGTTCTACACCACCCCCACGTTCTTCAATTACAACTGGGCAGTCCATGCCGACATGCCGGTGGCTTTGCGTGAACGCATTCAGAAAGCCCTGACCGATCTGGACCCAGCCACCCCGGAAGGTAAAGAAATTCTGTCCCTGAACCGCGCCACCCGCTACATTCCGACCAAGGCTGAAAACTACCAGGGCATTGAAGCTGCTGCACGCAGCGCTGGCTTGCTCTAAAGCCGGGATATTCCCAAAAAAAGCTTAGACCGGGCTTTCCAGTTCTTTCATGGATGTTCATGTCAGCGCTTTGAGTGCGCGTCATCCCAGTGCCCCTGCGAATGGGGTTTCGGCACTGCGGGAGGTGAGCCTGAGCATTTCTGCGGGCGAACAAGTGGCCATCATTGGCGCTTCCGGCGCAGGCAAGACCACGTTGTTGCATGCCCTGGCCTGTGCGCTGTCACCCAGTGCAGGCCAGCTCAAGCTGGGTGGCCAGAACCCGTGGGCACTTTCGCGCCGGGCTTTGCAAACCCTGCGCGGACAGTTGTATCTGGCTCCTCAAGTCCCGCCCCTGCCGCCCCGCCAGCGGGTTGTCACGGCGGTGCTGGCAGGGCGCTTGCCTGCCATGACCTTGGCAGGCAGTTTGCGCTCTTTGCTTTACCCTGCAGATATACCTGCAGCCCATGATGCTTTAGGCTACTTTGACTTGGCTGAAAAACTGTTCGACCGGGTTGATCGTCTCTCCGGCGGTGAACGCCAGCGTGTTGGGCTGGCCCGTGCCCTGGTTTCGCCAGCCAGCCTGTGGCTGGTTGATGAGCCATTGTCTGCGCTCGACCCCATGCGATCCCTTGGGGCTATTCAGACGCTGACGCAGCAGGCGCAGGCAAACAACATCACCCTGGTGGCCAGCTTGCACCAGGTGGATAGCGCGATCAAGCACTTCCCCCGCATTATTGGCTTGCGCAACGGCGAGCTGGCTTTTGATTTGCCCAGCCAGGCGGTCACGCCCGAGCTGCTGCATGACCTGTACCTCAACAAGCTTGAAGAGCTCACCGGCCCGGCCCCGCTTACCCAAATGCCAGATCTTGCCCCAGCAAATCCCGTGGTGATGCATTGCCGCTGATGCATGCGTCTTGATGGACCCGATTTGTGGAATCCCCCGCTTCTGTGACACTCCGGCCTGAGGTGGCCCGCGTGCCGCAACGCGATCCGGCCTGGATGGGGCGTGTCTTCTGGCTTTGTGCCTTGCTGGTGCTGCTTTGGCCCCTGCTGGTCAGCACCGAATTCAAGCCGTGGACGATGTTCGATGAGTCCAGCCGCAAATCAAGCTGGAAGTTCATCAAGGATTTCTTCCCGCCAGTCGTGAATGGCGAGTTTTTGCTGATGGTGGCCAAGGAAACCTGGCGCACGGTGGCCATTGCCACGGCGGGTATCAGTCTGGCGCTGCTGCTGGCTGTGCCAATGACCCTGCTGTCCACGCATGCGCTTTCGGTCTCAGCGCTGAGCGGCCGCATGGCCAGGTTGCCGTTTGCCATGCGGCAGTTGTTGCGCCTGGTGCTGATTATTTTGCGCAGTGTGCCGGAACTGGTCTGGGCGCTGATTCTGGTTCGCGTGGTGGGCCTGGGGCCGACTGCAGGTGTGCTGGCCATAGCGTTGACCTATTCCGGCATGCTGGGCAAGGTGTATGCAGAAATTCTGGAGAGCTCCGACCTGCACGCCAGCCAGTCGCTCTTGCGCAACGGTGCTGGCCGCTTGCAGACTTTTGTTTACGGTCTGCTGCCCCAAAACGCTGCAGAACTCACCTCTTACACCGTCTACCGCTGGGAGTGCGCGATCCGGTCCTCGGTGGTGCTGGGGTTTGTCGGGGCTGGTGGCCTGGGCCAGCAAATGGACAATTCCATGAAAATGTTCAATGGCGGTGAGGTGGCCACCATGCTAATCGTCTTCATGCTGCTGGTTGCGGGCGCAGACGCGCTGAGCAGCTGGTTGCGCAAGGTGCTGGGGTGAGGTCATGAGCGATACATCTGACAAAACGCCTATGTCCCCGGTGTTGCCAGGCTCAGTTCCTGCTGCATTGCCACCCTCGCTCTTCAATGCGCGTTGCAGCGCCTGCTGGATCACGCTGGGTTTGTTGCTGCTGGTGGTGGCCAGCTTTGCCTCGCTCAACCTGATGTGGTCTGAGTTTTTCTCGGACGACTCTGCGGCCTCCATGAGCCGCTTTGTGGGCGAGTTTTTTCCGCCCGACTTCTCCCCGGTTTTTCTGAAAAAAGTGTGGCTGGCCTCCTGGGAAACCTTTGCCATGTCCTTGCTGGGCACGCTGATCGCGGCTGTGCTGGGGCTGATGTTGGCCTTGCCCGCCAGCCGGCTGGACGCGCAGGAGGGCAGCATGCTGCGCCGGGCGACGCGCTTGGTACTCAATGCCTTGCGCTCAATTCCCGAGCTGGTGTGGGCGGCCTTGCTGCTGATTTCGGCGGGTCTGGGACCGTTTGCCGGCACCCTGGCCTTGGCATTTCACACCACCGGTGTGCTGGGCCGCCTGTTTGCCGAGGCCATTGAAAACGCGCCGCCCGGCCCCGGCTTTGCCTTGCGGGCTCAGGGCAACGGCAAACTGCGGGTGTTTTTATATGCCACGCTGCCGCAAATCCTGCCGCAAGTCATGTCCTACAGCTTGTACCGTTGGGAGAACAACATACGCGCAGCCGCTGTGCTGGGCGTGGTGGGGGCCGGTGGTTTGGGGCAGATGCTGTCTTTCCACATGGGCCTGTTCCACATGAACAAAACCGCAACCATTTTGCTGTTCATGATTGCGCTTGTCGCCATTGTGGACGTGGCAAGTTATGCGTTGCGGCGCGCGATGACGAGAGCTTGATGGGCTTTTAGTTGTTTTGATAATAAAGAAATAGAAAATCAGTAGTTCCAGTTTTATCAATTGATCTTCAGAATCGGATTTTCAGTGTGAATATCCCTTGAATTGGAGTCAATCATGTTCCCTCGCTTTGCTGCCCGCCGTCCACTCTTGGGCGCAGCCTTGGCCCTGACGCTTCTTGGTGCTGCCCTGTCAGCAACTGCTCAGTCTGCTGTAACCCTGCTCAACGTCTCTTATGACCCCACGCGGGAGTTGTATGTTGAAGTCAATGCCGCCTTCATCAAGGGCTGGAAGGCCAAAACCGGTCAGGACGTGACCATCAAACAATCCCACGGTGGATCGGGCCGGCAGGCGCGATCTGTGATCGACGGGCTGGATGCGGATGTGGTGACCCTGGCGCTTGCGGGAGACATTGACGCGCTGCACACCAACGGCAACTGGATACCCAAGGACTGGCAGAAACGCCTGCCGCTGAATTCTTCGCCCTACACCTCCACCATTGTGCTGGTGGTACGCCAGGGCAACCCCAAAAATATCAAGGACTGGGACGATCTGATCAAGCCCGGTATCACTGTGATCACCCCCAACCCCAAAACTTCGGGCGGTGCCCGCTGGAATTACCTGGCCGCCTGGGAATTTGCCAAACGCAAATACGGCAGTGAGGCCAAAGCCAAAGAGTTTGTTCAGAAGTTGTATGCCAATGTCTCGGTTCTAGACACCGGTGCGCGTGGTTCTTCGGTCAGTTTTGCGCAGCGAAATCAGGGCGATGTCTTTATCTCCTGGGAAAACGAAGCCTACTTGCTGGAAAAAGAATTCGGCAACAAGGTCGACTTTATCTATCCCTCCCTGAGTATTTTGGCGCAGCCGCCTGTGACGGTGGTGGACAAAAACGTAGACAAAAAGGGCACCCGTGCCGTGGCTGAGGCCTATCTGCAGTTTTTATACACAGAAGAGGCGCAAGACATCATAGGCAAGAATTTCTACCGCCCCACGTCTGCCAGGGCTCAAGCAAAATATGCCAAACAGTTGCCCAAACTCAATCTGTTCACGATAGACGAGGCCTTTGGTGGCTGGGATCAGGCAGCCAAAGACCATTTCGCAGATGGTGCCTCGTTTGATCAGATTTACATCAAAAAGTAAGTCAGCACGGGCCGGCTAATAGAAATTGCTTATTTACTAAGCACAAAACAGTTGTTTGAGTTTGAAGGGTGGACTCAGACAATTCAGTCCTGACTTATGGCCTTTGCGGATGAACTTTATGAATATCAAGACAATTATCACTTTCTCCCTTGCTGTTGCGGGTCTTGCTGCTAGCAATCTTGTAGCGTCTCAAACTTTGCTGAACGCTTCTTATGACGTGGCCCGCGAGTTTTACAAAGACTACAACGCAGCCTTTATTGCCAACTACAAAAAAACCACCGGCAAAGACGTCAAGGTGGACCAGGCGCACGGGGGATCGAGTGCGCAGGCACGAGCTGTTAATGATGGCCTGGACGCCGACGTGGTCACCATGAACACCACCACCGACATCGACTTTCTTGCCGGAACCGGCGTGGTGGCCAAGGATTGGCCAAAAAAGTTCCCGAACAATGCGTCACCCACCAGTTCCACCATGCTGTTTTTGGTGCGCAACGGCAACCCAAAAAATATCAAGGATTGGGACGACCTCATCAAACCCGGAATCCAGGTGATTGTGGTCAACCCTAAAACCGGCGGTAATGGCCGCATGGCCTACCTGGCGGCCTGGGGTTCGGTGCGCAAAAAGGGTGGAACCGATGCCCAAGCAGCCGAGTTTGTGGGCAAACTATATAAAAATGTGCCGGTATTGGCCCGCGGCGGAAGAGACGCCACCACCATTTTTTTGCAGCGCAACATTGGCGATGTGCTGGTGACGTTTGAGTCTGAAGTGGTGTCGGTGGACCGCGAGTTCGGCGAGGGCAAGGTTGATGCCATCCACCCCAGCAGCAGCATTGTGGCCGAGAACCCGGTGGCGGTGGTCGAGCGCACCGTGGCCAAGAAGGGCACCGCGGATATGGCCAAAGCCTACCTGGATTACCTCTATTCCGAGGAAGCCCAGGAGATTGCCGCCAAACATGCCTTGCGCCCGCGCTCCCCAGCGGTTCTGAAGAAGTACGCCAATACCTTCAAGCCGATTCAACTGTTCACCGTGAATGAATACTTTGGCTCCATGGCAGAGGCGCAAAAAGTGCACTTCAACGATGGCGGGCAGTTCGACAAGTTCTATACCGTCAAGTGATCGACTGCCAGCCCATAATTGCTACAGCAGCAAGCATTGATACTCAGACGGGCCAGACCGAACCATGTTCTGGAACCACCGCCCTCATGTTCAATTCATGCTCTATTCTCTGGCGCAAAGTATCTGCGGCCTGAATTTCACCGTGCACTACATAAACTTGTGACGGTG
>JBEIGE010000028.1:0-34045 GCA_040382055.1 Hylemonella sp.
AAAGGGGCCAGCAGGCACGCCATCGCGCAAATTTGCGGCAAACTGTAGGCATGAACCCTCAAATCCTGAACTTGAAGCTGGGCGATGCGAAAGGCGTTGGGCAGGCTTGTGAGAATCAGGTTTTTTTACAGCCTCGTTAGCCTCGGGCGGTTTCGACATCGGTAGCTCGGTGGTGGCAGAGCGCTGATTATGCTTTCAGGAAGTCGGTCTTGCTACCTAGCCAGCGCGCAATGTGTTGCTGCGCCAGTGCGGGGTGGTGGTCGAGCATCTGCGGTGCCGCCTGGCGCGCCCAGGCCAGCAGTGCCGAATCGGTCATCAAGTCAGCAAACCGCAACAGTGCCGCTCCCGACTGACGTGCACCCAGAAACTCACCCGGGCCGCGGATTTCCAGGTCCCGGCGGGCAATCTCAAAGCCATCGTTCGTCTCAGCCATGGCCTTCAGGCGTGCACGGGCTGTTTCACCCAGTCGAGGCGCGTCGCCGGTACTGTAGAGCAGCACGCAGGCCGAGGCCGCTGCGCCGCGCCCGACCCGACCGCGCAACTGATGCAACTGTGACAGACCAAACCGCTCGGCATGCTCAATAACCATCAGCGAGGCATTGGGAACGTCCACACCCACTTCAATCACCGTGGTGCTCACCAGCACCGCCATCTGAGCGCTGGTGAACTGCGCCATCACCGCTTTTTTTTCCTCGGGCGGCATGCGTGAATGCAGCAGTCCAACCATCACGGTATTCAGGGAGGCACTGAGCTCCTCGTGGGTTGCGGTGGCGTTGGACAAGTCCAGTGCCTCGCTCTCTTCAATCAGCGGGCAGACCCAGTAGACCTGACGGCCTTGATCCAGCTGGTTTTTGATGCGCGCAATGACCTCATGCCGACGCGACTCATGAACCACCTTGGTCATGATGGGTGTGCGACCGGGCGGCAACTCGTCCAGCGTGGAGACATCCAGGTCAGCGTAATAGCTCATGGCCAGCGTACGCGGAATGGGGGTGGCGGTCATCATCAACAAATGAGGTTCCACCGCCTTCGCTTGCGCACTGGGTGTGGTCGCCTCACCCCCTAATTGAGCCAGGCCCTGTGGTCCGACTATGTCGGCTCCAAGGTGAGCCTGCTGTGGGACCTTTATATCGGCGGACATTTTTTGGCGCAGGGCCAGGCGCTGGGCAACACCAAAACGGTGTTGCTCGTCAATGATGGCCAGCGCCAGGTTGCGAAATTTCACTTTCTCCTGGATGACCGCATGGGTGCCAACCACCAGTCTGGCTTCACCGCTTTCGATCAATGCCAGCATGGCACGCCGCTCCTTGGCTTTCTGGCTGCCGGTCAGCCAGGCCACTCGCACACCCAGCGGCTCCAGCCAGACGATCAGCTTGCGAAAGTGCTGTTCGGCCAGAATTTCGGTGGGGGCCATCAGCGCACACTGCCAGCCACTCTGCATGCACAAGGCAGCCGCCAAAGCGGCCACCACGGTTTTGCCGGAGCCCACATCGCCCTGCAGCAGGCGGTGCATGGGTACCGCACGGGCCAGATCCTGGGCAATTTCCAAGCTCACCCGGCGCTGCGCACCCGTCAACTCAAAGGGCAAGGCCGCCAGCAGGCGCGCACTCAGTCCATTCGCCTCACCCACGGCTTGCGCTTCTGCCAAAACCGGCGCGTTCAACAGCGCACGCTCACGGCGTGACTGCAATTGCGACAGCTGTTGTGCGAGCAATTCTTCTGCCTTGAGACGCTGCCAAGCCGGGTGGCTGCGGTCTTCCAACTCGGCCAGCACCACGTCAGGAGCAGGATGATGTAAAAACAATAGCGAACTATTCAAGCCCCATAAGGGTTTAACGCCTATTTGGCTTGAAATTTCCGAGGGGAAAGTGTCAGACAGGTCTGCCCTGGCCAAGCCACCCTGCACGGCTTTGCGCAAATAGGCCTGCCCCAGCCCTGCCACCGTGGGATAAACCGGCGTCAACGCGGCCGGCAGCTTGCCGCCTGCCGCCTGGCAGTGCGGGTGCATCATCGTCCACCCCATCAAACCGCCCTTGATCTCACCGCGCGCGCACACCCGGTTGCCCACTGCCAAGGTTTTTTGCTGCGACGGGTAGAAATTGAAAAACCGCATCAAGCAGGTGTCACTGCCATCATCGACGGTGACCAGTAATTGGCGGCGCGGTCGAAATGTCACCTCGCAGGCAGTCACCACGCCTTCAATTTGAAGCACATCCCCCTCCCGGGCATCCCTCAACAGGGTGATGCGGGTTTCATCCTCATAACGCAGCGGCAGGTGCAGCGCCAGATCGATGTCGCGTCGCAGCCCGAGCTTGGCGAGTGCTTTTTGCATGGCACTGGACGGTTTGGCCATACTGGAAGTTTTGGAGGTATCCATGCTTAGGGGTTTGATTCTATTGACCATTCAGACGGGCGCGCCAGTCCGCTATAACGGGTCTTCCATACACAGCCGCGGCAACTTCAGCCACGTCTTGACCATCAAATGCCCCCAATACAAGGGTTTTCCCTGATCACCTTGTGTCCGCTAGGATACACACAGAGGAACAGAAAATTGCCGAAAATAGCCAAAAAACTAGGTCGGGGTCTTTGTTGCCTTGAAAAAAACAAAAGTTACATATTTCTAGGGTTGGAATGTCTCCTCAAATCACGTCTTCTCCAAAGGACAATCACCTTTTGGCAAGACTGCCGCCAGATGAATACGAACGACTCTTGCCCCATTTGCAAGCAGTCAATTTGGCTTTGGGCACCAGAATTTATGAGCATGGGCAAAAACAAACCCACGCCTACTTCCCGACGACCTGCATCCTGGCTTTTTTAAGAGCCGATTCAGAAGGCCAATCAACCAAGATTGGTATGGCTGGCCGCGACGGAATGGCCGGTCTGACTCAGGTTTTAAATGATCAACCCACCCTTAACCTGACCTTGGTTCAAAGCCCAGGCTTGGCCTGGCGCCTGGCAATCGAGGTCCTGCAACGGGAATTTTTTCGGGGTGGGAGCCTGATGTATGAGTTGCTGCGCTATACCCAGCTTTATCTGACACAGGTCTCTCAGGTCTCCATGTGTAATCGCCTTCATCTGCTGCAACAGCAGTTGTGCCGCTGGATGCTGTTCACCCTGGACCGGCAAGACACAGCAGAGATCGCATCGACGCAGGAAATGATGGCCTCTCTCCTGGGCGTGCGTCGCCAAGGCGTCTCCAAGGCGATTGCCCAGCTGCAAGCCGAGGGCATCATTGCACGCAGACGGGGCAAAATCAGTATTTTGGAACGGGATCAGCTGGAGCAGAAGGCGTGTGAGTGCCACCAGGTGGTCAAGATGGAACATTCGCGGCTGTTTCCCAACCTGGAGGCCGACGCCTTACCGACCCCCAGCCACTTCAGTAACGCCCTGGCGCGTAACTACCTCAACCAGCGTACCAATTCCCTGGAGAAGGCCATTAGCGGCAGCGGATTGGCCTGGTGGGACTTTAATTTGCTCACCGATACCAACCAAGAGAAGAACTGTGAAGCCTGGACCGGCATGCTGGGCTACGCTCCCGGTGAGTTTTTCCCGACCGGCTCCGAGTGGGAAGCCATGATTCACCCCGATGACCTCGTCCTCTGGACTGAGGCCAGGCGCAGCCATTTGAGCGGCGAAACAACTGTTTACAAATGCGATTACCGGATTCGTCACCGAGACGGCCATTGGATCTGGATTTCCGCCCGCGGTCGGGTGATTGATCGTGACCATGCCGGTAATGCTCTGCGCATGGTAGGCACCAACAAGAACATCACCGCGAGAAAAGAGTCGGAAGCTGCGCTGCAAAAACTGGTGCGTACCGATTTTCTGACGGGCGCAGTCACACGACGTGAGTTTTTTGAACAATCCGAGCGGGAGTTTTCGCGCGCACAGCGCCACCTCACGCCACTGGCCGTGCTGTCCATGGATCTGGATCGCTTCAAGAATATCAACGACAACTATGGTCACGCTGCTGGTGATGAAGTACTCAAGCGCTTTACAAAAACCGTGAATCATTTTTTGCGTGTAACCGATGTGTTTGCCCGCCTGGGCGGCGAAGAGTTTTGCCTGCTGCTGCCGCACACCGATATGGCCGGTGCCAAAGTTCTGGCCGAGCGAATCATGGCCGCGGTACGCGATACGCCGGTACTGGTGGGCACAGACAATATCCACTACACCATCAGTAGCGGACTCAGCACCAAGACCCCGACAACCCTCAGCTTTGATGAGCTGCTCAAGCAGTCAGACCAGGCGCTGTACCAGGCCAAGTCTGCTGGCCGAAATCGGGTGCTGGTCTACGGGCGAGCCACTGAATCCTTAAACACCAACGACACGTCTTCATCCCGTCTGTAAACTCTGGGTTTTCTTTGCACGGGCCAGTACAGCCCTGAAGACCCATGAAGAATACTTTCCCGCTTGACCAGCTCAAGTCCACACCCATCGCCTCGCGAAACTTCACGCTGAGAGACTTTGATTTTCTTCTCCCCCCGGAGCTGATTGCCCAGCACCCGGCACCCGAACGCAGCGGTTCGCGTCTGCTTGATGGCATGGCCCAGGCCAACGGTGCCGCCGGCGGGTTTGTGCACCGCATCTTTCGCGACCTACCCGGTATCCTCAGACCTGGTGACTTGCTGGTGTTCAACGACACTCAGGTTGTCAAGGCGAGGCTGTTTGGCGAAAAACCCACCGGTGGCAAGTTGGAACTTTTGGTTGAGCGGGTACTGGGTGGCAACCAGGTCGCGGCTCATATGCGGGTGAGTAAAAAGCCGATGGCAGGCACCACGCTCAAGCTGGTCTGCGCGCCGGGCCGGGAAGACGGCTTGTGCGCCACTCTGCTGGGCCGCTGGCCAGACGAACAGGGACAGTTGTTCCGCTTTGTACTCTCCAACAACCAGGGGGACGATCCCCACACGCTGATGCAACGCCATGGCCACATGCCTTTGCCGCCTTACATTGCCCGAAATCAGGACAACGCTTCAACCGACCCGGACGTCGAGGAGGACGAAAGCCGCTACCAGACAGTGTTTGCCAAAAACCCGGGTGCCGCAGCCGCACCCACCGCTGCGCTGCATTTTGATGCGGGCGTACTGGCAGCTCTGGATGCGCGGGGAGTGCAGCGTGCCAGCGTAACCCTGCATGTGGGCGCGGGCACGTTCCAGCCGGTAAAAACCGAGAACCTGGCCGAACACCGCATGCACAGCGAGTGGTACGACATCCCAACTGCCACCTGCCAGGCCATTGAAGACACCCGCGCGCGGGGCGGGCGCGTTGTGGCGGCCGGAACCACCACCATCCGGACACTGGAGTCCTGGGCCAAGACCGGCCAGGTGCGGGGCGATACCGAGATTTTCATCACACCCGGCTTCAGGTTTGAAGTGGTCGACCTGCTGATCACCAACTTTCACCTGCCTAAATCCACGCTAATGATGTTGGTCAGCGCCTTTGCCGGCTACGACCACATCATGGCGCTCTACCAAACGGCGATTGAACAGCGCTACCGCTTTTTCAGCTATGGCGACGCCATGCTGCTGGCACGCCGCTGAGTCGGCGTTCGGCTGTCCCTGATTGCCGTCTCTACAATTGATCAATGCTTACTTTTGAATGCCTCACCACTGATCCGGCCAGCCATGCCCGGCGTGGCCGCCTGACCCTGAGCCACGGCGTGGTGCAAACGCCGATTTTCATGCCGGTTGGCACCTACGGAACCGTCAAGGGCGTGATGCCACAAAGCTTACATGACATGGGTGCCCAGATCATCCTGGGCAACACCTTCCACCTGTGGATGCGCCCCGGACTCGACGTCATGGCGCAGTTTGGCGGTTTGCACCGCTTCGAAAACTGGACCAAACCGATCCTGACAGACAGCGGCGGCTTTCAGGTCTGGTCACTCGGTGCCATGCGCAAAATTTCTGAGGAAGGCGTGCATTTTTCTTCTCCTGTGAATGGTGACAAGTTGTTCATGTCGCCCGAGGTGAGCATGCAGATCCAGACCGTGCTGAATTCCGACATTGCCATGCAGCTGGATGAATGCACGCCCTATATCTCGATTGACGGCAAAACCAAGGGCCAACTCACCACCGAGCGGGAGGCGCGCACCTCCATGGAGATGAGCCTGCGCTGGGCCAAGCGCTCGCAGGACGAGTTTGAGCGCCTGAACAACCCCAACGCCCTCTTCGGCATTGTGCAGGGGGGCATGTTTGAGAATTTGCGCGATGAGTCACTGGCTGCCCTGGAAGAACTCGACTTTCCCGGCATTGCGGTCGGTGGCGTGAGTGTGGGCGAACCCAAGGAAGACATGCTGCGCCTGATGCGCCACATCGGCCCGCGCTTGCCCGCGCACAAGCCGCATTATCTGATGGGCGTAGGCACTCCAGAGGACCTGATTGAAGGGGTTTTATGCGGCATTGACATGTTTGACTGTGTGATGCCGACCCGCAATGCCCGCAACGGCACGCTGTTTACCCGTTTTGGTGACTTAAAGGTGCGCAATGCCCGCCACCGCCTGGATGATCAGCCCATCGACGAGACCTGCAGCTGCTACACCTGCACCGGTTTTTCACGTGCCTACATGCACCACCTGGACCGCTGTGGCGAAATGCTTGGTGCCATGCTGGCGACCATTCACAACCTGCATTACTACCTCAACCTCATGCAAGAGGTGCGCGATGCACTGGACGCAGGCACCCTGAGCGCCTTTGTCAAGCAGTTTCACACTGACCGTGCGCGCGGGGTTTAGCTCAAGCCAATGCGCGTCATTTGAAAACCGGCTTAACCCAACAGTTTCTTAAGCCAGTCCCTCAAACGCCTCAGGTACTGGGGGGCCCAGAGAAACAGGGTCAAGGTAAACACCGCATTGGCCAGGCCCAGCCACAAAAATACCTGCGCAATACCAGCCCCAGCGCTGAGCAAGGCACCGGTCAGTACAGCACTGACAACCATGAACAGGGCATTGAGAATGTTGTTGGCCGCAATGATGCGGGCCCGGTGGGTAGGTGGGCTGCGCTGCAAAACCAGGGCATACAGCGGCACGCTGTAAATCCCGGCAAACAGGCTGAGCAAAAACAAGTCTGCCAACACCCGCAGGTGCGCGCTCTGGGCCAGAAAAGCCGCCACACCCATCAGCTCTGCCGCCAGCAGTCTGTGCGATGCATAAAACAGATCAACCGCGAACACCGTCATGCCCAATGCACCCAGGGGCACCAGACCAATTTCCACCTGTCGGCGGCCCAGGCCCTCGCACATCAGCGAACCGGCACCAATGCCCACTGAAAACACCACCAACAGCAGCGATGCCACTTGGGCATTGCCATGCAGCACCTCTTTGGCAAAGCTGGGAAACTGGCTAAGGAACACGGCACCAAAAAACCAAAGCCAGCTGATTCCCAGAAGTGCCTGCAATACCGTGCGGTCGCGTGCGGCAACCTTCAGGTTGCGCCAGGTCTCAGACAGCGGATTCCAGTTGAGTTGCAGGCCAGGGTCGCTGGCAGGCAGCACCTCCATGCGCCCAGCAGACCATCGCCCTGCCAGCGCCAGCACCAGGCAGCTTGTCGCCACAGCGGCTGGCCCGATGTCGGGCAAGGCGACCAGCAAACCACCCGCCAAGTTACCCAGAAGAATGGCCACAAAAGTACCCATTTCCACCATGGCGTTACCCCCCATGAGCTCACGTTCTTCAAGTACTTGCGGCAGGCAGGCGTACTTGACCGGGCCAAACAAGGTGGAGTGCAGGCCCATCAAGAAAGTGCATAGCAGCAAGACTGGCACGTTCACAGCCAGAAAAGCCCAGGCAGCCAGCGCCATGATGGCGATTTCCAGGTTTTTAACCCCCCGGATTAAGCGTGTTTTTTCAAACTTGTCAGTGATCTGACCACTGGTGGCACTGAACAGCATAAAGGGCAGAATGAACAGAGCCCCAATCACCAGTCCGGCCAGTTCAGAGGGCAACCAGCTCACGCCAAGCTGGTAGGTGACCATCACGGTGAAGGCGAATTTGAACAGGTTGTCGTTGGCAGCACCCAGAAACTGCGTCCAGAACAAGGGGCCGAACCGGCGCTGACCCAGCAGGGAAAACTGGCTTGATGGACCGGACAGATCAGTAGGCACTGCACCACTGGCAGGGCGGGCACCGCGGATATCCTGGTGCTCAGGGCGCATGCTCAGTCGCCCGTAAATACCGTCAGCACACCGGTGTAGCCATACACATGGTTGCGGGCAATTTCACCGCCGGCAAAAAACCCCACCAGCGGCACATCCCCCAGGGCGTGACGAACGATTTGCAGTTCTGCACTGGCACCACCAAAGTGCGGGCCACCCCGACCGGAACAGCTGACATACACAGCCCCGGCGATGCGCCGCGCCGGGTGGGGCGCAGCTTCCAGCTCCGACACGCCCAAAGCCTGGACAGTTGCCACCGGCAACTCCTCGGGTTCGAGCTCTTCGCGGATTTCAGCACAAATGCGCATCAGGTCAGCGCGGGCGGCTTTGGCGTTGCGCTGGCAAAAAGCCAGTTGCATGCCGGGCTCCACCAGGTCAGCCACTGCCAAGCCACGGCGTGTGGGGTCAAGCCCGATGATGTGGCGCACAATCACATCGGGTCCGAAATTGCCGGTACGCCCGACCGGGCTGCTGTCGTTGACAGCGGCACTGGCCTGGGCTTGCCGCATCAGGCCGACCAGGGTGGCGCGCACCGCCTGAAGGGCTTGTGTGGGCTGTTCCAGTGACACATTCAGGTCTTTAAGCAGAACGTCCAGGGCGGGCTGACCATCGAGTTCAATCACCAGATTGCGTTCGGCCTGGGTTACCCGCCGTGCCTTGCTGATGGGTAGACAACCCTGGGTCACGCGCGATACCAGGCGCACGTCCGGGCCGAAAGCCACACCGCTCAAGCCACCGTGAAACACACCGGTGGACTTGCCCTGTCCGCGCATGAAACCGTCTCCGCCCATGGCAAATTGCACCGCCTCGCTGCGGCTGGCAGCCAGACCACCAAAGAGGTAGCCAGAGTCGGTGCGCTGCGCCAGTTCCTCGATCAGCTCGGGAAGTTCGGGCGTGTTGCCATCCGCATGCACCAGCGCGGTATGTGCCTCAAATCCGATGTTCAGGGGAGCGACGCCCGAGAACACACGGTATTGGTCGCTCGGCAGCTCACACAGCATGACGGCCATCGCGGGTTCGTCAAAATACTCCACGTTGTTGGACGCAATGCCCACACCCACCGTACCCGACCAGTCGGTGACCTCGGGCAGTTCGACGCTAAGGTGGGCCAGGATGGCTTGCGCCTGCCCGGCATAGTGGTCGGTGATGTAGAGCAAGGCCAGGTTGGGGTTGGCGGCGTAATCGCTTTGTGTCATCTGCGCACGCAACTGGGCCAGCACCAGGCCGGCGGCCATCTCCCACTGCGGGTGGGTGGCGTGACCGTAGGGAAACAGCTTCATGACGAACGCTTAGCCAGTCCTGGCGCTGCGGGGTGAACGAACAGTTGATGAGTTTTTGGCTTTAGCCCTTTTGGCTGCTGGCTTCTTTGCTCCTGATTTGGAAGCAGAGAGCGGTTTGGTCGTTGCTGATTTTGGGGCGGCAGCTTGTCCAGATCTGGCTTTGGCCCTTGCTGGTGAGCTTGACTTTGGCCCGGCTTGAGCGCGTGCTGATGTTGTGGTGCTCGAAGCCGCGTGTCGTGACACCTCTTTCATGGCACCGGCGGCAATCTGCTGGAACTGCTGCGTCAGCGCGCCCCAGAGTTGCATGGGGTCAATCACGGACGATGGCGCCGGTTTATCGTCCTGTGCTTTGGTGTCGGGTTCAGGTGCGGGTTCTGGCTCGGCTTGTGGTTCGGGTTCAGGTTCGGGTTCGGGCTTGACTTCAGGGGCTGGGCGGACTGTCATGTCCGGAAATTTGAAGGCATTGGCCATGCTGGTCATGTCCACGTTCATGCCCTTGAGGGTGGCCAGTGTCATTTTCTGCAACTCCAGCGCCTGAATCGTGGCCTTCAGGGCGGTTGCATTCTGGTCGAGCCAGAACTGCACGGTTTTGAGCTCGTCGATGCGCTTGTCCAGCTCTTTGGGATCCAGCGTGGGCGCCACCCAGTTGGAGACTCCTGGCAAGGCAGAGGCAGCGCCTTGGTTCATCTTGGTCAGGTTCGTCAGGTTTTGCAAAAAATCAAAACCCGGCACAAATTTGCCGAAACCCGATGCTGAATCGCTCATGAACACTCCTTGAAGAACAAGCAATGCGTGCAGTCTACCCTTTCAAGACGCGTCTGCGCGACAACCAGGCGACAGCCTGACATCGCACCCTCATTCCACGCGGCCAATGCGTTTGACCAGAGCGACCATATTGCGGGCGTCGCTCTGGACAAAGCGCTCGAATTCAGGCGTGTCCATGAATTGAAATGACGATCCGGCAGAAGCCAGGGCTTGGCGCGCACGGGGGTCTTCGGCGGCGGCCTTGGCCGCCATGCGTAATTTTTGTACCACCGCGTCCGGTGTGGCGGCCGGCACGAACAGGCCTGACCACTGGGAATAGACAATCGGCACGCCCAGTTCTTTCAGGCTGGGCACATCCGGCAACGAGGTCAGCCGGCCCTCGCCCCAATGGGCCAAGGCACGCAGCTTGCCCGCTCGAATCTGCTGCACCACGCTGGACGGGCCGGTAGAGACGGCATCCACCTGCCCGGCCAACACGGCCAGCACGGCCGGACCGGCACCTGTGTAGGGCACGTGGAGCATGAAGCTCGACGTGGCCGCTTTGAGTTGCTCCATGGGCACATGCATGGTGCCGTAGTTGCCTGAAGATCCAAAGGTCAGCGTGCCTGGCCGTGCTTTGGCTGCGGCCATGAACTCGGCATAGGTTTTCCAAGGGCTTTCGGCTTTGACGACCAGCACCGTCGGGTCTGCGGTGAAACGCGCAATTGGCTTGAGCTGATCCAGCGTGAACATGGGCGCACGCTCGAGCACCTTGTCGGCTTCGGGCAACACCACCACGGAAGAAAGCGCCATCAGCACGGTATAGCCATCAGGCCTGGACTTGGCCACTTGTGCCATACCGATGCCGCCGCCTGCACCACCCTTGTTCTCCACAATCATCTGCTGACCCAAGGCGCGGCCCATGGCCTCGGCCACCGGGCGACCCACCGCATCGGCCACGCCACCGGGCGGGAAAGGCACCAGCATGGTCAGCGGCTTGGCAGGAAAGTCCGCCTGGGCAATCGCTGGCAGACCCATCAGCGCCGCAGCACAGACGACGGCGAGTTGAAGCAGGTTGCGGGTCAAAGTCATAGTTCCTCCACCGGGTTGTTGAGCTCGCCCAGGCCGGAGATGGCGATGCGAACCACGTCGCCCTGACGCAAAAACTTGGGCGGGTTAAAGCCTACACCCACGCCCACCGAGGTGCCGGTGGCAATGATGTCACCCGGCAGCAGTGTCATGGCGGCAGACATGGTTTCAATCAGGCTGGGGATATCAAAAATCAGCTGGGAAATATGCGCGCTCTGGCGCAGCTCACCGTTGACCCAGGTCTGCATGGTCATGTCGGTAGGCGCTTCGTCGCGGGTGGTAATCCAGGGCCCGAGCGGGCAAAAGCCGTCCAGTGACTTGCCCAAAAACCACTGCGCATGGTTTTTTTGCAGATCACGGGCCGTCACGTCGTTCATGGCGACAAAGCCATACACATGCGCCATGGCATCGGCTTTGGACACATTGCGGCAGGCTGCACCAATGACCACACCAATCTCGCCTTCGTAATCCACCGAGTTGGTGTGCCTGGGGTTGAATCGGATCGGATCGGTCGGTCCGTTGAGGGTGAGGGTGGCTTTGGTAAAGACCTGCGGAAAAGCCGGTATGGCAGAGGCCGCGCCAGAGGTGGCATTGAAGCCGCTCTTGTCGAATTCCAGTGCATGGTCATGGTAGTTCTTGCCTACTGCAAACGGGTTGCGCAAAAAGGCTGACAAGGGTGCGAGAAACTTCACCTGGCCCATAGGCACGCGTTCGGTCACGGCTGCCTGCAGTTGTGTCACCGTGAGGCCTTGTTGAATCACTGCCAGGGCCGGGTTTGGATGCGCGCCGATGTCACCACCAAGCAAAGCGGCTTCCTGTTTGGCTTCATCAATCAAGGCAAATCTGGGTATGCCGGCATATTGCACGCGTGCGATTTTCATATTGTTTTTCCTGGGTTGCAGAGTGAAAGGCGCTGATTATCGCAAGATCAATATCAATGCTTGTGCATGCCCCCCCCCATGGGCGGCATGGGGTTGCCCGGCGTCGCAGGTGAAACGCTGGCCACAGGTGAAACGCTGGCTATGGGCACTTTCAATTCAAGCTTGCTTTCTGCTCCCTTGGCATCCTTGAACAACAGCGTCAAGGGCACGGTGCTGTCTTTGGGCAGGGCGGTTTTCAGGTCCATCAGCATGACGTGAAAGCCGCCAGGCTTGAGCTCAAGCGTTTTACCGGCAGGCACTTCCAGACCACCGGTGACCGCACGCATGCGCATGATGTCGCCTTCCATCTTCATTTCATGCACTTCCACCACGCCCGCCACCGGCGAGGTCGCTCCCACGAGCCGGGTGCCGTCTTTGGCGGTAATTTTCATGAAGGCGCCCGTGGCCTTCTGGCCCTGAACCGTGGTGCGGACCCAGGCGTCTTTGACTTCCACGGCCTGGGCAAACACGGTGCCGTAGGACAGCAGCAGCGCGGCAAGGGTGAATTTAACTTTCATGGCGTTTTCCTTTAAAAAATGAAATGACGGTTTCAATGCTGATGACCGGCCGGGCCGGATTCGATGATTTCCAGTAGGGCGGCTGGGCTTTTCAGGCCTTTGGTGGAGGTGCCGGTGGCGGGAATCTGGGCCCAATCAATGACTCCTTTTTCACAGGTTTGCAATACCCGAAACCATAGCGCCCCCGCTTTGGCAGGAAGGCTACCACGCAACACAAACTCGTCATACCAGGCATCGGGCAGCGCGCTTTCACGGCTGGTGGCCGTCCAGCTGACCCCTACCACGTCCTCGGTCACCGTCCTGCCATGGCTGGTGTAAGGCTGGGGCAGCTTTTCCTTGCGTGTGGTCAGCGTCCAGCCGGGCTTGGGCATGGGCTTGGCGCCCTGAAAGCCAGCCGGAAGAAAGACCTGGATACCGGTGGTCGGGCTGCCCTCACAGCCATGGCCGACGCGAAAGCTGGCTCTGTAGCTGGTACCGGCCAGCGCTGCCGGATCTTGCAACACGACGTGGGAAAAAGCGGTTTGTATTCCCATCAAGGTGATGAAGATTGCTATCGAAAAATGAGTGACTGGTTTTTTCATGGTTCAGGATTTCCTTGGGTTTCAAAAGCTGTGCTTGAGTTCAACGACATAGGTGCGTTTGGGGTAGGGGTGGAAGTTCCAGTATTCCTCATTGGTCAGGTTGTCAATGCCAATGGCTGCCACCGTTTTGGGCGCGACACGGTAGCGGCTGCGCACATCCACAATCAGGTATCGGCTGGCACCCATATAGGCAAAACCGTTGATGTCCGAGTTGTTGAGTTGCGAGAACTGGTCACCGCTGTAACGCACGCCCAAAGTGGCACTGAGTTTGTCGTCAAAGCGGTAGCTGGTCAGCGCCGTGGCACGCCACACCGGCACACGGGGCTGGTACTTTCCGATGCTCGAGGGCAAGGCCACATTGCTGATGATGCGGGAGTCGGCGTAAGTGATGCTTGCGGAAAAGTCGAGCCCTTTGCGAATAAGGTCCTGACCAGTCAAGGCAGCTTCGACACCTTTGGTATTGATGGCATCCACGTTCTGAACCCTGGACACGGTGGTGGAGCCGGGAATCAATTGCGAATACAACGCGTCGTTGGTGTCCTCGTTGAACACGGTCAAACGCAGCAGGCTGTTTCCCAGGTCTTTTTCAATAGACAACTCGGTAGTCCATGATTTTTCAGGGCGCAGGTTCGGGTCGTTGACAAATGACAGGTTGGCATTGGTGATCGCACCGTAGAGCTCCTGAACGGTGGGCATGCGTACAGCGCGCCCCACAGAACCTTTGAGCACGGTGTCTGGCGCCCACTGATACGCCAGCGCTCCCTTGGGCGAGACAAAAGTCTCGTCCCGGCCGTCATGGTTCACCGGGGTGGAGCCGAGCAAACGGGTGTATCCGCCGTTGGCGGTCCAGTTCTCTACCCGCGCACCGAGGACGGCTTTCCATTTGGGTGCGAAACGCCAGGTGTCCTGCGCATACAGGGACTGGGTCTGCGTTTTGCCACCTACATCGCTGATGGTGGCGCCAGGATCGTCCACCAGCCAGTTGCCGGCGATGCTCGAGCGCAGAATGCGCAGCTGGTAGTTGTCCTGCTGGAAACCGAAGTCCACGATATGCGCACCCTGCATGCCTTGCGGCCGCCAGGTGCCACGCGCAGACCAGTTATTCCAGCCGGTGCCATTCTGGTTGGTCAGGGAGCCCGGACCGCCGTTGAGACTGGAGGAGACCGGGATGGCCGTGGAAGACGCTGCACTGGACAAGGTCGTCGCCCGCTGCAGGTCGCGCCCATAGTCGTAGAGGCTGGCCGCGAGCTCCCAGTCCCACACCCCTTTGGTGTTGCTCTTGAGGGACAAGCCGTGCATGGTGTGAGCCAGACTCTCCCGGCTGGCGTTGAACGCACTGTTGAGGTTGTAGGTATTGCCGTTGATGGCCACGTTGCCGGTATACACCGGCGCGCCCGCAGCATTGCGCAAATAGCTCTGCGGGTTTGCGTCAGAAGTGTTCATCCAGTAGCCCAGGATATAGCTGGCTCGCAGGGTGGGCGTCACGTCATAGGCCAGCTTGATCTTGGCCTGGTCCTGCACCGTACGGTACTGGGTGTTGGTGCCGACGATGAAATTGTTGACGCCGAAATTGTTGGGTGTCAGCACGGCACCGCTGACCGCCGGATTGGCACCGGGTGCTGTTGTGGACAGAGGGCGAGTGGCGAACACCAGCGGCTGGCCCTGACTGTCGGTATGGTTGAGGTGGATCCACCACGACCAGTCCCCGTTTTTGTTGCCCAACGAAGCACTGGCCTGATTGCCGCTGTAGGTCTCATTGGTGTTGTACATGCTGAAGTTCTGGGTAAAGGCGCTGAGCTTCGCATGCCCCTCAAACTGCGTGGGCATGCGGGTGACATAGTCCACCACGGCGCCGACAGAATTGCCCGGATAGGCGGCCGAGAAAGGGCCGTACATCACATCCACCCGCTCGATTTCCTCGGGCGAGACCATGCCCCAGCGCGGCGTGTACGTTGCACCGTTGCCCAGGTAGTTGGAGAGCAGGATCCCGTCGGCATAAACTGCCGAGCGTGCGCTGTTGCCGGTGCCCGAGGCGCGGCTGGACAGCACTGCATGGTTGTAGTCGCCGATATAGCGTTTGCGCACCAGCAGGCTGGGAAAGTACTTGAGGGCGTCCTGGCTGTCGGTGGCGTTGACGGTTTGCGCGATCTGCTCACGCGTCACGCCCTCGATGGTGGTCGGGATTTGTGTGGGCAAAGAGGTCGGTTGGCCGCTGGTGACCGAAACCATGCCCAAGGATTTGACGGGCGCATGGCCTGTCGGGGACGATGGCGTGTCAGAAGCTTGGGGCGGCGGCTGAGATTGTCCCAGCGCCGGTGAATTTAAAACAAAAGGAAACGCCATGGCGACAGCCAAGGCAAGGCGATTTTGACGCACATAAAACTCCAGAAATTGACTAAATCGGCCCAAAACCCTTTAAATAAGGGACTTAGGCGCTATGAATTCAATAGCTCAGGAGGTTTGTGGCGGACCGCGCGCCGGCAGTGGTGCCGCAGTCAGTGCGGCAATGTGGGCAGCCGCAAGGGGCTGCAAAACGTGGGAAAGCGCGCGCTGGGTTGGGGCCAGCGAATCCGATGCAAAAGGGGGTGGCGCGCTCGGGTTAAGGCACAGGGGGCAGTCCATGCTGGCGCTTTGCGCTTGCGCGGTGCCATCTTCGCCAATCACCATCAACTTCATCGCCCCGGTGCTGGTACAGATCAGCTCCGTGCTTGTTGGGTTGACCAGGGGTGAGGCCATGGCCGCTGCCAGCGACATGGCAAAGCCCAGCAACACAAAACGCGTCAGTTTGCGTGCTTGCTGGAACAGGGAGGTGGCTGGCATGCGTCAATTATGCCGCGGTTGATATGCATCAAACCGTTGGCGATTATTAGGCGCATGATGAAGGCTTGGTCACCAGGAGAATTACCATGGACAAGCTCTCGAACGCGCCCTTCAAAAACCAGTTGCTGACCCAGCGCAGCCAGTTGCTGGAACAAATTGCCCTATTGCGCGGTGGCGCAGTGGGTCGGGCGCAGGCCTCGGCCGAGCATTTTGCGCCCAGCCAGGACTCCACCGCCCAAACCGCTTCAGAGCGCGACCTTGAGCTTGCGCTCGATGCCCGTGAGGTCACCGAACTTGAACAAATTGACCTGGCGCTACTCCGCTTGGAAGACGGAAGCTATGGCCACTGCGCCGATTGCAGCGCGGACATCCCCGTCGCGCGTTTGCATGCGGCACCGGCCACCTTGCGCTGCCTGGCGTGCCAGGCGACATCCGAGCACGCCGCCCACTGAGCGCTTAGCCACCCCGTACCGATGGGCTGGGCTTGAACGGGGCAATGGTTTGCGAAATGGCTCCAAAGACGGACAGGCCGTCCTTGCCTTTCATGTCAATTTCGATGGTGTCGCCAAATTTCATGTACGAGGTACTGGCTTGACCGTCCAGAATGCTCTCGATGGCGCGCTTTTCGGCGATGCAGCTGTAGCCCTTGGGCCACTGCTTTTGGCCGTTGACCTCGGTAGAGCGGTTACTCACTGTGCCTGAACCCACAATGCTGCCGGCGCGCACATTTCTGGTTTTGCACATGTGCGCGATGAGTTGCCCGAAATGAAAAGTCATGTCGGTGGCCGCATCGCACAGGCCCACCGTGCGACCGTTCCAGATGCTTTGAATCGTCAGCGCCAGGCGGCCCTTGTGCCAAGCCTCGCCCAATTCATCCAGGGTAACCGCCACCGGGCTGAAGGCGGTGGCCGGCTTGCTCTGGAAAAAGCCAAAGCCCTTGGCCAGTTCATCCGCAATCAGGTGGCGCAGGCTGACGTCATTGGCCAGCATCACCAGCCGGATGCCTTCGAGCGCCTGCTCGGGGTTGCTCCCACAGGGCACATCGCCCGTCACCACCGCCACCTCGGCCTCAAAATCAATGCCATGGTCCTCACTGACACAGCACACATCGTCCTGCGGGCCCAGAAAGTCATCGCTGCCGCCCTGGTACATCAGGGGATCGGTGTAGTAGGTGGCGGGCACTTGCGCGTTGCGCGCCAAACGCACCAGCTCCACATGGTTGATAAAGGCAGAGCCATCGGCCCACTGGTAGGCGCGCGGCAGGGGTGCCATGCAGCGCTTGGGTTCAAACGGGAATGCGTGGCGGGTTTTACCCTGGTTCAGGGTGTCTGAAAGATCCTGCAGCTGCGGGGAGAGAAAGTTCCAGTCATCGAGCACCTGTTGCAAGTGCTGGGCAATGCCGGTGGCATAGTGAGCTGTAGACAGGTCGCGTGAGACGACTACGAGCTGCCCATCGCGGGAGCCATCTTTGTAAGTTGCCAGTTTCATGTGCGGTGTCTCTTTTTGATTTCTAATTCTGACATGGAAAGCCAAGCAGACAAAAGCACATGGGTCGGTCAAACGGCGCTGTTGCCCCGTAAAACACTGGTCAGCCTGGTTCTGGTGGTGACAGGCCTGCACGCCTTGGTATTGGTAGGGCTTAAAGACCAGCATGCGCCACACGAGCCTGCGCTGCAACGGGCTTTTATTACCCGAACCATCACCCTGCCCCCGGTTGTCCCGTCTGCACGGTCAGCAAATCCGCTAGCACCGTCTAACGCAGAAGCGCCAAGCAAAGCCCCGCCCCAGGCACTGCCAGGCCCGTTCTCTGCCGCAGCGCCTCCTCAACTATCACCTACGGTGACACCTGGTGATTTGACGGAAAAAGAGATTTCAGCCCTTGCCGAGCTTGACGCTTTAGCTATAAAAAATGAAGTATCAGAGCCAATCATCGCAGTGGTGCCAGCCGTTCCCAGCGCACCCGAAACGACATCCGTCCCCATCCCCCGCAGCACCAGCTATGTCGTTCCGGGATCACTCAGGCTCAAATACCAGATCAATGGCGAAGTCAAGGGATTTTCATACCATGCCCGTTCAGAACTCCTCTGGCTGCACGATGGCAACAGCTACGACGCCAGGCTGGAGGTCAGCGCCTTTTTGCTGGGCTCGCGCGTACAAACCAGCTCGGGGCAAATTACCGCTACAGGCCTGGCACCGAAACGTTTTTCTGACAAGGTACGCAGTGAGGTCGCCGCCCATTTTGAACGCGACAAGGGCAAAGTGGTTTTCAGCGCCAACAGTCCCTCGGTCGATTTACAGGCTGGTGCACAGGACCAGCTCAGCATCTTCATGCAAATCGGCACGCTGGTGGCGGGAGAGCCGGCGCTCTACCCCCGGGGTGCCGCTTTGGAAATCCAGGCTGTTGGCTCGCGCGATGCGGACATCTGGCGTTTTGTCGTGAACGGCGAAGAAACGCTCAGCCTGCCTGTTGGAGAGCTAGCCACCCTGAAACTCACCCGATTGCCGCGCCAACTGTACGACCTGACGGTTGAAGTCTGGCTGGCACCGGACTTGGGCTACCTGCCCGCGCGCATCCGCCTGACGCAAAGCAATGGCGATTTTGTCGACCAGCAACTGCGCAGCAGCGAGTCGCCGCGCTAAAGCCGGTCTTGAAAGTGGCGTTGCACTGCCCCATAACAAGGTTTTACGTCTTTGCCCCATAATTTGTCCATGAACACACTCTATGACTCCGATACGTTTAGCGTGACGCACATGCACGCCGATGTTCCGGGAGCGCTTGAGGCAAGCTCCTTGACTGAGCCGACCAGCGACAGCCGCGTGCTGATTCGCCACGGCTTTGAGATTGTGGACAAGCGCAACGGCAAGGAGATTTACCTGGACGGCTCCTGGGCCGAGCTGTTCAAGCAAAAAATCACCGCCTGGCAGCTCAGAACGCCCACCCAGGAGGAAGTCGAAGACACGCTTGAAGGCTACGCCTCACTGGCACAAAACCCGGTGCTGGTGCACTGAACACATCCGGCTACCGCTTGAAGTAGCGCCGGTAAATCGGTTCTGCCAGCACCATGACCAAGACCAGGCGGCAGACCTGAAAAGCGGTGACCACCGGAGCGCCGAGTTGCAGAACCTTGGCTGTGATGGACATTTCAGCAACCCCGCCTGGCGCTGTGGCCAAAACCAGGGTGGCAACGTTTAATCCTGCGGCCCAGGCCAGCACCCAAGCGAACAGCCCTGACAAACCAATCATGACCATAGCCCCCGCTGCAGCGCTGAGCAACCAGCGTGGCGCGGTGTGAACAAACGCAGGGCTAAAGCGCACGCCCAGACTCACGCCAATCACCAGTTGAGCCGCGTTGGACAAATAGCACGGTATTGCTGAGAGTTCAATCCCCGTCATCGTCAAGCCCATGGAGACCAGCAGTGACCCGATGAACCAGGGGTTGGCGCGACCCATGCGCTCCATAGACCAGGCTCCCAGCGCGGCGGCCAGGCCAAGCATCAGCAAACCGGTCAGACTCACGCTTTTGACGCTTGGATCCATCAGTTCGGCACTGCTCAGGGCGTCACCATGAACGCCGCTGAACTGCATCGCAAACGGTATCAGGACAGTGACTATCAACAACCGCATGGTGTGGGCTGAAGCCACCAGATCCGTTTGCGCCTGCTCCCGCTCGGCGAGTTGGGTCATTTCCGCAGCGCCACCGATGGCCCCCGAAAAATAAGTGGTTGCCCGGTGCAAGCCAGGAATGCGCTTTGCATGCAGACGATGCAGCCACAAACCGGACAGCAGACCGATGAGCAGGGCCCAGAGGATGCTCAAGCCTATGGCCCACCACAAACTGATCACCAGGGCTGTGACCTGCGGGGTGAAATACAGCCCCAGGGCCGTGCCAATGGTGCACTGACCCGCGTTGCGCAACGGGTTCCAGCTTAGCGTCGGCCAACCCAATACCGAGACCAAACCGGTAGCCAGGAGTGGGCCGATCATCCAGGGCAACGGGGTGTGGAGCCACACGCAGAGTAAGGCTGCGGCCAGGGAAATCAACAAAGTCCCTGCAACACGGAGATAAAAATGAAACGGCATGAAGAGTTGAAGCTGAGCAATTAGTATCGCCTCATGATGAAACCTGCCTTTCAGCCACAAACACCGGGCCTCGGTTCCCCTGCTCAACGCTGGGCCGCCCTGTGGGTGAGCGCCTGCCTGCTATGCGCTTGCGCCGTGACGGGTGATGTCTCTGGTAGCCACCCGGCGACAGTGGCCCGGCAGTTGGACACGCTGCTGCCCGCTGATGCAGTTTTGCTCGGGGAGCAACACGACGCACCAGACCACCAGCGCATTGCCCAAGCGGTTGTGAAAGAGCTGGCCAGGCGTGGCACCCTGGCCGCCCTGGTCATTGAAATGGCGGAGGCCGGAAGCACCACCAGCGGGCTTCAACGCGATGCCAGCGAAGCAGAAGTTCAGTCCGCCCTGAAGTGGCAAGCGGTCGGCTGGCCTTGGCCACGCTATGCACCCGTCATCCTGCAAGCGGTGCGTGACGGTGTTCCGGTAGTGGGCGGGAATTTGCCCCGCAGCAAGATGCGTGGCGTGATGGCCGAGAACGACTTTGATTATTTATTGCCCGGCCCGGCACTCAAGGCCCAGCAGCAGCTCATTCGACAGGGTCACTGCGACATGTTGCCCGAAAGCCAGATCACCCCCATGACCCGCATCCAGATCGCCAGGGATGTGTCCATGGCTCAAGCCCTGAGCAGTGCTGTCGTTGTCGGAAAAACGGTTGTGCTGTTGTCAGGTCATGGTCATGTAAACCGCTTGCTTGGCATACCCCAGCATCTGCCACCAGAACTCAAGGTCAAGGCCGTGCGCATGGGAGAGTTCGCACAGGCCGACGCTACGTCAACGCCAGCCAGCTTCGACCTGATCTGGGCGGCTGCACCTGCGCCCAAAAAAGACTACTGCGCGGAGTTTCGCTCACAGCAAAAACCCAAACCCTAGCTCCAGGCTAAACCCGAGAAAAGGTTTTCAGGGGGTGATTGCGGCGATCTAAGCCTGTCGTTTGATGGCGTCAGCAAGGGTACCCACCATCTGCTCAATCTGCCCACTGTTCACAACATAAGGTGGTGCCAGCACCAGATTTTCGCCTGCTGGCCGCACCAGCACGCCGTGGTGAAAACAGTCCAGATAAATGTCAAAGGCACGCTTGCCGGCCAGACCAGGCAGACTGGCCAGTTCAACCGCCCCGGCCAGCCCCAGGCTGCGTATGCTGACCACATTGGGCAGGCCTTTGAGGGCACTGTGCATGGCGTCGCCCAACAGCTTGCCCATCTCGCCGGCCCGGGCAAACAGGTCTTCCTCATGCATCAGGTCCAGCGTGGCAATGGCTGCCGCACAGGCTACCGGATGACCGGAATAGGTGTAGCCATGAAAGAGTTCAATGGCGTGTTCCGGGCTCTTTTCATTGGCAGCCATGAACGCCTCGTACAAGCCGTCGCGGCAGATCACGCCGCCCAGGGGAAAGACGCCGTTGGTGACGCACTTGGCAAAGTTCAGCATGTCGGGGATCACACCAAAATAGTCGGCTGCAAAGGGGGTTCCCAAACGGCCGAATCCGGTGATCACCTCGTCAAAAATAAGCAAAATGCCATGCTTGTCGCAGATCTCGCGCAAACGCTTGAGATAGCCTTGCGGTGGCACGTACCAGCCGGCACTGCCGGCCACCGGCTCGACAATCACGGCCGCAATATTGCTGGGGTCATGCAGCGGCAGAATTCGGTTTTCCAGTTCCAGCAGCAAGTCTTCTTGCCACACGGGCTCGACCCCGTTGTAGTAAGCGTGGTTGAGCGGGTCATGAATAAAGCGCAAGTGGTCAACCCGTGGCAGCAGCGCCGTGCCGAAAACCTTGCGGTTGGCCGGAATGCCGCCCACGCTCATGCCACCAAAACCCACACCGTGATAGCCACGTTCGCGGCCGATGAACAGGTTGCGGTGACCCTCGCCCCGGACACGGTGGTAGGCCAGCGCCACTTTCAAGGAGGTGTCAGCGGCCTCGCTGCCCGAGTTGCAAAACAAGACCTTGTTCAGGTCGCCCGGTGCCAGGGCGGCAATACGCCGGGCTGCCTCAAAGGCCTTGTCGTTGGTGGCGTTGAAGGCGGTGGCGTAGTCCAGCGTATCGAGCTGGCTTTTGATCGCCTCATTGATCTCCCGCCGCTTGTGCCCGGCACCCACACACCACAGGCTGGAAATGCCATCGAGTACCTGCCGGCCATCGTGGGTGGTGAAGTGCATGCCTTCGGCCGCCACAAAGACGCGTGGATCTTTCAAAAAGCTGCGGTTGGGCGTGAACGGCAACCAGTGATGGTCCAGGTTGAACTCTTGGTAAGCCATGCGTAAACCTCTTTAAAAAAACTTGAGACAATCGGTCTCTATGTCACAAGTTTATATCCTCACCCTGTCTTGCGCAGACCGTCTGGGCCTGGTTCATGCGGTCTCCGGCTTTTTGCTCGAGCGCGGCGGCAATATCGAAGAAGCCGCCCAATACAACGACATCGACACCGGCCTTTTTTTCATGCGGGTGCGCTTTTGCTGCGGCCAGGTCAGCTTTGCCGATTTACAAAAGGACATGCAGCGCTTTGCGGACCCCATGCAGATGCAGTGGGGGCTGTATCCCGCCAATGCACTGATGCGCACCGTGATCATGGTCAGCAAGGAGGGCCACTGCCTTAACGACCTGCTGTTTCGCTGGAAAATCGGTCTGCTACCCATCGACATTCGTGCGATTGTTTCGAACCACCGCGAGTTCTACCAACTTGCGGCCAGCTACAACGTGCCGTTTCACCATACTCCGGTCACGGCCGACACCAAGCCCCAGGCAGAGAGTCGGCAGTTCGAGGTGATTGAATCGGAAGCGGCTGAGCTGGTGGTGCTGGCCCGCTATATGCAGGTGCTCAGCGACGACATGTGTCGCAAACTCTCGGGCAAAGCCATTAACATCCACCACTCCTTCCTGCCCAGCTTCAAGGGTGCCAAACCTTACTACCAAGCGCACGACCGGGGCGTCAAGTTGATCGGGGCCACGGCCCACTATGTCACAGCGCATTTGGATGAAGGTCCGATCATCGAGCAGGATGTAGCGCGCGTTGACCATAGCAAGTCTGTCGAAGACCTCACCGCCATTGGCCGGGACACCGAAAGCCAGGTATTGGCGCGCGCTGTGAAGTGGCACAGTGAGCACCGGGTGATGCTAAACGGTCTTAAAACCGTTATTTTCAAATAGACCACCCACACGCCGCCGGTCAGCAGCGCAAGAGCTGAGTGCTTATTCAACGCCCAGATGACTGCTGAGCGACTCCTGTTGGGCTTCAAAGGCCTCACGGGTTCCCGAGAAGACCACCCGCCCGGTATTGAGTAGCACCACATCATCGGCAACCTTCATGGCCAGCCCCAGGTTCTGCTCCACCAGCACGATCGAGATCGCGTCCTTGAGGGCCATCAAGACATTGCCGACTTCCTTGACAATTTGAGGGGCCAGCCCTTCAGAGGGCTCGTCCATCAACAGAACTTTGGGGTTGGTCATCAGTGCGCGTCCAATCGCCAGCATCTGCTGCTCACCCCCGGACAGGCTGCCCGCCAGCTGATTCTGCCGCTCTTTGAGACGCGGAAAAATGCCATAAACATCCTCGCGTGACCAGCTTCGCCGGGCCGATTTGGCCGCCGGGCGGCTTGCAACATCCAGGTTTTCGCACACGGACAAACTGGCAAAGATGCGCCGGCCTTGCGGCACCAAGCCGATGCCGGCTTTGCAAATCGCTTCTGGGGCCAATTTCTCCAGCGCTACATCCCCCAGCAGGATGCGTCCGGAGCGGGCGGGAAGAAAACCGATGATGGTGCTGATGCAGGTGGTCTTGCCCGCACCATTGCGTCCGAGCAAAGCCAGCAAGCGGCCCTCCTGCAGGTTCAGGCTCAGGTCATGCAGCACGTGGCTGTCGCCATAAAAAGCGTTGACACGGTCCAGCGTCAGCAGGCTAGGCGCCAAGATAAATCTCCCGGGTACGCGGGTTATCCACCACCTCCTGGCGGGTACCGGCAAGGATGACTTCACCGTAATGAAGCAGGGTAATGCGATCGGCAAACGCCAATGCGATTTCCATGTCGTGCTCGATCATCAGGATGGTGATGCTGCGATCAATGCTGCCCAACAACTCGGTGATGGTTTCACGCTCTTGCGCAGACAGGCCTGCCAGCGGCTCATCCAGCAACAACACCTGCGGGCTTTGGGCCAACGCCATGGCGATTTCAAGACGCCGCTTCTCGCCATAGGAGGTTTGCTCCAAAGGCAGGTGTGCCTTGGCGGCAAGCCCCACCGAATCGAGCACTGCCATGGCCTTGTTGGAGAAGGACTTTTCGTTGTCAAACGAACCCCACTGTCGCCAGCGCTGTGGCGACTTTCCCATCAGTGCCAGCTTGACGTTGTGCAACAGGTTATCCCGCCCGAACAGGGTAACGATCTGGTAGGTGCGCGCCAGCCCGAGCTGCGCCCGCGCAGCAGTCGACATCCGGGTCACGTTTTGACCGAGCAACTCGATACGGCCCGAGCTCGATTGCAAGTCACCAGAAATCAAGTTGAAAAGGGTGGTCTTGCCGGCCCCATTGGGACCAATCAGCAAATGACGCTCGCCCTTGGCCACATGCAGGTTGACCGAGCGCGTGACTTGCAGGCCGCCAAAAGACTTGCACAGGTCAGCAATCTCAAGAATCGGTACTACGGTCTTGGTCAAGGCAGAACTCATGACGCTTTGGACTTTCGCAGCCGCCCGAGCCCAGCCACAATGCCACCGGGGACAAACATCACGATCACGATAAATACGCAGCCCAGCAACATTACCCAGCGGTCCAGATAGGCACTGGCCACATTCTTCAACAACACCACGAGCGCTGCGCCGACCACCGGACCGGTCAGGGTCCCCGCTCCCCCGGCTATCACCATGAGCAGCATCTCGGCCGAGTTGGCCAGTGACAGGCTGTGCGGGCTGATGAACTGGTGATAGTAGACATACATCAATCCGGACACACCGCCCAGCAAGCCACTGATGACAAAGGTGATCCAGCGGATCAGCCAGACGTTGTAACCCAGCGCACTCATGCGCCTTGGCTGGTCTTTGGTGCCCCGGATACTCGCGCCAAAGGGTGAGCGCACCCACACGGTAATGGCACCCCAGACTACAAAAAATACCAGCAAGGCAAAGAAATAAAACGTGACGGCGTCATCCAAATCCAAACCAAAGGGGCTGGGACGCGTCAAGCCAGAAATGCCGTTGTCGCCGCCTGTCACGGTGGTCCAGCGGTAGGCCAGACCCCAAAGAATCTGCCCGAGGGCCAAGGTGATCATCAAAAAACTGATGCCGGTTGCACGCAGGGCTATCAGGCCGAACACGGCCGCCATGACCAGACAAACCACCAATGCCATGGCCGCAGATCCGGCATGGCCCCAACCCAGCTGGGTCATGAGCCAGGCACTGGTGTAAGCGGATAGCCCCAGATAACCGGCATGGCCCAGCGAGGTCAAGCCGGCGTAACCCACCAGCAAATTCAGGCTGAGGGCAAACAGGGCCGCAATCAGGATCTGGCTGGCCAGGTTGATGTAATACACCCCGCCCACCCAGAAAGGCAGGCTGAGCAGCAGCAATGCGGTCAGCAGAAGACTCCAACGCTTCATGCCGTGATTCTTCCAAACAAGCCGCGTGGTCGCACGGCCAGAATCAGCACCATCGGGAGGAACAAAATGATATAGGCCAGGTCCGGGAACAACACCTGGCCAAAGCTGTAGATAAAGCCGATGATGAAGCTGCCCACAAACGCACCCGCCAGGCTGCCCAGGCCACCGAGAATGACAACCACCAGCGCCAGTGGCAGCATGTCGGCATCCAGCCCCGGGTAAACTGAAAGAATGGGCGAGGCCAGTACGCCGCCGAGTCCGGCAAGCGCCGCACCCAGACAGAACACAATGGTGAACAGGCGCGTGGCGGGAACACCCACACCCTGCGCCATCTGGCGGTCATCCACGCTGGCGCGGATCATGACCCCCAAGCGGGTTTTATCCAGCAGCAACCACAAGCCCAGGGCAATCAGCACACTCATCACCACCACGGCCAGGCGGTACAGAGGAAACGTCATGCCGAACAATTGGACACCGCCGGACAACAGCTCAGGCGCAGAAACCGGGCGAGGGTCACCGCCCCACAGCCACAAACTGCCATCGGCAATGACAAAAGCCACGCCCAGGGTGGCCAGTACCTGGCCCAGGCTGTTGCCCGCAAGCCGGCGCAAAATCACCCGCTCCACCAGCCCGCCCAACAGGCCTACACCCAAAGCGCCAGCCAGTGCCGCAGTCCAGAATCCGTAACCTTTGTCCAGCAAGGCCAGCCCCAGGTAGGCGCCGAACATGAAATAAGCACCATGCGACAAATTGGCGATGCGCATCAGGCCGAAGATCAGCGAGAAGCCTGCAGCAAGCGTAAAAAGCACCCCGCCCAGCGCAAGGCTGTTCAGGCTCTGGATGAACCAGAATGTGCTCGACACGTCGCTAAATTAAGCGGTTGGCTACAAGCCGGTCTTACTTTTCAATGTTGTTGGCGGGCGGGTAGTCGCGTGAATAAACCGGGTTGGCCAGGAAGCCGGCCTTGTTGTAAGTCCAGAACTGGGTCACCGCCGGATAAGTCTTGATGACGGTGTTGGTCAACTTGCCGCCCTTGCGCTCAACCTTGCGGATGTACATGTCCATCACCGGGTTACCCAAAGCGTCCAGATTCAGTTTGCCACGCGGGTCGTTGGTCACCTGAACGTTGCGAAGGGCTGCCATGAAGGCGGGCTTGTCTTCAAACTTGCCTTTGACGTCCTTGAGTGCCTGCTCGAGCATGAGTCCTGCACCATAAGCCCCCATGGAGTAGTAGCCTGGGTCCATCTGGTAATCACGGTTCATGGCCTGCACAAACTTCTTGTTATCGGCGTTATTGATGCCAGCGGCGTACCAGCCAGTGGAAATCACATCGAGTGCTTCATCTCCCATGGATTTGAGAATGCCTTCGTCGACCGCAGTCATCGATGCCAGCACCGGCACCTTGGCCTTCATGCCGTACTCGCTGTACTGCTTGAGAAACTTAATGCCGTTACCCCCCGCAAAAGCTGCGAAGACCGCATCCACATTGGGCTTGAGCTGACCGATGTAAGTGCCATAGTCGGCCACATTCAGGGGCGACCACAGTTTTTGCACAACCTTACCGCCGTTTTCCTCAAAGGTGCGCTGAAAACCGGCCACCGTTTCATGCCCGTAGGCAAAGTCATCGCCAATGATGGCAATGCGCTTGTACTTCAGCTCTTTGGCGGCGTATTCACCCAGGGGGTGGGTAGACTGCGCTGAAGTACCGACAGCCCGGACAAACCAGGGGTTGGCTTTGCGTTGGGTCAGGTCTTCAGCTGCGGCCGATGGCGCGATGATGGGTGTTTCGGTCTTGCGGATGTAGTCGTCAATAGCCAGGGCTTCAAATGCAGCCAAAGGCCCGATGATGACGTGCACCTTGTCTTTTTCCACCAACTCCTGCGTCTTGGTTTTGGCAATTGCAGGCTGACCCGATGTGTCTGCCACAAACAACTCTACCTTGCGTCCGGCAATCATGTTATTGCGCTCTTTGAGGAACAGGCGAATACCGTCTTCCATCTGCTTGCCCCCGGCAGCCAATGCACCTGATTTGATGGTCATGAAGCCCAGGCGCAAGGTTTCCTTCTCTGCGGCGTTCGCCACAGACGACCAAGCCGCTGCAGCAAGCGCAGCAGCAATAGCCAAGGACAGGAATTTTTGTTTCATGGTTGTCTCCTCAAAGGGTTAGAGGTTTAATATTTTGTTCCGCATGATATATTAAGTCGTCAAGTTAGCAACTGATCAATAAATAAATTTGCCAAGCCTAATTTAGGCCCATGTCCAGTTGTCCTGAGCGCCAGGCTTTTATGCAGGCAACCAGCGACTTCCTGTCATTCTGGCCCCAAGCCCCATCAACTTTAGGAATACACATGTCCGATACACCGTCCAACCTCAACACGCCGGTTCACGGCCTGTTCATCGACGGGCGTGAAGTCCCCGCCTCGCGCCCTGATTTGCTCGATGTCATCAATCCGGCTACCGGCGAGTTGTTGGCAAGAATCAGCCACGCTGGCGACGACGATGTTGACCGTGCCGTACGAAGTTCAGAGGCCGCCTTTCACAGTGCCGAATGGAGCGGCATGTCCAACCGCACGCGCGCCAAACTGATCAACAAACTGGCCGATGTGTTTGAAGCCCATCTGGACGAGATGTACCTGCTGGAAACGGCCAACAACGGGCGCTCCCTGAACGAGACACGTGCCCAGATCTCCCGCCTGCCGGACTTTTTCCGCTACAACGCTGGCCTGGCCATCGCCCGTCGTGACTCCGTCATTCCTGTCGATGGCAACTACCTCAACTACACCATTCGCACCCCGATTGGAGTCGTGGGCAACTCCACCCCGTTTAACCATCCGCTGATGATCATGGTCAAGAGCCTGGCTCCCTCGCTGGCCTCAGGTTGCACTACCGTAGTCAAACCTTCTGAATACACACCCTTGACCACACTTCGTCTGGCGGCCTTGTTTGTTGAGGCTGGCCTGCCGCCCGGCGCCTTCAATGTGGTGACCGGCTTGGGCCCCACCACCGGCAAAGCCCTGGCAGAGCACCCAGGCCTGGCCAAATGGGTCTTGACCGGCGGCACTGAGGCCGGCCGGATTACCGGCGCTCTGGCTGGCAGCAACTTTGCCCACCAGACGCTGGAGCTGGGTGGAAAAACCCCGGTGCTGGTGTTTGATGACTTTGATGTCGATCAGGCCGTCAACTACGCAGCGTTTGGCGGCTTCATTGGTGCAGGTCAAACCTGTATCTGCGGCAGCCGGCAAATTGTGCAGGCCAAAATTTATGATGAATTTGTCGAAAAACTGGCCGCCAAAGCCAAGTCCATCCGCATCGGCAACCCGTCGGACCCTACGGTACAACTTGGACCAGTGGTCTCAGCACGCCAACAGCAACGGGTGCTGAACTACATCAGGATCGGTCTGGAGGAAGACAGGGCAAGGCTTGTCGCCGGTGGCAAAGTACCGACCGACCCCGCCCTGAAAAACGGCTTTTATGTCGAGCCTACAGTGTTTGCCGACGTCACCGCCCGCATGCGGATTTTTCAGGAAGAGGTGTTCGGCCCGTTTGTCTCGGTCACCAAATTCACAACCGAGGACGAAGGCTTGAAGCTAGCCAATGACTCCCCGTTTGGACTGGCCGGCGCCATCCGCACCAACGACATCACCCGCGCACACCGCGTGGCAGCCCGCCTGAAGTGCGGCATTGTCTGGATCAACGACCATCACCGGCTCGATCCGGCTTCACCCTGGGGCGGCATCAAGGATTCAGGCATAGGGCGCGAAGGAGGCACCGAATCATTTGACCAGCATTTTGAAACCAAGAGTGTGATGGTCCGCCTTGATGACGCACCTTTTGACTGGTACAAAGACACGGCCAAACAGTCGCGTCTGAACTAAACCACCTGAACCCATCCCTCGCCAACATTCCAGCAAGCACACCAAGCAGTCCACCATGACCATTGCAGCCACAACCAGCATCTTCACCAGCAGAAACGTCAGTATTGGCGGCAAAACACTCGCCACGCATATGGCCGGGCACGGCACACCCATCGTGCTGTTTCACTCCCTGTTGGCGGACCAGACCAGCTTTGATGCCATCGCCTCTGAATTGGTCAAGACGCACCAGGTGATTGTGCTGAGCTTGCCTGGCTTTGATGCATCCGATTTTGTTGGCGGCAATCTGGACACGATTGCCGACCACATTGCCGCCGGCATTGACGCGCTGGGACTGGCCGAAAAACCCATTTTGCTGGGCAATGGCTATGGTGGCTTTGTGGCCCTGGTTACCGCCATCCGTCACCCAGCCCTGGCCTCCCGCTTGGTGCTGGCGGACTGTGGTGCGGCATTCAGTGAAGCAGGGCGGGCGGCTTTTCGGGGCATGTCTGGCGCAGCCAGGGACAAGGGGCTTGGTGCCATTGCCGACGTCGCCATGCGGCGCCTTTTTGCGCCGGAGTTCCAGGCGCAAAACCCGGCACTGATCGAGGCGCGCAAGCAACGCTTCCTGGCTGTTGACCCAGCCACATTTCATGCGGCCTGCGACGCCCTGGCGAGACTGGACCTGCGCCCCCAACTTGCCAGCGTTACTGTTCCCGCCCTGGTCCTGGTAGGCGAGCAAGACGAAGCAACTCCGCCGCCCATGTCGGTTGAGCTGGCTGCCGGGCTGCCGAGCGCCCGGCTGGAGGTCATCAAGGGCTGCGCGCACGTGCCGCAACTGCAGGCCCCCGAGGTTTTCATGGCCGCAATCCGTTCTTTTGTTAGCTGAGCTGCTTTTTTCTACAGAGCTCAATCATGCACCCCAAACTGTATGGCTTCTGGCGGTGGCTGGTCACGCTGCTGGTGCGGACTACTCTCAATCTGAAAGCCGTCCCGTCCGAGGAAAGCTGTTTGACTTGATTAATGGCAGTCCGCCGCAACCGGCCTATCATTGCTCAACCCGGAAAACACAGTGTCGTTGGCGGGCCATTACGGCCAGATCGCCATCTCACACGGATAGTTCTAACTCACTGGGCGCTTTTTGGACTGCGGCCATCTGGTCAAGCGCTTTCTCGAGGCTCTTGACTGTGCGCTCCACGTTGTGCAGTTTGTCCAGACCAAACAAGCCAATGCGGAATGACTTGAAGTCAGCCGGTTCGTCACATTGCAAAGGCACACCTGCAGCCGTTTGCAGGCCAGCGGCCAGGAATTTCTTGCTGGACTGAATATCAGCGTCGTCGGTGTAATTGACCACCACGCTTGCGGCAAGGAAGCCGTCTGCGGCAACGCTCTTGAAGCCCTTGCGGGTAAACAGGGCGCGGATCTGGCGGCCCAACTCCTGTTGTTCAGCCTTGACCTTGGCAAAGCCGTAGGCACGGGTTTCGAGCATCACATCACGCACATTAGCCAGCGCATCCGTGGGAAATGTGGCGTGGTAAGCGAAGCTGCCGCCTTCGTAGGCTTCCATGATCTGCAGCCATTTTTTCAGGTCAATCGCATAGCTGGAGCTGGTGGTGCCCTCAATGCGCTGGCGTGCCAGTTCGCTCAACATCACCAGACCGGCGCAGGGCGAGCCTGTCCAGCCTTTTTGAGGCGCAGTCACAAGCACATCAACGCCGCAAGCCACCATGTCCACCCACAGAGTGCCAGAGGCCACGCAATCAAGCACAAACAAACCGCCTACCGAATGCACAGCATCGGCGACGGCACGCAAGTAATCATCCGGCAACAAAATACCCGCCGATGTTTCCACGTGCGGGGCAAACACCACGTCCGGCTTTTGGGCTTTGATGGTAGCGACCACCTCGTCAATGGGAGCCGGTGCAAAAGGGGCATGCTTGTCAGCGCTGGTTTTGCGCGCTTTGAGCACGATTTCTTCCGAAGGGATCTTTCCCTGTTCAAAAATCTGGGTCCAGCGATAGCTGAACCAGCCATTGCGGATCACCAGGCATTTTTTGCCTGAGCCAAACTGGCGTGCCACTGCCTCCATGCCAAAAGTACCGCTGCCCGGCACAACAACCGCCGATTTGGCGTTGTAAACCTCTTTAAGAACCGAGGAAATGTCGCGCATAACGCCCTGAAAGCGCTGGGACATGTGGTTGAGGGCGCGGTCAGTGTAGACAACAGAATATTCAAGAAGACCATCAGGGTCAACGTTGGGCAGTAAGGCTGGCATGGCAATCTCCGAAATCGTGTGGTTGAAACAACCGAGTCGTCAAGCTTAGCACGCTTGGCTGGTTTTACTAGTCACCCATGTATTCGCCCAGCCGGATGACCCTGGCGGGTTGCCACTCCGGGTTGAAGCGGATGGTGTTTTTGGGCCACAGCAAAACGACGGTAGAGCCCAGCAAAAAGCGGCCCATTTCTTGACCGCGCTGGATGTCGAGCGCGCCGTCATAACGCCAGTCACGAATGCGGTGACTGCGCGGCGGGTTAACCACACCATGCCAGACCGTAGCCATGCTGCCCACAATGGTGGCGCCAACCAGCACCAACACCAGCGGCCCGAAATGCGTGTCAAACACGCACACCACGCGCTCGTTGCGGGCGAAAAGTCCTGGCACGCCGCGCGCCGTTGTGGGGTTAACCGAAAAAAACGCTCCCGGCACATAGGTCATGCGGGTCAGCCGTCCGTCACACGGCATATGGATGCGGTGGTAGTCGCGCGGGCTGAGGTACAGCGTGGCAAAACTTCCATCTTCAAACTGGCTGGCTAAAGCTGCGTCACCACCCACGAGGGCTTTGGTGCTGTAACGGTGGCCTTTGGCCTGGAAAATCTGGTCCCGTTCTATCGCTCCGAACTGGCTAATCGCCCCGTCAACAGGGGAAATGAACCGGGAATTGCTCAGCGGCCGGACACCAGGCTTGAGCGCGCGGGTGAAAAAATCGTTGAAACTGCTGTAACTGGCGGGATTGGATTCCAACGCCTCATCCATATTGACGCTGTACTTGCGGATAAAGCGCCGGATGATACCGGTGGTCACTGCACCCCACTGGCCCCCGGCGACCAGGCCTGAGAACTGGGTGATGGCCCGTTTGGGCAAAAGGTACTGCGGCAGCACCGAGAGGCGATCAGACACGGGGGCTACCGGTAGTCATTAAGGGAACGGGATTATATGGGCGGTCCCCGGCAGGGGACGACGCAGACTAGAATGATTTTTATATGAACGCACCCACTACTACCGACCAACGCTCAGCACTTGAACGTGCTGAGCGACAGCAGCAGGTTGTCCAGGCCCTGAAGGCCGCCCTGCCTGCGCACGCGCTGCTCTGGCACAACGAAGACACTGTTCCCTACGAGTGTGATGGCCTGACCGCCTACCGGCAACGCCCGCTGGTGGTGGCATTACCGGAAACCTATCAACAGGTTCAGGCTGTTCTCAAGATTTGTCATGCATTGGATGTGCCCGTGGTGGCCCGGGGATCGGGTACCGGTCTGTCCGGTGGTGCCATGCCACACGCACTGGGGGTGACGCTCAGTCTGGCCAAGTTCAACAAGATTTTGAAAGTTGACCCGGTCAGCCGCACCGCGCTGGTGCAGGCCGGCGTCCGCAATCTGGCCATCAGCGAGGCCGCCGCCCCTTACAAGCTGTACTACGCGCCCGATCCTTCGAGCCAAATTGCCTGCAGCATCGGTGGCAATGTTGCGGAAAACTCCGGCGGGGTGCATTGCCTCAAATACGGGCTGACCGTTCACAACGTGCTCAAGGTCAGCGGTTTCACCATTGAAGGCGAAGCGATTGAATTCGGCTCCGAGGCGCTGGACGTGGCCGGCTACGACTTGCTCAGTATTCTGGTTGGCAGCGAAGGCATGCTGGCCGTGACTACCGAAGTTACCGTCAGGCTCATTCCCAAACCGCAATTGGCCCGCTGCATCATGGCCAGCTTTGACGATATTGGAAAAGCGGGTGAGGCTGTGGCGGCGGTGATTGCGGCCGGCATTATCCCGGCCGGCTTGGAAATGATGGACAAGCCCATGACGGCGGCTGTAGAAGACTATGTTCACGCAGGTTATGACCTGAGCGCGCAGGCCATTTTGCTGTGCGAAAGCGACGGTACACCCGAAGAGGTGGAGGAAGAAATAGGCCGGATGCGTGAGGTGCTGCTTCGCTGTGGTGCCACTGCCATTGCCGTGAGCCGCGATGAGGCCGAGCGCCTGAAATACTGGAGCGGACGCAAAAACGCATTTCCAGCCAGCGGGCGCATCAGCCCGGACTATATGTGCATGGACTCCACCATCCCGCGCAAGCGCTTGGCAGACATCTTGCTTGCAATTGCCGGCATG
>JBEIGE010000029.1:0-33877 GCA_040382055.1 Hylemonella sp.
CACTTGATTTTGTTGCGGCAATGATTTATGGGTCGTTGGCAACTGACGCTTAGGAATATTGGGCGGACGAGGCATCAATAAATTTTAGCTCAACCCCTGATAAAGACTGACTCAAGAATCCAGTGTGACTTAGATTATCTGAGGGGTATTAACCGGGTACGTTCCCCGACAGTGCGGACGGTCCATATCCCTTTCAAATCGACAGGCCACATTTATTGAGGTTGACGAAATTCCCAATCGCTTTGGCTCCGATGAGGTGTTTCGAACAGATTGGCTTGCACTAGAAGAGTGCAGCTCAGGGTCTTGTGTTTGCACCAAGTTGGCGCGTATTGGTGTTTATCTGGGTGTGCCGGGGATTCTTGTCTGTGAGTTTGAGTTGAATTGGCCTGTCCGTGGTGCTGGCATGACCTTTGCGAAAGTAATGGCGTTGCCTATTTGCTCCGTCATTCACTTAAGGTGCCGCCATGTCTGAATTCTTTGATCCCTACAACGCCGACCGCCCCCTCATGCTCAAGTGCAGCTGTGGGAAAGATCACACCGAGGCAGAGCATGCCAAGGAGGTGTCGGCTGCTGGTGCCACCGCCGAGCTCACTCGGCGCAGCCTGACGAGTGAGTTTGAGGCCTACTCCAACGAATTTATTGAAGCTACCCTGGTCAAGGCCATCTTCCCGCAAGACGAGGTGCGCCGGCGTTTTCTTCGCGCAGTTGGGAAAAGTACGGCTATGGCGGCCATTGCCAGCGTTTTGCCGGTGGCCAGTCTGCAGGCCATGGCGCAAGACAAGAATGCATTGGAAAAGAAAGACCTGAAGGTCGGTTTCATCCCAATTACCTGCGCCACTCCCTTGATCATGGCGCACCCCTTGGGCTTCTACAAGCAACAAGGTCTGAACGTTGAAGTCACCAAAACCGCCGGTTGGGCGCTGATTCGTGACAAGATGATCAACAAAGAATACGATGCGACACACTTTCTATCGCCTATGCCGCTGGCGATTTCCTTGGGGCTGGGCTCAACTGCCACGCCCATGAATGTGGCCACCATACAGAACATCAATGGCCAGGCCATCACCCTGAGCCTCAAGCACAAAGACAACCGCGACCCTAAGAACTGGAAAGGTTTCAAATTTGCCATTCCCTTTGAGTACAGTATTCACAACTTCCTGCTGCGCTACTACCTGGCCGAGGCGGGCCTGAACCCGGATACCGACGTGCAGCTTCGCGTGATCCCGCCGGCTGAGATGGTGGCCAACCTGCGGGCTGGCAATATTGACGGCTTCCTTGGCCCCGACCCCTTCAACCAGCGGGCAGTATTTGAAGAGGTCGGTTTCATACACCTGCTGACCAAAGAGCTGTGGAACGGTCACCCCTGCTGCGCGTTTGGCACCAGCACCGAGTTCATTCAGAAAAACCCGAACACCTTTGCTGCGCTGTACCGCGCAGTGCTGACCTCTGCCGCCATGGCGCGCGACCCTAAAAACCGCGAGCTGATTGCCAAGGTGATTGCGCCCGCACAGTACTTGAACCAACCAGAAGCCGTACTGGCGCAGGTGCTGACCGGCAAGTTTGCCGACGGACTGGGCAACATCAAAAATGTGCCTGACCGGGCTGACTTTGACCCCATGCCCTGGCAGAGCATGGCGGTATGGATGCTCACGCAAATGCAACGTTGGGGCTACATCAAGGGCGACGTCAACTACAAGCAGATTGCGGAAAAAGTGTTCCTGTTGACCGATGCCAAAAAACACATGAAGTCCTTGGACCAGAAAGTGCCCGATGGCGCCTACCCCAAGTTCAAGATCATGGGCAAGGAGTTTGACGCTGCCAAAGCAGCCGAGTACACCAACAGCTTTGCGATTCGCAAGGCGGCGTGAGGTGACATCGTTGCGGGTGCGCGCGGCACTGGTGTCACTGCTGATTTTTTTGACTATCCTGGGTATCTGGTACGTCGCCACAGCCTCCACTGGCGTAGTTGGTGCATCGAGTGCTGGTATGTCTGCCGAACAGGTGGAATACGCCAAGATGATGGGTAAAGACCCGGGAGCTGTCAAAGCCAGCGGTTTTCCCACGCTGGGCCAGATGGGCGTCACGGTGTGGGGGCACCTCACCAACCCTTTTTACGACAACGGGCCGAACGACAAAGGCATTGCGATTCAACTTGCTCATTCCCTGGGGCGTGTTGGCCTGGGCTTTGCGCTGGCTTGTCTTGTGGCCATTCCGTTGGGGTTTGTGATTGGTATGTCTCCGCTATTGCGCCAGGCGTTTGACCCGTTCATTCAGGTTCTTAAACCCATCAGCCCGCTGGCATGGATGCCGCTGGCGCTATACACCATCAAAGACTCATCCATCTCTGGCATCTTTGTGATTTTCATCTGTTCTGTATGGCCCATGTTGGTCAATACCGCTTTTGGTGTGGCATCGGTTCGTCGTGATTGGCTCAACGTCGCAGCCACCCTGGAGGTCAGCCCCCTGCGCAAGGCTTTTCTGGTGATTCTTCCGGCCGCTGCGCCCACGATCCTCACGGGCATGAGGATCAGCATGGGTATTGCCTGGCTGGTGATTGTGGCTGCTGAAATGCTGGTCGGTGGTACGGGCATTGGCTACTTTGTCTGGAACGAATGGAACAACCTGTCGCTCACCAATGTGATTTTTGCCATTTTGGTCATCGGTATTGTGGGCATGCTGCTGGACCTCGTTTTTGGTCAATTGCAAAAAGCGGTGACTTATGTGGAATAAACCAAGTTCAGGTTGCCGCTGATGGACGCTTTTCTCAAAATTGAAAAACTGGGCAAGGCTTTTGTACCTGCCAAGCCGGTCTTTGCCGATGTGTCCTTCACGCTGGACAAGGGTGAGTTCGTTTGCATCATCGGGCATTCCGGCTGCGGGAAGACCACCATCCTCAATGTCCTGGCCGGGCTAGATACCGCCAGCATGGGCCATGTGTTCATGGATGGCCGCGAAGTGGTCGGGCCCAGCCTGGAGCGCGGGGTGGTGTTTCAAGGCCATGCCCTGATGCCCTGGCTGAGCGTGCGACAAAATATCGCTTTCGCAGTCAAGTCACGCTGGCCGCTATGGAAGAAAAGCGAGGTGGACGCCCAGGTCGAGAAGTTCGTGGCCATGGTGGGGTTGAGCCCGGCAATCGATAAAAAACCCAGTCAGTTGTCGGGTGGCATGAAGCAACGTGTTGGTATTGCACGCGCTTTCTCCATTCAACCCAAAATGCTGCTTCTTGATGAGCCGTTTGGTGCGCTGGATGCACTCACTCGGGGCACGATTCAGGACGAGCTGATGGGCATTGTGCGTCTGACGCAGCAGACTGTATTCATGATCACCCACGATGTAGACGAGGCCATTTTACTGGCTGACCGCATTTTGTTAATGAGTAATGGCGCTGAGGCCGAAGGTCTCTACAAACCTGGCGGTATTGCCGAGGTGGTGGTCAACCCCTTGCCGCGCAGCCGCAAACGCTCGGACCTGCACCACCTGGAGGGCTACTACGATTTCCGCAACCACATTGTTGATTTCCTGGTCACCCGGGCTAGCGCCCATTGATCGCATACGGCCTTTACCCGCCATCAGAGTTTATTTTCAACCGCAACTAAAAACATGGAGTCACTATGAACCGCATGGACATCACTGAAAAAATCATCACAACCAAAGTTTCCAAAGGCATTACCTGGGATTCTGTGGCCAGGAAGGTTGGACAGTCCAAAGAATGGACCACAGCCTTGTGCCTGGGCCAGATGACGGCCACACCCGCACAAGCCAAGATCATGGGCAAAATCTTTGGCCTTAGTGCCGAAGAGCAAAAATGGTTGCAAGTGGTTCCCTACAAGGGATCGCTCGACACAGCCGTTCCAACCGATCCCCTGATCTACCGTTGGTACGAAATTGTCAGCGTCTATGGCACCACCATCAAGGAACTCATCCACGAAGAGTTCGGCGATGGCATCATGAGCGCGATTGATTTTTCAATGGATATTCAGCGCCAGCCCGATCCCAAAGGTGACCGTGTGAATGTGGTTCTTTCAGGCAAGTTCCTGCCTTATAAAACCTACTAGGTCATTGGCCGGACTAAAACCCGGTCCAACCAGCCTGATACTCTGCAAACAGCACTTTGGCACCACAGGCTTGCGCGAATTCGGCAATTAACCTGCCTTTGCCGCCAACGTTTGGGTTGCCAACGAAATTGATTTGCTGGTTCTCACCGGTAATGAAATCCGCGTTGAGTGGACAGTCGTCAACCACGACCAACGTCTGAGGTCCGATACAACGCATGACTGCGGCCAGTTCTTTCAGGTGGTGAATCGCCGAGGGCATCCAATAGACCATGTCCAGGTCAAAGGAGTCGAGATACAGCAGATCAATTTTCTGCCCGCTTGCAGCCAATTGCTGTGCCAACTGGCTCAGGTAATGAACGCTGTCATCTTGCGTGACTTGCACCCGTGGGCTCACCAGCTTGCGGCATTCAGCCACTGATATTGGGCTGATGTCCACCGTCTGGCAGCTTGATTGCGGGTCGCGGCTCGAGATGTAGCGGTCGAACAGCAAGGTGCTCTGGCCGTCGCCTGCCCAATTGCCGGCGCTGCGTGCGCAACCGGTTTCAACGATGGTGACCGGGCCAGACAGCGTGTCCATGTAGGTAAAGACCTGCCGGAATGTTTTTTCCCTGTGCGCCAGAAGAGGGGCTGCCTCTATGTTGAAAAAATCCCAGAATTCAGTGTTTGTCATGGTAATGAAGGGTGTGTTGTTGGGTGTCGAACTTGGGGTTTGTGATGATCCTGTGTTGCAAACGAGGGCCAGCAGATCTTCACGAACCTTTTGCAGTACCGGAGCCCACGTGTCAAATTGCGCTTGCCGGTAAAGCCGTACACTGCTGTACCAGGGGCTGTGAATTCCGCTTTCCAACCAGCGCCAGCAGCTGTCGAATCGGTTGAGAAGCCAAACTGGTTTGCCCATGGCAGCTGCCAGGTGCGCAGTTGAAGTGTCAACGCTGATCACCATATCAAGCCGGTCAATCAGGGCGGCGGTATCGGAAAAGTCGCTCAGAAAATCAGCTGCATTGAACAGGTTATGGTCAGGCCAGACGGCCTCTTTGCGCTCCAGGAGTTCAGCCTCAGCCGGATTGCCTTTTTGTAGACTCACGAACAAAATTCCAGGACAGTTCAGGCCTGCTATATCGTTCAGTGGAATGTTGCGTCGCTCATTGACGCGCCAAAGCTCAGGCTGGTCGGCCCGGAAACCACCATTCCAGACCAGTCCGATCCTGGGCCTATTGCCGAAGGGAGCCAGTCGCTGTTCCCAGATCGCAGTACTGTCTGCATCTGCCCTCAGGTACCCTTTTGAAAGCGGTATCGTTTCCAGGGTGGTCTTAAAAGCCAGGGGCAGGCTCATGAGCGGGCAATGGTAGTCAAATTCACCTACCGGGGTGCCGCTTGCAACCACTTCAATGTCACCCGGTATGCACGTGAGCAGGCTGACCAGTGGCGCCTGGACAGCCAAAATGACACGCGCACCCATGGCTGCTATCAGCGGTGCGTAGCGACAAAACTGGATCGTGTCACCCAAACCCTGTTCAGCGTGCAAAAAAATGACTTTGCCCTCAAGAGACTGGTCTCCCAGCCAAAGCGGCTGGGTAAAGAGGGGTTGGTTCTTCATGTAGCTGGGTTGCTGGTGTCGCCATTCGTACAGACGCCAACCCTTTGCATAGTCACCCATTAACAGTAACAGTACGGCGATATTCCAATACGCCTCGGTGTGCTTAGGGTTGAGTTCAAGCGCCTTTTCGTAGCTAGACAGCGCCGGACCGCTGATAAGCAGTTCATGCTGGGCGACAGCCCGGTTGTAATAGGCCACCGCAAAGTCCGGCTGGATTGCAATAGCCGCATTCATATCCGCAATCGCTTCCTGTTGACGGTTCAGACTGATCAGGGCGTGGCCGCGGTTGTTATATGCATTTGCGTGCTCCGGTTCCAGCGCGATGGCTGCACTACAGTCGTCCACCGCCTGCTGGAACTGCTTCAGGGCGTAATGAGTCAGGCTCCGGTTGGTGTAGGCGTCTGCGAAGTTTGGTGCAAACTCGATAGCCAGGTCAAAGCTTGCCAGGGCAGCCAGAAATTGCCCGCTGGCGTGTTGCGTCAGTCCAAGGTTGTTATGCGCATGGGCGCTACGGGGTTGAATCGACAGTGCATGGATAAAGTGTGCCGCGGCCATTGGGTAATCACCCGCCTGGTAAGCAATAGCCCCTTGCAAGTGCACAGCGTCAAAATAATCCGGAATGGTGGCTAGGATCTTCAGGCAAATCGCCTTGGCTTCGCGTGTCTTGCCTTGCTGGTACGCGGCGAATGCCCGTGCATAGTCAAGGCTTACACCGGACGACATTGCGTTGGCAGGTGCAGATGAGCGACTGTTTGGGCGATAAGTCGTACGCGGTTTAACCATGGCGTGTGGAGGCTTCCCAGTGATGTGAGCCGGTGATTCGATGACTGGGAATAACTTTACCGGTAATTGTTTGAGCTGAATGACTTTGTAAATTGGTTATATCGAAGTATTTCAGCGGATCAGGCAATCCCCCCGGTGACCCCTACCCAAGCGAGGCGCATGGCTTTAGGGGCGCCTTTGTATATCCGGATTAATGCAGAGTCAGTGGATGTGAAGTGGTCTTGACCCGCACCACCGTGGGTCGCAACTCATAAGGAACGGCCGGGGCTCCCACGATGGCCGCTGCGATCGTTCTGGCTTGACGCGCAATGGGTTCAATGAATCTGCTGCCCTGCCCATTGATGGTGATGCAGTCACCCAGAGCATGAATGTTCCGGTCGCTGGTTCGCAAGGTGGCGGCGTCGACCGCAATGCCGTTGTTCCAGGCCAGATCGGCGCTCAGTGCCAGTCGCCCCGGGGTTTTCAGGCCAACAGCCACAATCACCTGGTCGGCAGCAAAGCGCTGGCCACAGTCAGTACTCACCCGGTAGCGTTGGCCTACCTTTTCAACGCCGGCCACCTTCAAATTACCAATAAAACGTATCGGAAGATCCCGCCAGGCGTGTAAAACCTGATGCCCGGCTTGCGCAGACTTCCAGCGTGCCAAGGGTTCGTCCTGCACGTCCAGGAGGGTGATCCGGTGGCCGCCCAGCGCCAAGTCATTTGCCAGCTCGCTGCCGATCAGACCCGCACCGACGATCAAAATATCTTTGGGTCCTGTATCTTTGATGTCCCCGAGGGCTTTACACAGTTGCTGGTAAGCCTCCAGATGGTTGATCCGCCAGCACAGATGGGCAGGCAGATGCGCAGGTAACGCGGCTTGTGCCCCATGTGCCAAAACCAGCTGGTCGTAGTGCAATGGGCCGCGGGTGGTGCGCAATTGCTGTAGGTCAGCGCAGATGCGGACCGCATGGGTTCGGGCCAACAAGCGCAGATTGAGCCGCTGCGCGGCATGAGCACCACTTTCCTTGATGAACTTATCTGCAGTTATGCATTTGGCCATGGCCACGGATAGCAAGGGCTTGTCATACACATCGCCAGCGCAAGCGGTTACCAGGGTGATAGGGAGATCGGTGTCGAGGGCGCGTAAATTCTCGGCAATCTGCCAACCTGCACGACCTGCTCCCACAATTACCACCCCATTCCGTGAATGACCCGACTGAGCCGCACGCTTAAGTGTGCCGACAGCTATGCCGCTGCCTAGCCTGGAGCGCAAGGCATCCACGCTGGGAGGGGTGTAAGGCTCAAAATCAGCCTTAGTTACACCGCACAGCGGGCAGGACCAGTCGGTGGGGATATCGGCAAAACGGGTGCCGGCTGCGAGCCCGCCGTCGGGGTCGCCCTCGGCTTCGTTGTAGATGTAGCCGCAGGCTTTGCAAATATAGGTTTGCCAGGGAGCGAGAGCCAGCACCGCTTGAGCAACCGCTGTCTGCGTCATCATGTGGGCAGCACGTCCGCGCTGAGTCGCGCAATTTCCTTGCGCAGATGCTTGATCGCTGGGGTGACGATGGCGACAAAATGGGATTCACGAACCCTGCGTTGAACCTCGGAGCTGAGCAGGTAACCGCGCGCACCCTGATGCATTAGCCCTGACTGCGCCGCCCGCAGGGCCAATTCGGCACCATGGGCTCGGGCGTCAAGGACGTCAATGAAAAATTCAGTAGAGGTATCAAACGGCGTTTGCGCAAGCTTCATGACCCGAGCGGACAAGGCATCAAGCTCCGCCTGAAGCGCGTCAGGCCGTTCATCCAGAAACTCGTTCACGTGACCCAACTGGTCTTCTACCGCCCATATGGAATCGATCGCGCCCTGTGTCACGCCAATTGCCATTCCGCACTGGAGCATGACAAACGCGCCCCGAATACGGGCAATGGTCGGTTTGGCAGGATCTGCAATGGTGTCAGTAGCGCCAACGAAAACATCTGTGAGTCGCAAGGCAAAGGTGCCGGTGCCTTCCATGGCCGAAAAACTGGGGCAGTTGCGAAGCTCCACACCGGGCGCATCGCAGCGCAGAAGAAACATCAATTCCCTGGCCGCTACACCGGGTGGAACGTCTACCGCAGCAATGGCACCGCAGTAATGATCCGGTCCCAGATGACTGACCCAAGGCAGACTGCCATTGACCCGGTAGCCGCCTTCAACCGGCGTTGCCTTGAGCAGCAGGCTTTCAATCTGGGCATAACTTTTCATGGGGTTGGACAAGGCAGTGCCTCCCATCCGTGTACCGCTGGCGTGCTGCATCAGCACTTCACCCATGAGCGCTGGATTGCCTGATTGCTGCAGGTACAAACCGCATACCGCTTGACACCACATCATGAAGCCGGTGGCACCGCACACTTTGGACACCTCGGCCATAGACCGGATGGCCAATTCAAAGTCTCCCTTTCCGGCAGGCGCATCAAGGTGAGCACTCATAGCTCCCAGGGCTGCCAATTCTTGAAGAATATGTTTGGGGTAAAAACCTTGGCGATCGATGGCATCTACCGCCCGGAGCAACGGACCCTGGGCGATTTCCCGAATCCGCACGAGCATGGCGCTGTTCAGAGTGACAGGGGTCTGCGCAAGTTCTGGTGGCAGGTCGGCGAGGTGCATGATGTTGCCTCTGATTTGTGGTTGGACTAATCGGTCAGACTGATATCGAAGGGAATTGGGTTACGCATGGAGTTAGCGACTGGAGAGTAAAAATTGGCGTGCTGAACGATGTCATCAAGCACGTCGCGTGGGGCATCGCCCTCCAGCAGTACTTTCACACGGATGGCCTGAAAGCCCATTTCTGGCGGCAACTTACCCAAAGCACCGCCCGCACCCCAGGCGGCCGGGTTGCCGATATCGCCTTCAATGAATAGTTCAAGTTTGCTGAGCTTGACTTGTTTCCAGGTGGCCACAGCAGTGATACCGACCGCGAGGCAACCACCCAGACCAGACAAGACTATCTCACCAGGAGCAGGCGCGGTATCCTGTCCAAACAGGTGCAGTGGCTCGTCCACTACCACCGCTTGATGCTGGCCCACATAGCTCAGCGAGCGATACTGCCCTTCCATGACGGTATGCACTTTGTTGGTGCCACGGGAGCCCGGGTTATTTCGTCCCTTGTCGGCAAACGCCGCAAGTCCTTGTGCATCGATGGGCCGCAAATAGGCTTTGACGGTTTGAACAGGGGCTGACAGTTCGGTGGTGCTCATGGTGTTTTCTTGGTAGATTGAAAGTGACAACTGCCTCTATGCAACCTCCATGCCATGTGCACGCCACTTGCTGTTGATTGTGCAAAAACGGCTCAAACGCTGGCCTAACCCTTGTGAGACCCAAGTGGAGCCACGGCTGGTTACGCAGTGGCCGCACTGAGCGGCCCTACTCAGGCGTAAGTGATCAGGCCGTGGTCGTCCGGATGATCGAGATGCGGCAGGGTGTTGAACGTCAGCAAGGTGTGGCGCTTAGGGTTAAAGCTGAATTCGGTCACGGCGCTGTTGCGGATACGCATATTGAGTTCAACCGTGGTCTCGCAGGGTGTGCCTAGAACCTGACCAACCGCGGTGGCAATCGGGCCGCCGCTGGAGACCAGCAGCACAGTACCGTCAAAGTTTTCACGAACATGATCCAGCACCCTTTGCATCCCTGCCTTAAATTCAGCATAGCTGGGCATGCCCTGGGGTTGTTGCGTGCCCTGCATCCAAAGCGTCAAGCCTTTGCGCAGCAATCTGAAATGATGTTTATAGAGCTCAGGCGTATCTGGCCTGGGCAGAGACTCGGGATAAACCGATGCAATTACTGCTTGGCTATCGTATTCATTCAAGCCACTCCAGCCATGGCGCTCGTGATTAAAGTCGCCCCCGTCTTTGATGCCCTCCCAGGTCTGGACGTGGCGCTCTAAGGTACCGGTCAAAACAGCGTCGAGTTTCACGCCCCTATGTTTGAGGTATTGACCCAGTCTGAAGCTTTGCTGGTAGCCCAAGGGGCTGAGCTGGTCGTAGTTGTCTGCCCCGAACGAGGCCTGCCCATGACGCACCAGATAGAGTGTTCCCATGGACTGAGCTTAACTTGTCAGGTGTTTAGCTGATGAAGTTGAACAGCGATAACTTTTGAACCTGTGCATAGGTTTGCAGTGCGGCCTGATAGCCGGTCTGTTGTTTCTGAAACTCGGAAATGCCTTTGATCATGTCCAGGTCTTCCACGCGTGACCGGTCAGCCTCTAGATCGATGCTGCGCTTGCCCTGGTTGCTGCTGATCCTGTCGGCACGGTTCAAAAAATCGCCGGCCTGGCCGCGGATGGCTGAAATACGCGCCATACCGATGTCAATGTTGTTGAGCGCCTGGCCAACCGCCTGAGTGACGTCGTTGCCGTCAGTGGCGCCTCCAATGTCTTTGATGGCGTTATCCAGCACGCTGAAGATGCTGGCACTGGGGTCGACCTTAATTGTGTCCCCCACTGCGGGTGTGCCGGTGATGGTCAATGAAATGCCGGGCATGACAGTGACGGGAATAATCCCGGTTTGCGTGGACGGATAACTGGTCGTCAAGCCCGTGTAAGGTCCGCCTACATTGGGATTTTCAGCTACGTCATAGGTCACGGTCGTGATTCCGGCCGTCGTGTTAACACCCGTCACGCTGATCGAGTAGGCCGAGCCGTTGACCAGACTGCTGTTCGCCAGCGACACGCTGGTGGTAGTCAGTGTGCGGTTATTTGGGATGATACCGGTGATGCTGTTGCTGACTTTGACGTTGTAGACCCCGTCTCGCGCAGCCTTGTGCATAAAGCCGCTGTCGCCATCAAGTGCCAAAGGAATGCCAACGTCCGAGTTGGCGGTTTGGCCTGGTAACCCGTTGAAAGTGTAGTCTTGAGGCGGTGCGGTCGGGCCGGTAAAGGGGGCCAGGGCGCTACCAAGTCCGCCGAAAATCGGTAGTCCGCTGGCGTCCTTGCGGTTAGCTATCTGAAACAACTGATCGCGCAAGCCGCTGAGCTCAAAAGCAATTGATTTGCGTTGCTCTGTGCTGTAGGCGGCATTGCCGGACGCAAAGACACGCTCGCGGATCGTCTGTAGCGCCTCCGACGCTTCTCCCAAAGCCCCTTCAGCGGTCGAGATGGCGCTGCGTTGCGACTCCAGCGCACGCAGATCTGCCGCAATGCGGGTAATGCGTGTCAGCGAGCGCTCGGCCTGGGCTGCGCTGGTGGGGTCATCACTGGCCACCACAACGCGTTTGCCCGAAGTCATTTGATCCTGTAAGTTGGACAGATTGGTTTGTCGTGCCAGCAGATTGCTGCGCGTGATGTCATAGGCGTTGGAACTTCCAAGTCGCGAAAACGAAGGTGTGGTCATGAGCTTACTCTCCAGAACGTCGGCTTAGCGGGAAACAGACTGCATCAAGGCGTCAAAAATCGACTGGGCCACCTGAATCATCTTGGCGGATGCCTGGTAGCTCTGCTGGAACTGCAGCAGCTTGGCGGCCTCTTCATCCAGGTTCACGCCCGAAATACCTGCGCGGTCTTTATCGAGGTTGGTTGCGATTGAGGATGACACTTCAGCCGCATAGTTGGCGCTTTGCGTGCGAATACCGATGGTCGAAATCAGACCTGCAAAGCCATCGGTCAAGGCAACGCCGTCAAACACGGCCTTGTCGCGCAGTTTCGTCAAGGCCGTTGCATTGGCTGAATTTGTCGCCACAAAGCTTGCTGGCATAGCCTTCACAACGAAGGTGTCATTGACTTTGGGTGTACCTGTAAGTTGCAAAGACCACTCCGGAGGGGTCGTGGTACCGGTAATAGTTTGGCCCGGTATGTAGTTAAAGGTGCCTGCCAGATCGCTTCGCGTGTACTGGGTTGCAGAAGTAAATGTCAGGGTGACCGGAGCCGCGTTGAGATTGGCCGTTGGATTGATCAGCGCCTGCAGGGAGACTTGTTGCAGACTTCCCATATTGTTAGCGCCCATCTGGCCGGCCACCGGACTGGCCACGGCCAGCGCACGTGGATTTAAAAACTCGCTTTTAATGTTATTTGCGACGGTACTGAACGGTTTGAATAAAAACCGGTCGCCTGTTACCCCGAGAGTGGTCGTAGAAAAAGTCAGGCCATCCAGCGTGAACGAAGTTGCGCCGTTAAAAGTCAGTCCACTGGTGACTTTGCCGTCCGAGAGTCGTGTCATGGTCACCGTATTGCTGGCGGTGTAACTCATCTCGTAGTCTGAGGCAACTAACTGGGTAGCGTCAGCAACGGCTAAGGTTGGTGTGCTGGTGGTGCTGGCGTTCAAGGTGGCTGGCGCGACAGGTTTAAGGACGTTGAGGGCGGTAAATGTGTTGGCCGAAAACAAATTGCCGCCGACATTGCCATCGAGATCCAGGCCAAGTTTGTGCTGGTCATTCATGACTGTGGAGATTGCCAGCGTTAACCTGCCCAATAAATTTCGACCCTCATTGAGGTCAGTGTTCTGAAACCTCAGCAGCCCGGCGACTTCGCCGCCGCCCAGACTGTTTTCATCCAGGGTCAAGGTCACGCCGTTTCGCGTGATTGCAAGTTTGTTTTTCAGGGAGTCACCGAAGTCATCCTCAACGATGGAGACTTTGGCGGCATTGACGCCCAGGACCAAAGCTTGGCTGCCACCGATAAAGACACTGACCGTACCATCGTCGGCTGGGAGGTTCGATGTTTGTACAAAGGTATTGAGCGTCCGGATAAGCTGGTCACGACGGTCCAGCAAGTCGTTGGGTGGCTGCCCATTGACTGTGGTGCGCGAAATGGCCAGATTCACGTCAGCAATGCCTTGGGCCAAGCTGTTGATAGTGTCTGTTTTTTGGCTTAGTGATTGCGCGGTTCCTTGCTGGATATCCTGCATGGTTCTGGCAGCTGCCCGCATGCGGGATGCGGTTTCATCAATCCGGCTCAGCGCAACGGTCCGGGCGGTTTGGTCGGTTGGTGCTGTGACGACATCCGAGAACGCATTGAGCATGTCGCTGATGGCAGCACCCAAACCATTCTTGCCGCCTTCGAAGACACCTTGTAACTGCTTCAAACTGTTGGCCCGTGCAACGTCGGCCGATTGAACGGAAGTGGCCATCGTGGCTTGCCGTGTCAGAAACTCACTGTAAGTTCTCTGGATGGTCTGAACGCTGACCCCTCGCCCTATATACCCGCCCTGCCCAAGTATCCCGGTTTCTGTTTGAAGAACAGCTTTCTGCCGCGAGTACCCTTCCGTATTGACGTTCGCAATATTGTTGCCTGTGGTTTGCAGGGCAATCTGGTTTGCCTGCAAGCCCTGGGAGCCAATGTTCAGAATCCCCATGATTTAACCCGTTCAGGCTTGAGCCCGCTGCACTTGCAGCGTGGCATTGATGGCCCGGCTGAGCTTGTCGGCATAAAGGGGATCGGTGGCATAGCCGGCACGTTGCAGACCTATTGCATAGGCCTGAACCGAACCGGTTTGCTCACGTGCCTTGGCGTAGCGCGGCGTATCGGAGATCAGCCGGGCGTAATCTTTGAAGGAGTCTTCATAAGAGTCATAGGCCCTGAAATTCGCAACGGTCTTCTTGGCTTCACCATTGACATACTCCGTCGTGGTGATTTTTGCCACCTTGCCGGTCCAACCCGGTCCGGCCTTGATGCCAAACAGGTTGAACGATGGACTGCCGTCCTTCATTTTGATCTGGTGCTTACCCCAGCCGGTCTCGTGCCCGGCCTGGCCGATCATGAAGCTCGCAGGAATACCGCTGGTTTGCGCAACACGTTCTGCAACTTCGGTGTGTCTCTGTACAAAACCGGTCTGACTGATTTTGGCGGCAGTGGCCGGAGAGACAGAACTTGCTTGGGGTTTTTGCTGGCTGGCGCTGACTTTGTCAGTCGGGTTGGGAACCCCCATTTGCCGGGATAGCTGGGCGGCAATCATGTCGGACAAGCCGCCGGGCTGGCCCGACATCTGAACCGCAAACTGTTGGTCCAGCAGGTCTGTACCCAAGTCGCCGCCAGGGCTGTCAAGCAGGCCTGACTTCATGGTGGCTTCACGCATGCTTTTGATCATCTCGCGCATGAACAGCGACTCAAACTGTTTGGCGGTCTCCCTGATCGCTGTGGGCGTGCTTTGGCCAGCCTGGAGCTTGAGCGCATTGAGAGTGCGTGCGTCCGCAGCCAGCCCGTTGGAGCCTGAAGTGAGCGGGTTCATGCTCATTAAATAATCTCCAGCTCCGCGTTCAAGGCACCTGCAGCTTTGATGGCTTGAAGGATAGCCAGCAGGTCCTGGGGTGTTGCGCCCAGCGCATTGAGGGCACGCACCACATCTGAAAGCAGGGGTGCGGCGGGAACCTGAATCAAAATGCCCGGCTCCTGACGAATCTCAATATTGGCCCTCTCGGTGACCACGGTTTGTCCGGAAGATAGCGGCCCGGGTTGGCTGATGACGGGCGTTGATGAAATGCTGACCGTCAGGTTGCCGTGGGCAATCGCACAGGGCCCCAATGTGACCGCCTGGTTCAATACGATGGAGCCGGTTCTGGAATTGATGATGACTTTGGCCGCAGGGACGGATGTCGTCAGCGGCAGCTCTTCCATTTCGGCAATGAAGCTGATGCGCGCATTGGGATCGGCCGGTACTTGCACATCAACAGTGCGGCCATCGAGGGCCTGGGCCACACCATTGCCGAAACGCCTGTTGATGGCCTCGGCCACTTTTCTGGCAGTTTGAAAATCAGAGGCTTCAAGTCCCAGGCGGATGCTGCTACCTTGCAGCAGTGGTGTTGCCACAGCCCGTTCAATCTGGGCTCCGCCAGGAATACGGCCTGCGCTGAGGTGGTTAACCTGAACCCGGCTGCCGCCCGCTGATGCCCCGGCACCTGCAATCAGCAGGTTGCCTTGTGCCAGTGCGTAAATTTCGCCATCTGCGCCCTTGAGCGGTGTCGCTATTAATGTGCCGCCGCGCAGGGAGCGGGCATTACCCAGGGAGGAAACGGTTACGTCCACTGTTTGACCAGGACGTGCAAAAGCCGGTAACTGTGCGGTCACGATGACTGCAGCCACGTTTTTGAGTTGCAATCTTGCCAGGGTGGCCGCAGGTAGCGTGATGCCCAGTTGTTGCAGGTAGTTGCTGAGCCCTTGTGAGGTGTAGGGCACCTGTGTGGTTTGGTCGCCTGTGCCGTCCAGGCCGACGATCAGGCCAAAGCCGGTCAGCTGGTTGCTTCGAACCCCCTCAATGCCAGCGACTTCCTTGATCCGGCTGGCCTGGACTGGCCCTGCCACCAAGCCAATGGCGAGTAGCATCACGACAAGGTAGAACCTGGTCGTGAGTGGCTTGATGAAGGATGTCAGGAAAATCATGATTCTGTTCTTAAGTTGGCGGACAAAGAGCCGTTAATAACGATAAGACTGAATCTATTTTGATCGCTGATCAGAAGGGCCAAAAGCTGAAAAAGAACCGGCTTAACCAGCCAACTGTTTGCGCTTCGTTTTGTGCGCCTCGACCTTTGGACTCAACCCGCACATTGGCCACCTGATTGGAGGTCACGATACTTCCCGGCAACATGGTGCGTGGATCAACCGTGCCGGAGAAGCGCAGGACATCAACGTTTTGGTTCACGCCGATTTGTTTTTCACCTACCACCAGCAGGTGACCGTTGGGCAGGACCTCAGCCACAGTGGCGGTAATGGATCCGGAAAATGTGTTGGCGCTCTCGGTTCCACCTTTACCAGAAAAATCAGTTGCAGCGGTAGCGCCTATAGCCGCCCGGCTGTCGGCTGAAGGTCCAAAAGCGAGGCCTGGAAACGCTGTGATATCTGCTGCGTTAGTGGAAGTTCGGTTCGCTGTTGAGGTTGATTTCTGGCTGGCCGTGACGTTTTCAACAATCTGGATGGTCACAACATCGCCAACCATTCTGGCGCGACGGTCCTCAAAGGCTGGTCTGTAGCTGACCGCCTGGAAAAGGCTTCCTGTAGCCATGGGCGCGGGGGTATTGTTGGCGATTGGCAGCGTAGCCTTGGGCTCATAAAAATCAACCATGACGGGTTGTGGCATGGTTTCGCAGCCGGCTACAAAAACTGTGGCGGCGAGTGCGACAACTAATGTGATTGCGTTTGACATGGCACCAGGCTGTTTGCGCTGCGTGTTCATCACAGTTGACCTAGTTTTTGCAGCATCTGGTCCGAGGTCTGGATGGCCTTTGAGTTCATCTCATAGGCGCGCTGCGTTTGAATCATGGTCACCAATTCCTGAACAATATTCACGTTGGAAGACTCAACGAAACCCTGCATCAGGCTGCCCAAACCGTTCGCACCCGGGGCACCTGTATTGGGCTGACCAGATGCCGGGCTTTCCGCATACAGGTTCTGTCCACGCGGGTCCAGCCCGGCCGGGTTGACAAAACTGGCCAGGGCAATCGTGCCTATGGGCTGTGGCGTGACATTGCCAGGGATGGAGGCGGTAACGACTCCGTCTGGCGCGATGGTGATGCTTTTGGCATTGGCCGGCACATTGATGCCGTTGGCAATCGGCAGACCGCTGGAGGTCACAACCCGGCCTTGGGAGTCAACCTGGAAGGAACCGTCCCGGGTGTAATTGGTGGTGCCGTCTGGCATGGTGACCTGGAAAAAGCCATTGCCCTGAATGGCCACATCCAAGGTGTTGCTGGACTGCTGCAAGTTGCCTTGTGCGAAAGACCGGCTGGTGGCAACCGTTTTGACGCCCATTCCCACCTGCAGACCGGAAGGTAACTGCGATTGCTCGGACGTGCTGCTGCCGACTTGGCGCAGGTTCTGGTACATCAAATCCTCAAATACCGCATGGGCCCGCTTGAAGCCGTTCGTCGACACATTGGCCAGATTGTTGGAAATGGTGTCCAGCTGCATTTGCTGCGCTTCCATTCCTGTTTTGGAGATGTATAGGGAATTGATCATGGTGTTACCTTGTTTCTAGGCTCGTAGGTTTAGCCTTGCATGCTGAGCAGTTGTCCGGCTGAGCGGTCGTTGGATTCTGCTGTTTGCAGCAGTCGCATCTGTACTTCGAACTGCCGGGCCGTCTGTATCATGCCGACCATGGTTTCGATGGCGCTGACATTGGAGCCTTCAAGAACGCCTGAAGTCATGCGGGCGTTCGGGTTGGTGGCTATTGGTTCACGAGAAGATGTCCGAAAGAGACCATCTGCACCCCGCTTGAGCGGGTCTTCAGCGGTAGGGTCGACCAATTTCAGCCTGGCCACGTTGGTCGGTGCCTGATTACCGACTTTGGCGCTGATGGTGCCATCAAAACCCATACTGACCGATGCGCCGGTAGGTATCTCTATGGGTGCACCACCATCAGATAAAACCGGCAGCCCGTTGCTGGTAACCAGAGTACCTTGGGGGGATATTTCGAAAGCGCCGTTTCGGGTGTAGGCCTCGGTTCCATCAAGGCCCTGCACAGCAAACCAGCTGTTCCCGGTGGCCATGGCATCCAGATCGCGCCCGGTGCGCTGTGAGGGACCTGGCGTATTGAGGTGCCCGGCAGTAGCTTCCAATGCGAACACACGGGTGGACGCGCCATCGCCTCTCAAGGGAACAGCGCGATAAGCGGACATCTCGGCGCGAAAGCCGTTGGTAGATATGTTGGCCAGGTTGTTGGACAGGACCGCTTGGCGATTCGCCGAAGCATTGGCGCCGGTCATTGCGGTGTAGATCAGACGGTCCATGGTGCTTTAGCTCGTGTCAGCGCAGGTTCACCAGCGCCTGGACCGCCTGGTCCTGGGTCTTGATGGTCTGCACATTGGCTTGGTAACTGCGCTGGGCGGTCATCATGGCGACCAGTTCGGCCGTCAGGTCCACATTGGATTCTTCAAGGGCACCAGCGCGGAGCTCGCCGAACTTGCCCTCCAGAGGCTTGCCCTGGATGGCCTGGCCAGACGTGAAAGTCTCTACCCAGGCGCCGCCGGAGATTGGTGCCAAGCCTTGCGGGTTACGGAAATCGGCCAGCGTAATCTGGGCCAGACGCTGGGTCTGACCGTTTGAATACGTCGTTGTCAAGATACCCTTCTGGTCGATGGACACACCGGTCAGATCGCCCGAGGTATATCCGTTTTGCGTCAGGTTGGTGACGGCAAAGCCCGATGCGAACTGGCTTGTTTTGCTGACATCCAGCGTTGCAACGATGTCGGGTGTGATGCCGCCGGGTGTTGGTATCGTGATTTGTGGCAAAGCGGCGGCTGTCGGGGATATCAGCGTGCCACTGCTGTCAAACCTGAGCACCAGAGAGGTCGGGGTCCCAGACACGTCGTACTGAATCGGCGTGGCCGCTGTGAGTGAGTCATAGACTTCCCAGTTGTTGGAAGCCAAAACAACTGGAGGGCCTGCAGAGGCCGGCGTGTCTGCGACCTTGACAAAGTACAAATTCAGGGGAACCTCTTTGCCCTGGGCGTCAAAGGTGGTCAGGGCGGTGCCGTAGGTTGTGCGGGGTGTCACTGGCGCTGTGGCCGCGATCTTCGCCCTGGCATCCAGGTTCATTTCCAGACTGATGGTGGTTGTCGCGCTGGCGGGCAGCAGAGCTCCCGTTGGAACTGAGAGCTTTCCTGGCGTGATGCTTGTGGGTGTTCCTGTGGCGTCCAGCGTGAAGCCCATCAGGTTGGCATTTTGGTTAGTCACCACATTGCCTTGGCGGTCCAGCTTGAACTGACCATCCCGTGTGTATGCAGATTGGCCGTCAGTCGTAGCGATCTGGAAGAATCCGCCGCCATTGATGGCAACATCCAAGCTATTGCCAGTGATATTGATGCTGCCTTGTGTAAACTGCTGCGAGACCGTTGCAACTGCCACGCCAATGCCTTCGCTGCTTCCCGCCGCGCCAGCGGATGACACCAGTGCGGCAAACTCTGCGCGTGATGATTTGGCCCCTACGGTGCTCGCGTTGGCGATGTTGTTGCCGATAACATCAAGCCGCTTGCTCGAAGCGTTGAGTCCGGCGAGTCCTGTCTGAAAGCCCATGGTGTTGTCCTTTTAAAGAATGGATTTGATGTCGTCGTATTTCACAGTGGCTCCGCCCTTGAGTGAAACCGTCATGGCGGCCCCGTCGCTACCGATGGAAGCGATGGTGTCTCTGGCCAGCGTGGTTGCCGTCACTGCATTGCTGCCCATGGTGGCCGTGACCTTGAAGACAGGCTTGGCCGCGCCGGTGTAGTTGCTGGCATTCCACTCAAAGTTGTTGCGTCCGGCACTCATGGCGCCCAGATTGAGTGTGTCGAGCAGCTGACCGCCAGGCGTGAAAATCTCCACTTTGACTTTGTCGGCCTTGCTTGCCAGATCCAACGATCCTTTGCCCACGCCAGCATTGATGGCCAAGGTGTTGCCCTGGGTGAGGACGTCGCGGCCGATCATGGTCACACCCTGCATTTCCTGCATGGCGCTGAACTGGGTTGACATGGACTTGATGGACTCGTTGAGCTGTTGAATGCCGGTAACCGTGTTGATCTGCGCCATCTGGCTGGTCATTTGTGCGTTGTCCATCGGGTTCATCGGATCCTGGTTGTTCAACTGCGCTACCAGCAGCTTGAGAAACCGGTCTTGCGCAGCAGCAGCATCAGTTTGTGATGCTGAGGCCGAACCTGAACCGGTCAGACTTGACATCGGATTGGCGGCATTGCTGCTGGTGCTATTCAGGCTGCTGATCATGGTGATTCCTTGGGGTTACCTGGCTAGTTGAACTTACTGACCCATTTGCAGGGTTTTGAGCAAAAGACTTTTGGCGGTGTTCATCACTTCAATGTTGTTCTGGTAAGAACGAGATGCAGAAATCATGTTCACCATTTCTTCAACCTGATTCACGTTGGAGTACGTGACATAACCTTCTGCATCTGCTGAGGGGTGAGAGGGGTTATGCACTTTGCGGCCAGGCTCCTGACTTTCCTTGATGGTTTGAATCTTCACGCCGGAAGATGCGTCCGGACCCATCGGAACCGTTTCAAAAACCACCTGCCGACCTTTGTAAGCCTTGCCATCTGGACCGGCCACTGCATCGGCATTGGCCAGATTGCTGGCGACTACGTTCAGGCGCTGGGACTGGGCACTGATGGCGCTTCCGGATACGCCAAAGATTGAAAACATGGACATGGTGATCTTTCTGATGCTTTATCGGTGTATAAGCTCATTGGCCCTGAATGGCACTCAAGATTGTTCGAGACGAGCCGTTAATAAACCTGAGGGTAGCCTCGTAGCGCACCGAGTTGTCAACGAAGCTGCTGCGTTCGCGGTCCAGATCGACGCTATTGCCATCCATGCTGGGTTGGGTCTGCGCGGCGAATGCCAGAGAAGAAGGGTTGCCTAAAAGTCCGGAGCCGCCAGACAAGGGGATGTGGCGGTTATTGGTCTGCTTTGAAGACATGCTTGAACTTGTCATGCCGCTTGGCGTTTTGCTGTTGTTTGTGGCTTCTGCCATGGCAGCGCGGAAATTAACGTCCCGGGCGATGTAACCAGGCGTGTCTGCATTGGCAATGTTGCTCGCGATGACACGTTGGCGTTCGGCGCGCACGACCAAGGCTTTCGAGTGAAAGTCCATTCCGCTGGTCATTTGTGCAAACATAAGTTACCTCATCTGAGTTTTCAAAGCCACATGTCAGGTCTGCGGGTCTTTGACGTCTGGCAATTATGGGAAAAACTTGAATGCCCGATTGCCTGAATAAGGGGGGTAATCCCGTCGTACTTTGGCGTTTTGTGATCCACTGCTATCTCTATATTCGACTTATTGAGCCTCTTATTGAGAACGGCTGTATCAGGACAACTCCTTTAATGAAGGTCGAGCATCATGCGCAACATATTCAAGCTCTCTTTTCAAGCATTGCAAATTGTGGTGTGGCCGGTTCTTTCGATGTCAGTTTCTGCTTTTGCTTTATTGGGAACCAATGCTTACGCCCAGACAGCGCTGGTCTCTCAGGTCTCTTACGCCGGGCCAGACGCCACCAGAGGTGATGTTGATTTCTTGAAGGATACGCAGCGCTGGCTTGACCAAGCGGTCACCTCCATCCCTTCTAAAGAGGCAATGCCTTTGCGCATGGAAGTGAGCGTTGGCTCACTCGATAGCCGTCTGCAGTTGGCGCCTTGCTCGCGGGTAGAGCCCTATATTCCACCAGGGACGCGCCTGTGGGGAAAAACCCGGCTTGGCTTACGGTGTACCGATGGCCAGGTTAAGTGGAATGTGTTCTTGCCGGTCACCATCAAGGCAACCGGGCCCGCCTGGGTGGTTAAGCGGGATGTGGCATCCGGTGCGGTCATCACCGAGGCCGACTTGACTCAAGCCAATGTGGACTGGGCACAAGACAGCAGTCCGGTCATCGCAGACATTGCGCAGGTCGCAGGTCAGGTGGCCACACGGCCATTGTCAACCGGTCAAACCCTGCGGCAAAACATGGTTCGCCCGGCCCAGGTATTTCAGGCCGGTGCACAGGTCAGGGTGATTGCGGTGGGTACCGGTTACCAAATCACTTCAGATGGCCAGGCATTGGCCGCCGGAGTGATCGGGCAGCAAACCCGGGTTCGCATGGACAGTGGGCGCATCATGACAGCCCTGGTACTGGATGCGCGTACAGTTCGTTTGGAGTTATAACTCATTGAAAAGAACATGCAAATAGACCTAAAGTCAGTCAAGAAAGTGCCGACAACATGTGTACGACCCTTAGTCTAGGTCGGTATTGGAGCGCACCATGAAAATACCTCAGTCTTCTGACATCACTGTCAATTCGCCGCCGCCGTCGCAAACCACAGCGGCTGCTGCTGCCAAAACTGCCCAGCAAACGCCGGCTGCAGCCGCAGCACGTGAGGCGAGTTCTGCCGGTGTCGCTGTTACTGTCTCCGCCCGTGCGCGTGCCCTCGAGCAGACGAAAAGCACAGAAGCACCTGAAGTGGATACTGCCAAGGTCAAAGAAGTCCGTGCCGCCATTGATAACGGAACCTATGTGGTTAATCCGGGTGTGATTGCTGACAAGCTGCTGGCTAACGCGAAAGACATGTTGAACAGAACACAAAGTTAATAGTCCCTCATGGAAACTGACTTGATGACAGACGAGCTTATTGAAATACCCTTGGCAAGAGTCGAATTTTTTTTCAATGCTGTATCGACTGCCCTGCTTGATGCTGATCCGGTGAAAATGGAGTCAGCCGCTGTGGGCTTGCGTCAGGCGTCGGTGGAGCTTTCTGCTGCTTTGGGTTCAGGCTCTTCTGTAGCAAGCAATCGCTCGGGCCTGGATGCGCGTATCAAGGCCATCTCAAGCGGGTTGAGTGTGCAGCGGGAAAATTTGATACGTCGAAGTGTGATGGTCGATCGTGCCCTTGGCGTCATCGTCCCAGTGACCCGTCCAGGCACCTACTCACGGACATCTGGCCCCTACGGAAACGGCCCCCGTTCTTCCGGCGAGTTCAGGACAATTTCCGCCTGACTCCTGCTCCACCTTGAGTTAGTGTGTTCGCATCTTGGCCCTGAGCCGGGCAATAGATTGGCTGTGCAGTTGGCAAACGCGTGACTCAGTAATGCCCAGGACAGCCGCAATCTCCTTCAGATTCATATCGTTTTCATAGTACATGCTCATGATGTACTGTTCGCGTTCAGGCAAGACTTCTATGGCCTTGACCAGCGACTCCCTCAGCCGTTGGTTACGCAGCATCTGCACCGGATCGGCGTCGCTATCCATCATGTGGCGGTCCAGAAAACTGTCTTCGCTCTCGTCGCCACCCGCCATGTCTTCCAGGTAGACCAGCTGTGTCCCCTTGACCTTGCCCAAAAGGCTTTGGTAGTCACTCAGGCTCATGCCCAATTCAGCGGCAATCTCGGACTCTACGGGAGATCGACCCAGGCGATGCTCCAGCTTGCGCAGCGCTACCTCGATCTCTTTCTGGCTTTTACGTGAGCCGCGTGACATCCAGTCGCTTTCCCGCAGCTCGTCGATCATTGCGCCGCGGATACGCTGGGTCGCAAAGGTTTCAAACTGAACCCCTTGTGTTGCCTCAAAGCGTGTCAAGGCCTCAGACAGACCAATCAAACCGACCTGAATCAAGTCGTCGACCTGCACGCTGGCGGGCAACTTGGCCATCATGTGGTGGGCCAAGCGTCTGACCAACGGTATGTACTGCCGGATCATGGCTTCCTGATCCAAATGACCTTTGGCGGTGTACATCAGCGTATTCCTCCAGAAGCGTGCGAACTCTCATAGGTACAAAGTGGTTGTGCCTTCTCCAGCAACCGCAATGCCAAGTGGTTCAAATCATCCATGGCGGCCAAGCTGTTGTGACGCTCGGGAAGGGTCAAAGTTTCGATCTCACGGTCAAGAAATGATTGCACACAACTTTGCAGACTTTTGCTCATGACTTGCGTGTTCAGAATTGCAGAACCAGAAGTCGAGTTTTCAACGGAAATCACGGTCGGCTGGAGTCGGGTCATGTGCAGGATTTTCTTCAGGGCCTGATAACTGGTAAGCAAAGACACCTGGTTGGATGATACTGCCAGCAGCGGTTCAACACGACTGTCCGGCAAGTGTGAGACCAGAATATCCGTGGGAAGGTAAAGAACAACCACACCATAATTGCGGAAGTACTCTGCCAGATTCTCAAATAACGAGACGGCGTCTTTCTTGCGGTTGCAGAGTCGCGAAAAACCTTGTGAGGAAGGAAAAACAGGCCAAGCCTCCATGCTTGCATCTTGTTCGCTCAAGCTGTAATTGTCTTCCAGCCAGCCTTGCAAGCCAGGGCTCTGCGGGGTTTCCCTAGTGGTGACATCTAAAACGACCAGCGGGTAGCCCAGATTCGAAAGAGTGGAACACAAGCTCCACAAAAAGGGGAGTTCTCCAGCCTTGTCACCGTGACTTGCAAGAGTAATTAACCGGGGCGCCAGTTGCTGCGAGATCATTCGCAGCCCGGCACCCTGGTCCAGTCCGTCATTAAGCATGCGTGTCTCCGGCACGGGCTGGCTGGACGGATGCGGTATTGAAAATAAAGCCCAGATCGGACTCCTGCGGGTCAAAGGCAGAAGCTGACTTGGGGCGCATCGACATGCGCACCAACTGTGCTGCATTGGCGGGCTCCCAATCCTCGGGTACTTTTTGGCCGTTGGTAATACCTCGCAGAACCAGGTGATGTCGAATGACCGCATCCAGTGCCGGCCCCAGCTTGACGGCTTCATCAATCTTGGAGAGGATGGTTTGCTGAATTCCGCTGCCTTTGAAAGAGCTCACCATGTCGTCCAGCGTATCGCCATGCGCACCGGCATTGAGTACCAGCAACCGGTTCACGTTGGGCAAGTCCAAAATGCTGAGCAGCTCTACCTTGCGTGGATCGCGCGGGGCTATCCCGGTGGTGTCTATCAAAACCATTTTCTTGTTGGCCAGCAGATTGAGCAAATCCTGCAACGCTGCACGATCGTGTGCCAGGTGAGCCACCACGCCGAGCATGCGGCCGTAGTGCCTGAGTTGCTCATGCGCACCGACCCGGTATGTGTCCAAAGTGATCAGCCCTACACTTTCAGCACCAAAACTTCGCGCACACAATCCGGCCAGCTTGGCTGCCGTCGTGGTTTTGCCTACGCCCGTTGCGCCAACCAGCGCGTAGGCCCCGCCCTGCTGATGGAGCTGGACAGAGCTTGTATCGGTTTTCAGGTTGCATTCCAGAACGTCCATGATCCAGCGAACCGATTGAGTGGCATCCAAGCCTGAGGGCAGGCGCTCGATTACGGTGCGAGCCAGAGACGGGGAAAATCCAGCCCGGATCAACTTGAGCATCAGTTTGGACTGTATTGGACTTTGTCTGGTTTGTCCCAACCAGGAGAGAGTGTTGAAACGATCCTCAATCAAGGCCTTCATGGCCTGCAACTCGCTGGAGATACTTAACTGTTGATGGTGGTCAATGGTAAAGCCGAGTGGTTCTTTTGGTGAGAGCTTTGCTGTCAATGTTGCTCGACTTGTGGTTTCAACACTGCGGGCTGAATCCCGGCTGGCAACTTCAGGTTGCTTCATCACCGGCCTGACCGGCAGGCTGGTCGAGTCGTCTTTCAGACTGGCCTGACGGCGGCGAAGCATACGCTCGCGAACATATTCTTGAAACGACAGGGTGCTCATGGCGAGCTGATCAGCATCTTCTTCGACGATGGATCTTGTCTGGGGTTTTTGTGTATCGGCTTGAACTTTGGCAGCAGATCGTGGCTGCTCCTGGGTTACGGTTATCGACAGGTCATCGGAACTCATATTTGCCAGAGCATCCTCGGCAGCTGCCATAACTTCTACCCCGGTTGCAGTGGGGCGATTTGACAGAATCATCGTGCCTTCGCCGAAGGTCATACGGGCTTTGGCGAGTGCTTCGCGGGAAGTAGGTGCATGAAAGCGGTGAATGTTCATCATGGGGTTGCGCCTCTGAGGATCGGACCGATACGGATGGTGTGGGTTTCAGGAATTTCGCTGTGTGCAAGCACTTGCAAGCGGGGAGCGACTCGACGAACGAGTCTTGCAATCGAATTGCGAATTTGATCTGGCACCAGCAGGCAGGCAGGCAAGCCAATCTCTTCCTGCTTCATCGCCACTTCAGCCGCCGTGCGGGTCAGCATATCGGCTACGCCTGGGTCCAGGGCAGGGCCGGACGAATTGCCCAGCGCCTGGACCAGCAAGCGTTCGAGAGCCGGGTCAATGGCGATGACATTGAGCTCGCGGGAGGGGCCGTAGATCTGCTGGACGATGGCGGGCGACAGGGCAACACGCACCCGTCGGGCCAGTTCCACCGGGTCGGTCACGCTAGCTGCATGTTCAGCCAAAGACTCAATGATGGTGCGAATATCCCGGATGTGAACGGATTCGTCCAGAAGTAACTGAAGCACTTTCTGAAACACAGGAATCGGAACCACTTTCGGAATCACTTCTTCAATCAGTTTGGGAGCGATCTTGGCCACATGTTCTACCAGTTGTTGGGTTTCAGTCCGGCTTAATAACTTTGATGCTTGCACTTGCATCAAGTGTGACAAATGTGTAGCCATTACAGTCTCTGAATCAACGACGGTAAAACCTGCCATTTGCGCAGCATCTTTTTGCTTGTCGTCAATCCAATGTGCTGGCAGACCAAAAGCCGGGTCGGTGGTAGCAGTTCCGATCAAGGGCGTGGTGATACCCCCAGGGTTGATAGCCAAATGCATACCGGGAAAGGCTTCACCTTCGCCGACAATCACACCGCGCAGGGTGATGCGGTAGCCACTGGGTTTGAGTTCCAGGTTGTCCCGCACATGAACAGGGGGGGGCAGGAAGCCGACCTCTTGTGCAAACTTGCGCCGAACACCCTTGATGCGTGCCAGCAGATCACCTTGACGTTTTTTATCGACCAGGGTGATCAGGCGGTAGCCCAGCTCCAACCCCAACTGATCAACAGGTTGCAGATCATCCCAACTGGCCTCTCCATCCACTGAAGTGGGGGTCGATTCAACCGTTTCCACTGCAGGGGGTGGTTTATTCGCCATTAGCCAGGCCATGTAGCCGATGATTGAGGCAATGCTCAGGAAGACCAGATGCGGCATACCAGGAACGACGCCCAGTATGCCCATGATCAATGCTGTAATCCCCAGTACGCGTGGCGACACAAACATTTGTGTCGTAATCTGATGGCCCAGGTCCTCTTCCTTGCCCACCCGTGAGACCACCATGGCTGCAGCTACAGAGATCAGCAGGCCCGGGATCTGCGCTACCAGAGCATCACCCACGGCCAGAAGAATATAGGTGTCCGCAGACTTGCTTGCAGTCAGTCCGTGCTGCAGTATGCCAATGGTAAATCCGCCAAAAATGGTGATCAGCAGAATCAGAATGCCAGCGATGGCGTCACCCCTGACAAATTTGGAGGCGCCGTCCATGGAGCCGAAAAAATCGGCCTCTTCAGCCACTTCGGCGCGTCTGCGCTTGGCCTCCTTCTCATCAATGGTGCCTGCGCTCAGGTCGGCATCCACAGCCATTTGTTTGCCTGGCATGGCGTCCAGGGCAAAACGAGCCGACACCTCTGCAATGCGTTCGGCACCCTTGGTGACCACAACAAAGTTGATAACCACCAGAATTGCAAAAACGATCAGTCCGACCGCAAAGTTGCCACCAATCAGAAAGTGACCAAAGGCCTCAATCACCGCGCCTGCTGCGCCCGCTCCGGTGTGTCCTTCCATCAGGACGACCCGGGTTGACGCCACGTTCAGGGATAGCCGCATCAAGGTTGTCAACAGCAGAACAGCCGGAAATGCAGCAAAGTCCAGCGGTTTGAGCATGTAGGCGGCAACCATCATGACCATGAGGGCAATCGAGATATTGATGGTGAAAAACACATCCAGTAACCAGGCTGGCAGGGGCAGCACCATCATGGACAGAATAGCCACAACCACCATGGGCGCAGCAATGCCCTGCAACAGGGGGGCGTAACGGCCAAACCAACGCTGGATGATTGGAAAGGGGAAATTCATGATGTTGCCTTGGCGACTTTGTTCAATGGGTCAAGTTCGGGTGGAACAAACGGCTCGGGCGGCGCATCGGGCATAACGCCCTGTCCGCGCAGCGCGGATTTCAGCCGATAGACATAGGCAAGAACTTGAGCGACCGCGGTATAAAGGGCTGCCGGGATTTCCTGGTCAATCTCGGCGTTGGCATACAAGGCGCGTGCCAGCATGGGCGACTGGATCACCGGAACCGAACTCGTCTTGGCAACGTCACGGATTTTCATGGCCAGCAAGTCTGCGCCCTTTGAAACAACCCGCGGGGCCCGCATGGATTTCTCATCGTATTGAATGGCAACTGCAAAGTGGGTCGGGTTCATCAGAACAAAATCCGCCCGCGGAACAGCGCGAACGCTTCCGCGCTGAGAGATCTCGATCTGTTTGTTTCTGCGAAAGCTTTTCATTTGCGGGTTTCCGTCGCTTTCCTTGCCCTCTTCCCGGACTTCCTGGAGGGACATTTTGAGTTGGGATTTATGCAAAAACGATTGCAGGGGGACGTCGATCGCGGCCACCACAAGAACTACCACGAGCAACAGACCCAGGCCATGAACCAGCCAATCCATGAGGAAGCTGATGGAGGCCACAGAGGGTTGCAGCATCAGCGCTGAAATTTGCCCTAGTCCGTGGCTTAAAAACAGGGCGGCGATAACCAGAACAACCGAGGTGATGAAGAGCATTTTGGCCACATCAGCCAATTTTTTCTTGGTGAACAGGCCTTTAAATCCAGACAGCGGGTTGAGCCTCGACAGGTCGGGCGTAACAGGCTTCAAGCTGTTGACCCAGCCACCAACAGCAACCGTGCTGACCACCGAGGCCAGCATCACAATGGCTGCAAAACAAACACATGCCACCAAGCCTGGAACCACCATGTCACTCAGACGGGTGAGCAAATTATCGGTGTCGCGAACACCTGAAGAATCAAAAACCAGTTGTTTACTGAAAGCCAGCTTGAGATGCTCATACATTAATGGGGCAAGACCCATCAATGCCAGGGAACCGCTACCCAGCACCGCAATGTGTGATAGGTCCTGTGAACGGGTGACCTGACCGTCATCGCGTGCTTTTTGCAGCTTGCGCTCGGAGGCCGGGAGGTTGCGATCTTGTGAGCTTGATTCCATGGTGCCAGAACTGAATTGTTCCGGCCATTGTCCTGAGATGGGTCGATAACTAAAGGGCGATAAAGAGGGGTTAAACCCCCCACTTAAATCTCCAGTACGGCTTGCAGATTAGTGCAGCCCGACCTTTTTCAGGATGAAGTTGACCTTCTCGCCAAGCATGGCTTTGGTAAAAGGCTTGACAACGTAACCAGCAGCACCCAGTTGGGCTGCCTGGATGATGTCATCTTTGCGAGCTTCGGCAGTCACCATCAACACCGGAAGGTGCTTGAGCTTTTCATTCTTCTTGATCTCACCCAACAACATCAAACCGGTCATGTGGGGCATATAAACATCACTGATGACAAAGTCAAATTGATGAGTGCGCAGTTTTTCAAGGGCTGATTCCCCGTTTGTAGCCTCTTCGACATCTTGGAAACCGTTTTCCAGAAGCAAATTGCGAATCATGCGGCGCATGCTGGAAAAATCGTCAACAACTAAAAACTTGAGATGGTTGGACATTGGCCCCCTTGAATTATGTATTTTTATGCTTGAGTTTGAGGTCGCTTGATTGACGATCTGCTTCAGGGCCTGACTGGCTCCACATTCGCCACAGGGGGGGGTTTATATCCGCCTAGAAGCCTTTCTTCGGCTTCTCGCGTCATGACAAGAATGCTGATCCGGCGGTTGGTCGGGCTCAGGGGCGCATCCTGTTCCAGCAGCACGCTTGATGCCAGACCCATCACGCGCGCAATTTTGTCATCCGGCATGCCCGAACTCACCAACTCGCGCCGTGAGGCATTGGCCCGGTCTGATGATAATTCCCAATTGCTATAGCCACGATCGCCGCTGCCATAGGGAGAGCGGTCGGTATGCCCGTCAAGGCTGATTTTGTTTTCGACGCCGCTGAGAGCCGCCCCGATTTCTCGCAGGATGTCGCGCATATAAGGCTTGACCTGGGCGCTTCCGCTGTCAAACATGGGCCGTTTCTGGTCATCAATGATTTGGATGCGCAGTCCATCCGGTGTGGTGTCCAGCCGGATCTGGGCAGAGAACTCCGCCAATTTGGGGCTGTTGGAGATCGCAGCACTAATTTTTGCGCTCAGGGCGGCTATTTTTCTGGCGTCTTGCCTGGCTAATTCAGCCCGGAGAAGCTCCGCAGCGCGCTTCTTAGTGATCACATCACTGGAGTCTGCACGCTTGACTTGCCCAAGGCTTTGGGTCAAGTCCTCACCACCGCCTTGAATTACGACATTGCTCTCCCCGGAGTTGGCCCCGCCAGACAAAGATACCTTAACAGGGTTGGCAAAGAAGTCTGCAATCCCTTTCTTGTCGCCCTCTGTGGTCGAGCCCAACAACCACATAAGCAAAAAAAAGGCCATCATGGCTGTCACAAAATCGGCGTAAGCAATTTTCCAAGCGCCGCCATGAACGGCATGCCCGCCTTTTTTAACCTTCTTGACAATGATGGGCTGTAATTGTTTGGCGTCTCCAGCCATGTCAGATCCTCATGAGGCTACTTCTTGCCGCGGACATGATCTTCCAGCTCGCTGAAACTGGGTCGCTCAGTTGAGAAAAGAACTTTGCGGCCAAACTCAATGGCGGTAGAGGGGTTATAGCCTTGCATGCTGGCCAGCAACGTTGTTTTGATGCATTGCAATTCCTTGGCGCTATCTTCTGCTTTTTGCTCAAGCAGGCCGCCCAGTGGCTCGACCACACCATAAGCCAACAAAATACCCAGGAAAGTTCCCACCAGCGCCGAGGCAATCATGCCGCCAAGTACGGCGGGCGGTTGCCCTACCGAGCCCATGGTGTTGACCACACCCAAGACCGCAGCAACAATGCCAAAAGCTGGCAATGCGCCAGCAAGGCGCCCAATGGCTGCAATCGGCGCATGGGCCTCCGCGTGATGGGTGTCGATTTCACTGTCCATCAAGGACTCAATTTCATGGGCATTGAGGTTGCCCGAAACCATCATTCTCAGATAGTCAGTCATGAACTCCACAACATGGTGGTCATTGCCCAGCGCGGGGTATTTTTGAAACAAGGCCGACTCATTGGGGTTTTCTACATCACTTTCAATGGCCATCAATCCTTCTTTGCGGGCCTTCTGCAAGATGTCATACAGAAGCGACATCAAGTCCATGTACCGCGCCTTGGTGTACTTTGAGCTTTTCAGCGCCGACGGCAGCAGGGCGATGGTGGCCTTGAGCACCTTGGGTTGGTTATTGACTGCGAAAGCACCAAGGGCACCGCCGAAAATGGTGATCAACTCAAACGGAAGGGCCGTTAAAACAACTTGGATATTACCGCCGTGCAAAATATACACGCCGAAAATACAACCCATGGCGACAGCGTAGCCGATGATGACGATCATGGATGTACAGACTCAAGAGGTGGTGTCGAAACCATGGCGCTAAGGGCTTTCATGAACAACCAAAGTTTGATTCTAGGGTAAATGTCTGTTTCCGCATAAAAGAAAAGGGCACCGAAGTGCCCTTTTTCTTGGCGATTTGTCTAGTGCAACAAAATGCCCCCGACCGCCGCGCTTTTGCCGGCACGTGCAGGTGGTTCACACAGCCCGCAAACAAAATGGCGGCTATTTTCATAAGCTTCGCTGACAAAATGACCGCCGCATTTGGAGCACTTGGTCATGGACAACATATTGTTGTCTACAAACTTGACCAGTCTCCAGGCGCGTGTGATGGACAGTATTGGCTCCATGCCGCAAGTGGCAATTTGTTCGCTGTAAAGCCGGTAGGCCTTCATGACGGCATCAATGCATTCCAGCTCGCTGACCTTGGACAAATACTCGTAAGTATTGAGAAACAAAGAAGCATGAATATTGGGTTGCCAAGTCAAAAACCAGTCGGTTGAGAAGGGCAATTGTCCTTTGGATGGGGAGCGCCCCGCGACTTCCTTGTACAAGCGCAGCAGACGCTCATAGGACAAATCGGTTTCACTCTCCAGTACCTGCAGGCGAGCACCGAGTTGAATCAGGGCCACAGCCCGCTCCACCTGGCGGGAATCATTCAAAACGCTTTTCGAAACCATGGTGTGTTACCTCTTTAGCTCATGGATTCAGAAAACCGGCCCGCCATCAGAATGCTGGCATGAAGTTTGGTGGTTTCGCCGTTGTCAACTTTGCGTGTGCTGTGGTTGGTCAACAGGCTCCACACTGTTTCATCGTCCATCCGAAAGCGGCACAACAACATGGTACCTGAGGCAATTTTCAGCAATTGAGCTGGTGAAAGCGCAACAAGCAGATCTGCAGACTCCTCGGAGATCCCCAGTCTGAACAAGGCTTCGGACTTCTCTTTGCGGATCAGATTCTGTGCCAACATCAGGTAGGTGAGGTTGGCGTCACGTATTTCTATGGCAATTTGCTCATCTGTCATGTTCGGCTCCTTCGGGTTAACGGTCGGTATGGTCTTGATGGGTTGATTCTGAACAGCGCGTCCGAAAACTTGAATCCGACAATTGCTAATGTGTGGGTAAGGGAATCCCGGCGTCTTGTCGGCAAACTTCCTACAAGACCTGGCTCAGGCAGCCCCAAACCCGCAAAACCAAATACACGGGTTCGGGTAGACCTCCGGTTTACTGTCGCAGCAGGGCCAGGACGCCCTGTGGCAACTGGTTGGCCTGTGCCACCATGGCGGTGCCGGCCTGCTGCAGAATCTGTGCACGTGACAGATTGGCCGTCTCTTGCGCAAAATCGGTGTCCTGAATCCGGCTGCGTGAGGCGCTCAGATTTTCCGAGGTGATTTGCAAGTTGGAGACAGACGAGGAAAAGCGCGCCTGCAAAGCGCCGTAAGAAGCGCGCTGACTGTTGACAGCAGCCAATGCCGCATCGGCCGTGGCGATGGTTCGGGTGGCTGCATCTACTGTGGACACATCCATGGTATTTGCGGACTGAAGCTGGCTGCCCGCGGCGGTTACATTGAAGAAGCCGGTGGCCGCTGCGCCCATATTGGCGGACGTAACAATACCGAATAGCTTGTCCGAATCCAGGGTGATGGCTCCGGTCACAAAGCCGGTGTTCGCAGCAGCCGCAGCTCCACCACCAGAGCCAGCGATATTTGCAACGGTACCGACGGACAGCGTGCTGGCCGCCACTGATCTGTTACCAATGACGATATTGCTGCCGGTATCGTTGACCAGTGTGATGCCGGTCAGGGCGGTGTTGAGCCTGGCCGTCACACCCGTCTGGGAGCTCTTGTCGTTGATGGCAGAGATCGCTGCGGCCAGTCCATCTGCACTATTTGAGGCTACCGTGAACGACACGTTGACCGCCGTGGTGTTGTCTGAGGTAATGTCCAGGTTGAAAGCGCCATTAGCCGCAAAGCCCGTCATGTCAATCTGAGTGCGTGCGGTGGCAACGACGCCCGTGGTATTGGTTTGCGCGTTGATGGCGGTTACCACCTGCTTGGCAGTGACGCCGGAGGTAAAAGAGAGCGCGCCACTGGAGCCTGTAGAGCCGTTAATGGTCAGCGTACCTATTGTGATACGGCTGCTTGTTGTGCCGGTTGCCGTTGAAGCGACGGCATTGGCCGTTGTACCAGTGACCAGGTCGCCAGCAGCACCAGCACTGGTCGCGACCACCGAGCCGATGCGGTTGTTGCCGTATTGGGTGGTGCTGAAGTTGGCCGACGTGGCGGTGATGATCTGGTTGGCGTTTGCGCCGACCTGGAAGGCCGCCGAGCCGAAGCTGCCGTCGAGCAGGTTGGTGCCGTTGAACTGGGTGGTTTTTGCAATGCGGTCGAGCTCTGCTGTGAGCTGACCGACCTCAGCGTTCAGCGCAGCCCGGTCACTGGCTGAATTGGTGGCGTTGGCAGACTGAACGGCCAGTTCACGCACCCGCTGGATGATGGTGCCGGCTGAGCCCAGCGCACCCTCAGC
>JBEIGE010000030.1:0-33353 GCA_040382055.1 Hylemonella sp.
CTTGACACATCGGTCAAGGCCCGTCTGGAACAAATGAAAGTGGCGCTTACGGCTTAAGGCATTGCCTGATCCGTAAGCGCCCCAACAAAGAAAGAAGGAAAGAGTCATGCAACTCAATCCCGCAGAGATTTCTGAACTGATCAAGAGCCGTATCGAAGGACTATCTGCCAGCGCAGATATCCGTAATCAAGGTACCGTTATCTCGGTGACCGACGGTATTTGTCGCATCCATGGCCTGTCCGATGTGATGCAGGGCGAAATGCTCGAATTTCCGGCGGGCAGCGATGGCTTGCCAACCTATGGTTTGGCGCTGAACCTTGAGCGTGACTCCGTGGGTTCCGTGATTCTGGGTGAGTATGAACATATTTCTGAAGGCGACACCGTCAAGTGCACCGGTCGTATTCTTGAAGTTCCGGTCGGTCCTGAACTGATTGGTCGGGTCGTCAACGCCCTGGGTCAGCCTATCGATGGCAAAGGCCCGATCAATGCCAAGATGACCGACGTGATCGAAAAAGTTGCGCCTGGTGTGATTGCCCGTAAATCCGTCGATCAGCCCATGCAAACCGGCTTGAAGTCGATTGACTCCATGGTTCCGGTGGGGCGTGGACAGCGCGAGTTGATCATTGGTGACCGTCAGACCGGCAAAACTGCTGTGGCCATTGACGCCATCATCAACCAGAAGGGTCAGCACATGACCTGCGTCTACGTGGCAATTGGCCAGAAGGCTTCGAGCATCAAGAACGTGGTTCGTGCGCTCGAACAAGCTGGCGCAATGGAATACACCATTGTGGTGGCGGCCTCAGCGTCTGAATCGGCGGCCATGCAATACGTCTCAGCGTATTCGGGTTGCACCATGGGTGAGTACTTCCGCGATCGCGGCCAGGATGCCCTGATTGTGTATGACGATCTGTCCAAGCAGGCGGTGGCTTACCGTCAGGTGTCGCTCTTGTTGCGCCGCCCACCCGGCCGCGAAGCTTACCCCGGCGATGTGTTCTATCTGCACAGCCGTCTGCTTGAGCGTGCCGCACGTGTGAATGCCGAGTACGTCGAGGCTTTCACCAAAGGCGAGGTCAAAGGCAAGACTGGATCATTAACCGCACTGCCCATCATTGAGACCCAGGCCGGTGACGTATCCGCATTCGTCCCAACCAACGTGATCTCCATTACCGATGGCCAGATCTTCCTGGAAACCTCACTGTTCAATGCGGGTGTTCGCCCCGCAATCAATGCCGGTATCTCGGTGTCCCGCGTGGGCTCTGCAGCGCAGACCAAGGTTGTGAAAGGCCAGTCAGGCGGTATCCGTAACGACTTGGCGCAGTACCGTGAGCTGGCTGCTTTCGCCCAGTTTGCCTCTGACCTGGATGAAGCTACCCGCAAGCAGCTCGATCGCGGTGCCCGCGTCACTGAGTTGCTCAAACAAAAGCAGTACAGCCCGCTATCGATCAGCTTGATGAGCGCTTCCTTGTTTGCTGTGAACAAGGGCTTCATGGATGACATTGAGGTCAAGAAGATACTTGCGTTTGAGCATGGTTTGCACGCTTATTTAAAAGACAAGCATGCCGCCCTGTTGGCCAAGGTGGAAGACACCAAGGCGCTGGACAAGGAAGCCGAGGCTGAGTTGAATGCTGCGGTCGCTGCATTCAAGAAGTCCTTCGCTTGATTTCCTCCTGTATCAACACCTATAGATTAGGAGCCATTCATGGCAGCAGGTAAGGAACTACGAACCAAGATCAAATCGGTGGAAAACACCAAGAAAATCACCAAGGCGATGGAGATGATCTCGGTCTCGAAAATGCGCAAGGCGCAGGAGCGCATGCGCGCTGCCCGTCCTTACAGCACCAAGATACGGGATATTGCGACCAATCTCGGCCGGGCCAATCCTGAGTATGTTCACAGTTTCATGAAGACCAACGATGCCAAATCAGTTGGCATGATCGTGGTCAGCACAGACAAGGGCTTGTGCGGTGGTCTCAATACCAACTTGTTGCGTCAGGTAACTGCCAAGTTGCGCGAAACCCAGAGTGCAGGCAAGACAACACAGGCAGTCGCCATTGGCAGCAAAGGTCTCGGATTCTTGAATCGCGTGGGTGCCAAGGTGGTGTCCCATGTGACACACCTGGGTGACAAACCGCATCTCGACAAGCTCATAGGGCCGGTCAAAGTGCTGCTTGATGCCTATGTTAGAGGTGAGGTCAGCGGGGTTTACCTGTGCTACAACAAATTTGTCAGCACCATGCGGCAAGACCCGGTGGTCGAGCAATTGCTGCCGCTTTCAGCTCATGAGATGGAAGCTCAAAGCAAGGCTGAAGGTGTGGGTCACGCATGGGACTATTTGTACGAGCCCGATGCGCAAACCGTCATTGACGACTTGCTGGTTCGCTATGTTGAAGCATTGGTATTTCAGGCCTTGGCTGAAAACATGGCATCCGAGCATGCGGCACGTATGGTGGCCATGAAAGCGGCTACCGACAACGCCGGCAGTGTGATCGCCGAGCTCAAGCTCATTTACAACAAGACGCGTCAGGCAGCAATTACCAAAGAGCTGTCGGAAATCGTGTCAGGCGCGGCCGCTATCAGCGGTTGAACCCAGGTTATCGAATTCAAATTATTGGAGTGCGAAAAATGCAAGCCCAAGGAAAAATTGTTCAGTGTATTGGTGCGGTGGTAGACGTTGAGTTTCCCCGTGACAGAATGCCCCGCGTGTACGACGCGCTCAAAATGGAAGGCTCACCGCTGACCCTGGAAGTCCAGCAGCAGTTGGGTGACGGCATTGTTCGTACCATCGCGCTGGGGTCGTCTGATGGTTTGCGCCGCGGTCTGATGGTTTTCAACACGGGCGCACAGATCACCGTGCCGGTGGGCAAGGCCACGCTGGGCCGCATCATGGACGTGCTGGGCAGTCCCATTGACGAGCGCGGCCCGGTTAGCCAGGAAAAAACAGCCTCCATTCACCGCAAAGCACCGTCTTACGACGAGCTCAGCCCCTCTCAGGAGTTGCTCGAAACCGGTATCAAGGTGATTGATCTGGTTTGCCCTTTTGCAAAAGGGGGCAAGGTTGGCTTGTTCGGCGGTGCCGGTGTTGGCAAAACTGTGAACATGATGGAACTGATCAACAACATCGCCAAAGCACACAGCGGCTTGTCTGTGTTTGCGGGTGTGGGCGAGCGTACTCGTGAGGGTAACGACTTCTATCACGAGATGGCCGACTCCGGCGTGGTGAACCTTGAAAACCTCGAAGAGTCCAAAGTAGCCATGGTCTACGGCCAGATGAATGAGCCCCCGGGCAACCGTTTGCGCGTGGCCCTGACCGGCCTGACCATTGCGGAATCTTTCCGTGACGAAGGCAAGGACGTGCTGTTCTTCGTGGACAACATCTACCGCTACACCCTGGCCGGTACCGAAGTTTCCGCGTTGTTGGGTCGTATGCCTTCTGCCGTGGGCTATCAACCAACGCTGGCTGAAGAAATGGGCCGCCTGCAAGAGCGGATTACTTCCACCAAGATCGGCTCCATCACTTCCATCCAGGCGGTGCATGTTCCGGCTGACGACTTGACCGACCCGTCGCCTGCCACAACCTTTGCCCACCTGGATTCGACAGTGGTGCTTTCCCGTGATATCGCCTCCCTCGGTATCTACCCTGCGGTAGACCCTTTGGATTCCACCAGCCGCCAGCTTGATCCGTTGGTTGTGGGTGCAGACCATTACGACACTGCTCGTGCAGTTCAAGGCACGCTGCAGCGCTACCGCGAGTTGCGCGACATCATTGCGATCATGGGTATGGACGACTTGGCCCCTGAAGACAAGCTGGCTGTGGCCCGAGCTCGCAAGATTCAGCGCTTCTTGAGCCAACCTTTCCACGTGGCCGAGGTTTTTACCGGCTCTCCTGGCAAATACGTTACCCTGGCCGAGACCATTCGCGGCTTCAAAATGATTGTCAATGGCGAGTGCGATCACCTGCCCGAGCAGGCCTTCTACATGGTCGGCACCATTGACGAAGCGTTTGAAAAAGCCAAGAAGATCTGATCGGCGGTAAACCATGAACACCATCCACGTTGATGTTGTCAGTGCTGAAGAATCCATCTTCTCTGGCGAAGCGCGGTTTGTAGCGCTTCCCGGTGAAGCCGGAGAACTCGGCATTTATCCCCGCCACACACCACTGATTACCCGCATCAGGCCAGGGTCTGTACGAATTGAGAAAGCCGATGGCACAGAGGAATTTGTCTTTGTAGCTGGCGGAATTCTTGAAGTACAACCCAACTGCGTCACGGTACTGTCAGATACTGCTGTGCGCGGTAAGGACCTGGATGACGAGAAAGCCAACGCCGCCAAAGCTGCTGCAGAAGAAGCGGTTAAAAACGCCAAGAGCGAGCTTGATCTCGCCAAGGCGCAGTCTGAGTTGGCCATGATGGCGGCACAGATCGCAGCCCTGCGCAAATACCGTCAGAAAAAGTGATGCCTTGTTGAGCCGCTGTCAGCGCCTAGCGCGCTGACAGACAATGGGTTTAATCAAAACCCTTGCCATGAACTATCATCCGCCCTTCTGGCTGCCCGGCGGTCATCTGCAAACCATCTGGTCGGCACTTTACGCAAAACGCGTCAACATGGCTTCACCAGACTATGTGCGTGAGCGATGGTTGTCCCCGGACGGTGATTTTGTCGACGTGGATTGGCTTGCGGATAAGCGAACAGGTACCTTGTTGGTGTTGTTTCACGGCCTGGAAGGCTCATCCCGCAGTCATTACTCAGAAGCCTTTGCTGACTGTGCCAAGACCCTGGGCTTGGCTTTTGCTGTGCCCCACTTCCGCGGATGCAGCGGGGAACTTAACCAGGGCCCCAGGGCCTACCACTCAGGCGACTATGAAGAAATTGACTGGATACTCCGGCGATTTCGGTCCCAACATGCCGGGCCCATGATTGCGGTGGGGATATCGCTAGGCGGCAACGCCTTGATGCGCTGGGCTGCTGAAATGGAAGAGCAAGCCGCCAAAGTAGTTTCTGCCGTGGCAGCCATATGCTCCCCGTTGGATCTTGCAGCCTCAGGCCGGGCCATCGGAAAAGGCTTCAACCGCCAAGTCTACACACGAATGTTCTTGCACAGCATGAAGCCCAAAGCCATGAGCAAGTTACAGCAGTACCCTAAACTCTTCAAAGCGCAAGACTTGCTTGGGGTTAAAGACCTTTATGAGTTCGACAACGTGTTCACGGCACCGCTGCATGGCTTTAAAAACACCGACGACTACTGGTCGCGCGCTTCCGCAAAACCACATTTGCGTCGCGTTCGTATTCCGGCCTTGCTGGTCAATGCGCGAAACGATCCATTTGTACCCGCCAACTCATTGCCCACAGCGGTGGAAGTCAGTGCGCAAGTGACCCTATGGCAACCCGAACATGGCGGCCACGTGGGTTTTCCACAAGGCCGGCCGCCTGGCCATGTGCGTAGCCTGCCGTGCACAGTGGTGCCATGGCTGATGGAGGCTGGTCATTGCAAGCCGCAAACTGATGGATGACATTGTTCGACAGGCGATGGCCAAATGGCCCCATGTGCCAGCCTGCTATGGCTGGCTGGGACTGGACGCGCGCGGGCAGTGGTTTATGCGTGACGATCACGCCCAGGCAGCTGGCACTTTTTCATGTGGCTTGCGCGAAGCCAAGGGCTCACTGCTACAACACACCAAGTTAATTGACTTTATTGCCAGAAACTACGCGTGTGACCCAGAGGGGAACTGGTTTTTCCAGAACGGGCCGCAGCGGGTTTACGTTGAGCTCGAAGCCACGCCCTGGGTTTGGAGAATCAACGCCGACATGGGTGTTCAATCCCATACCGGTTTGGCCAGCACCGTGTTGCGCTGCCTGGTAGATGAACAGGGCCGGGTTTACCTGTACACCCCGCTGGGACTTGGCTTGGTTCACACCCTTGATGTTTATCAGGCAGCCGAGGCCGTGGAACTGGGGATCTGGAAGGCTGAAGAAGTTAACTCTGGCGAGTTAGCTCATGAGTTTAGTTTTCGAAAAAGTCCGCAAGCTCCGAACCTGAGGAAAAGTTAACGATTGCTATATTTACTGTAGCAAAAATAGAGTACTGGAAAAGGCTAGAGCCCAAAATTACTTGGCAGCTTCAGCTGCTGGAGCGGGTGCCTTGGGTTCGGCAAACTTGCCACCAGCTGCATTGGCCATGTACACAACTGCACGGCCAATCTCAACGTCACCAAAGTCGCCACCGCCCTGGGCTCCCATTGCGCCTTTGCCTTTGAGTGCGGATGTCAGCAAAGACTCATAGCCGGTTTTAATGCGAGAAGCCCAGGCTGCAGCTTCGCCGAATTTGGGTGCGCCAGCAACGCCTGCGTTATGGCAGGCACCGCACTGGGCCTTGTAAACATCTTCGCCGCCCTTTAGAGGACGGTTGGCATCACGAATCTCAACCGTGCCCACTTTTTGAATGCGCTGAGTAACGGACATCTCCATATTGACCGTGCCAGCAGCAGGTTTTGTATGTGAAGTTACGTAGTACACCAGGCCGATGATGATGAAAACTGGCACCACAAACGACACCAAAACTGCCATCAGCAATTGCTTTGGGGTTTTGATCGGGCCGCTATGGTCTTCTTCGTGGCTATTCGCACTCATGGTGTCTTTCGTCGCGTTAGGGTTGAACTGAGTGGCCGAATTATAGCCGTGAGCACGAGTGAAAACCCCTACAATGCAGGCTGTTTCAGCGTTGCGGCTGTAGCTCAGTGGATAGAGTATTGGCCTCCGAAGCCAAGGGTCGTGGGTTCGATCCCCGCCAGCCGCACCATCTGAGGGAAAACCGCATAGCCAGTTGTGACCTGAAGCATAAGCGTGCCGCAACGTCACGCTCAAGCTTCTGGCGGCACACTTATGATGCCCCAAAAAGTTAGGATATTTTTCCGTCGACAGAGATTACTGAAATCGACCGGTTGAATCCAAGGCAAAAAAGTCAAAAAAATCAAGTTCTTACGCATGGTGATAGCGGTACTCCTGAGTGATTCCGCTAAAGCCATAGGATGTCGCCCTGACATCCTGCACATAGATGTAGCTTTCGTTGTGCAAGTTACCCAGCAGCTTCGAAAAGGCATCAAACGCCTCTCTGATGTACTGTGCTTTTTCAGCCTTGGTGTTGGTTTCGTCGGTGACTTTGATGTCGAAGTAGAAGCTGCTTTTGCCATGCTCCGCCAACGACTTGCCCGCAACAATCCAGTCCTGCGGGTTGACGTACTCAATGGCTATCGAGGTGACATTCGGATCCTTGTGCAGAATTCTGCTGGTGAGTTCCAAAAGAATTGTCGAGATCCGCTTAGTCATGTCCTTTGACCGCTGGCCGCTGACTTTTACATTCAAGATGGGCATACGTGCTCCTTTGATTAGCTGTGCAACTATATAAACAAAAAAATGCGCTCATTCAAGGGCTGAGCGAACACCACGAATTTTCGCTACCGTCTCTCCAAATTCAGTATTGCCCAGTAGGCTTTTGAGCTTGCTGGTCACCGTTGCGCTTGCCTTATTCAGTGCAGCATGGATTGCAATAGCGTCATTTGTGGGCTCGATACAAACTTCTCGTCCATCACCATCGCGTCCGCGTCGCTCAATGAGCCCCTTGGTTTGCAGAAAATCCAGAGCGCGTGTCGCGGTAGGTCTGGCTATTGAGAGTTCATCTGCAAGCTCGCGCTGAAGCAATCCAGGTTTAGCTAGTATTACCCTAAGCATGAACGCTTGTGGCGGTGATAACTCAAACACGGCAAATGCTTCCGTCCATTCCCGCTCAAGTCGACGAGCCAAGGCTGTGGTGTTGAAATATAGGCAATGGTCAAACATGGCTGACAGCATAGTGGATTTTGATTAGCAATGCAACTACATGTGCATTAACCAGTACTGTCATTTGTAAGATATCTATCGGGCCAAGCTGTTAGTGAGTGGGGAAGTTGGCAGGGTTAAACCGTAGGTTACTAACAAAGTTACCAAAATGTGAATCTACATAAAAGCCAAGGCGTTTATTTTTCTTTTATCACGATCCGACATTTACCCCTGACACAAATCGACGTTAAATATTTAGCGACGCGCTTGAAGGCATTACCCGAAAGGGCGCCCCAGCGTAAAGAGTGCAAGGCCTCATTTGTGGTGGCTTTTCGGTTTCTGATGGATTCAGACCATTTAGGGTTTGCGAATTCTGCGATGCTTGACTTTCAAATTTGATATCCTGATTAAGATAAGTTTGACTGTCTCCTGGATGCACACAGTAGGAGTTGAACTTACTAATCAGGTCGGCAGTTTCCGAACCAAAGCGGTCCTTTGCACTCCTAGATTATTTGCCGCAAAGCGGTGATCCGATCTGTTACAAATCGGGAAGCTTGATGAGATCACCTATGTTAGCGAAAGCGGCCCCATGCGACTGACCGATGTCGGGTAGCCTAAATTCTCAACTTCGTTTGCAAAGTAACAGTTATTAGCCAATAACGTCGTATACCTCAGCGGGTAAAGCGTCTCCACAAGGACACGATAGCGATTTGCAAACTATATGCATTCCAATAAATACACTCCCGTAAAGAACCGAGCGAACGTAAACCACCCTATTTTTCTATGACGGCGGAGTACTTAATCAAAATAGAACGATCTGATTTACAAGAGAATCGACAAGTGCTCTCATTGGAATGCTGATGGGGTTTGGTTTGTCACCCCTTCCAAATGGTTGAGCGTCACTGACCTCATACGTGTTGCCGTCAACTTCAATAACGGCGCGAACGCGAACGGTTTCCCATTTGCCAGATTGCATTTCTGAAAGTCGAAGCCATAATCCGACACTCGCATCGAATACTATTTGTCAAATCGTCTTCCCGTTGAGCTTTTCAAGAACGTCCTTGCGCTCTTCATGCATTGCAACCTGTGTTGCGAATTCAGCTTTTATGTAGCCAAACGGGCGAGGGCTAACAAAAGAATCGCCAAAATGGTAACCGTCACGCGTCGGTTGGCTTTCAAGTTCGCCAGTGGACCTTGCGTCCACCCAGAACCAAACCGGCGATAACAGTTGATCGTAGGTCAGTGGCTGTACTACCAACAAATAGGGATTTTCCGCGCTGGGGCCAAACCAAGCCCACGCAGAGCTGATGCAAAGGGTCGCCAATAGCAGCAACCGCGCCAAGAAGCGAAGCAAAGCTTTCATTTGAACATCTTATAAATCCATGCTTTGTTCATTACGTTAAATGACATAGCTGAGCATTAATCAACTTATGCATTTAGCATTTTTCGCGCTTGCAGACGACCCCTAATTGAGTGATGAATGCGACAAACTAGATGGCGCGGCACTGAGTGGAATCATTTAATATTCATCGTGCGTCTTACTTCTGGCAGAAAAACAGGCGGAGTACCAATCTTTAACTGGGACCATATGATTAACCTCAATACCCCCTTTCGCTGGATTATTCTGACAGTACTGTTTTCTTTATGTACTGCTAGCGCCGCTTTGGGTCAGACAGCTTCGGGGCCGCCGCGGACCATCGCTGATTTATTGACCACTTTGGAACGGCAGAAGCCGGACCCAGGCAAGATAGCTGAAGCACGGGTGCGCTTGCAGGCAACACCCCCCGAGTCCGCACTTAAGACTTCTCAATTTTCCTTCTATAACTCCCGCGGCTGGGCTGCCCAAGCCTTGGGCGATGTAAGGCAAGAGATTTCCAACTTCGAGAAGGCCGCTGAAGTGAGCCAGGGAACCCCTGATTACCTGACGGCCTTGCAGGCCTTGTCAAACGCGCAGATGTCGGGAGGAAACCGGGTGGAGGGGCTGCGCACGCGAGGACAGCTGATAGCCCTTGCATCCCGGGAGCCGGGAAGGCTTCTCACTCTTCACTTGGCGCTCATCATCACGTATGCAGAATCTGGCGAGCTGGAACAGATGCGTGAGGCAAGAAGTAAATTTGATGCGAATTTTTCTTTGGCACGTAACCTTCCCAACTCCGTCTTATCGCAGTCATTTTTTGAAGCAATGTACCAATGGGGAACAGGGGTTGCACTTCAGTATGAAAGAAAACCAGCTGAAGCCGAAGTTGCATTTCGTCGCTCCCTGGCTGCTTTTCAGCGCGACCAAGAGAACGCGCGTCTGCGAGCAAGCCGTGCATTTGACCAAGGGGCTGCGTCCTCTATATTGGAGATCAGTGCTCGCAACTGGGATTACGCAGAGGGCTACTTTGCGCGGTTTCTTATTTCAAGAGAACGACTTGACGAAGCTGAAATGAGCTTGCGGCAAGTACTCACTCGCCAACTTCAGCGCATAGGACGATACAACATGAACACGGCGAGCGCTTTGGTGACCTACGCCGTGCTACTCCGTTCCCAAGGGCGATTCTCTGAAGCGGCACAACTTGCAAGGCTAAGCGAGGAAACCTTGATGCAGGCCGGCGTTGTCTCAGAATCAGGACGACTTGCGGAGGCGAGGCGCGCTCTGGCCTCAGCTCTGGTCGCCCAAGAGCTTTGGCCTCAAGCATTTGCAACATACTCAAAACTCAGGGCTGGTCTGGCGAACGACCCTGCCTCTCTTGCTCTGCTAGGACGGGGTGATTTTGACTGGGCATTGACTTTGGTGAAGACTGGTCAAGCCGACCAGGCACTAGCAATGCTGCAGCAGGAAATCAAGATTGCACAGCAATTTTTTGGCAATGACTCCAGCCAAGTCGCAATGTTGCGTGGTCTCAACGGCATGGCTCTTGCAGCCGTTAGCCGGCGCTCCGAAGCGTTCACAGAGTTCTCAGCAGCGGTTAAGGTACTCTTCGATCCTCCCCCAGGTGAGCGCGACCTTTCACCCGGGCAGGCTCTTCGCTTGCGGCGCGTGTTGGAAGGTTACATCGGTTTTCTTCACGAGGCTAGCGCTGATGTCGCATCGCACCCCTCCAAGATCGACCCAGTGGCTGAAGCGTTTCGTGCCGCTGACCTTGCCCGAAGCCAAGGGACACAGCGTGCATTGGCACAATCGGCAGCCCGGGCTGCTGTCGATAACCCGCTAGTCGGCTCGCTGGTGCGAAAAGAACAGGATATGGAGCAAGAAGTCTCCATGCTCTACGGTTTTTTGCTCGGCCAGATGAATCTGCCGACTGAACAGCAGCTGCCAAGGGTGCAAGCTGATATGCGAAAGCGTATTGATACCTTGACGCAGGAAAGAAAGGCGCTGCGCAATGACATCGAGAAACGCTTTCCAAAGTATGCAGATCTGATCAATCCACGTCCAGCTACGTTGGGCGATGCAAAAAAGGCGCTGGCACTTGGCGAAGTCATAGTGTCGGTGTTCAGTACTTCTGAACGAAGTTATGTTTGGGCCATCCGAGCCAGCGGCGAGACTGGCTTTCACGCCGCTCCCCTTGGGGAAAAGGCAATTGCCGAGCGCGTGGCTAGCCTGCGCAAGGCGCTCGACCCAGGCGATGTTCTAGAAGTTCCGCCTTATGACTTGGCCACAGCGCATGGTCTATACGCCGAGCTGTTCTTGCCATTGGAGAAAATGTGGGATGACTCCCACACCCTGGTAGTGTCTGCATCCGGGTCACTTTCGCAATTACCTTTGTCGGTACTGGTGACGAGACCTTACACGCTAGAGCGTGGCACAAAGCTTTTTCAGGAGTACCGACAGGTGCCATGGTTAGCACGTAAGCTAGCAGTGTCCTACACGCCTTCAGTGACTGCGTTTGCGCAGCTTCGAACCCTTCCTGCAGCACGTGCCAACCGAAAGCCATTTATCGCCTTTGCAGACCCGGTGTTTGGCTCCAAGGGTCAAGCGGGTACATTGCGCTCCGCTGGAAACCGACTGGGGCTACGCAACGTGCAATCTAGCCCCTTCGGCAAGGAGGGTGCCCAGCAAGGTGTGGACTGGCATGAGTATTCGGAATTGGCTGCTTTGCCTGACACGCGTGAAGAGGTGATGGCAATTGCCACGGCTTTAGGCGCTGATCCACAAAAGGATCTTTTTCTCGGTTTGGATGCCAACCGAAAAAAAGTCCTAGAAACTGATCTTTCAGACCGACGTATTGTGGCTTTCGCAACGCACGGCCTGATTCCCGGGGACCTCTCTGGCTTACACCAACCTGCGCTGGCCCTGTCCGCGTTCAGCAACAGCATGGATTCACCGCTCTTGACGCTGGAAGACGTACTACGTCTGAAACTCGATGCAGACTGGGTGATTCTTTCTGCGTGTAACACCGCGTCCGGCGATGGGCAAGGCTCAGAAGCAATCTCGGGCCTGGGGCGCGGATTTTTCTACGCTGGAACACGTGCGCTTCTTGTTACACATTGGCCGGTAGAAACCGTAAGCGCCAAACTCCTCACGACTGGCGTTTTCCAGCGTTACGCCAAGACCCCCGGAATCTCGCGGGCAAAGGCACTGCAGGGAGCTATGCTAGAACTGTTACAGGACTTGGAAACAGGGACCCAAACCTACTCGCACCCTTTGTTCTGGGCACCATATGCCCTGGTCGGTGATAGCGGTTGAGTCGTCAAGGGCAAACTGTCTATTACAGGTACTCGCTTATATATAGTGCTCAAGGCAAAAATGCCTGTCCAGATAGGCAATGGCGGATTTTGAGCAAGCAGATCTCAAATCGCGGCACCCGCTATACGCCTTCAGCGAATTCTGGTTGCCTAATCCGCTTCCCGCGATTTCACCAAATTCACAGCTACCAAGCAGACGTTCACGAACTACCGCTCCTGGCCCGGACTTGCCGCCGTAGCCGACGATAAAGCGGAATTCCAAACCATCAAATTTAGTGCCTGAAAGCGGCCGTTCTATGTTGGCAGCGCCTCGGCGGTGTACAGCAAGCCATGCGCAAAGACACGAAAGTCAAGATCTCTTTATAGTGATGCTGGACTTTTAACTTATTGGCAGCTGCTGTGGTCTTTTTTTGGCTTAGCAACTGCCTCAACAACCTTAAGATTTGCCTTGATGTCAAGCACAGCACTCACCCCTGATATGTCTTTTTCTTCCCCTTCCACAGTCCACGCTGACGTGAACGCCCGTTTTGGTAGCGGGCAGTCGGTGCGCCGTCTTGAAGACGACAAGCTACTGGTCGGGGCCGGTCAGTTCACGGCTGATGTCAGCCCTATCGACCAGGTTCACATCTTCTTTTTACGCTCACCTTACCCGCATGCCCGCATTGTCTCGATTGACAGTACGGCTGCGCTGGCCATGCCCGGGGTGCTGGGTATTGTCACTGGGGCTGACATGGTGGCGGCGGGGGTCAAGCCGATACCCGGCTCGGCTTTCAAGCGGATCGACGCTTTGCCTTGTGCCGCGCCCTATCGCCGCGCGCTGGCCCACGAGCGTGTGCGTTTTGTCGGTGAAGCGGTGGTCGCCGTGGTGGCGCTGAGCTTGCAGCAAGCGCGTGACGCTGCCGAGGCGATTGAAATTGACTACGCAGAATTGCCCATGCTGGTCAACTTGGACGACGCCACGGCTGCCGATGCGCCTGTGTTGAGTGAGCAGGCGCTTGACAACATCGCCGGTGAAACCCGTTACGGCAATGTGCAGGCCACCGACCAAGCCTTTGCCCGGGCCGCGCATGTGGTCAAACTCGACATCGTCAACCAGCGTTTGTCAGCCGTTTCTTTAGAGCCGCGCACGATGCTGGCCCAGCCCGACCCAGTGACCGGCCGTTTGACGATTCGCATGAGCACGCAAATGCCTTCGGGCGTGCGCAATTCAGTCTGCGACTTGCTGGGCATTGAGCGTGACGATGTGCGCGTGCTGGTCGGTGATGTCGGCGGTGGTTTTGGCATGAAAACCGGCATTTATCCAGAAGACTTGGCGATTGTTTTTTGCGCCCGCGCGCTGCAGCGTCCGGTCAAGTGGGTAGCAGACCGCAGCGAAGAATTCATCTCGGCCACGCACGGCCGAGACTTGCAAACTCAGGCTGAATTGGCGCTCGACGCGAGTGGCAAAATCTTGGCGCTGCGGGTCGCCTCGTTGGCCAATGTGGGCGCTTATCCGACCGGTACCGGTGCGGCCATTCAACTGCTGATCGGCCCCTGGGTGCAGACAAGCGTCTACGACATCCAAACCATTGATTTCCATTTCAAAGCCGTGTTGACCAACACCGCGCCGACCTCCGCTTACCGTGGCGCGGGCCGGCCAGAAGCGATCCACATCATGGAGCGGCTGATGGACGAGGCGGCACGGCAGTCCGGCATTGACCGCATCGCCTTGCGTCGTCGTAACTTCATTGCGCCGACGCAAATGCCGTATCAAAATGCGATGGGTCAAATCTACGATTGCGGTCATTTTGAATCCATCATGGACCAAGCCTTGGTGTTGGCGGACTGGTCAGGCTTTGCAGCGCGCGCGGCAGACTCAGCCCGGCGCGGCAAATTGCGCGGCCAAGGCATCGCCACCTTTTTAGAGTGGACAGGTGGCAATGCGATGGAGGAAACCGTCACGGTGGCGGTGCAGGCCGACGGCATGATCGAGGTATTCTCAGCCGTCAACGCCATGGGGCAGGGTATCTTGACCTCGCTGGCGCAGTTGGTGGTGGACGCCTTTGGCGTACCGATTGAAAAAGTCCGGGTGGTGCTCGGCGACACCGATCGCGGCGACGGTTTTGGCAGCGCCGGTTCGCGTTCGATCTTCACTGGCGGCTCGGCCATTCGCGTCGGCGCTGACCAAGCCATTGCTGAAGCCAAGCGCCTTGCGGCTCTGGAGTTTGAAGCTTCAGTGCAGGATATCGAGTACCGCAACGGCTGTTTGCAAGTTATCGGAACCGACCTCAGCACCGACATTTTTGCGCTGGCCGGGCGCCAATCCGACCAACGCATTTTCATTAACTCGACAACGGCTGCGAGCGGCCCCAGCTGGCCCAACGGCTGCCACATCAGCGAGGTCGAAATTGACCCGCTGACTGGCCATGTGGCGGTTGTGGCCTATGCCTCTGTCAACGATGTCGGCCGGGTGGTGAACCCGATGATTGTGCGTGGCCAGCTTGACGGTGGCGCGGTCCAAGGCATCGGCCAGGCGCTTTACGAGCACCTGATCTACGACCGCGAAACCGGTCAACCTGTGACCGGTAGTTTGATGGATTACGTCGCGCCACGCGCCGATGACTCACCAGTCTTCAAGACCGAGTTGGACAGCTCGATGCCCTGCCTGAACAACGTGCTCGGCGTCAAAGGTGTGGGCGAGCTTGGCACCATCGGCGCGACCCCCACGGTGGTCAACGCCGTGGCCGATGCATTGGCCCGCGCCGGTATGGCGGCCAAAGCGCCGTTACTGCAAATGCCGCTGACGTCGGCCCGGGTTTGGGCATTGATGCAAAGCTGAGTTCAATCGAGATGGTCGGTGCGCTCCAAGCCAACTAATTGTTTCCTCCTAAACGGACGTTGGCCTATGTCCGCGCCTGGCCCTCTAGCGTCGCTCCTCCATCATGCCCAACAAGGAATGAAATCTGCGCATTGAAAATCACTATAGATTTCATTTATAAGTTCTACTTGATCGATAGACGGTATTAAACATACACTGACCCGAATATCTCATCGCTATCAACCCAAGGAGACTGTCATGACATCCCAAGCCAAATGTCCATTCCACCACGCTGCCTGCAGCGGCACCACGAACAGGCAGTGGTGGCCCAACCAGCTGCGCGTTGACCTATTGAACCAACATTCCAGCAAGTCCAATCCACTGGGTGAAACGTTCAACTACGCTCAAGCCTTCAAGTCACTGGATTACCAGGCGTTGAAGGGCGATTTGGTCAAGCTGATGACCGATTCGCAAGAGTGGTGGCCAGCCGACTTTGGCCACTACGGCCCTCAGATGGTCCGCATGGCCTGGCACAGCGCCGGAACCTATCGCACACTCGACGGGCGCGGCGGCGGCGGGCGCGGCCAGCAGCGTTTTGCCCCACTCAACTCCTGGCCTGACAACGTCAACATCGACAAGTCTCGCCGCCTGTTGTGGCCGATCAAACAGAAATACGGTCAGCAGATTTCCTGGGCCGATCTGTTCATCCTGGCCGGCAATGTGGCGCTGGAGTCTATGGGCTTTCGCACCTTCGGCTTTGCTGGTGGTCGTGAAGACGTATGGGAACCTGACATGGATGTGAACTTCGGCAGCGAAACCAAATGGCTGGCCGATGACAAGCGGTTTAGTGGCGACCGTGAGCTCGACAAAAACCTGGCCGCCACCCATATGGGTCTGATTTACGTGAATCCCGAGGGGCCCAACGCCAGCGGAGATTACCTGGCCGCCGCCAAGGACATTCGCGACACCTTCTACCGGATGGCGATGGACGACGAGGAAATCGTCGCACTGATTGCCGGCGGACACACCTTCGGCAAGGCCCATGGCGCTGCACCTGAGACGCACAAGGGTGCGGAACCGGAAGGCGCTGGCATCGAGTCCCAAGGTCTGGGCTGGAACAGCAATTTCGGCAGCGGTCACGGTAAGGACACCGTGTCAAGCGGCTTGGAAGTCACCTGGACGACGACCCCGGCACAGTGGGGTAACAACTTTTTCGAAAACCTGTTCAAGTATGAGTGGGAAATGGAGAATAGCCCAGCCGGTGCCAAGCAGTGGGTGGCCAAGAACGCCGAAGTCATCATCCCTGACGCCCATATCAAAGGCAAGTTCCATAAGCCCAGGATGTTGACCACCGATCTGACCGTGCGCTTCGACCCGGAATTTGGCAAGATTTCCAGGCGTTTCCTCTATGACCCGCAGGCCTTTGCCGAAGCCTTTGCCCGAGCCTGGTTCAAGCTCACCCACCGCGACATGGGGCCTAAGGCTCGTTACCTGGGCCCCGAAGTGCCGAAGGAAGACCTGATTTGGCAAGATCCACTGCCTGCCCCTTCCCACAAACCGACAGCCTCGGACATTGCTGAACTCAAGAGCAAGATTGCCGTATCCGGTCTGTCAGTTTCTGAGCTGGTGTCTGTGGCGTGGGCCTCGGCATCCACCTTCCGTGGTGGCGACAAACGCGGCGGCGCTAACGGCGCACGCTTGGCACTGACGCCGCAAAAGGACTGGGCGGTCAATAAGATAGTGGTCAATGCACTTGCCAAGCTGCAAGATATCCAGAAGACGTCTGGCAAGGCCTCGCTGGCCGATGTGATCGTGCTGGCGGGAGTGGTGGGCCTAGAGCAAGCTGCCAAGGCAGCAGGTGTCGCTGTAGCCATGCCTTTCGTCCCTGGCCGAGTGGACGCCACGCAGGCACAGACCGATGTCGAATCTTTTGCTGTGCTTGAGCCTATTGCCGATGGTTTCCGCAACTACCGTCAGGGCGCAATCGGTGCGCCGACCGAAGCCCTGCTGGTCGACAAGGCACAATTGTTGACGCTGACCGCCCCGGAAATGACCGTGCTGGTTGGCGGTCTGCGCGTGCTCGGTGCCAACGCCGATGGCGGCATGCACGGCGTGTTGACCGACAAGGTCGGCGCGTTCAGCAATGACTTCTTCGTCAATCTGCTGGACATGCGGATTGAATGGAAAGCGACGAACGACAGTAGTGAGGTGTTCGAAGGAAAGGACCGCAAGACGGGCGCGCTCAAATACACCGCAACGCGCGCCGACCTGGTATTCGGTTCCAACTCCGTGCTGCGTGCCTATGCGGAGGTGTATGCCAGTGCGGATGGCAAAGAGAAGTTTGTCAAAGACTTCATTGCCGCCTGGACCAAGGTGATGAACCTGGATCGCTTTGATCTGTAATTGCTCGCCATAATCCGCCTCATGTGGTGTGCTGGTTCTGGGCGCCACCTTTGAATCCGCACTCCTGATTGCTTCAACACCTTTTGTCCAGCCATGTATGACCCGATTGCAGATGGCATAGAAAAAACCTCCCGCGCTGTCCGTTATGCGGTTCAGAGGCCCCCAGAGCATTTGTCTGACCTGGTGCATTGCTACTGGGAGCTAAAAGCAGAGACTGTGCTGACAGAAGATTTCCATCTCCACGCCATGCCCGACGCCTGTGTGAACATCTTGTTCAACCAAGTGGACACCGACATTGCCGGCATTACCGCATTGCGCACCACTTATGAGGTGCTCAATCTTGGAAAGTCATTTCACTACGTTGGCATTCAACTGTTACCGGGCGTGTGGCAAGGCGACCCGCAGGAAATTGCCGATCAATTTGTTGGCACACCCTATGCAGGAGTACTGCCCCTGGTCGCCACGAGCAGGGCGCTCGCGCTGCGCGATTTTTCGGCCAAGCAAGCGCTCATGTCTGAATTGGTGCAATGGTTTATCGACACCAAGCTGGTGGTGAGCAACCCCATTACCGGAAAAATCTTGGCCAGGCTTGACGACATTCGGTCCGTCGCGGACATGGCCTCTGTTTCTTGCCTATCGTCCCGTCAACTGCAGCGAATACTCAAACAAACCACGGGGTTCACTCCGCATGATTTGCTGAAGGTCTTGCGTATCCAGCAGTCTTTCAGGCGACATTATTTGGATCTATATGCCGACCAGTCGCATTTCATCCACTCGTTTCGCAAAGTCACCGGCTACACACCGGCCAAATACACCGATAAGTTTGATGTCTGATTTACACAATACGAACACCTGAACGGTTCCTAAACTGGGTGCTTCTTCATCAACAAAGGAGTGCCAAATGGCAAAGTCGAATGCAATTGGGTGGTTTGATATGTATGTCAATGATATGCAGCGGGTTGTTGCGTTTTACGAGGGTGTTCTGCAACAAAAGCTCGAACCGATTGGCGATCCGACGGGCGAGTCTCAGATGATGAGCTTCCCCGCAGACATGGGCGTCTATGGGGCCGGTGGCGCATTGGTCAAATCCAGCCATGCGCGACCGGGCGTCGGCGGTACTTTGGTGTATTTCAGTGTAGATGATTGCTCTCAACAGCAGTCCCGCGTCGTGAGTGCCGGTGGCAAAGTGATCCGGCCCAAATTCTCTATAGGTGAGTTTGGCTGGGTTACCCTGTGCGAAGACACAGAGGGCAATCGGTTTGGCCTTAGTTCAATGAAGTAACCTTCTCCAGAGGGCACACGAAGGCGGATGAAAGTCGTCCGCCTTGATCAGCTTGGGCAACCGCTCAGACTTCAGCGCAATGAAATTCAGGACGTTCAGATTCACCCTGTGGGGGATTTCTCCAGCGAGCCCTTCAATTTCAAAGCGGCTTCGTACAGCACATTGCGCGATGCGCCGGTGATGTCGGCGCTCAATTTCACGGCTGTTTTCAAGGGAAGTTCTGCCAACAGCAAGGTCAGTGTTTTGAGTGCATGGGCATCCTGGCTTTCGCTGGCCACCTCCCTGGGGTGCAGCACCAGCACAAATTCACCCCTTGCCCGGTTGGGGCCCTGACTTAACCAGGCCGCCAAATCCGCCGCCGCCACGGTGGCAACTTCCTCGAACTGTTTGGTCAACTCCCTGCACACCGTTACCCTGCGGCTGCCCAGAGCCACCAGGGCCTTGGCCAGGGCTTCGATGCGGTGCGGCGCTTCCAGCAGAACAACTGCTCGGCTCTCTAAATCCAGCGCAGCAATCGCGGTGCTGCGCTCAGCCGCCTTGCTGGGCAGAAAACCCGCAAACACAAAGCCTTGGTCCTGCGGTTCCACAATGCCTGCCACACTCAGTGCCGTGGTAACGCTGCTGGTGCCCGGCAGGGGGACAACCCCCATACCGGCAGCGCGGACAGCTGCTACCAGCCGTGCCCCGGGGTCGCTGATAGCGGGTGTGCCGGCATCACTCACATACGCAATTCGCTCTCCTTTTTGTAGCTTGTTGATCAATATCTGCGAGGCCTCTAGCTCATTATGTTGGTGAACCGCGAGTAGCTGGCTGCTTTGCTTTTCAATGCCGTAGGCGCGCAGCAGCGTCTGGGTATGGCGGGTGTCTTCGCAGGCGACGGATTCCACCAGCTGCAGCACATGCAGGGCGCGCAAGGTGATGTCGCACAGATTGCCGATGGGGGTGGCCACTATATACAGGGTTGACGCCGGATAATGTTGAGCAGATGCCGCCTCCCGCGCGGCACTCAGGGCCTGGATAAACGAAGCATTCAATGGTGTTCCCCAAAACGAAAATTGCCGTCAAGGTGCCCACGGCTGCAACCACCAAGCAGGCGGGTGATGCGGCTGAAGACCAGGCCCTTGAACACTTGGAGCAAGCCGGTTTGCGCTTGCTCGAACGCAATTATCGGACGCCCGGGCGTGGCGGCGGCGAAATTGACCTGATCATGTGCGATCAGGATGGCACGGTGGTGTTTGTTGAGGTACGGCGCAGACGAAGTGCTGGCCAGGGTGGGGCGGCTGCAAGTGTGACCGGCCCCAAGCAGCGACGCATCATCTTTGCCGCGCGGCACTACCTGTCGCGCCAGCGCCAGATGCCCCCCTGCCGATTTGATGTTGTAGCTTTGGAGCCCACAGGCCTGATCTGGCTTAAAGCGGCCTTTGACGCCTCCTGAAGACACGGCGGTTATCATTGCACCATGCTTGAACAACGTATTGAACAGCACTTTATTGACAGCGCCGATCTCAAATACCAGGTTGCGCAAACCCTCAGCAAGCCGATCGCGGCTGCCGTGCAGGCCATGCTGGCTTGCGTGACCAGTGGCGGCAAGGTGTTGGCTTGCGGCAATGGCGGCTCTGCGGCCGATGCGCAGCACTTTGCCGCTGAGTTTGTCGGCCGGTTTGAACGCGAGCGTCCGGAGCTCGGGGCGATTGCCTTGACGACCGACAGCTCCATCATCACGGCTATCGCCAATGACTATGATTTCAGCGTCATCTTTTCACGCCAGGTCCGTGCCCTGGGGCAACCCGGCGATGTGCTGTTGGCTATTTCAACCAGCGGCAACTCGGGCAATGTATTGGCCGCCATTGAAGCTGCCCATGAGCGCGAAATGGTGGTGGTTGGTCTGACGGGCCGGAGTGGCGGGAAAATGACGCACGCCCTGCGCGATACCGATGTTCATATTTGCGTTCCCAGTGAGCGTACTGCCCGGATTCAGGAGGTGCATATTCTGGCGCTGCACTGCATCTGTGATGCCGTTGATGCCCAACTGCTGGGCGAACAGGAGCCCAACCCATGAAGATATCTAAGAGCCCACTTTCCACTTTGGCGTTGACCGCAGGCCTGGTTGTCCTGCTCAGCGCTTGTGCGCCAGCAATTCCGTTCATGGTGGGCGGTGCCGCAGTGGGTGGCACACTGGTGGCCATTGATCGCCGCACCTCAGGCGCCCAACTCGAAGATGAGGGTATTGAATTGCGCGCCTACAGCCGGATTCGCGACAGCCTGGGTGACCGTGCGCACGTGAATGTCACCAGCTACAACCGGCAAGTTCTTCTGACCGGTGAGGTGCCCAGTGCCCAGGACAAGCAGCTGGTTGAACAGCTAATTTCTGGCGTTGAGAACGTCAAATCCATTGTCAACGAGCTCGGTGTCATGGGCAACACCACGCTGTCTCAGCGGTCTTCAGACACGCTCGTGACCGCTCGGGTCAAGGCCAACCTGGTCGACGCGCGAGACCTCTACGCCAGTGCATTCAAGGTGGTAACCGAGCGCGGCACCACTTACCTTTTGGGGCGCGTTTCCAAACGCGAAGCGGATCGGGCAACCGAGATTGCCCGCAGCACCAATGGTGTTCTCAAGGTGGTGCGGGTGTTTGAAGTGATCAGTGAGGAAGAGTTGCAGCGCCTGCTGCCCAACAACACGCCGGCACCGCAGCGCCGCTCCAGCTGATTTATTTCAGGCGTCGGATCAAGCTGGAAGAATCCCAGCGGCCGCCGCCCATTTGCTGCAGGTCACCCAGAAACTGTTCCAGTAACGCGGTCACCGGAAGCCGTGCCCCGTTGTTGCGGGCCTCTTGCAGCACCAGACCCAGGTCTTTGCGCATCCAGTCCACCGCAAAACCGAAATCAAACTGATCGGTAATCATGGTGGGCCCCCGGTTGTCCATTTGCCAGCTCTGGGCGGCACCCTGTCCGATCACCTCCAGAACCTGCTTCATATCCAGACCGGCCCGCTGGCCGAACGCAATGCCTTCAGCCAGGCCCTGGGAAGCGCCAGCCACACAAATCTGATTGACCATTTTGGCAAGTTGTCCAGCGCCGCTGTCCCCCATGCGGGTGAACGCGCGTGAAAAGGCCATCGCCACAGGTCTTGCGCTTTCAAAAGCCGCGGTGTCCCCGCCACACATTACCGTCAGGATGCCGTTTTGCGCACCGGCCTGACCTCCTGAGACAGGTGCATCAAGAAAATGCAGGCCTGCTGCCAACGCCACGGCAGATATTTCCCGCGCCACATCGGCCGATGCGGTGGTGTGGTCAACCCACACCGCACCGGGTTTCATCCCAGCAAACCCGCCCCCCGAACCGGTAGTGACACTGCGCAAGTCATCGTCATTGCCAACGCAGGAGAACACAAAGTCGGCATCTTGGACGGCCAGCTCGGGCGTGGGGGACTGCCGTGGTGCGAGTGTGTTGGAAAACTCTGCACACCAGGCCTGCGCTTTGGCCGCAGTGCGGTTGTAAACAGTGACCTGGTGGCCTGCCAGAGCCAGGTGCCCTGCCATCGGGTAACCCATGACACCCAAGCCGATAAAGGCAACTTTCCGGGATGGTACTGACGCATAGTTTTTTGTTGAAATATTGGGCATATTGGATTTTTGGATGAAGTTAAATGGGTGATTTGAATAAAGGGTGATTTGCAAAAACGGATTCAACTCAAGCGGATTAGCCGGTGAAGTTTTCCGGAATTTTGGCCTTGCTGCGTGCTTCTGCCGGGCTGATGACCTGACGCTTGACCAGGTCGCTCAAGCTTTGATCCAGCGTTTGCATGCCCACATTGTTGCCGGTCTGAATGCTCGAGTACATCTGAGCTACTTTGCCTTCGCGGATCAGATTGCGGATGGCGTTGGTGCCGAGCATGATTTCGTGCGCTGCCACGCGGCCCTGACCATCCTTGGTCTTGCACAGGGTTTGGGAGATCACCGCCTGCAGGGACTCCGAGAGCATGGCACGGATCATGTCCTTTTCTTCGGCCGGAAACACATCAATGATCCGGTCTATCGTCTTGGGCGCGCTGGAGGTGTGCAGGGTAGCAAACACCAGGTGGCCGGTCTCGGCTGCCGTCATGGCCAGACGAATGGTGTCAAGATCCCGCATTTCACCCACCAGAATTGCATCCGGGTCTTCGCGCAGTGCCGATTTGAGTGCGGCCGCAAAGCTCAGGGTGTGCGAGCCGACTTCGCGCTGATTGATCAGGCATTTCTTTGATTCATGGATAAATTCAATCGGGTCTTCTACCGTCAAAATATGGCCGAACTCGGTCTCATTGAGGTAATTGACCATGGCCGCCAGCGTGGTGGACTTGCCCGAGCCCGTGGGCCCGGTGACCAGCACCAGGCCGCGGGGTCTGGTGGCCAGATCGGCAAAAATCTTCGGGCAATTGAGTTGTTCGAGAGTCAGGATTTGGCTTGGAATCGTCCGCAGAACCGCACCTGCCCCCCGTTGGTGGTTAAACGCGTTGACCCTGAAGCGCGCCAGGCCATCGATCTGAAAAGAGAAGTCGATTTCGAGAAATTCTTCGTAGTTTTTGCGCTGGGTGTCGTTCATGATGTCGAACATCATGGCTTGAACCGCCTTGTGGTCCAGCGCATCCATATTGATGCGGCGAACATCCCCGTGCACCCGGATCATCGGCGGCAGGCCCGCCGAGAGGTGAAGATCCGAGGCCTTGTTCTTGACGCTGAAGGCGAGTAGTTGGCTAATGTCCACAAATCACGCGATGGTTTGGTACGCTTGAGGGCATTATGACCACGATTAACATCAATCTCGAGTCAGTCCGCAGGCGGATTACGCAGGCCTGTGCCGCAGCCGGCCGTCAGCCCGGGGAGGTAGCTCTGCTGGCTGTCTCCAAAACTTTCGGGCCCGATGACGTGGTTCAGGCCTATGCGTCGGGGCAAAGGGCCTTTGGGGAAAACTACATTCAGGAGGCCGTTGAGAAAATGACGGCGCTGGCTGATCTTGACATTGAATGGCACTGCATTGGAGCTATCCAGAGCAACAAGACGCGCCTGGTGGCTGAGCACTTCGACTGGGTTCACACGGTTGATCGCCTGAAAACGGCCGAGCGCCTGAGCCAGCAACGACCCGCCAGTCTGGCACCTTTGCAAGTGTGTCTTCAGGTCAATATCGATGCTGGCGCCAACAAATCAGGGATTGCGCCAGCCGAAGCACTGCAGTTGGCGCAGGCGGTAGCCGGGTTGGATAGGCTCAAGTTGCGGGGTTTGATGTGTATTCCTGAGCCTGCTATTGATTTTGAAGCGCAGTGTGCTTTGTTCAAGAGGGCCAAAGCCTTGTTTCATGACATGAATGCGCGGGGCATGGGCATGGACATCCTGTCTATGGGCATGACCGCGGATCTCGAAGCCGCCATTCATTGCGGCAGCACCATGGTGCGGGTGGGCACGGCGATCTTTGGTGGTCGAGCGGCTTTTCCTACTGCGCGATAAACCCGCTTGCTTTGATGATGCGTGCCCACGCCTGGGTATAGGCCTGTTCCCGCTGGGCCAGTTGTTGCGGCGGCATATGACCAACGGTGAGCCCCATGGCGGAAAGCCGCTCGCGTACATCGGGCAAGGCCAGTACCTTGGCCAACGCATCGGAGGTGCGGTCTATCACCGCTTTGGGCGTGCCCTGCGGGGCAAACAGGCCGTAATAAGGGACATCCTCGAACCCGGCCAGACCCAACTCGGCAAAGGTCGGTACATCGGGCAAGGCGGCCTGACGCGAGCCACCGAGTACCGCGATCACTCGGACTTTGCCCGCTTTGTGGTTTTCCATAAAGTCAGGCACTGAGGCCACGCCAGCAGCAATCTGGTTGCCCAGCATATCAGCCATCATGGGCGCGCTGCCCCGGTAGGGTGCGGCTTGCAGATCAAGGCCGTATTTCTGGCCGATCAGTGTGACCAGGAATTCCGGCACCGATGCCGGTGCGGGAATGCCAGCCGTGCCCTTGCCCTGGGCACGAACCCAGGCGACATAGTCATTCATGGAGCGCGCTGGTGTGCCGCCAGATACGGCAAAAGCATTGACAAAAGTGGCAAAACCGGCCACGGCGACAAAATCACGTGACGGGTCAAAGCCCGGGGTCTTGACCACCTGCGGCAGGATGGAGATGGTGTGGTCGTGGGATAGAAACAGTGTATTGCCGTCTGGCGCAGCAGCTTTAAGCGCCTGTGCGGCAATTTGCCCGCCGGCACCGGCGCGGTTCTCGACGATGACGTTGGTAGCCAGCGCGTCCTTGAGTTTTTCAGCCAGGATGCGGGCAATGGCATCGGTGCCGCCACCAGGCGGAAAGCCCACCAGAATTTTCACTGTAGACGGCTGGGCTTGAACCAGGGTGCAGCACAGCAGCGCCAGCGCAGCCAGCAAAGTGCCCGTGGTGCGGTGTAGGCCTTTGGCAGCCATTGACTTCATCAAAAAACGCATAGTTGCTCCTGTTGAAGGGGTGTATTTCTGAATCAAGGGTTAACTTCACTTTCATGCCAACCGGCAAGTGCCAGGCGGTTGACCATGGCCAGCACCACAAACAGCACCACGCCTGTCACTGAGATCAGCACCAAGGCTGCAAACATGCGGGGAATATTAAGCTGGTAGCCGGATTGCAAAATCTGGTAAGCCAGCCCGGTACCTGTGCCACCAGTGCCTGCTACAAATTCCGCCACCACAGCGCCGATCAAGGCCAATCCGGCGGAGATGCGCAATCCGGCAAAAAAATAGGGCAGTGCGCTGGGGATGCGCAAACGCCAAAGCGTGTGCCAACGGCTGGCGTGATGCAGCTTGAAGAACGCAGCCAGCCCCGGATTGACGCTGCGCAGGCCTAGCGTGGTGTTGGCAATCACCGGGAACAGGGCCACGATGGTTGCGCAAATCACCAGCGAGGCCGAGGTGTCTTTCACCCAAATGATGATCAACGGTGCAATGGCCACAATGGGCGTGACCTGCAGCAAAACTGCATAAGGAAAAAATGCGGTTTCAATCCAGCGGCTCTGGACGAATAAAAATGCGATCAGGGTACCGAGCACCGCTGACAGCACAAATGCAAGGAGCGTGATCTTGAGGGTGACCCACAGTGCGCCTATCAGGAGGCCCCAGTCCATCACCAGGGTTTTGGCAATCAGCAGGGGCGATGGCACCAGGAAAACCGGAATTTGAGCCACAGTCACCCAGAGTTGCCAGATGGCTAACAACACCACGGCCACCAGAGCCGGCCAGAGCACGCGCATGACAGAGGGTTGCTGTATCCAGGGGGTTGCTTGCTTGGCCATGGTGTTGGGGGGGCTTTAGTTGAAAGACGCTTCGTCGCTGACCTTGAGCAGGCTGTTTTGAAGGTGATGGGCATATTGAGCGAAACGCTGGCTTACCCGGAAATCCGGACCCCGCGGGAAGGGCTCATCAATCATCACCTGTTCCACCACGCGGCCAGGTCGCGGGGCCATCACCATCACACGTTGCGAAAGGTAAACGGCTTCTGCGATGGAGTGCGTCACAAACACCACCGTGAGCGCCTGCTGTTGCCACAGACGTAGCAGGTCGTCGTCCAGCCGGTTGCGGGTGATTTCATCCAGGGCACCAAAGGGTTCATCCATCAGCAGCAGGTTGGGCCGGGTGACCAGGCCGCGTGCAATGGAGACCCGCATTTGCATGCCCCCGGAGAGCTCCCGGGGACGTTGCGCAGCAAACTTAGAAAGACCCACCATAGCCAGCGCATCGCTGACCCGCTGATCAGATTCCCGGGCTGGCATCTTGGCCAGATCCAGCGGCAGACGTACGTTGCTGTGCACATTGGCCCACGGCATCAGGGTGGCTTCCTGAAAAACAAATGACAAGCGGTGACCGCTGGCTTCGAAATCGCGAACGGGTTTTCTCCACAGCAAAATACGCCCCTCGGTGGGCTCCAGCATGCCGGCCACCATCTTCAGAAGGGTACTTTTCCCGCAACCTGATGGGCCGAGTAAAGTGACAAACTCACCCTGACGGATGTTCAGGCTCACGGGGAGCAGGGCCTGAGTCCCGTTAGGGTAGGTCTGTTCGACCGACAGAATCTCGACCGCGGGTGACGTATTGTCTGTAGGGAGAGCGGCTTCAGAAATCATGTCTTGTTATTGTGGCTTCGGATTCAAAGGAGATTCACAGGGCTGGAGTCAGGGTGGTGCGTTTGTACATCTCAACAATGTGTTGTCCGGCGGTGATGGGTTCATAACGGGGCGGGTGACGTGTGTCATGGCAGCCCGGCAACACAGAAACCTGCGCATGGTAATTGATGTCAAAAAAGTAGGCGATGGAGTAACGGTGATGGCCTGGTTGCTGCGGCAACACCCGGTGCAGGGAAGAGCGCCAACGGTCGTTGCTCCAACGTGCCATCAGGTCACCAAGGTTGACCACCAGACTGTCTGGCATACATGGCACATCCTGCCACTTGCCTTGAATCTGCACCTGCAGACCGCCCGCCTCGTCCTGTGTGAGCAGCGTCAGGCTGCCCCAGTCCGTGTGGGCACCGCTGCCGACCTGCCCTGTTGCCAGGGCCCTGGTTTGGGGTGGGTAGTGCAAGAGACGCAAGACCGGCATGGGATCTGAATAAAAAGGATCAAAGTAATCCGCAGGCAGCTCGAGGGCTTGCGCCAGCAGACCCATCAATTGCAAGCCGACTCCCGACAAAGCGGCCGCATAGGCTTGGGTGTCAGACTGAAAGCCGGGAACCAGACGTTCACTGGGCCACTGGTTGGGGCCATGATTCGGTGTGCGTGCCACTACCAACGGATCATCGGGACCACGGTCAACGCCCAGGTAAAAACTTTCCTTCAGATCAGCAGGCTGTCCGGGGTCGAGGCTTTGCCAGCCTACAGGGTCATAGCCACGGCGGATATTAGAGCGGTCGATATGCCAGCGCGATTTAACCTCGTCCGGCAGCCCAAAAAAAGCCCGGGACTGAGCAAAAACGGCCTCGCGCAGCTGCGCATCAATACCGTGCCCAATGACATAGAAGAAGCCATGGTCCTGGCAGCAAGTGTCAAGTTGCCGGCACAGTTCGACGCGGGAAGCGGCATCGCCCTTGCGCAGAGCCCCGAGGTCAATGACGGGTAGGTGGCTCACACCCGAAGCGTCAGGGCATGACCTTGAGGTCTTTGACAAACTGCGTGCTGTAAGTGGCTTTTATGTCAACTTTAGGGTCAATCAGTTTGTTGGCGACCATCATGTCAAAGGTGGTTTTCATGCGCTCGTCGGTAATCACACCCACCCCCATTTTGGCGGCATCACCCCCGAAGACCATACCGGTCGATTTCATCAGCGCGATGCCGTTGGCAATCTTGATGTCGGTCATGTTGGGGTTGTCTTTTTTGATCAGCGCGTTCGCTGCGGAAGGATCTGCAGCCAGGTATTTTTTCCAGCCCGTCATAGAGGCCTTGACAAAAGCAGCCACCGCTTTGGGGCGCTCCTTGATGGTTTTTTCCATGCAGACAATGGTGGTGGCATAGGGGGACCAGCCGTAATCGGCCAGAAGAAAGACGGTAGGTTTGAACTTGGCTTCAGTTTCAATCGCAAAGGGCTCGGAAGACAGATAGCCTTGCTGCACCATGTTCTTGTCGGCAATAAAGGGCTGTATGTTGAAGGTGTAGGGCCTGACCTGGCTGTCCTGCAGACCGTACTTGGCCTTCAACCAGGGCCAATAAGTTTGCAAGCCAGCACTGCTGATCAGCAAGGTTTTCGACTTGATGTCTTCGAGTTTTTTCACCTCCGGATGGGCGATCAGTACGGCGGGGTCTTTCTGGAATGCAGCTGCCACGGTCACCGCATTGATGCCCTGCTCGCGCAGTTTCATGGTCTGGGTGTCGTAGCCCATGATGCAGTCGGCCTGTCCCGCGGCCATGATCTGAACGATGTTGACCTGAGGCCCACCCATTTTGATGGTGACATCCAGGCCAGCTGCCTTGTAAGTGCCATCAGCCACAGACTGATAAAACCCGCCATGCTCGGCCTGGGCATACCAATTGGTCATGTAGGTGAATTTCTCCTGGGCATTCGCGGCAGTCATGGCACAGACAGCAGAAAGTGCTGTTATCCATTGGCGAGAGATGCAATCCATATGAGTTCCGATCAGTTGAAGGATGTGGGAAGGAAGCGAAGGTATAAAAATTATGCAATTGTTGTGACTGCCGGACTCACATCAGGGGCTATTTCTTTGCGGAGCGTAAACGGTGGCTTCAATTTCCAGCACCACCATGTCGTTGGGCAACATGCGGGAGACCTCCACCACAGTGCTGACCACCGGTTCATGAAAGAACAGGTTGCGTACCCGGTTGTAGGCGGGGTAGTGGCGCAGATCCCGGAAATACTGAACCAGCCGTGCCACATCGGACAGACTGGCCCCATGCGGCTCAATCAGCGTGCGAATGCGTTCAAGGACCAGCCAGCTTTGCACCACAACCGGCGCCTCGTAAACGTCCACGGAGACTTGGCCGGTGTCGTAGCCCAGCACGCGCAAGGCTTCGCGCGCGGCCAGGGGCAAATCGTCATACCGGTCTTGGGCCCGGCCACTGGCTGGGTCAACGGCGATCACACCACTGCAAAACAGATAGTCGCCAAAGCGTTTGCAAGCTGCATAGCGTGCCAGGGGCTGGCCTGTGTTGTTGTGCATGTTCATTTCTCCTCACAAACGACTTAACTGTGTGCAAACCTTGTCCTGGAAGGCCTGCAAATCAGCGGGTGTGACAGTGTTCATGCTGTGCAGTTGCAACCAGTTGGTCTTGCAAGATCGGGCGAACAGCATGCGCATGCCGCGCATCATCAGCTTGCGGTGGGGGTCGCCGATCAGCTTGAGCCACCACCAGGGAGATCCGCCATGCGTAATGACAGTAAAGCAGCGAATGTGCTGCAACTTGGGTTTGAGCCTCTGGCCCTTGCGACTTGGCGGCTCGAAGGTGATTTTCGGCAGCCAGACGCGCTCCAGCCAACCTTTAAGCATGGCCGGCGGGCCCCACCACCAGGTCGGGTAGACCAACAGCAAATGCTCGCACACAGTTAACTTGTCGATATGGGATGCAAAACGCGCGACCAGCCAGTCTGGGCATTCCAGGTACGCTTGACGCTCTTCAAGCGACAAAACCGGGTCAAACCCCTCGGCATAGAGGTCGATGGTCTGAACCGGATGACCATGCCGGATCAATGTTTCCTGGGCCAGCCGGAACAGACTGGCACTGAAACTGGCGGGATCAGGATGGGCGTGGACGATCAGGGTTTGCATGGTCAGGGCTTGACGTACTCAGGCTTCCAGCCCTCGGTTTTGCCCGGATTCATCAGGCCGTGCGGATCGGCCACTTTTTTGAGATTGATTTGAGCCTCGTCTATCGTCTTCATGCCGCCGCCCTCGATGGTGTACACATGGTTGTCGAACACAAGGCAACCGTCGGCCTCATGCTCGCGAATGATGTCGTAGACCCGGTCTTTGTCAATAAACGCGACCAGTGGCAGGGCAAACACAACAAAACCGTGGCTGTCCCGGCCAAACTCATGGTGCATCAGCACCTCGTCGCCATAGCGGGCCATCTGGCGTTCAACCAGGTCCAGGTCAAGTGGCCAGGGATAGACGGTTTGAAGGTTGGTCCAGGTTTTATCCATGCGTAGCGCCATCAGGGTGGTGTGGTTCCAGGCGCATTCAAAGGCCGGCACAAGGCCCGCGCCAGTCAAGGTTTCCTCGTTCATGGCCATGGTTTCAACACCACCATGCGCCTGCATGAGCGCTCGCCAGCCCGTCAGGTCTCGCGGATGAACCATGGAGAAAACGGCATCGCGGTCTGGGGGGAAACGATCGCCGAACGAGTCCGCATAAAAAGGCGAAAACCGCTGGTCTACCGCTGTGATTTCAAAGGCGTCAAGCACCGGCCCCGGGCCCGGTTCAGGATCGGCAGACCCCTTGATCGGGCTGGCACGGGCCACCGCCTGGGTTGCCGCAACACCAAATTCAAGGGCCTTGCGGTAACTCGGAAACAAGGCAATATGGTGCACCCAATCCACAGCAGGTTTGAGTGCCAGCGTCAACGTGGTCATGATGCCGTTGGTGCCGAAGGCGTGGTGCGCTTTCTGGATATCGGCATCGCGCAGTTCAATGATGCGCGGTGTTTCCTCCAGCGTGACAATGCGGATCAGTGTGACATTGCCGGGGTCTTTGAGGATGCCGTTGCGCACGCTGCCCGCGCCGCCATAACCTCCACCGATAAAGCCGCCAATCGTTGCAGTATCCCGGGTGCTGGGATACATCAGCAATTCCTGTCCGCCGGGGACGATGGGATCAGCGCGCACGGCTCGCTCCAGGTCCATGATCATCATGCCGGCCTGCACGGTAACCTGGCCGACCTGGATGTCAAGTACCCGGTTCAGGCCAGTGATATCCAGGATCACGCCACCGTGTAGCGGCACACACTGGCCGTAGTTGCCGGTACCGCCGCCCCGAACCGTGAGGTTGATACGGTGCTTGGCACAGGCGGCAGCCACCCGAATCACCTCCTGCTCGCTGTTGACCTTGACGATCAAATCACCCAGACACGGGTCCAGCAGCTGCTTGAGCACCGGGCTGTACCAGTAATAGTCTTTGCTCTTGATGTCCAGCTGAACCGGGTCCTGGCTCATGCTCAAGCCCGCCAACGCCTGTTTGAGGGCTTCAAGTGCCTGCTCGGGGCTTGTCATATCCATTGGCCTTTGCGACAAACCCGGCGTCTTCGGGCCCGGGTGTTCATGAGTTCAAGCCCATTTCGGGCTTCCAGGAGGATGAGGTCTGCCGGACACCCGTCACAGAGCTGGCCGGTCCAGGGCAGACGCATCGTGCTTGCCGGGTTGAGGGTGACGGTATCGAGCCAGTCCTCGGCCGGCGCCAAATGAGCCATTTGTACTCCCAAGGCCCAGTTCTCCAGCAAGTCATAACTGCCATAAGGGTAAAACGGGTCTGCCACGTTGTCACTGGCCATGCTGACCTTAACGCCCGCTTGCCGTGCCTCAATCAGGCGGGTGATGCCGCGCTCTACAGGGGTGGTGTCCCAGCTGCCTTGCAGGTAAAGATTGGTGGTTGGAAGTGCTACAAGCCCAATACCAGCCTCACTAAGTAGCTCTAAAGTTTGTAGCGCCTGGGCGCTTGGCTGAACCGACAGTGAGCATGCATGCCCGCAGGTCACCCGGCCCTGCCAGCCGGTTTGAAGCGTGAGCTCGGCAATGGCTCGAAGACCATTGGCGTCGGCATGAAGCCCTTCGTCCACATGAAAGTCCAAGTCCAGGTCAAACCGTTGGGCCAGCTCAAACATACCCTGCAGTTTGCACAGCAGATCCGTGTTGCGATAAACAAAGCAGCCCAGGATGCCATCACCGTCTTTCACTTGTCCAGCGATGCTGGTGCCGACCCGCGCATCGTCAAAAATATCCAGTGCAGTCAGTGAAACCCATTGCATCTCCAGACGGTTGCGCCATTGTTCGCGCAATGCAAGAAACACGTCGATCGAGACCGGCCGTCCGGGTGCCATCCAGTCCAAGTGGGTGCGCAGTGCCCGGGTGCCGTTTTGCCAGGCATCTTCTAGCCCGCGCGTCATCCGGACTTGCAGTTCAGCGGCCGTCCAACTGGCACGGTGGGTGGCAATCATGTCAATGGCCCGGAAAAGGTCGCCGTTGGCTGGCCCCGTATCTTGCACGGTGTAAGTTTTGTCCAGGTGCAGATGCAGGTCCACCAAGGCTGGCAAAAGCGTACCTTGAGCAGGCGTTGCCGTTGCGCTGGGCTTAATTGCCTGAACAACTGCACCTTCAATGTTCACATCAAATACATTCCCAGGGCTTGAGAAGCCTCGCACGGCAGCAGGAATGTAAACAGCTTCAAGGGTGATCATGACTTGGCGTGCTTGATGTCCACTCAAGGGCGTCGCTTCGTGTATGGAATCTCAGCGTCATGCCGCTGCCCACATCAGGGCTTGGACAGCGGCATGACGCTAAAAACGCGGCAGGTCGGGGTGAGAAATTTTTCCACCCCGCACCAGCATCTGGCCATATTCGGCACAACGGTTCAATGTGGGAATCACCTTGCCGGGGTTCAACAAGCCCTTGGCGTCAAAGGCCCGTTTGACGCCGAACATCTGCTCGTTTTCAGCAGCGCTGAACTGCACGCACATGCTGTTGAGTTTCTCTACCCCCACACCGTGCTCGCCGGTCACTGTGCCGCCCATGGCCACGCTGGTTTCCAGGATATCGGCGCCAAAAAGTTCGCAGCGGTGCAGTTGGTCGGCATCATTGGCATCAAACAAAATCAGCGGATGCAGGTTGCCGTCACCGGCGTGGAACACGTTGAGGCAGCGCAAGCCGTATTTTTTCTCCATGCCGGCAATTGCAAGCA
>JBEIGE010000031.1:0-33001 GCA_040382055.1 Hylemonella sp.
ATACATAGTCCATCTTTTTTTCCGCTGCCTTGAAGTCAACAGGCTGTGAAGATGATTGCATATATCCAATATTATTAGCAATACCAAACCACTTGTTATATGTACATCCACCAAAACTTTGAGTCACTTGTGGATGGTGGTAATAACGTATTGTTGATCCGCATATCCCCAGTCTTGGATTATCTCTTACTCGTTCAACTAGCCGACTAAGAGCATCAGGCATTATTATGGTATCGTTGTTTAGTAACCATACATATTCGGCATCATTACGGGCTAAAACAAATCGTAGTCCTACATTATTACCACCGGCAAATCCTAAATTGCCACCGGTTCGAATTAGAACCAAATGAGATTCATCGGTCTTATCTCCTCCATTCTCTGCGGATAAACGATCATAAACTTTGTAAGCAATCGGCTTTTGCACAGGGGGTGTAAGTAAATCTCTTAAAGCTTTGGTTCTTGGTAAAACTACATTTATCCTCGAATCTGCCCACGACTTGATATAACTTAATGACTCATCCTGCGAGTTGTTATCACAAACGATGACACAATAATTGTGATAGTCATTACGAAACACGCTTTCCAAACACTCAATCGTATCTTTCCAGCCATTCCAGTTCAAAAGCAAAATATATACTTTATCCTGATATAAAGCAGGAACACTCATACTATTTTCTTTGCTCTGATCAAGTATTGATAATCAAACATGGGTTTAAACATCGATAGCGATAATAGATTAATAACTCTAACCTTATCCCACTTTTCAAAACCAGTTGGAAGGACCTTATCTACTACAAGTCCGGAACACTGGACGAGACTAATTGCCGACTCTTTCGTAAAAAACCGCAAGTGCGTTTTATCAAGAATTCCGTATGCCGTATAACTCCATTTACCATAGAATATAAGAGGTAAGATAACCCGAAAATTTCTAACATTGGGTATGCTGCAAATCATCAGACCACCCGGTTTCAATAATGTATGCAAATGCGATACGACAGCCCATGGATCTACCAAATGCTCCAAAACGTCCAAGCAAAGAATTACATCAATAGAGTTCGAATTAAAAGGCAATCCATCTTTCTCTATACTGCCTTCCAGAACAAAATCAACCTTGCCACGGGCTGTTTCAGCAGCATGATGAAACAGCTCAATTCCACCGGCCCAATTGCATCTGCCTGTTTGTTTTAAATATGATAATGTGTCGCCCGCCCCGCAGCCAACCTCGAATATTCGGTCGACATTGCTTGGCAGAAGTGGCAGGATTTCACGCCTAACATTTTTAAAATAATCGGGAGTTTTGATCTGATAGGCTGCAGCATTCTTATCCATACTTAACTCTTGAATATTTTAGAAATTTTGATAAATAACGGGGATCTTTGATAAGGCAGTAGTTCGGTCTGTTTTAAAATATAATTACCAAAAACTGTAAGACCCATTAATAGCGCACCAGCTCGTATTAACGCTCCTTGACGAACAGCAACTCTCAGATATGCCCTAGATTTTTTTAAATCGCCGTCTCTGAACGCCCATGTTGCGGCTGCAAGAAAAAAAATAATTCGCCTCTTTCTAACAAGCTTATGAAGCTCTGGATATCTCGCATCAACAATACATAGGGCGATCATTCCATCCTCATTGCCCTGTTTTTTCGCCCGCACGTCCGCAGTCACATTATTTGCATGCCTTCGATATTTACCCAAAACTTCATTAAGCACAGCACATTTACCTTGTCTAAAGATCTCAATATCAAGCAGCCAGTCGTTCGCATATTTCAGACGCTCATCAAAACCGTACTTTGGTACAGCTGCAGATCGAATCATCACTGTGGAAGGTAGCATGTAGTAACTCGCATCAAACCATAATTCGACCCCGCCCTCCTTGAATCCCCGCTTGCCGTTCATCAATTCACTAAAAAGCCCAAGCACAACCCCACTTGGGGACTCAAAGACTTCTGCATCGTGGCAACACCCCACTGCATCTGGACGGTGCTGTAAAAGAGCGACTTGTTTGCTAATTTTTCCGGGCAACATAAGATCATCGCCGCCCAACCATGCAATGTATTCGCCCTTAACTTTGCGAAAACCTCGATTAAAATTTGATGGAAGTCCTGTATTCGTATCACTAATTACAGCTACAAATTTATCAGGATATTTCTGCGCATAATCCAAAATAATATTTTTTGTACCATCAGTTGATCCATCGTCTGTAACAATAATTTGTAAGTTTGAATAGTCTTGAGAAAGAACACTATCGAAAGTTTCTTTCACAAAGTTTACTTGGTTATAAGTCGGGATAACAACACTAACCATTTTCATGATAAACGCATTGGAATCAACTATATTTGTTACGTATGGTGACATTAGTTCACCCTCAACCTTTGACTTATCTTGTTCCATATTATTTCTCTCTCGGTCTTCTTTAGGAATAAAAAAACCAACCATAGACTGCCAATTATCCACAGCAATGAGGAAATCCAGTTAACGGTCAAACTATTCCAGTTTTGAATGGATGCCATAACCACTACGACAAAGCCGATTATCCAGGGGATTAGTAAGTCGCTAGTGATCTGTAGATCGTACACCTTACGCACGTATTGCAAGTAATAAATAACTAGTGCAAAGTAAAGCGCAACGAAGGCAACGCCTACTCCTTGTAAATCCGAAAAATACAATACGGAAAGAGCAGACAACACTAAAAACCCAACATACCAGAACATTTCCGTCAAAAAATAAATTTTCATGTGGTTATTAACAATAGCAGTGGTAGCAAGTACCCAACCGGTTATCTTAAAATAATCGCCAATTAACATCCATCTTACTATTTCCAAAGAGTCAATATATTCACTTGAATATAAAACTTGAACTAACAATGGCTTTAAAACTATTACCGTCACAATCATCGGTATCATGAGTAAAGTTGATAGTCGAATGATCCGTCGTACAAGTGCTGCACGCGCTACATTACCTACTGCTTGGCTAAGAGTAGGCGTGTAATAGGTACCAAATGACGCCAAGAGCAGCATGACATAACTACCACTAGACCAAGCAAGATCGAACAATCCAGCTTGATATAAACCGCCATCTCTTGCAATCATTGTCCTCACGGCCAACAAGGTCCCACTACCCATCATCGATATTAGAAATGTTGTTCCAGCGATAGTAAGGAAATAACGAAAGTCCGCGCGATTCAGCAATACCGCATTGCCATCAAACAGAGTTGACAACCACCCGTTTTTGTAAAGGATTAAACAACTTGCAACAATCATCAACAACTGAGCAGCGCTCAGCATCCATATAAATGCCAGTGCATATCCATCGCCTACGAAAATACATACTGGGTAGACAAGTGCTAATGTGAAAAAGGGGCCAAGCATTTCGACAAACGCTAGTCTCCCAATTGCACGGAACCCATTAAGCACGCTTTTTAAGTATATGTAGGCATGCAACAGAAATACCGGCAACGCCATCCATCTAATTAACTGGATCATGCCCGAATCATTCGTACCAAACACAAGCGTTGCAATTGTAGGGGCGAATAATTCAATTAGCGCTACGCTAAAAAAAGCTGCAAAAACAAACAACCAAAATGTTGTACGAACATAGGAGTCTCGCCCTATACCTTCTTTACTAGCGACACCTTGTATTAAAGCTGTCTGCCCACCTGATCCCAATGAAGAAAGTGTGATTACTGCCTGGCGAATCAGTGAGAATAGACCAGTACCAGCAGGCCCTAACATTACTGCCATAACCTTCATGCTGACCACGCTGAGCAATAAATTCCCTATAGCCCCGCTACCAGTCTTAAGAACCGCATAAATTAGATCACGCATTTATTTACCATTAACTGGTGACAAAAATATAAATTGGCACCAATACTCTTTAGAAAATGTAATCGAGCCTATCAACTTCCAAATAATTATGGATAACTATTGCGATTTATCTAAATTCGGAAAAGTTAAGGGACCACGATAAAAAAGCAACAAGACTTATAAACGGATACTTGCATCACACTCGAATAAACCCGACACGTTGATGGCGATTAACCCAGCTTATTAAATCTTTGAGTTTTAGATCTAAGCGCAACATTTAATCACTTTTGTTAAATTTTGATGTTGCAGATGTGGCCCGATCGGCAAGCTAAGACATAGATTCGCGATTTTCTCAGCTATAGGAAATTGGCTCTGTACATATCCAACCGTAGCATATGCATGCTGAAGATGGGGCGGGATCGGATAGTGGATAAGCGTGCCTATTCCTGCTTCACCCAATTTCTTTTGCAAGATTTCTCGATGCGAATCCAGCACCACATACAGGTGCCATGCTGGGTCAGCCCACGCGGGCACGTATGGCAAAGTTAGTCCGGCTCCGGATAGACCTTTCTGATAACTTGCTGCTATCGCACTGCGACGCGCGTTCCATCTGTCCAGATGCGGCAGCTTTACGCGTAAGACTGCGGCTTGCAGTGGGTCCAGCCGGCTGTTGAAGCCCTGCACTTCATTCACGTATTTCACGCGCGAGCCATAGTTGCGCAGCACGCGAATGCGGTCAGCAAGTTGTGCGTCATTGGTGGTGACTGCACCACCGTCGCCAATTGCGCCCAGGTTCTTGCCGGGGTAAAAGCTCCATGCCACGGCGTCCCCATGCGCGCCAAGGCGCTGGCCTTTGTAACGCGCACCATGCGCTTGGGCTCCGTCTTCTAGCACAAGCAATCCGTGCTTGCGGGCGATGGCCAGAATCGGATCCATATCAGCCGGCTGACCGTATAAGTGCACGGGCAGGATGACCTTGGTACGTGGAGTGATAGCCTCTTCGATGCGGGCCGGGTCGATGTTATAGGTGCGCACATCGGGCTCAACCGGAACCGGCATGGCGCCGCACTGGCTGACTGCAAACCACGTGGCGATGAAGGTGTTGCTAGGAACGATGACCTCGTCCCCCGGCCCCACGCTCATAGCGCGCAGGGTCAAGTGCAGAGCGTCCAGCCCATTGGCCACGCCTAAAGCAAAAGTTGAACCGCAATAGCTCGCAAACTCTTCTTCAAATGCCTCGACCTCGGGACCACCGATGTAGCAGCCGGAGGCAAGCGTGCGGGCAACGGCGGCATCAATCTGGGTTTGCAGCTCTCGATAGGCTGCGCCGAGGTCTAAAAATGGAATATTCATTCTTGCCACCTGTTTCGCATAAATTCTGAATATTCGCGGTAATAGTCTTCTTCTTCGTATTTATTCGAGGCTAAAACCATACAAACTGAACCGGATGAAAAGTTGTCTAGCTCGCGCCAGATCATGGGGCAGACATACAAACCGATGTATGAGCGACTGAGATGCACACGTTTCTTATTTTCTCCATCATCGAGTACCACATCAAAGCTGCCCGACATAGCTATGATGAGTTGGTGTAGCCCTTTGTGGGCATGACCACCGCGTTTGGCTCCGCCCGGAACATCATAAAGGTAATAGACGCGCTGAATATCAAAAGGAATTTGGTTGTCACCTTCGACAAAAGTTAGGTTCCCACGGGGCTCAGAGATTTTGGGAAGTTCAATTATTTTGCAAGTATCGATATTGAATTTCACTAGATTTACCTTGCATTTGTTTAGCTAATTACCTTTGCTGGGTTACCCGCAACCGTAGCACCAGGCGACACGTCTTTAGTGACGACGGCACCTGCACCTACAATGGCATCCGCACCAACCACTATGCCGGGTAACAATGTGGCGCCGCCGCCGATACTGGCTCCAGCTTCGATCCGTGTGGATAGCCGCTTAAAGTTGAAGTTGCCGCTTTTGGGGTGTTTGTCATTGCTAAAAGTGACGTTCGGGCCAATGAATACATCATCACCGACACGCAAGCCGTCCCATAATTGAACGCCGCTCTTGACGGTGACGCGGTCGCCGATAACTACGTCGTTCTCGATAAGACAGTGCGAGCAGATGTTGCAGCCTTGGCCAATTATGGCGCCAGGCAGTACGATGACGAACTGCCAGACTCGCGTATCTTCCCCGATGGTTGTCGTTTGGACATCAGCCAAATCATGGATAAAAGGTTTTGTCAACTCATTACTCCACACTCACATTTACGCTGTAGCCAAGCTGCTTGAGCAGAGCGTGCTGCTTGGCTTGTGCCAGGTCATGCGCCACCATTTCCGCGCACATCTCTTGCGCGGAAATTTCAGGCACCCAGCCGAGTTTCTGCTTGGCTTTGCTGGGGTCGCCCAGCAGGGTTTCAACTTCTGTGGGGCGAAAGTAACGGGGGTCTATTTTGACGATGGCCTTGCCATCGGCGTAGCCAACTTCATCAACGCCCTGGCCTTGCCAGCGCATCTGCATGCCCAGTTCGGCGGCTGTCCACTCTATAAACTGGCGCACGCTGTATTGCACGCCGGTGGCGATTACAAAGTCTTCCGCCGTGTCTTGTTGCAGCATGAGCCACTGCATGCGTACATAGTCTTTGGCATGGCCCCAGTCCCGCAGGGCATCGATGTTGCCCATGTACAGACAGCTCTCCAGTCCCTGGCTGATATTGGCCAGGCCGCGGGTGATTTTGCGGGTAACAAAGGTCTCGCCCCGGCGCGGGCTCTCATGGTTAAACAAAATGCCGTTGCAGGCATACATGCCATAGGCCTCACGGTAGTTAACCGTTATCCAATACGCATACATCTTGGCCACGGCATAGGGGCTGCGGGGGTAAAACGGCGTGGTTTCGCGCTGCGGGGTTTCGTGCACCAGGCCGTAAAGCTCACTGGTACTGGCTTGGTAAAAGCGGGTTTTCTTCTCAAGGCCCAGGATGCGGATGGCTTCAAGAATACGCAGCGTACCCATGGCATCTACGTCGGCGGTGTATTCGGGGCTCTCAAAACTCACAGCCACATGGCTTTGCGCGCCCAGGTTGTAAATTTCGTCAGGCTGGGTTTCCTGGATGATGCGGGTAAGGTTGCTGCTGTCGCTCAAGTCGCCATAGTGCAGCTTGAAACGGGCATTATTCACATGCGGGTCTTGGTAAATATGGTCTACCCGCTGGGTATTAAATGAGCTGGCCCGGCGCTTGATGCCGTGCACGGTGTAGCCCTTTTCCAATAAAAATTCCGCCAGGTAAGAGCCGTCTTGGCCGGTCACGCCGGTAATAAGGGCGGTTTTTGGGGTGCTGGTCATGGTTTGGTCGTCGTTTCTTTCATTTAAGTACCTGCCAGTGGCCTGATTTTTTCGACCCTATCCGTTGCAGCCTACCCGTAGCCTTGAGCTTGCCAATGTTGCGCATAACGGTGGATCGGTCTTTTTGCGTCAGCGTGGCTAATTGCTCATAAGAAACGTTTTGGTTACTTTGCAAAAGTGCCAGAAGCTGAAGCTGTAAATTTGTTAAAGGTGCAATTGAAGGTGCAATTAAAGATGCATCTACAACTGTCAGCTGGCGGTGCACAGTAGCCACGAAAAGGCAGCCATCGCGGTCGTCGTAGAAGTCAATCTTTGGCCATAGTGTCAGCGCCCGTTTGATGCCTGAACCTAGGCCGTGGTAAGGCATCAGCCCCTTGGCCACGTAAGAAACCAGGATAGGGTTGCGAATATTGGAGTTGCCAGTACGGATTTTTTCTACAGTCAGGTTGTTAGGCAGATGCCCGGGGCTGATGATCTCAATTCGGTTGTCAAACATAAACAACCTGATCGGCGCGCTCACCAGATAGTCCCGGTGCACCAATGCGTTGACCAGTAATTCTTCAAAAACGCTTTCGGATATCTCAGGCCGACCAGGTGCGTTCACGCCGCGGCCAGCTTGTGTTTTGTGCAGATTGCGCATGACAAAGGCGATAGCATCGTTGAATATTTTGGGCAGTGGGCCTGCAAAATCCTCGGTGTCTACGTACTCACTGCTGTGGATTTGATTACCCGGATAACGAATGGCCTTGATGACAAACTGCGGCTTGATCCACTCAGGCCGCTCTGCAAACATCAGCAGGCCAGCCAAGTTCAAGTTGCCGTCGTCGGTGGCGAGATTCATGTTCTGCAGAAGCCGGGCTAGCTCGGCTGGAGAATCAGGCAGGGGCTGCTTGTAAAAATCCCGCAAAAAATCACGAAATCGAAGCATGTCCAGTTTGTCAATGCCAGCCTTGGTGGGCAGTTCATCTGCGTGGAATTGATCGGTCATCTGAAAAAGACGGCGCAACTCCTCTTTCGATTGCACTCTTCGCTTGTCTGAGCCAGTTTTAAGCCAGATAACTCCATTCTTGTCGAAATAGGGCTTGTCCGCTCCTTTGGGTACACGCAGGACGATAACGATGCGACCGTTTTCTAAGGCCAAATTTTCGGTTTGTACGGTCAGTGGACTTCGAACCCATTGGCTAGCCGCATTGCTGATGAGCTGATTAATGCGAGCAACATCTTGGGCCGAGAGTCCAGGTACAGAGCCATCATCGGCAACACCGATGAATAGCACCCCACCTTCAGAATTGGCAAAAGCCACCATTTCCGCGGCCAAGGATTCGCCGTTTCGCACGTCTACTTTGAACTGGCGCGCGCTGTCCTCACCCGTCTGGATATTCTTGTGAAGTTCGGCTAAGGTCATTGCCATCTTTGCCAAAGGACCATCATTTAAAACTGGCATACGCCAAGGCCAAGCCTTGCTCCAGTTTGATCTTGGCTTGCCAGCCCAAGGCGTTAAGGCGGCTGCTGTCCATCAGCTTGCGGGGGGATCCGTCGGGTTTGCTGGTGTCAAAGCTGATCACGCCTGGGTAACCCACGGTTTTGCCTACGGCCAGCGCCAGTTCTTTGATGGTGATGTCTTCACCAAAACCAACGTTGATGTGGCTTTGCATGGGCTGGGTGTGGGCGTCTAGCGTGGCTTTGGGCAGGTTCATTACAAACACGCTGGCGGCAGCCATGTCGTCTACATACAAAAACTCGCGCCGTGGCGTGCCGCTGCCCCAGATGGCAACGGTGGGGGCGTTATTCACCTTGGCCTCATGAAAGCGGCGGATGAGTGCGGGAATGACGTGGCTGTTTTCGGGGTGGTAGTTGTCGCCGGGGCCATACAGGTTGGTGGGCATGACGCAGCGGTAGTCCACGCCGTGGCTGGCACCGTATTGGCGGTTGTAGCTCTCGCAGAGCTTGATGCCGGCAATTTTGGCAATGGCATAGGGCTCGTTGGTGGGCTCCAGGGTGCCGGTGAGCAAGGCGGCCTCAAGCATGGGCTGCGGGGCCAGCTTGGGGTAAATGCAGCTGGAGCCCAAAAACAGCAGCTTTTGCACGCCGTTCTTGAATGCCGCGTCTATCACGTTGGCCTGCACCATCAGGTTTTGGTAAATAAAGTCCGCCGGGTAGGTGTTGTTGGCGTAAATACCACCTACTTTGGCCGCAGCCAGATACACCTGGCTGGGTTTTTCTGTTTCAAAAAAAGCCTGTACGGCGGCCTGGTTGGTCAGGTCCAGCTCGGCATGGGTGCGGGTAACCAGGTTGGTTTGGCCCTGCTGCTGCAAGGTGCGCACGATGGCGCTACCCACCATGCCGCGATGGCCTGCAACGTAAATTTTGTTCATGGTTTCGTACACCGCCTGGAGCGTATTGAGAGCGTATTGAGAGCGTATTGAGAGCCTATTGATTTAGGGCACTTTGATTTGGGGCATTGGTTTGTGGCTTAGCCACGCTACCGCCATGTTGTGTTACGGTCAACAAGCGCAGTCGGGGGAGATTGTATGCGGCGGGGGTGGGGCTTATGGGGTGGCGGTGGGTGGGTTTAGGTCACAGTTTGTGACTCCAAACATAATCCTTTATCAAAAAGTGTTTCTGGCGCAATGTCTAAATTTCCAGGCCAGCAAACCGTGCCGTAAGCAACATAGGCTTGATTAAAGAAATTTTCATCTTGCAACTTAATAAAGATTCCTTTATCAAGGTAAGGCTTGACATCAAAAAGCTTCACTTCACCCGTACTAAAGGAAACTTTCAACATGTAATTTTTTAATGGCTGAACTTGGGTGACGTGTTCCATCTGTTTTTTCCTTCTGCATCAACGCAAGGGATCTATTTGAAACAAAGCCTCGCCTTTGACGGCCAAAGCGCGGATTCCCTCGGGCGCATCAAGAAAGGCAAAGGGGTTCAAGAACTGCCTTCGCCAAAAAAGCGCGCGGTCCACTTCGCTCAGGTGGGCTTCATCACACACGGCCTGCCATTCGTTTTCAACGACGCGTACCTGATGATTGACGATGGCAATGGCCTCTTCCCGCCCAAGCAAAAACGACGTTGCCGCAGCAATGCAGGTCGCCACTTGACTGCTACGTTCGGTCTTGTGAATGAGCATCGCTTGAGAGGCCTGCTGGCCCGAGCGTGATTGCGGGCAAATGTCGTAGGCGGGGGTTAACTGCAGTTGATGGCCATCCCAAAACGCAGCATGGTTGCGGGCGTGATCGTCGGTGTTGCCGCACAGGATGTTGAAGACCATGCGGCCAAATAGCTCTCGCAAGGTGGCCTTTGCATCTTTGAATCGATGACGGATGAGTTCTGCCAGTTTTTCATAGCTGGCGTAGGCGGCCATCATTTCATCCAGCTCAAACAGGGTAAGGGCCGATACCATGGCACGCCTGTGCCAACGGCCTTCATGCCGGACCCGATCAAAGCGCTCGATCAACAGCACATCTTTTCCCAGGGCTTTGCGCAACTGAACCGGTGCGACATGCAGGCCAACCCGGTGGGCCAGCCGCATGGCAATAAATTCAGCTTTGACGACGCTGTAGAGATCATTGCTCGCTGGAAACTTGGCAATAAACTTTCGCTCTGCGTCCTCAAGCAAGACCTTGGGGCGGGCACCGCCCAGGGAGGTGCCGTGCAGCAAGGCCTGATCCAACTCGGTTGAAAGCGGCACTCCCCGCTCAACTTTTTCTGCGGCCGACAACAATTCATCCAGCGTTGGTTGCTGTGTGTGCCTTGGCACGTAGTGCGTGGAAGACCGCTGAAAATCCAGCGCGCCAATCCGGTCTGAGCCTGACTCAAGGAGATACGTCAACTCATCGAGTTCAGCCCCGGCAGCTGCTGCCCCTTTCACACCCAGTTTGCGATTGATCAGCACGCGACGGCCCCACGCATCAGGCGACGCATCACGAATGCAGCTGGGCATGCTCAATCCGGGTATGAGCGGGATAGCGCCTGCGCGCAGCGCAAGCTCTGGCTCATAAATGGCCATGGCGTCTTGACGCGCCAGGTAGCTGCGGCCATAGTTGAACACCAGCTGTTGACCCTGTTTCGACACCAAACCCGCAACAACGGGTTGTGTTGCAGCTGGAAGCCAGATCCAGACATAGGCCTCTGAGTACTCGGGGTTGATCTCAGAAGTCATCTTTAACACCCGTGGGGCTGGTTCTGACCGCTTTAGGCAACAAGGCCATTTTTTCGCGGTGGCGCGCTAAGTGGCTGCTGAGCTGGCGCGGCTGCTGGTCAAACAGCGGCAAGCCGCAGATAGCGGCCACTTCAAATACTGTGCCTATGGAACACCCCGGGTCTCCACGCTCGATGCGCTGGAGCAAGGCCCGCGAGATGCCAGCGCGAGCGGCCAGATCAGTCGTGGTCATCACCTTGCCCAAACGCGCTTCGCGCACGAGTTGGCCCAGCAGCTCAAGTGCACTCAGGCTGTACTGCGAATAGGTGCGGACAACTGGTTTGACCATGGTAATGAATCATTAATGAGTCAAAAATATTTGAAATGACATATTAATGAGCCATTTTGGCCGATAAGCCGTACAGGGTCAACCTACGGAGCCCATGGTGGGGCCAGACTATCGGTTCAGGTGAGCAGCCCAAGACAATGGTTGGTGTTCCAGCGCACTGTTATTTGCACGCCATAGGCTCACCATGACCCCAACTGCATGTTTACTCGCACCGCCGGTGCAGGGCAGCAGTTACAAGGAGTCATCATGAAATCATCCAGTAAACGCGCTTCTCGCTTTCCAACCAGTCGCCTGCCATTGGGCATGCTCACCTGGGCGGCACTTCTTTGCTTTGGCCAGAGTGCCCAAGCGGCCACTGCAGCGGGTGTATTGACGGTATCGGCCACGGTGCTGAATTCGTGCTTGGTAGGCGCATCAGCCTTGGCGTTTCCCGCTGCCACCAGTAATGCGATTTCCACAGGCAATGTCGATGCCGTAGGTCAGGTCACGGTGAACTGCACCTCGGGCTCGGCCTACACGGTAGCACTTGATGCCGGTGGCGGCGCAGGTGGCACTTTCGCCAGCCGCAAAATGAGCGCTGCAGGAAACCAGTTGCTTAAATACTCCATTTACACCGCAGCCACCTACAGCACGGTGTGGGGCGATGGCACCGGAGGTTCAGCCACAGTGGCTGGGGTTGGCACGGGCGTTAACCAGTCGATCTTTGCCTATGGCCGTATTTTTGCCGGGCAAGTTGCCACTGCCGCCGTCTACTCTGACGTAGTGAATGTTACGGTCAAGTATTAACGCCTGCTTTCGAACACTTGCGCTGGTTTGTTTTGCAATTGTCATCACAATCCACGCGCAAGCCAGTCCGATTGAGATTTCACCGGTCAAGGTGGACCTGTCGGCCAAGGTGCGGGTTAGCGCATTAACAGTGCACAACTTGGGCGAAGACGAAACGGTAATGCAGGTGAGCCTGATGCATTGGCCAACATCTGAGGATCTGGTTGCGATTGAGCCCAGCATTGGCCTGTTGGTGACGCCGACCACCTTTAGGCTGGCTGGCGGCGCACAGCAGATTGTGCGGGTGGGCCTGAGTGGCGCAGCCCCTTTGCAAACGGAATTGGCTTACCGCCTGATTATTGAGGAAGTGCCACCGGTGCTGGAACAGGACACCACCGGCATGCGTCTGGTGGTGCGGCACGACTTGCCGGTGTTTGTAGCGCCTGCAGCGCGCGCGCTTCGTCTGGTGACTATGCAGATTGACTGCTCACCTACAGGCGCAGAGCTGCGACTGTTTAATTCGGGGAACAGCCACCTTAAAGTGCTGCGCCTGGCTTTGAAAGAATCCACCACAGGCGCTACCCAAGGCGACTGGAAGGCGTTTGACTATCTGTTGCCGGGCACTGAAAAGCGCTGGCTGTTGTCAACCGTAGCGCCGCAAGCCAAAGCCAAGGGATATACGGCAACAGCCTATACCGAGAACCAGACGTTCTCGGCGGAGGTTCAGAATCAATGCCCGTAATGCACATGTTGTCTTCGCCCTGGGGCTGTCAGCACTGTCGGCGCTGGCATGGTCCCAGCCCGTGGTGGCTGCAGACACTTTACAGCCCGTCATTCTTGGCGTGGTTTTGAATGGCGTGAGTGTGAGCGGCGGGGAAACGTTTTTAGAGGTGGGCAATGCACATTTGCTGGCTAGCGCTTCTTTTTTGAAGCGCTTGAATTTGCGGGCCGGCACGGGCCTGCCGCGTTTGGTGGACGGCGTTGTCTACTTTGACCTGCACGACATTGCGGGCTTGCAAATGCTGCGCGATGCAGCGCGGGCCGAGGTGGTGCTGCTGGCAGACAGCGGGGCGTTCCTGCCCAGCACGGTCAACGCCAACACCCTGCTGCAAACAAAGGTAAAGCCCTATGTACCTGGCGGCTTTGTCAATTACGACCTGGCACTTACACGAACACCGCTGGCCGCCAGCCACGACGCCTTGCTGGGCGTGGGATTTTTTGCCGGAACGACTTTGCTGACCAACAATTTCGCCCTGAGAGACGGCAACAGCGTGCGGCTGATGAGCAGCTTGCAGACGGATATTCCGCAGACCATGAAGACGCTGCGCTTGGGCGACACGGTCAACAACACGGGGGCCTGGGGCTTGGGTGTGCTGTTTGCAGGGGTGCAATATGGAACCAACTTTGCTGTACGGCCTGACTTTATTGCGCAGTCCATGCCGGGCTTGGCGGGCAACGCGGTGCTGCCGTCTACAGTGGATGTGTATGTGAACAATGTATTGCGCGCGCGCCAGGAAGTGCCGGCCGGGCCGTTCAATATTCAAAACCTGCCGCTGGTCAATGGGCAGGGCAATATGCAGGTGGTGGTGCGCGATGTGCTGGGGCGCGAGCAGGTGATTACCCAAGCCTTTATGGCCAGCCCGAGTTTGCTGCGCGAGGGTTTGGTACAGGAGTCTTACGAAGTTGGGGCGCTGCGCAGAAACTACGGTTTAACCAGCAACGATTACGGTGATGCCTTTGCCAGCGCGACATGGCGCAAGGGAATGAGCAGCCAGTGGAGCAGCGAGTTGCGCACCGAAGTACAGCCCCAAACCACCACCCTGGGCTTTTCCAACGCCGTCATGCTGCCCAAGTTGAACAGCGTGCTGGAGACCACGGTGGCCGCGAGCGGCGGTGCGCAGGATGGCATCACGGTGTTGGCTGGCGTTACCCTGCTTCTGGACACGCGGCATTTTTCCAACGTCAGCGTGAACCACACCGGGCGCGGAATACGGTTTATGCCGACTACGCCCAAGTGGCAGACGCTGGTGAAGGCGTGGGCTACCGTGTGGCTGGGGCGCAAGGGGATGACACGGCCACACAGAATGCGGCATTTACCAGCAACCATGCAGCAGGCAGTTGGGGTGGTGAGGCGACTCAGCAAAACAATGCGGTCAGCACGCGGCTATGGGCCAGGGGGGGTGCGGCAAGCCTGGGCAAGGGAGTGTATTTTTCGCGCGGCTTTGCCCAGAGTTTTGCGATTGTGCAGGTAGGGCAGGCAGCAAATGTGCCGGTGTATCTGGAGAGCCAGTTGGTGGCACACACCCGCGCAGACGGGAGCGCGCTGGTGAACAACCTGCGCGCCTACCAGGACAACCGCATCAGCGTGGACCCGCTGGCAGTGCCGTTTGACAGCAGCATAGGCGACATGGACCAGACCGTGCAACCGCGCTTGCTGGGCGGCGTACAACTAGACTTTGAAGTACACCAGGTGGTGGGCGTGACGGTAACCGTGCAGCAGGCCGATGGCAGCCCCCTGCCAGCCTGGAGCGCCGTGCAAGTGCAAGGCTTGTCCAGCAGCTTTGTGGTGGGCAAACGCGGCGAGGTGTTTGTGGAGTTTCCGGCGGTGGGCACCTACCAACTGACGGCAACACCGCCTGCGGGCGCGGCCTGCAGTTTTGCTGTGCAGGTGCTTGGCGATGGTTCTGCGCCGGCTATTGCGCGGTGCGAGTAGCAAAGTCAATAACGAATCGTGACCGTCTGAACGGTAATGGTGGTGGCATCGGGCAAGGTCTTGGTGGTTTGGCTGCGTGTCACCACAAACGGGATGTCGGGCGGACAGCTCACGCTTGCGGTTTGCTTGTTAACCAAGGTTGAGCACGACGGCAGCACTTGCATGGAGACAGCCATGGTCGCATTTGCTGAACCGGCCTTGGCTGCAGGGGAAAAAGGCAACACAAGCAACACAAGTGGAACGTACAGGCGCAAGGGATGGAACTTGCGAGAAAAGCGCTTGAGGTTTGGTGTCATGGAATTTGGTGTCATGAGCCACTTTATTGTGCATGTGAAACCTCAAGCCGCAAAAGTAGGAGGCGATTCACGCGCTTTTGGATTGAACCACGCAATATCTGCGCAAGACCTTTTGTTGAACTGCGGCGTCTTTGGACTAAAGATCGTCGGCGGGGAAGATGGCGGATTTAGACAGTGGTGTCATAGGTTTCGGGCTGCGTGATGCAATCTCAAAATTTCAACATCATCGCCACGAACCCGGTAAATAGCGATGTAGTTCTTGTGCAGGACAAGCTCACGCGTTCCGGGAACCCGGCCTGCCCTGCCCATGCCCGGATGGGCCTGGAGTTTGGTCACCGCCTCCTGCAACTCCAGCACAAAGCTAGATGCGCGAGCGGGGTTATCTTTGGCTATGTAGCCTGCGATTTCATCCACAGACCCTAGTGCTGTCTTGGTCCACTTGATCAACATGGATCAAGCGCGGTATTTGTCAAACACCGCCTTGACCTGCTTGTCGGTGGCGAATTCGCCTGCATCGGCTTCCTTGATGCCTTCATGAATGTCACGAATCTGCCAGGATTCACTCTGTACATAGCTGGTCAACGCATCGATGGCCAAAAAGCTCTTGGTTCGTGAGGTCGCTTTGGCTAATTCTTCGATCTGGTTGTAAAGCGCCTCGGGCAGCCGTACATTGATGGTTCTGGCAGTCATGGTGTAACACCCCTGTGCATGTGTAATACAGCTCATTATCGACTTCACAGACCTGGAAATCAAGCATACGAGTGGCCAGCCAATCACCCGCCAGAGCGCTCAGTGCTCAAATACTTTTCTGATTGACGCGCTTGCTGAGTTCTTCTGCGCTTTCTTTGCGCTCGCTATAGCGGTCCACAAGATAAGGGTACACGTCGCGGGTGAGCAGGGTAAATTTCACCAGTTCTTCCATTACGTCGACCACTCGGTCGTAATAAGCCGAGGGCTTCATGCGCCCGGCCTCGTCAAACTCCAGGAATGCCTTGGCCACCGAGCTTTGGTTGGGGATGGTTAGCATGCGCATCCAGCGTCCCAGTATGCGCATCTGGTTGACCGCATTGAACGACTGCGAGCCGCCACAGACCTCCATGACGGCCAGTGTTTTGCCCTGGGTCGGGCGCACTGCGCCAACAGACAGTGGAATCCAGTCAATCTGGCTTTTGAGGATGCCGGTCATGGCTCCATGGCGCTCGGGGGAGCACCAGACCATGCCCTCGGACCACACGGCCAGGCTACGCAGTTCCTGAACCTTGGGGTGGCTCTCAGGCGCGCCATCGGGTTGGGGCAAATCTTGCGGGTCAAACACCTTGACTTCGGCACCCATGGCTTCAAGCAACCTGGCGGCTTCCAGCGTTAATAGCTTGCTGTAAGAGCGCTCGCGTAAAGAGCCATACAGCATCAACATTCTCGGCGGGTGAGTTGATGCCTGCTGCGGCGCTAACAAGGACTGTTGGGGTAACTTGAAGCAAAGTTCATCGAGGTTGGGCAATGCAGGGAAGGCTTTAGACACGAGATCAGACACGGGCTTAGACACGGAATTAAGCACGCGGCCCCTTTTCTCTCATCAGTGAATGAAGCATGAACCCCAGGAACCCGCCCACAATCTGTGCAGCCACAAAGGCGGGGACGTCTGCCGGTGAGATGCCGGCAAATGTGTTGCTGAACATGCGCCCAAAGGCAGCCGCCGGGTTTGCAAAAGAGGTGCTGGCCGTAAACCAATAGGCCGCGCCGATATAACAAGCCACGGTAGTAGACGCCTTGCCTGGCGGGGACCGCAAGATTACGAATAACAAACCGCCGGTTGCCACGGCTTCAGCCAACCACTGGGCCGGGCCTGTTCTCACTTTGGTGGACCATTGCAGGATGTCAAGGTCAAACATGGCGTGTGCCAGCCAAGCGCCCAATGCTGCGCCCATGAGTTGTGCACACACATACCCTGGCAAATGGTGGCGCGCCAACTCTTTGCGATAGGCCATGACCATCGACACCACTGGATTGAAGTGCGCCCCGCTGACAGGTCCCAGTGTTTCGATTAACACATACAGGGCAAAGACGGTGGCCAGCGTGTTGGCCAACAGCGCAAGGGCGACGTTTCCACCGGCCAATTGCTCTGCCATGATGCCGGAGCCGATCACGGCACAGAGCAACGCGGCTGTGCCGAGCAGCTCGGACGCATAGCGCCGCCAATGCATCATTTTTTGGCCAGTTCGCGGGCTGAATTTTGCAATGCCATCTTGCTCAGGCCAGCCAAGGGCAGGCTGGTAAAGATGTCAAGGCGCTTCTTGATTTGAAACAGGGTTTGCTTGAAGGCTTCGAGTTTTTCGGCATCCGTGCCCGTAGTCTCTGAAGGATCTGCATAGCCCCAATGCGCGGTAGCTGGCTGTCCGGGCCAATAGGGGCACACTTCACCGGCTGCGTTGTCGCAAACGGTGATCACCAAATCCATATGGGGCGCTTCGGGGGTGGCAAATACGTCCCAGCTTTTGCTGCTTAAGCCTTGCGTCGATATGCCCGCCCTTTCCAGGGTGGCAATTGCCATGGGATTGGGTTGTTGGTTGTCTTTGGGGCTGCTGCCAGCGGAAAAGGCCTTGAATTTGCCTTGGCCCATGTGGTTGAGCAAGGCCTCAGCCAAAATGCTGCGGGCCGAGTTGTGGGTACACAGAAATAGCACGTTCAAGGGTTTTGCATCAGTCACTTTGGATTCCTTCTTTCAACAGGTTTTACAAATAGCCTCAGGGTTGACCTCGCAGGCCTCCCCTTGGCAACAGTTCTGGGTTAAGTAAGCCAACACAGCATTCATGCGGTCGTACTGAGCCCGATAAATCAGGTTGCGCCCCGAACGCTCTTGCGTAATGAGGTCGGCATGCAGCAGTTCCTTGAGGTGAAAGGACAGCGTGTTGGCTGCCACACCCAAGCTCTCAGACAGAGCGCCAGGCGTCAGGCCCGACTGCCCGGCTATGACCAGCGCGCGGAACACTTCCAGGCGGGAAGCCTGGGCGAGTGCGGCAAGCGCTTTGACGACTGCGATTGATTCCATATTTCAATGATACTTGAATTAAATGACAAGTCTTGCCACCGGCCAATCTGTCACACTCATGACGACTCCCCGGCCTGTGCCGGTGTGGCTGAAAAGTTGCTGCTGACCCGCAGGCTCTTGCAGCGCCAGATGGCTGGGTTTGAAAAGCTGCAGGGGGAAATTGAGGCCCTCAAAGTTATGATTGGGGGACAAAAATGAGTAAGCCTGATGGGAAATTTTCATGACAAGCACCACCACTGAAACCGGCTTTGTCAAAGTACCAGCAAATTCCCTCCCCTATAGGCTGGAACCAGCACGCACGCCTGCTTTGGTCCAAATGTCGGAACTATTGCGGGCCAGGCACCGATTTGCTGCCGATATCGTCGACCGCGGCGCAGCCTTGTTTGGAGAAATATGGGCCTATGAGTTTGAGCAGGTGGTCAGCGCCTTGTTTCCAAGCCCTGAGGCGATTGCTGCGGCGGTCAAGGGATATGCGACGTTTGCCATGCAGTCGATGCGGCTTCAGGCAGCGTTTGAGCGCGAGCGCCAGTACAAGGCCAAGACGCATGAACAAGCGTCCAGCGAAGTGTATTTCAACGAAACACACATGATGCAGGAGTACCTTCCGGGCTTGCTGCTGTCACATTTCTTATGGCCACATCATTACCGTCAACTGCAATTTTTTGAGAGTGCATTCGTTCAGGCCATGCGGGTTGCGGGAGCCACCTCATTCATGGAGGTTGGCATTGGCACGGGTTTGTACTCCGGCCTGCTTTTACGCAAGCTGCCGGGCATCAAAGGTACAGGCATTGACATCAGCCCCTCCTCCAAAAGGTTTACTGAAGCGCAAATGGCTGCGCTGGGTGTGGCAAATCGCTACCACGTTGAGCTTCGCGACATCACGTCGACCGCGCTTGAACCAAGGACTGATTGGCTGGTTTGTGTAGAGGTACTTGAACATCTAGACGATCCGGTTTCCTTTTTGCGTGGCCTGCGGCGAAACATGGCTCCTGGCGCACGTGCTTTCATAACGGCAGCCTTGAATGCTGCACATGCCGATCACATTTACCTTTACCGTAATTCGAATGAGGTGCTTGACCATCTTGTAGATGCAGGCTTCACCCTGGAGCAATCGTTTGTCGGGGCTGCCTACAAACCTTCATCGCCTGGGGTACCGGTGCCAGAGGCGGCTGCTTTTGTTGTTTTTTGAAGAGTCCAGATGATGTCTTCTCTAATCCTTCAAGGTGAGTTTGTCAATTTGCGACCGCTGCTGGTCGGCGATGCAGAGCTGACGTTCAACTGGCGTCGGGCTGATCGGGCGAAATTTTTGAATCAAGGCGCATCAAGCATCGAGCAACAAGCGGCATGGATTGCAGCGCGTCCTCAATCTGAGTACAACTTCGTCATTGAATTGAAATCCGGTCTGTCGGTTGGCATGTTGTCTCTGGTTGCCATCGATCATGCCAACCGTCACGGCGAGCCCGGCCGGTTCCTGATAGGCAATGAAGATGCCGTAAAGGGCTTGCCTGCTGGAGTAGAGGCCATGAAACTGCTCTATGAATTGGCATTTGATCAGCTTGATCTTGTGCGCGTCTGCGGCATTGTTGCTGCGAACAATCACTTGATGATTAAATGGCAGAAATATATGGGGATGAAAGAAGAAGGGCGATTGCGCAATCACCTGTACCAAGACGGAAAATTTAATGACGCAATTTATCTTGGGTTGTTGATGGAAGACTATAGGCGTTTAACATTGCCCCGGATGAACTTTCTTATCGCCGCAGGCCGCACAAAGCGCTAATTTTCATATCAGCAAGGGAAATCCAATGCCAAGCAAAGACGCCGTCCAATCCAGCATTTTTACTGCGCTCAGGAGCATCAATGAAGAGCGTGATGCCGACGACCAATTTCTGATCAATGCTGATACGCGCTTGTTTGGGGCAGATGCCGTGCTCGATTCTTTGTCGCTGGTTTCAGTCATCGTTGATGTTGAGGCTGCCATATCCGCTGCAAGCGGACGCGAAATCAGTCTGACTGACGACCGGGCAATGAGCCAGTCTGTATCTCCCTTCTCGGATGTCAGTACTTTGACCAACTACATTTTGTTATTGTTGTCAGAACCAGCATGATTGCGATGCACGCATATGCAGACAAGTGCGCCCTTGTGACGGGGAGCAGTCGGGGTGTCGGTCGTTTGATTGCAGAGCATTTGCTGAAAAATGGCGCTCGGGTTGCGGGCTTTGCACGCGGCAAAGCAACGATTGAGCATCCGCTGTATTCACACTTCCAGGTCGATATTGGTGATCCCGCATCCGTACAAAAGGGCTTCACTGACCTGAAAAAAAACATGGATGCCGTGCATATCGTTGTCAACAACGCCGCCGTACTGACATCACAATATTCAATGATCATGCCGCCGGCGGCGGCTCAGTCAATGCTCAATACCAATTTATTGGGTCCGTTCATGGTCTCACGTGAAGCCTCGAAGTTGATGCGAAAAACAAAATGGGGGCGAATCATCAACATGGGTTCGATGGCTGCAAGTTTGGAGCCCATCGGCGACTCTGTATATGCAGCCTGCAAGGCCGGTTTGGCCACGCTGACCAATGTGATGGCCAAAGAGCTTGCGCCTCTGAACATCACTTGCAATACTTTGGCCATCAGTGCCATCAAAACCGACATGTTGGCACAACTGCCACAAGACAAAATAGCCCAGGTCATAGCGGGCTTGCCCATTCCCCGCTTTGCCGAGCCTGACGATATTCTCAATGTTGTCGATTTTCTGGCGTCAGAACGCAGCTCCTACATAACCGCCCAAACCATTTATCTTGGTGGGGTGAACTGAAGATGGCAACGCTTGTAGGCAACTGGGGCGAGGGCTCAATCTGGCGTGTTACCAGTGGTCACTTCCCATCGAACGCCTATTTTTGTGAGGTGGATGTGCCCGGTGGCTGCATTCTTGTTGATGCAGGCTTGGATGGGCCAGCGATCGATGCCGCCATGGCAGAACGAGGCTTGCGGCCACACCAGGTGTTTTGCACGCATGGGCACTTTGACCATGCCGGAAGTGCCGCCTATTTCCAGAAAAAATACGGTTGCCAAATTTTCATGCACAAGGCCGATGCCCGTACTTTGAAGGCTTCCAATTTTTTGTTAATGGCATTCAAGATACCCCAGAAGGTCGATATGCCGGAGGTAACGTATCTGGAAGATGAGGTCGTCATTGAAGTGGGCGGTCATCACCTGACGTATCTTCCTGCACCTGGTCATACCCCTGGATCCTGTGTACTGCAGTTCGGCGACGCCTGGTTTACGGGTGACACCATTTATAGCCGGGGTGTTGGTTTGTCATCGCTACCCGGGGAAGATGCCAAACAGCTCAAAGAAAGCATACTTGGGCTCTGGGACCGACTTTTGGAAAATCGCACCGTCTATCCGGGCCATGGTGATGCATCCAGGAGCGCAGCAATCCGCAGCGAGAACCGCGCTTTGTTAAAGTTTTTGGGGCTGGTCGAATCCGAAGGCGAATTACAGTGAGTATGTTGTCCATTCCAGGCATCACGATCTCGGGAGTTGGGCATAGTCTGCCTGTTCATTCTGAAGACAATGAAACTTTGTGCCGATCCCTAGACGTCACTGCGCAATGGATTGTTGAGAGGACCGGCATCCAGCGCCGATATATTGCAGCACCAGGAGACAGCGCATCTGGCTTTGCCGTCAAAGCAGCTTGTCGTGCCCTGGAGATGGCCGGGATGGATGCTGATACGGTTGACCTGATCATTGTTTGCACGTTCTCGGGTGATTACATTTTTCCGCCCTTGTCTGCAAAAGTCCAAAAGGAGCTAAAGGCCACTAACGCGCAGATTTTTGATTTGCAGGCCAATTGCACTGGTTTTGTTACAGGACTGACGGTTGCATCTGACCGCATGAAAAGTGACCCAAGCGTGAGAAACGCTTTGGTGATTGGTGTGGAACTGTGTTCACGCTACATAGACCGTACTGATGTCAACACGGCAATTTATCTCTCTGATGGCGCTGGAGCGGCTGTCTTGTGCCGTACAGACGCAGACAAGGGCATCAAGGCATCAGCGTTTCATACCGATAGCTCCAACTATGAGGCGGTACGCATGCGCGGCGGCGGCTCCAGCTTCCCCCTGCATGGCCGTGCGTTTGATCCAGCGATCGATCTGATGGAAATGAATGGTCTTGCAACCTGGAAGCAGGCGATAACGCATTTGCCAAAGGTGGTCCGTAAGGCTTGCGAAAAGAGCGGAGTAGAGATCGGAGCCATTGATTTTTTAATCTTTCATCAGGCGAACCTCAAATTGATTGAGTACATCGTGCGAAAGATGGGATTCGATATGTCAAAAACGTACACCAATGTGCAGGAAATCGGCAACACCGGATCTGCATCGTTGGCAATTGCCATGAGCGAGGCTGTAGAAAAATCCTTGCTCAAAAACGGTGATCTCGTTGTTCTGGCAGCCGTGGGTGCCGGTTTCAATTTTGGCGCCAGCGTCTGGCGCTGGCATTTGCCTGTCAAAGAAGTGAACTAAGTATGTTTAATCATTTTGAAGCCATCCAGATCGGCGACACCCAGTCACTGGTCAAGACCATCACTGAGGCTGATGTGCGCAAGTTTGTCGAGATGACCGGCGACGACAACCCCTTGCATGTCAACCGCGCCTATGCCGAATCAACCGCATTCAAAGACATCGTGGTGCATGGCATGTTGGGTGCATCGTTTATTTCTACCGTGATTGGTACCAAATTGCCTGGCACCGGTGCTCTTTGGGTGTCGCAAAACATCGAGTTTTTATTGCCGGTTCGTTTGGGTGATGTGCTTACCATCAGTTGCACTGTCCTTCAAAAACACGATCGTGAACGCCTGCTGGAGCTTGACACACGCATCTTGAACCAGAACCAACAATTGGTGCTGAGCGGTCAGGGCAAGGTCAAATTGCTCACGACCGCAGCCCCCGCAGAGCCAGCGTCGTCTCCAGACAGGCCCCGCGTTGCAATTGTTACGGGCGGTGCTGGCGGCATAGGCCAGGCCATTTGCTTGCGCTTGGCACGAGACGGCTACCACGTGGTTGTGAACTACCATGACCGTGCTGACCGGGCTGGAGAAATTGTGGAGGCTATCAACGCGGGGCAGACGCGGGCGCTTGCTGTGCAAGCAGATATAGCGACTGAATCTGGAGCGCATAAGTTAGTCAATGCTGCCTTGCAGGCGTTTGGGGGCATCAGCGTGTTGGTCAATAACGCTTCACCCCGCATTAACCCCAAACCCTTTGCCGCAACACAGTGGGCTGACGTACAACAGCAATTGGACGTTCAGGTCAAAGGCGCATTTAATCTCACCAGTGCCTGTGTGCCGCACATGGCAGCACAGCACTGGGGCCGCATTGTCAACATCACTTCGCAAGTCCTGGATGGTCCGCCCTCTGTAACCTGGACCGGCTACGCCATGGCCAAAGGTGCATTGGCCGTTTTTTCAAATTACATGGCAGCCGAATTGGGGCCACAGGGCATTACCGTCAACTGTGTGTCGCCTGGAATGTGTGAAACCGGCTTGATTGGCGATATTTCGGAAAAAGCACAGCTGATGGTTGCCCGGCAGACTCCGCTGCGCCGTCTTGCCAAACCGGCAGACGTAGCCGCTGCTGTGGCCTATCTGGTCTCAGATGACGCCGGCTTTGTTTGCGGCGACACCATTGCCGTCAATGGCGGGATGGCAATGCGTTGAGTAGCAACCCTGTCGATTTCGCGGTGCTCGGAAAGGCCGACAGCACCCTTTCCGAGGTCATGCAGGCAGTAGCCAACCTCGAGAAAGCTGGACCTTCGCGCAGCCTGACAATTGGTCTGTCATCTTCAGCCACGATTGAACTGCTCGGTCTGTATTTGCGCAAACACGGTCTTTTGTCAGGGACCCACATCACCATCCACAAGGGCAATTACGATGACCCTATCGGGGACGTTGATTTGTTTGTGCACGCGGGTGTGGAACACATGGTTTTGTTGCCGTTCTTTGACTCACTCATGCCGTCGTTTGAAGCCCAGATCGAGACCCTGGCTGCGGATGTGCTGCTTGCCAAAGAGCTGGAGATGCGCAGTCGTTATCGCATTGCTTTTGAGAAGGCCAGGTCGCTGAAGTCAATTTTTCTGGGTGACTTTCATCGCATGGGGCATGCTGCCGACCAGTCGGGTTCAGACGCCGTTGCTGCCGCGCTCTCACGCTTTAACCAAGCGCTTCGGGAGGAAGCGGCTGAATTCCCCAATATTCGCATGATCAACACGCAAGAGGTGGTGCGCACTGTGGGCCACACGGCAGCTTTCGACACACGGTTCTACTTCCGTAACAAAGCACCTTACACCATCGCTTATTTCAACGAACTGGCACGCCGGGTCGCCGCTGCGTCACGTGGTTTTGGCTCCCATTTTTTCAAAGTGCTGGTGCTTGACTGCGACAACACCCTGTGGGGGGGGGTGATTGGTGAGGATTTAATGTCTGGCATCAAACTGGGGCCCTACGATTACCCCGGCAATATTTTTTGGCGCATGCAGCATGAGTTTTCTGCACTGGAGCGCAACGGTATTTTGTTGTGTCTCTGCAGCAAAAACAACCCTGCGGATGTTGATGAGGTGCTTCAAAATCACCCCGAAATGGTGCTCAAACCATCCCAGTTCGTCGTCAAAAAAGTCAACTGGAATGACAAACCGAGTAATCTGCGTGAACTGGCAAAAGAGCTAAACATTGGTTTGGACAGCATGGTATTCCTGGACGATTCCAGCTTTGAATGTGAAGCCGTACGCCAGCAGTTGCCCATGGTCAAGACTGTGCAAGTGCCGGCGAGCTTGTCTGAGTATCCCCGTGTTGTTCGCGAAATCAAGGAGTTATTTCTGGCAGGTGGCGTTTCAGAAGATAGCCGTGGCAAAACCGAACAATACCGACAACGTGCAGATGCACTGGCACTGCAAGCGCAGTTTAGTTCGCAGGAGGCTTACCTCGCTTCGTTGGAAATGAAGGTTGAACTGATTTGCAATGCAGCTCCCAGCGTGGCGCGGATTTCTGAGCTGTCGATGAAGTCCAACCAGTTCAACCTGACAACCCAACGCTACAGCGAAGCTGAAGTGCTCAGGCTGATGCAGTCACCCGATGGGGCTGTGTACTCCTTATTTGTATCTGACAAATTTGGCAAAGCCGGGTTGACTGGCGTGGTGTTCATGCGCTTTTTGGATGGCGTCGCTCAAATTGACAACTTTTTAATGAGTTGCCGCGTCATTGGCCGTGGGGTGGAAACTGCCATCTGGTCACAGATAGCCAGCCATGCCGCTCGCCGCGGCTGCACCGAGCTTGGGGCTACGTTTATTCCTTCTGCCAAAAACGCCCAGGTTGCTGATTTTTATGATCGGCTGGGCCTTAGCCTTACCCAAACAAGCTCCGACGGCACAAGACAATACAGTGCCGCCTTAACCTCATTTACACCGCCTGTAACCCCTTGGATTGAACTGACCTATGTTGAATGAAAACACTTTGAAACAAGTCATGGCGACGCTGTTGACTGTTGACGTCGCCGCCATTGATGCCGAGTCCAGCATGGACAACATTGCGACTTGGGATTCTTTGCGTCACATGAACCTGGTGTTGGCGCTTGAAGAAGAATTCAAGGTTTCCATCCCTGATGACGATGCTGGCAATATCACCTCATACAAACTCATCAAGTTGGTGCTTGAGGAGTTGCTCCAGGCCAAATAGCATGGATTGGCTGCTGCAACGCTTCGGCACTGCGCCCACACATGTCGCTTTCATTCATGAAGGGCGGCAAGTCAGCTATGCCGAGGTGCTGGCAACAATAGCCGCCTTCGGCACCCGCACTGACACGGTGGGCATCCGCAAAGGCGATGCCGTGGTGGTAATGGGCGACTATTCACCAGAGGTTTTCTGCCTGATGCTGGCCCTGGCTCGGAACGGCTGCATCGTCATACCCCTGACCAAGAATTCGGTCATTGAAGAAGATGTGGCACTGGGTGTGTCTGGTTGCAACTGGTATGTGGAATTTGAAGCAGACGGCAAGGACGCCACATTTACCCAACGCGTGATCGAAACCGACAACGAGCTTCTGAGCCGCTTCAGAGAGACAGGCTCGCCCGGCCTGGTGCTGTTTTCTTCTGGCTCCACCGGCAAGCCCAAGGGTATCTTGCACAACTTCAACTTGGTGCTTGAAAAATTCCGCAAGCAGCGACAAGCTGTTGTGGCCATCCCTTTTTTGATGATCGACCATTTTGGTGGCATCAATACGATTTTGGCCATTACCGCCAGTCTGGGCACGGTAGTGACCGTGTCAGATCGGTCACTACCCAGAATTTGCGAAGCCATTGCACGCTACAAAGTGGAGTTGCTGCCCGCGACGCCGTCTTTTTTGACGCTCCTGATGGCATCCCATTTGCAAAGCGGTTACGACTTGTCGTCACTCAAACGCATTACATACGGTACAGAGGTCATGCCGCAGTCAACGCTAGACCGATTGGCCAAGGCATTTCCCAACGTGCTGCTACAGCAAACCTATGGCTTGTCTGAAGTGGGCGTGCTGCGGTCTCAATCGCGCGGCGACGGCACGTTGTGGGTGCGCATTGGTGGTGAGGGCTTTGAGACCAAGATTGTGGATGATGTGCTGTGGATCAAGTCTGATTACGCCATGGTCGGCTATCTGAATGCGCCTTCGGAATTTGATGCTGATGGATGGTTCAACACCCAGGATCAGGTGGAGGTAGATGGCGAATACTTCCGCATTCTCGGCCGTGTGACGGACCTGATTAATGTCGGCGGACAAAAGGTTTATCCGACTGAAGTTGAGAACGTCATTCTCCAAATGGACAATATTCAGGATGTGGCCGTTTTTGGCGAAAGACATGCTCTCCTTGGGCAAATCGTTGTTGCCAAAGTCATTCTGGATGCCCCTGAAGCGCTTGATAGCGTCAAAAAACGGGTGCGACATGCTTGTTTGAGTCAGTTGGCACCCTTTAAAGTACCAAGTAAAGTTCTTTTGGCTGAGGGTATGTTGCACAGTGCTCGGCAAAAGAAAATACGGCGTGAATAGCATTAACAATTGTTACGAAAGTCACCAATGAATATTGACCTGTGCAGAATGATTGAACTGCCAAAAATCGTGGATGCCCGGGGAAATCTTACTTTTGTCGAGGGCGGGAATCAGATTCCGTTTGACATCCAACGTGTCTACTACCTCTACGATGTACCTGGCGGTGCTGAGCGTGGCGGACATGCCCACAAGGGTCTTCATCAGCTCATCATTGCCATGTCTGGCAGCTTTGATGTGGTGCTGGATGATGGAAAAGAAAAAAAGCGCGTTCATATGAACCGGTCATACAACGGCCTGTATGTCTGCCCGATGATCTGGCGGGAATTGGATAATTTTTCCTCTGGCTCCGTCTTGATGGTGCTCGCGTCCAACAAATACGACGAAGAAGACTACTACCGGGACTACGCAGAGTTCATGCGCGCCAGGTGGAAGGCATGACCGTCCCCTTTTTGGATTTGGGCGCAGCCTACCGGGAACTGCAGGCCGAGATTGACCAGGCCGTGGCCCGCGCTATGGCGTCTGGTTATTACATAGCTGGGCCAGAGGTTGACGCGTTTGAAAATGAGTTCGCAAGCTACTGCGGTGCGAACCAAGCGGTCGGTGTGGCCAACGGCCTTGATGCCCTGCACCTTGCCTTGCGCGCCATGGACGTAGGCCGGGGCGACGAAGTCATCGTGCCCAGCAATACTTACATCGCCACATGGCTTGCAGTGAGCCAATGTGGCGCGATACCGGTAGCGGTGGAGCCCGATGCACGTACGTACAACATTGATCCTGCACTGATAGAAGGGGCCATCACGCCACGTACCAAGGTCATCCTGCCGGTTCACCTGTACGGTCAGCCGGCCGACATGGACCCCATTGTGGCCATTGCCCGCAAGCACCGCCTGCTCGTCCTCGAAGACGGCGCTCAAGCCCACGGCGCGCGCTACAAGGGCAAGCGCATCGGTGCACATGGAGACGCCGTGGCGTGGAGTTTTTACCCAGGCAAGAACCTGGGCGCTATGGGCGACGCTGGTGCCGTGACAACCAACAACCTGGAACTGGCAGACCGCATCCGCGTACTGCGCAACTATGGCTCACGCGTCAAGTATGTCAACGAAGTCCAAGGCTACAACAGTCGCTTGGACCCCTTGCAGGCTGCCATATTGCGAGTGAAGCTGGGCAAGCTGGATGAATGGAACACCCGACGCAGCGTGATCGCCGCGCGCTATCAGCAGGATCTGGCCAGCTGCGGACTGACGCTGCCCCAAGTTCCTGAGTGGGCCATGCCAGCTTGGCATTTGTTTGAGGTTCTGCACCCCCAGCGAGATGCCGTTCTGAAGCATTTGGCCGACTCTGGCATTGGCGCCCTGATTCACTACCCTATTCCCCCGCATTTGCAGCAAGCCTATGCAGCGGCAGGTTATGTACGTGGTCAATTTTCTGTTGCTGAGCACATTGCAGACCACTGCTTGAGCTTGCCAATCGGCCCACATTTAAATGATGGGGATGTTGCTTGTGTGATCAAGGCACTCAAAACAATGGCATCAATTGACTGAGCAGGTCGACTAGGGTAATTCCCCATTAATAACCTGTCTTGTTAAGGACCGCCTGGTGGGTATTTTGACTATCGAACCAGAGAAACAAGAAATAGATAAAAATCGTAAAAACTGCTTTTTTGATTATAAGATCTGGAAAAATTTTTACATGCCTCCAGGTGGTCTTTGGGTGACATGATGATTCGTTCGACGCTCTCCTGGAGATTATTACCAGGCATTCGATAAAAAAGATTATCGAATTCTTTTTCCAATAAAAATGTATGACTGAGCAATGAGTTGGATATAAAAGCCCCACCGCGTGCATTGGCCCTGTACGTGCGGTCGTGCAGACAGTCGACTGATGGTGATATGTCAATAATTCCATAGTTGGAATAATATTGAAAATCGCCACTCGCAAGTGAGTCGAATTCAAAATATTCGTGTCGACTGTTGTTGCGTTCTTTGAATGAATCCCATCCTCTTCCATAAATCTTCACAGGGTAATCCTGTAATCGATTGATGACCTGCTCCGAAGCGTAGTTTCGGTAAATTTTATCCAACAAGGAATGGAGCTCGTGAAATAGCGGTGCGTCATCGGTCACATCGTTTTCATTTTTCAGCTGATCAAATTTCTCTCTTGTAATTTGCTCGTCAATGGTTGTGTGGTGATCCTTGAAGAGATTGAGTTCATAGTCTGAAATTATTTTTTCAGAGACTTCAATTAGAAACTGGGCAGTTTTAGGTTTGATGTTTTTTTTCCAGGCATTCACAATTCCATTAGTCGGCTCGAGATTCTTCGGAAATACAAAGAAATCCCCAGTACGCTCTTGACTGGTATTTGTTGGAAAAAATATATTCGGGAAAAAATAATAAAGCCCTGGATGGGATTTATTGAAGTGGGCATTGGAATACTTGGCAAAACTTGGCGCCGAATAAACATGATGCACGTGTGCGTTGTCTACCGAGTGATTGACCGGCATATAGCATGGGTGGTCTCCATGCAGACAAACCAATGGGGTATCCAATTTTTCCCAAATATTGAACCCATCATCTGTATTGATATTGGATCCGAGTCCTTGCCAGGTAATCGCCAAATCAGCTTTGGAATGACTGACTAGATTGCTTATGAAGTTGTCATCTAAATTGATGATCGAAACGATACAACCAAATAACTGAAGCTGCTCTTTAAGTTGTGAATTGAAATAATCAAACGGGTTATTTTCACCTTGTTGCCAGTTAATGATTAGGATCTTCATTTTATGTCCGTAGTGTCCTATCGTCTCTCAGAGGAGAACGCGATATTTTGGCCCGCAAGCCGGGTCTGATGCCATTGAGGATGGTATGACAGGGATTAACAGAATTCTAAACTGCCTGTGCTTGAATCAAATGGGATCCTATCGAAGGATTGCGACAGGTACACATGGAAAAAATAGGCTATTGCACGGTAACTCATTGATTTAACAAAACAAAAGGCCACCAGGTATAAGTTCCTAGCGGCCTTTGTATGGGGTAATGGTGGCGGAGGGTTGACCATGTGCCGACTGGCTTCCCGAGCCAATGAGCAATGGCGCGGGCTGCCGCGGGTCAGCGCGAAACCCCCGAAGGCCACGGGAGAATTCGGCGTCATTCCGGAGATCCACCAGCCCCGATCCTGTACCCCATCGCCCGGTAGCCGCGCTGGCGCTTGTCCCACATCCGCAGCAATGCAGGATGGCCTGTGTCCACGAAGTCGATGATCCGAACGTCGGTCTTGCCGGCGTGCTCACGGTGCAGGCGCCCGGCGTACTGCTGCAACGTCCCCCTCCAGGACACCGGCATCGCGAGCACCAGGGTGTCGAGCGGTGGATGGTCGAAGCCTTCGCCAACCAGCTTGCCGGTTGAAAGGAGAACACGCGGCGCATCGGGCGCCAGGTCATCCAGATCTGACACGAGCTGCGCTCGCTGCTTTCGAGACATGCGACCGTGCAAGACAAAGGGCGGCGGCGTGAGGCTAGCCAGTTCCGCCCTGATAGCCTCGAGGTGCTCCGTCCGTTCCGTCAGGACCAGAACCTTGCGTCCCTGCGCGACGGCATCGCGTACCTCGGCGGCGACGGCTGCTGTTCGGGCGGGGTCGTTGGCGAGGTGCCGGAAGACGTCCTGGATGCCAGCCTCCTGCGGCAGGTCGATCTGGGCATGGCGCGAGTGCGGCACCACCTCCAGATCGTGCGGCGCCCCGGCCGGCGTGGCCGCCGTGTGACGAATCGGCCCGCACTGCATGAAGATGATCGGCTGCTGCCCGTCGCGGCGGATCGGTGTGGCCGTGAGGCCCAGTACGAACTTCGCCTTGGTCCGCTTGAGGATCGCGTCGAAGGAGACTGCGCCGACGTGGTGACACTCGTCGACGATCACCTGCCCATAGTCCTCGACCAGCGGATTCACCTCGCCCTGGCGGGACAGGGATTGCATCACGGCGATATCGATCTTGCCAGTGGGTTTGGCCTTGCCGCCGCCGATGGTGCCGACAACGCCCTTGGCGACCCCTAGAAAGGCTTGCAGGCGCTCCTGCCATTGCTTGAGCAACTCCGTGCGATGCACCAGCACCAGGGTATTAACGCCCCGTCGGGCAATCATCGCGGCGGCGGTGACCGTCTTGCCGAAGGCAGTTGGCGCGCACAGCACGCCAGCATCGTGGGGGAGCAGTCCGGCAACTGCGGCTTCCTGATCGAGGCGCAGACTGCCGACAAAAGACACGTCCAGTGGTTGCCCGCCCAAACGTTCATCTCGCAGATCACAGGCAATGCCGTTTTCACGCAGCAGGGACATTGCGGCATCGAGGCACCCGCGCGGCAGGGCGATGTGCTGGGGGTAGCTCTCGGCGCAGCCGATAACGCGCGGCTTGTCCCACACCGACATCCGCATCGCCTGGGCCTTGTAGAACTCGGGGTTCTGGAAAGCCGCCAACCGGATGAGGCGATTAGCCAATGCCTGGGGCAACTGAGCCTTCTCGAAATAGACAAGATTGGCCAGCGTGACCGTCAGTGACTTTGGCATCGGACCGGCCAGCTTCTTGGCCAATGTGCTCTCGCGCTTCCAGGGTGTGGCCAGGTCCTCGTCGTCGATGAAGGTGACGTCCAGCGGACGGACGCCACCTGTAGCCCGGAGAATGGTCGGCTCGATGTCGTGCGCGGCCATCGGCTGGATGGACGCAATAAACGCCCATTGGTCCGAATACGGCCGAAAATCGGCATCGACGAACACACTGAAACCATGTTCCCTCGGGCCCTTCTGCAGCGGCAGGGCAATCAGGTTTCCGAACCCGCCTTTGGGCATGGTGTCCTGATTTGGAAACAGCCGGTCATAGGATCCCAGCTTCAGTTGCCGAGTGCGCGAGCAGGTAAGACTGATGATGGCAGTGCCAAGACGCCGGGCATCACGGGCCGAAACGCGTCCAGCAAAGAACACCCACGCGTGCGCTCCATTCCCGGAGCGGGAAATCTCCAGCGCCACCGGTACGCCCAGTTCATCGGAGGACTTTAGGAATGCCAGCGCATCGTCTCGCCATTCCGCATCGTCGAAGTCGACCGCGAGGAAATAGCAGCTGTCGTCCTCCAGCAGCGGATACACGCCGACAGTGTGTTCACCAGCAAGATGGTCGTAGATCACCACATCGGACAGCGGGATCAGCACACGATTGCTGCAGTCCCCGCACTTGATGCGCGGTTTCTCGCACACACCGGCTCGCCATTCATTCGCACAGGCCGGCGAATAACCTGACTTGCCCGAGGTCTTGGCCTCCCAGCGGATCGGGTAGACATCGGTACGCCCCCGGAAAAGGCGACGGAATAGTGCAACTTTTTCGGCAGTGGACATCCGAGATGGTTCGGGCTCTCGAACCTCGTGGTTCTTAGGCTGCGAAGCCTGCCAATAAATCCCGTGCGATTCGAGCAAGGCGATCAGGCGGTC
>JBEIGE010000032.1:0-31241 GCA_040382055.1 Hylemonella sp.
ATGAGAGTAGATGACGATAAAATAAGAAAGGCTTTTAAAACAAAAGACTGGAATGAAATTAAAGTACAAGACTCGTGGCAGATTTTTAAAATCATGGCCGAGTTTGTTGAGGCTTTTGAAAAGCTGGGGAAAATTGGTCCTTGTGTAAGCATTTTTGGCTCGGCCAGAACCAAACCGGAACATCGTTTTTACTTTCGAAAGGGCAGGACCCCATCGACTCGTCTCGACTCCCTATAATCCGGCAAACTCAAAATCGCACCGTGTCAGTCGACTTCAAAACCACCAACCCCCTTCTGCCGATTACTGACGATATGGCAGAGGTGGATAGAGTTATTGCCAAACGACTTGAATCAGACGTGCCCTTGGTCAGTCAGGTCTCCCGCTACATCATTGCGTCGGGCGGCAAACGTTTGCGACCTGCGCTGCTTTTGATGACCTGTGGCGCTCTTGGCTACCGCGGTGACTTTCGCCACCGTTTGGCGGCAGTTGTGGAGTTTATCCACACCGCAACCTTGTTGCACGATGACGTAGTGGACACCTCAGCACTCAGGCGAGGGCTTCCAACCGCGAACGAGCAATTCGGAAACCCTGCAAGCGTACTGGTCGGAGATTTCTTGTATTCCCGCGCCTTCCAGATGATGGTCGAGGCGAAAAACATGCGTGTCATGGAGGTGCTTGCAGAAGCAACCAACATCATTTCGGAAGGTGAAGTGATGCAACTCATGAACATGCACAATCCGGATTTGGACGAGGCAGCTTACCTGCACGTGATTCGTTCCAAAACAGCCAAGCTCTTCGAGGCCAGTTCTCGGGTCGGCGCCATTCTTGCAGGAGCAGACGCGTCCATTGAGGAGGCCTGCGCCGACTATGGCCAGGCCTTGGGGACTGCTTTTCAGGTCATCGACGACGTGCTTGATTACGCCGGTGATGCAACTGTAATGGGCAAGAGCTTGGGAGATGACCTGCGTGAAGGCAAAGCTACACTGCCTTTGATCGCTGCGATGCAACGCGGTAGCCCGGATCAAAGGGCGATCATCAAGTCAGCCATAGAAAATGGTTCTGTTGATCAGTTGGCCTTCGTCATTGATATTGTCAGGCAGACTGGTGCACTTGAAGTTTCCCATCAAGCCGCTATCCGGGAAGCTCAGCGGGCCATTGAAGCTGCACGCAAACTTCCAGCCGGGCCTCATACCGACGGATTGATACAATTGGCGGGCGATCTTCTCAAAAGACAGCACTAACCAGCAGTTGTCGGTATCTGAGGATTATCGGAATGTGGCGCAGCCTGGTAGCGCACTTCGTTCGGGACGAAGGGGTCGGAGGTTCGAATCCTCTCATTCCGACCAATATATCCAAAATAACTCTGCCGGAATACCCCGGTACAAAATTCAAAACCTGTCGCTTTCGCGTTTGTGGTTTGTGGTTTCTTCTGATCTTAACGTTGCCTATTGGCAGCCTGATTCAGATTTACATCGATCCGACTATCGGCGATGATGCACGCATTAAAGCTTTGAAACTTTTCTAATCGGCAAACACCTGCCAAAGACATTGCCATTTATGTGAGAAGCCAAACCGTTGCTCTGCCAAATTACGGTCTCGCGCTAATTCCACCTGGCAAGTCAAAGCAGACGCCCCCATGAATATGGTTTGCCCTTGACTTGAATAAACTGCTTTAACCACGATGAGTAAGCCACAATAATTAATGCGCAGGGGGTACATGATGGCACAGGTAAGTTCCAAAAAAGTCAAGGAATTTGTATTTGAGTGGGAAGGCAAGGACCGCAATGGCAAGCTGGTTCGGGGCGAGTCGCGGGCTGCTGGCGAGAACCAGGTTCAAACCGCCTTGCGTAGACAAGGCATTCTTGCCAGCAAAATCAAAAAACCAAGCGTGCGCATGGGCAAAGCCATCAAGCGCAAAGACCTTTCCATTTTTACCCGGCAGCTAGCCACAATGATGAAAGCAGGCGTGCCTTTGCTGCAAGCCTTTGACATCGTAGGCCGCGGCAACGCCAATGCCAACGTGACCAAGCTTCTCAATGACATTCGAACCGACGTGGAAACGGGCACCTCCCTCAGTGTTGCGTTTCGAAAATTTCCGATGCATTTTGATAGCCTGTATTGCAATCTGGTTGAGGCCGGTGAACAAGCCGGCATTCTGGACCAGTTGCTTGAGCGACTCGCCATCTACATGGAAAAAACCGAGGCTATCAAATCCAAGATCAAGTCAGCTTTGATGTACCCAAGCGCGGTGATGGTTGTGGCTTTTGTGGTGGTCACCGTGATCATGATCTTTGTGATTCCAGCATTCAAGGAGGTATTCAGCTCATTTGGTGCGGATTTGCCCGCTCCCACATTGGTGGTCATTGCCATGAGCGAGTTCTTTGTGAGTTACTGGTGGCTGATGTTTGGCGCAATTGGCGGCGGAATCTATTTTTTTATGCAGGCCTGGAGGCGCAATGAGAATGTGCAGCATGCGATGGATCGCATCATCCTCAAGGTTCCGGTTTTCGGCAGCTTGATCAATAAATCGTGCATTGCCAGGTGGACGCGCACTTTGGCGACCATGTTTGCTGCCGGCGTGCCATTGGTCGAGGCACTTGATTCAGTGGGAGGCGCTGCTGGGAATTCCGTTTACGAGATTGCAACCGAAAAAATTCAACAGGAAGTTGCAACCGGAACCAGCCTGACAAACGCAATGACAAACGCCAACTTGTTTCCCAGCATGGTGCTGCAAATGTGCGCCATCGGGGAAGAGTCCGGCTCAATAGACCACATGCTCAGTAAATCGGCCGATTTTTACGAGGCCGAAGTTGACGAAATGGTCGCTGGACTTTCCAGTCTGATGGAGCCCATCATCATTGTTTGCTTAGGCGGCTTGATCGGTGGCATTGTTATTGCCATGTATCTGCCCATCTTCAAACTCGGGCAGGTCGTTTGATGCTCGAAGGTGCATCCTGGGCAGTCCCGGTCATCGCAGGGCTGGTAGGTTTGCTGATCGGCAGTTTCCTCAATGTGGTGATCTACCGTTTACCGCTGATTCTTGAACGACAGTGGCTAAGAGATTCCTGCGAATGGCTTAGTGACGCCCAAGAGATTGGCAGAGTAACCGGCTTGTCTGCGACAGATGCCAATCAGCTTGCTGCCGCCAATATCTCATTGGCCAAGGCGCTGGAGCAACTGCCGCCGTTCAGCCTTTGGTTGCCGCGTTCACGATGCCGCACGTGCGGCCATCTGATTGCCTGGTATGAAAACATTCCTGTACTCAGTTATCTGGTGCTGCGCGGTAAATGTTCTGTGTGTAAAACAGCGATCAGCCTGCGCTATCCTGCCGTAGAGTTATTGACAGGCGCCGTTTTTTCAGTCACAGCACACCACTACGGGCTCACATTGCAAGGTTTGATCTGGGCTGTTTTTGCTGCTATTTTGATTGCGCAATTCTTCATCGATTTTGACACGCAGTTGCTGCCTGACAGCCTCAATTACCCCCTGCTCTGGCTGGGCTTAATCGCTGCCGCAGCAGGGTGGACAGTCCCTCTGAAGTCGGCTATTTGGGGCGCGGTTGCAGGCTACCTGAGCCTATGGCTGCTCCACCATGCCTACCGCTTGGTGACAAACAAGGAGGGCATGGGCCATGGGGATTTCAAATTACTCGCCGCATTGGGCGTATGGTTCGGTTCTGAACATGTGCTGGCCATCATTCTGCTTTCATCTCTAGTAGGATCTGCGATTGGAATCATCTTGCTGATCGTCAAAAGAATCTCCCAAATGGACACCCCGATCCCTTTCGGCCCTTTTCTGGCAGGCGCCGGCTTGCTCTGCCTGTTACTGGGCCCCGGCAAACTCGCACAGTTGCTACCAATTGCATTCCCTTTTTCTTCCCTGATGCACTAAAGCATGATCCGCTTAGGACTTACAGGGGGTATCGGCAGCGGTAAGAGTACGGTGGCAGGCATGCTGGCCGGACTGGGAGCCGCCGTGATTGATGCAGACGCCATTTCCCGCAGCACTACAGCAAGTCAGGGAGCTGCCATTGGGGCCATCAGGGAACAGTTTGGTGACAATTTCATCACCGGAGATGGCCAACTTGATCGCTCTCGCATGCGAGAGCGAATCTTTGCAGACCCCCATTCACGCCAGCGTTTGGAAGCGATTATTCACCCCCTGGTCAGAATTGAAACGCAACGCCAGGAACAGAGCGCAATAAGCAACGGACAGCGTTGTCTCGTTTTTGATGTCCCCTTGCTGGTTGAATCTGCACACTGGCGACAAGATGTTGATTCGGTGGTGGTGATTGACTGCACACTGGAAGAGCAGATTGCGCGCACCATGGCCCGAAGCGGCTTGGATCGCATGGCGGTTGAAAAAATTATTGAAAGTCAGGCCAGTCGTTTAACCCGGCTGGCTTCTGCGGATACTGTGATATTCAATTCGGGACTGAGCCTGAGGGATTTAAGCCTGCAAGTCCTGCAAATCTCAAGCCACTTCGGGCTATGATTCGGCCACCGGAAAAAACAGCGTGATTATCTACGAGTACCCCTTCAACGAGCGTATCCGCACGTATCTGCGGCTGGAACATCTCTTTCTCCGCTTGGCCGAACTGGTATCCCGGGACGACCCGCTTGACCATCATTTTGCGCTGGCCACCATCTTCGAGATTATGGACGTTGGGGCCCGCGCTGATTTGAAGTCCGATGTACTCAAAGACCTTGAAAAACAGAAGCAGATTCTGAGCACCTACAGAGACAACCCAGCCATTGCCCAGGGTGTACTTGATGAGGTTATTCAAAGGCTTGAATCGTGCTTCATGCAGCTCAACGGTTTGCCCGGTAAAGTCGGGCATTCGCTCACAGAGAATGACTGGTTGATGGGCATACGCAGCCGAATCGGGATTCCGGGCGGCACGTGTGAGTTTGATTTGCCAGCCTATTTTGCCTGGCAGCATCTCAGCAGCCATAAGCGCCAAGAGAGCTTATCCCGCTGGATTGTGCCGCTCTCCCCCTTGGCTGACTCCATCTATGTGCTGCTTAAACTTCTTCGTGATTCCGGTTCGGCTCAAAAAGTGATTGCCTCTGGCGGGCATTTTCAGCAGAACCTTCCTCAAGGAAGAACCTTTCACCTGCTGCGCCTGGCAATTGACCCGGTTTCGGGATTGATCCCCGAGATCAGTGGCAACCGCCTGATGGTGTCGATCCGAATGATGCAGCAAGGAGATGATGACCACCTGCAAGGCAGCAACGATGACCAGACGCTGGAGTTAACGCTCTGTTCTTGAAACGTGTGAATCAGCCAATATAAACATCATGGACACCAAACTGGTCACCTGCCCCACATGCAAGAAAGACAGTGTTTACGCGGTCTCAAATCCCTTTCGTCCTTTTTGCAGCGAACGCTGCAAAAGTATAGATTTCGGTGCTTGGTCCAGCGAACATTTCCGCATGGCGGCAGAAGAACCACAAGATGAGACCGCTTTTGGCGGCTCGGCTTTGGCGGACCCCAAAATTCAGTAACTGATTCGACCTAAGTCCTCTTGTCTGCTACGGTTTACGCTATTGAATGCGTAGCGCCACAAAACTGCTTTTCTTGCGCTAACCACTGCAGCACAGGAACGGTCCCAGGCAACACCGGCACCACAAGAACCGGCAGTTGCTCCCAGGAATAGTGTTGCCCTTCACGCATCTGCAACTCACCGGTCCAGGTCAGCACCTTGCAAAAATTCAGTCTTACCAATGCGTGAGGATAGTCCACGGTCTCTTGCCGCCAAGGCTGTGCATCAACAATCTCGATACCTAATTCTTCGCGCAACTCGCGTTTGAGTGCTTCAGATACGGTTTCACCGGGTTCCAGTTTGCCACCGGGGAATTCCCAGAACCCCTCGTAAACTTTTCCTGCAGGCCGGGATGTCAATAAAAAATGACCGTCCGGCCGGATCAGCACACCGACTGCAACCTGGGTTAACGACCTGTCAGCCGGACCTTCGCGCACCCGCTCCGGGTCGGCCACCAAGGGCTGCGCTGCTCTCATGCCGCTGGTTGATGGTGCCTGCCCGCATAGTCCCGAGCAAACTGATACGCCACTCGGCCACTGCGTGAGCCACGCTCAAGGGCCCAAACCAGCGCTTCAGGCTTGGCTGACTCAATGGCTTTTAAATCGACGTCAAAGGAAGAAAGCCACTGCGCCACGATGGTCAGATATTCGTTTTGACTGAAAGGATAGAAGCTGACCCACAGGCCAAAGCGCTCGGACAATGAAATCTTTTCCTCCACGACTTCACCGGGATGCACTTCGCCGTCATCTGTGTGGGTATAGCTAAGGTTGTCTTGCATGTACTCAGGCAACAAATGTCGCCGGTTGCTGGTGGCATAGATGAGTACATTGGGTGTAGTGGCTGCGACCGAGCCATCAAGAATGGACTTTAGTGCCTTGTAGCCCGCTTCACCGTCTTCAAAGCTTAAGTCATCGCAAAAAATGATGAACTTCTCAGGCCGCTCTGAAACAGTTTCGACAATATCGGGCAGATCGGTCAAATCAGCCTTGTCAACCTCAATCAAACGCAAGCCCTGTGCTGCATAAGCGTGCAAACAAGCACGGATGAGGGACGATTTACCGGTTCCTCGAGCACCCGTAAGCAACACATTGTTGGCCGGTTTAGACTGGACAAACTGCAAGGTGTTACGCTGAATTTTTTCTTTTTGCGGCCCGATTTCTTTGAGTGCATCGAGCGACATTTTCCCGACGTGACGCACTGGCTCGAGTCTCCCATGGCCAGAGCTGCGCTTGCGGTAGCGGTAGGCAATTGAAGCATTCCAATCGGGTTGGTGCAAGGGCTGCGGCAGGATGGACTCAATACGCGAGATCAACATCTCGACGCGGTTTAGCATTCGCTCAAAAGCGTCATTCATGGCTCAGGACCGGTAATCGGCGTTGATGGAGACGTAGTCGTGGCTGAAATCGCAGGTCCAGACGGTTTCAGAAAAACTGCCCCGGCCCAATCCCACACGAACCGTAATTTCGCTTTGCTTCATGACCCGCTGGCCATCTTCTTCACGGTAGGACGGGTTTCTGCCGCCTTTGACCGCCACATGCACTTCATCAAGAAACAGGTCTATGCCAGTCTGATCCAGGTCGTCGATGCCCGCGTATCCCACGGCAGCCAAGATGCGCCCCAGGTTCGGGTCACTGGCGTAAAAAGCGGTCTTGACAAGGGGTGAATGGGCAATGGCATAAGCCGCCTTGAGACATTCCTGTGAACTGGCACCGCCTTCAATCTTGACAGTAATGAATTTGGTTGCGCCTTCGCCATCGCGCACAATGGCCTGAGCCAGATTTTGGGCCACTTCCAGCATGGCGGCTTTAAGTTGCTGGCCCTCGGGGCTTTGCAGGGACTCAATCGGCGCATGCGGGGCCTTGTTGCTGGCAATGATCACAAAAGAGTCGTTGGTCGAGGTGTCGCCATCAACCGTAACGCGGTTGAACGAGCCGTCTGCAATTTCACGCACCAATTGCTGCATGACTGCCTGACTCACGCAAGCGTCAGTGGCCATAAAGCCCAGCATGGTGGCCATATTAGGGCGGATCATGCCTGCACCTTTGCTAATGCCGCTGATACTGACCGTTGTTTCGCCAATTTTCAACTGCCGGCTGCAGGCCTTGGGCAGTGTGTCGGTGGTCATGATACCTTCGGCCGCACTCAGCCAGTTATCAGGCCGCAGATCTGCCAGCGCCACAGGCAAGCCTGCAGCAATACGCTCATGGGGCAAGGGCTCCATGATGACGCCCGTAGAAAAAGGCAGCACCTGGTCTGCTCCAATACCGAGCAATCGAGCCAATGACTCGCAGGTGCCTTGGGCCCGCGCAAGCCCCTCCTCACCGGTACCTGCGTTGGCATTGCCGGTGTTGATAACCATGGCTCGGATTCCGTTACCTGCGGCAAAGTGGCTGCGGCACACCTGAACAGGCGCCGCACAAAAGCGGTTTTGCGTGAAAACGCCAGCAACCGAGGCGCCTTCGTCAATGACGACCACCGTCAAATCCTTGCGGTTGGCCTTGCGTATACCCGCTTGTGCAATACCGATGCGAACACCGGGAATATTCAACAGGTCAGCAGCATGAGGGGCTGAAAGATTGACTGGCATATGTGCGCCTCAAGCCAACTTACCGTGGCATACCTTGTACTTCTTGCCGCTGCCGCAGGGACAGGGGTCGTTCCTGCCTACGCGGGCAACAACAGGGCGTTTAAGTGCCTCCCCCAAAGTGGTTTCATCAAAGGTTGTCTGTGCCTCGCCGGTTTCGGTCGGAGCGGTGTAGGAGACATTGGCGATCTGTTCAGCACGACTCTCCATAGCTTGTGCGGCTTGCTCCAGTTGCTCGCTTGACTGCACCTTGACCGTCATCAACACCTTGGTTACCTCATCCCTGACGGAGTCCAGTAATTGCCCGAAAAGCTCAAATGCTTCGCGCTTGTACTCCTGTTTGGGCTGCTTCTGTGCATAGCCCCGTAAATGAATCCCTTTACGAAGATAGTCGAGTGCACTCAGGTGCTCACGCCAATGCGTGTCGATGCTCTGCAGCAAAACCATGCGTTCAAACTGGAGGAAATTGGCAGCGCCCACGAGTTCGAGTTTGGCCTGGAATGTCGCGTTGGCAGTCGTCTGCACACGTTCAAGAATTTCCTCGTCGGTGATGGCGCTGGCATCGTTAATCTCTTGCGCCAAGGCAATACTCATTTGCCATTCATCCGTCAATACTTTTTCCAGAGCAGCAATGTCCCACTGCTCTTCAACCGATTCAGCGGGCACGAAGCTACGAACCAGATCCGCGAAGCAGCCTTCTCGCAATGAAGCGATCTGGGCGTCAAGATCAGCCGCGTCAAGAATTTCGTTGCGCTGCTGGTAAATCACCTTGCGTTGGTCATTAGAGACGTCGTCATATTCCAGCAACTGTTTGCGCATGTCGAAATTGCGCGCTTCGACTTTGCGTTGGGCGCTTTCAATACTGCGCGTCACAATGCCAGCCTCGATAGCCTCGCCTTCGGGCATTTTGAGGCGGTCCATGATGGACTTGACGCGGTCACCCGCAAAAATTCGCATCAAGGCATCGTCAAGGCTCAGGTAAAACCGGGAGGATCCGGGATCACCCTGGCGCCCCGAACGTCCGCGCAACTGGTTGTCAATGCGCCGGGACTCATGCCGCTCAGTGGCAATGATTCGCAGACCACCTAAAGATTTCACGTGCTCATGGTCTTGCATCCACTGTGTGCGTATCGCGTCAACCTTGATCTTTTTGGCTGACTCGTCAAGTAGCGGATCTGTCTCGACCGCCTGAATCGCTTTCTCGATGCTGCCCCCGAGGACGATGTCAGTACCTCGCCCTGCCATATTGGTCGCAATGGTGATCATCTTTGATCGACCCGCCTGGGCAATGATGTCCGCCTCGCGGGCGTGTTGCTTGGCATTCAAGACCTGATGCGGAAGTTTTTCTTTCCCCAGCAACTGGGCAATGATTTCAGAATTTTCAATTGAGGTCGTTCCCACCAGCACAGGTTGGCCACGCTCGTAACATTCTCGAATATCCTGAATGGCTGCTTCGTATTTTTCACGCGTCGTCTTGTAAACACGGTCGAGCTGGTCATCGCGTCGACTCTGACGATTCGGTGGAATCACGGTTGTTTCCAAGCCATAGATTTCCTGGAACTCGTAGGCTTCGGTATCGGCCGTACCGGTCATTCCTGCCAACTTGCTGTAAAGCCGGAAATAGTTTTGAAACGTGATGGATGCCAGCGTCTGGTTCTCCGCCTGGATCTGGACGCCCTCTTTGGCTTCCACAGCCTGATGCAGACCATCGCTCCAGCGACGACCGGTCATCAAACGCCCGGTGAACTCGTCCACGATGACGATTTCTCCATTCTGAACCACGTAGTGCTGATCGCGGTGGAACAAATTGTTGGCGCGCAAGGCCGCATAGAGGTGGTGCACAAGGGTGATATTGGACGGGTCATAGAGACTGGCGCCGGCCGGCAGAAGGCCGGCTGCGCCCAGCAGTAGCTCTGCATTCTCATGGCCCTGCTCGGTCAGAAAAACCTGCTGAGTTTTCTCGTCCAATGTGAAGTCACCCGCCTTGATCACCCCTTCACCCGTGCGTGGGTCTGCTTCACCTTCCTGCTTGGACAATTTGGGCACCACCTTGTTGATGGCGATATACAGGTCGGTATGGTCCTCGGCCTGACCGCTGATGATGAGCGGCGTACGAGCTTCGTCAATCAGAATTGAATCCACCTCATCGACAATGGCGTAGTTAAGACCGCGCTGCACCCGGTCAGCAGCCTCGTAGACCATGTTGTCTCGCAGGTAATCAAAACCATACTCATTGTTGGTACCGTAGGTGATGTCCGCACGGTATGCGGCCTGCTTGTCCTCACGCGGAACCTGGGGCAGGTTGATGCCAACAGTCAAGCCCAGGAAGGTGTAGAGACGACCCATCCACTGGGCATCGCGGCTGGCCAGGTAGTCGTTGACGGTTACCACATGAACGCCGTTACCCGTCAGCGCGTTCAGGTAAACCGGCAATGTGGCTGTCAGGGTTTTGCCTTCACCGGTACCCATCTCAGAGATTTTGCCGTTGTGCAGCGCCATGCCACCCATCAACTGCACGTCAAAGTGCCGCATTTTCATGACGCGTTTGGAGCCCTCGCGTACTACGGCAAACGCTTCAGTTAAAAGGCTGTCAAGCGTTTCACCCCTGGCAATCCTGTCGCGGAAGTCCTGAGTTTTGCCGCGCAACTCGTCATCGCTCAATTGTTCATATTGAGCCTCAAGTGCATTGATACGGACTACCGCGCTACGGTACTGCTTGAGCAACCGGTCGTTGCGGCTGCCGAATATTTTGGTCAGGAAATTGGTCGCCATTTATACAACACATGCCTGTTAGCCCTTGGTGGGAAACAATACTGCGCTATCCTTTTTGAATCCGAAGAGAAAATGGTCACAGCAACGCGAAGCCAGCCTTAATGGCAAATTCTTCGTGTTAACCAGACAAGAAAAATGATTTTACCTTTGCGCCGGGTTACCCGTCGGCGCCGCTGCTGGCGTCGCGGGGATAGACACTGGGGCCGGCACCTGCACTTGAGTCGTAGCCTGAGCAGGCAGGTTCTGTACTGGCGTCCCAGATGGCCCTGCTTGAGCCACCTGAGTCAGCGGGACACCAGGCAGGTTTTTACCAGCGGTCAGGAATTTCTGCGGGTCTTGCTGAACCCCGCGAACCAGCACTTCAAAGTGCAAGTGCGGTCCCGTGGAGCGTCCAGTGTTGCCCACCTCGGCAATTTTTTGACCTCGCTTGATCAGGTCGCCCTTCTTGACGAATACCTTGGAAGCGTGAGCGTATCTTGTGACAAGATCTTTGCCGTGATCCACTTCAACCATGTTGCCGTAAAAAAGATGGTTCTCTTGGGCTACAACCACGCCGCCTGCGGCGGCCAGAATTGGCGTACCCGTATCCGCCTGAAAATCGATGCCCGTGTGCAGGGCTGAGCGCCCTGTGAACGGATCGATACGCCAACCAAATGCAGAGCCCAGCGTTCCCACTGAAACCGGTTGCTGCGTCGGGACCATCATATTGCGGATTTTTTGCTCGAACAGGCGGGACTCCACCACTGACATCAGGTCGGTTCGCTGTCCGGTAAGTCGATCCAGATCAGCCAAGGTGGTCTGCAATTCATCCAGGGTCAGGGAACGCCCAGTGACCAACACACCACCCTGTGCAGGTTTGCTTTTGATCTCGTTGGGATTGATGCCAGCCAGACCGGAAACCCGCTCACCCAAGGATTCAAGCTGCGTCAATTTGGCCTGCATTTCGCCCAGCTTCTGGGCCATCACGTCCAAGTTAGCGCGAATGAAGCGATCGCGCTGCTCAAATTCATCCTTCACTACGAGCCGAAGCAATGTACCCACAACAGGCCAGCCCTCACGTGCGCCCTTGAGGAAAACCCAATGGTACATACCAGCAGCCACCAGCATCAGCGTCAGTGACACAACCAAACCAGCCACCAGCAACTTGCCGCCAGTCAAATAGATCGCCTTGCTTTTGGCTAGCCAAGCATCCGTGATAATCAAATGCACTTGCTACTCCTTCAGAAAATCCACCCATGAACCGGCGCCACCAATCCGTCACGCTGCTGCAGGCAACCCAAGAATCGCCTAGCCTGGCACGACTGACACAACTCAGTGACGACTCGCTGGCAAGGCTCAAGGCGATCAAGCCGCACATTCCATTGCCCTTGCAGAATTCAGTGACTGCCGGGCCTATTGACGGTCTGGTATGGTGCCTGATTGTGAAAGGCAATGCCGCAGGCGCAAAAATTCGTCAAATCCTACCTACGCTACTGCTCGCACTTCAGGCCAAGGGCTGGGAAGTTAACGCGATCCGGATAAAGGTTCAAGTTTCAAAAACCTGAGACTATTTTAATCGCAAAGACTTTGCGTTGAAACGGATGGATACAACAGTAATCTTTTTGTAATCACAAAAGCACTACCCTAGAGCCACAATTCAGCTTCGCGGATAAAGAAAAACCCGCTCTACCGTGAAGGAGGCGGGTTATGTGGGTTTTGGTCATGTTGATACCAGCCAAATGGTGCCGCTTGTCGGATTCGAACTGACGACCTACCGCTTACAAGGCGGTTGCTCTACCAACTGAGCTAAAGCGGCACGGGGTTTATTCTAACGTGAGCTACTTGACTCGTTTCAAAGCCGGTCGTGCGCCACCACCGGGCCGGGGCGGATTGGGCTCGCCATCGGCGTGATCGTCTTTCTGGTGGGTGTCGACTCTGGCCAGTTGAGGCTGCTTTGCATCTGAACGCGAATGGCCCGTGGCTTGATCGAGTCCAACCACTTCCGGCGGGGTAGCTTCCGCCTCATTGGTGGCCTCAAGCGGAAAGGCCATGCCTTGACCGTTCTCGCGGGCATATATGGCAATCACACGGTTGATGGGCACCGAAATATCACGGGAAACACCAGCAAAACGCGCTTTGAACTCAATGAATTCATTGCCTAGCGCAAGTGAGCTGGTTGCATCCAGACTGACGTTGAGAACAATTTCTCCGTCTTTCACGTATTCACGCGGAACCTGTACGGAAGGGTCAACCATCACCGCCACATATGGGGTGAGCCCGTTGTCCGTACACCACTCATGCAATGCACGAATGAGGTAAGGACGGGTCGGTGTGGTGGCGATTTTGTCCAGCATCAAACAGCCTGCAACAATTATTTACGCATGACTTTCTCTGATGGCGTCAGTGCTTCGATGTAAGCCGGACGGGAGAAAATTCTCTCAGCGTACTTGAGCAAGGGGGCTGCATTTTTGCTCAGCTCAATTCCGTAATAGTCGAGTCGCCATAACAGCGGCGCTATGGCAACATCCAGCATGGAAAAGTTATCGCCCAGCATGAATTTGTTTTTCAGGAACACCGGGGCTAACTGCGTCAATCGATCACGGATATGCGAACGCGCTTTCTCAAGCAGTTTCTCATTGGCTTTAGCGGCACGGGACTCCACAGTGGAAACATGCACAAAAAGCTCTTTTTCAAAGTTCAGCAGAAACAACCTGACCCTGGCCCGATCTACCGGGTCACCTGGCATCAACTGGGGGTGGGGAAAGCGCTCGTCAATGTACTCATTGATGATATTGGACTCGTACAGAATCAGATCACGCTCCACCAGAATAGGAACCTGGCCGTAAGGGTTCATCACATTGATGTCTTCAGGTTTGTTATACAGGTCGACATCACGGATTTCGAAGTCCATGCCTTTCTCGAAAAGTACGAATCGGCAGCGGTGAGAAAAGGGGCAGGTTGTTCCTGAGTACAGAACCATCATGTTGGGGACTCCTAAAAATCAAAAAGAGTGAGTCGCTTCAGCAACCCACTCTGAGCAATCCTGAACTGACACGCCGTGCCGGGTCAGGATCGGTGCCTGTTTACTTGACGTCTTTCCAGTAGGCAGCGTTCAAGCGCCAAGCAAAAATCGTCAAGATCAGCAAAAAGATCAAAACCCAAACGCCAACACGAACACGTGTGTTTTGTGCGGGTTCACCCATCCATTGCAAATAACTGACCAGATCGCCAATGGTCTGATCGTATTCCAGAGGGCTCATGGTGCCAGGGGTAATCTGTTCCCAGCCTTTGAAGACCTTGACCTCGTGGCCGTGTTCCATCTTGACATCGTAGATGGGTTTGCGTTTTCCTTGCAGTTCCCAAAGTACGTGGGGCATGCCCACATTGGGAAAAGCCAGATTGTTCCAGCCCGTAGGCTTGGTCTCGTCCAGATAATAGGTGCGCAAGTAGGTGTACAGGTAGTCAGAACCGCTACCTTGGCCGAAAGATGCGCGAGAGCGGGAAATAACGGTCAGGTCGGGAGGATTGCCTCCAAACCAATCTTTGGCCTGCTTGGGATCAATGTTGGCCTTCATGGTTTCACCGATTTTGTCCGTGGTGAAAAGCAGATTGTCCTTGATCTGTTCACGAGTGAGGCCTATGTCTTCCAGGCGGTTAAAGCGCATGTAGGCGGCATTGTGGCAATTCAGGCAGTAGTTGACGAACACCTTGGCACCATTTTGCAGTGCAGTGAGGTCGTTTGTTTTATTGGGCGCCTTGTCCCAAGCGATGCTCTCGCCGCCTGCCGCATGCGAGAGGGTTGCAAAGCCGAAAGCCAGATATAAAGCGAGAATTATTTTTTTCATGTTCTTATCTCCGTCTCAGTGGGCAGCGAAAGTCACACGGCTTGGCACTGGTTTGGGTTCACCAATTCGACTCCACCAGGGCATCAGCAGGAAGAAGCCAAAGTAAAAGAGTGTGCCAACTTGAGACACGCGCTCGCCAATATAGGAGGGTGGTTGAACCCCAAGATAGGCCAACACGACAAAGTTGATAACAAAAATACCGTACATGTACTTGTGCCAGTTCGGGCGATAGCGGATCGACTTGACAGGGCTGTAATCAAGCCATGGCAGAAAAAACAGAATAATCACAGCGCCGCCCATCACAACAACACCCCAGAACTTCGCATCAATGGCCAACATCATGGCGGAAGCAGCAACAGCAGCCCCGACAATCCCGGCCTTGAAAATGACAGGCATCTTGAATTTGACTGCACTGAACAGTGCTGCGCCGAGGATACAGGCGATCAACACGTACATCATTTCACTGGTGATAGCACGCAACATGGAATAGTAAGGCGTGAAATACCAGACAGGAGCTATGTGCGCAGGGGTCTTGAGCGGGTCTGCCGGAATGAAGTTGTTGTACTCAAGGAAGTAGCCACCAAACTCCGGCGCAAAAAAGATGATGGCTGTAAACACCATGAGGAAAACACTCACACCCATGAGGTCATGAACCGAGTAATAGGGGTGGAAGGGAATACCGTCCAGGGGATGGCCGTTGGCATCTTTCGGCGCATCGGGGCCTTTGATTTCAACGCCATCCGGGTTGTTGGAGCCCACTTCATGCAGAGCAATGATGTGGGCAGCGACCAGGCCCAGCAAAACCAGTGGCACCGCAATGACGTGAAAAGCAAAGAAGCGGTTAAGTGTGGCATCGCCCACCACATAGTCACCGCGAATGAGCAATGCCAGATCCGGGCCAACAAATGGAATGGCAGCAAACAAATTGACAATAACCTGTGCGCCCCAGTAGCTCATCTGGCCCCAGGGAAGCAGATAGCCCATAAAAGCTTCAGCCATCAGACACAGGAAAATGGCACAACCAAAAATCCAGACCAGCTCACGCGGCTTTCGGTAACTGCCATAGATCAAACCACGGAACATGTGCAGATAAACCACAACGAAAAACGCAGAGGCACCGGTGGAGTGCATGTAGCGCACCAGCCAGCCCCAGGGTACATCGCGCATGATGTATTCCACTGAAGCAAACGCCAGGGCGGCATCCGGCTTGTAATGCATGACCAGAAATATGCCGGTCACAATCTGGATCACCAGAACCAGCAATGCCAGTGAACCAAAAAAGTACCAGAAGTTGAAGTTCTTGGGCGCGTAATACTGGCCCATATGGTCGTTCCACAGCTTGGTGGCCGGGAAGCGGTTATCGACCCAGTTAAGCAGCTTTTGAGCAGCAGGGGCGTTGGGGGAAATTTCTTTCATGACAGCCATCGAGTACTCCGGTTGGCTTTAATTTCAGGCTTTTTTGTCTTCACCGATCAGCAACTTGCTGTCGGAAAGATACATGTGCGGCGGGACTTCAAGATTGTCAGGGGCAGGCTTGTTCTTGAAAACACGACCAGCCATGTCAAAAGTGGAGCCGTGGCATGGGCACAGAAAACCGCCTTGCCAATCATCCGGCAAAGATGGCTGCGCACCCGTTTGGAACTTGTCTGAGGGTGAGCAACCCAGATGGGAACAAATGCCAACTGCAACCATAATTTCAGGTTTAATCGACCGAGCTTCATTTCTGGCGTACTCCGGGGTCAGTTCACCAGGCTTACGCTCAGACTTCGGGTCGGCAAGCTGATCCTCAGACTTTTTGAGACTTTCAAGCTGCTCAGGTGTTCGTTTAATGATCCAGACTGGCTTGCCACGCCATTCGACGGTGAGCTTTTCACCCGGCTTGAGCGCAGAAATATCCACTTCAACTGCGGCACCCGCAGCCTTGGCCCGCTCAGAAGGCTGAAATGAACTGATAAAAGGGACGGCAACAGCCGCACCACCTATTGCGCCTGCACAACCGGTGGCAATTAACCACGTGCGTTTGCTGGCGTCCATCTGGCCTGTATCTGCAAGTGTTTCGCTCATGAAAAACCTTAATTTATTCTGCCAATACCCGCTGGTTTACCAGCCGTGTCCAGCTTGCAATTGTAGCTGACGCTCCGTCATGTCCCCCGGCACCGTGTCCATTTCCCCGCTGATGTGACCACTAATTGATTTGACTGGAAACAAATTGACGCGCCAAGCGAATGGCTTCTATCAGGCTATCCGGTTTGGCTTTTCCAGTTCCGGCAATGTCAAACGCGGTTCCATGGTCCGGGCTGGTCCGGATCAGTGGCAAGCCCAAGGTAACGTTCACGCCTTTCTCAACACCCAAGTACTTTACCGGGATCAGGCCCTGATCGTGATACATGGCAATCACACCATCAAACACGCGCGCAAGTCCGGGCTGAGCACGTGCACGCATGAAAACAGTATCGGGCGCAAATGGTCCACTGACCGCTATGCCCATGGCTTGGGCGTGACAAATCGCCGGTTCAATGATGTCAATTTCCTCTCGGCCGAACAAACCGCCCTCACCGGCGTGCGGATTGAGGCCTGCCACGGCAAGCCTGGGTGCGCGACCCAGCAAAGTGGACAGTGAGTCATGAGAAATCTGAATCGTCTCGAGCACCCTCTCCGGGGTAACAGCGTCCAGCGCCTGCCGCAGAGACACGTGAATACTGACCAGCACAGTGCGTAACTCGTCATTGGCCAACATCATGCGAACCGGCAGTTCTGCGACCGGGCAGCCCAAAAAAGCTGCGGCCTGAGCCTGTATAAGTTCAGTGTGACCGGCAAACTGGTCATAGGGCGCACCCCCGGCAGCGAGCGCCTCCTTGTTCAGAGGCGCGGTCACCAACGCGGCAATTTCACCGCGCAGGGCCGCCTGAGCAGCCCAAACCACACAGTCACCCGCGAACTTACCCGACTCCCCACTGATTTCTCCATATGCAGTCTGGGTTTTTAGCTCCATTATTTGTAGCAGAGGCAAGCAGTTCGGCCCTAGCTCCAAGGCTTCATCGGGTGTTTGGATGAGCGCCACAGACAAGACGGAAGATTCGCAGCCTGCGATGAGATGCGCTGCCCGTGCAATGGTTTTGAGATCACCCACAACAAAACAACCCTGCGTGACTTCGGGCGCCTGGCGAAAGGCCTGAACGATGATCTCGGGCCCGATGCCGGCCGCATCCCCCATGGTGATGGCGATTGCCTTTTTCATGTACTGCAAGGTCCCAGATTCAATCGGGTAAATCAGGCTGGATTGTCAATATCGATAAATTCATGATCCAGCCCTAATTGGGATGCAACAAAAGAAGCTACGGCAGGTGCGCCATAGCGTTCACTGGCATGATGACCGCAGGCAATAAAGCACACCCCGGTTTCGCGGGCGAGATGCGCCTGAGGCTCTGAAATCTCCCCGGTAATGAATACATCGGCACCGGCAGCAATGGCGGGTTCAAAAAAATTCTGTGCACCACCGGTGCACCACGCTATATTTTTAATAGCTTTAGATCTTGACCCAACAAGGGTTACGGTCCGCTTTGTTAGGGATTCTATCTGCACCGCGAGTTGCTGGGCGTTGCCGGGCAGGGCGCTATTGCCATGTGGACCTGCTGTACCCATACAGCCAAGGTCCTGGTCACCGAACCGGCTGTTGATCTGCAAACCCAACTTCAATCCCAACTGCGCGTTGTTACCCAATTCAGGGTGCGCATCCAGCGGTAAATGGTAAGCATACAAATTGATGTTGTGCGCCAGCAACAAAGCCAACCGCTGCCTCATCCAGCCCACCACACGGCCATCCTGGCCACGCCAGAAGAGTCCGTGGTGGACCAAAATAGCGTCAGCACGCGCAGCAATGGCAGCTTCAATCAGGGCCAAGCTGGCAGTCACGCCAGAGACCAACTTACGTAACTCCAGGCACCCCTCAACCTGCAAGCCGTTGGGCCCATAGTCTTTAAAGCGCTCCGGGACAAGAAGTTCGTCCAGCGATCGCGTCAATTCCATCCGGTTTGTCATGGTCCTTATTCTCGAACAGTTTGTCAGTTCAATTCGCGGGCTGGCTTGTCTGGTGGCTTATCGATCACCAAGCTGCAATCACAGCCCTGCCCTGAAGCAATCCAGCGTTTGGCCATACGCCTCAAAACGGAGGCAATGGCCCGCGCGAGAAACGGCTTGGCTCGACCCAAGCGGGCTGGAAGCGCGGTCATGGTGACAGAGAAAGGATCAGTCATTCCACCACAGCGGTACATCTGTAACGCTGGCTCCCACCTCAACGCGTGACATGCCCCGTGGCGCCGGCGGGATATCAGAACACCCAAAGGGCACGGCGCCACCAAGCAACACACGCCACAGCCGTTACACGGCTCGCCCATAGCCGGTTTTGCGGCGGCCAAAGGCTCGATGTGAATGATTTTGAAAGGTAAGTCCATGAATTCTTCGATCATCCCACGGCGGACCCTACAATTTCAGGCATGAAACGAACCTGGTTACTGTTCTCCCAAGTTGTCACTGTCTTGCTTGCCAGCTATTTTGTTGTGGCTACGCTCAAGCCGGCTTGGATCGGGAAAAGCTCAGTGACTTCAACGGCCTTATCTGTGCTGGAAGCGCCTACCAACATCAATGCCCCGGCACCACCGGGCAGCCTGCGCAACGCCGCGAAAACCGCCGCACCGGCTGTGGTGAGTATCAACACCAGCAAGGCTGCACGGAAAAATCCGCACAACAGTGAGCCCTGGTTCAAGTATTTTTTTGGTGATCAGGCTGACGAACCCCAGGTCGGGCTTGGCAGCGGCGTGATCGTCAGCGCCAATGGCTACATCCTGACCAACAACCATGTGATTGAAGGGGCAGATGACATTGAGGTCGTTCTCAATGACAACCGTGTTGCGCGGGCCAAGGTCATTGGCACGGATCCCGACAGCGACCTGGCGGTCTTGAAAATTGAACTCGACAAGCTGCCGGTCATCGTCCTGGGAAGTTCTGAGACCCTTCAAGTCGGGGACCAGGTGCTTGCCATTGGCAACCCCTTTGGAGTGGGTCAAACCGTGACCAGCGGCATCGTGAGTGCCCTGGGCCGCAATCAGTTGGGCATCAACACGTTCGAAAATTTCATCCAGACTGATGCCGCCATCAACCCGGGTAATTCAGGTGGCGCGTTGGTCGATACCCTGGGTAACCTGCAAGGCATCAACACAGCCATTTACTCCCGCTCGGGCGGCAGCATGGGCATAGGCTTTGCCATCCCGGTTTCAACGGCCAAGATGGTTCTTCAAAGTATTGTTGCAGAAGGCCAGGTCACCCGCGGCTGGATTGGCGTTGAGCCCAATGAACTATCACCCGAATTGGCCACAACATTTGGTGTGAAACAAACCCAAGGTGTCATCATCACCGGCGTTTTGCAAAATGGGCCTGCTGCCTTGGCGGGGATTCGGCCGGGCGATGTTGTCGCCAGCGTTGCAAATCAGCCCGTGAGCAACGTGTCCGAGCTACTTACCGGAGTTGCCGCTCTTAAACCTGGCCAATCCGCCTCCATCGGGCTGATTCGACAAGACAAAAAACTGACCGTTGAAATTACACCTGGCACGCGCCCCAAGCCACGCCGGCAACCACAACGCTGATCCGTCACTGAACTGCCCGGGATCAGGACTGGGCAGCCTCGGTATCAGCAGGTGCCTGGGTATGTTTGATAAAGAGTACCGCCGCCCAGATTCCTATTTCATAAAGCAAGCACATGGGAATGGCCAGAGCCAGTTGAGACACCACATCGGGCGGGGTCACGATGGCGGCAATGATGAACGCCAGCACCACAAAATAACCGCGGAAGTCCTTGAGCTTCTGGATACTCACAATATTCATGCGGGCCAGTACGATGACCACGATGGGCACCTCAAACGCCAGACCGAAGGCGATGAACATGGTGAGCACAAAGCTGAGGTAGGCCTCAATGTCAGGCGCAGCGGTAATACTTTTAGGCGCAAAGCTCTGGATAAAGCTGAACACCTGGCCAAAGACAAAAAAGTAGCAGAACGCAACACCAATGAAAAACAGTACAGAGCTCGATACAACCAAGGGCAACACCAGTTTTTTCTCATGGGTGTAGAGCCCTGGCGCCACAAAGGCCCAGACCTGGTAGAGCACCACCGGCAACGCAAGTAAAAAAGCGGCCATCAGCATGATTTTGATGGGCACCATAAAAGGGGAAATCACCGAGGTGGCAATCAATGTTGCACCCTTGGGCAGATGGGCCACCAGTGGCTCTGCCAGGATGTCGTACAGGGCTGCCGGGCCAGGGAAAAGCGCCAGAATAATGGCGGCAACCCCGATCGCAGCCATGGCGCGCACCAAGCGGTCCCGCAACTCCATCAGGTGCTGGACAAACGGCTGCTCCGTGCCAGCCAATTCATCTGTTTTGGTTTGATCTTCTGCCATGCCGGATGTCTTTATTGCTTGGAAGCCGTGTGTTTATTCAGCTCAGCTTTTGAGGCCGGTACCGTGACACGCGGGCAGCGCCTGAGAGGGCTTTGGTCCGAATACCCGCATGGGCCTTGTACCAGCTGGGTGTCGCACCCTGTTTGATGCGCCAGCGCTTGCCGGGGTGTTTGTAGACGGGCATTACATCAAGTGGGGGTTCTTGCAGGGCCGTCGAGTCCAAGCCGGAGGTGGCATCGGCCCAGTTTTTTTCGAAGTCACTGGCATGGGTCTGAACAGAGGACTCCACATCACGCGCTGCGTCCTCCATGCTTTCCTTCATCTTTTTGAGGTCATCGAGCTCCATGGAGCGGTTGACCTCGGATTTGACGTCTGAGACGTACCGTTGGGCTTTACCGATCAACGCACCCAACGTACGAGCGACACGCGGCAACTTCTCCGGTCCAATGACGATCAATGCCACCGCACCTATCAGCGCAATCTTGGAAATACCCAGATCGATCATTTTTGCCTTAAGAGCCCGTTAAGGCAAAAGAGCGCATCAGGACTTCTGCTTGGCTTCAACGTCAATGGTGGTTTTTTCAGCCGGCGCAACTGTGGCGGCTACTTGGGCAGCAGGAGCACCGGGCTTTTCTTCTGCCGCAGCGCCAGTGCCGCCCTCTTTCATGCCGTCCTTGAATCCCTTGACCGCACCACCAAGATCGCCGCCAAGGTTTTTGAGCTTTTTGGTTCCAAAGACCATCACAACGATCAACAGAACAACCAACCAATGCCAAATTGAAAAAGAACCCATAAGTCACTCCTAAGGAATTAGCAGATTTTAGACGGCATAGGGACCAAGTCGCGCAACGCGACAATTCATCCCTTCAAAAGCTCAAGTTTCACATCTTCCCCACCATTGCCTAGCCCTTGAGCCAGGGCCTGGGTCCGCCCATAACGTGAATGTGCAGGTGATGCACTTCCTGCCCCCCTTCGGTGCCGGTATTACTGACAATGCGAAAGCCGCCTTGCGGGTAAGGACGGCAGCCTTCTTGCAGCGCCAGTTGCGGAGCCAGCACCATCATCCGGCCAAGCAGGGCCGCATCCTGGGGCCCAAGATGCGCGAACGAGACAATATGTTGTTTTGGAATCATCAAAAAATGCACCGGTGCCCAGGGATTTATGTCATGAAAGACATAAATCTCATCATCCTGGTAGACCATTTTGGAAGGGATCCGACCCTCAACGATTTTGCAAAAAATGCAATCCGGATCGCGGGACTGATCAGATGAACTCATCTTTACTCTCCATGGGCTGCCCTTTGTTCATTCGGACCATGCCTTTAATGATTCGGTACAAAAACCAGATCGAGACCATCATCCAGGCTATCCATCCGGGTAACACAAATAAAAACCACAAGGGCCCTGTTACAGCGTAGAGCAATGCTGCAATCAAGACCGTGCGGATGCGCCAGGTGAAATGGGAGGCGTGCCAGGAGCCCTGCGCATCCTGACGCTTGACCAGATCAATCACCAAGGCCACAAGCAGCAAAACCGGACCGAGTTGCGCGCCAGGCACCAAAGCACCAACGGCCACGATCAGGTGCAGGATATAGCTGACTGTACCCACGGTGGTGAGCGACTGCACTCTTTCAAGCTCACGAGCATCTGCAGCTCGGGGCTCAAAGTTCTGCGGTTCAGGGCTCAAGGCGCATTCCCCTCGCGGGCCAAGACCTTACGCAGGGCTTTTTCTTCCAGGCCACTGGTACCCTCACGCCGCTCCAGTTCATGCAGTACATCAGCAGGCTTTAAACCATAGTGGGCCAGGGCAATCATGCAGTGAAACCACAAATCAGCCATTTCGCCAATAATTTTGGCTTTGTCCGATCCATGGTCAGCGTCTTTGGCTGCCATGACGACTTCAGTGGCTTCTTCACCGATTTTTTTCAGAAACGCGTCAGGCCCCTGATGCAGCAAGCGGGCCACATAGCTTTTTTCTGGATCACCTCCTCGGGCAGGCAGACGGCTTTCTATCACGCCGGCCAGGCGAACAAAAGCATCTTGCGAATCAGGTGTACCGGGAACGGCTGCAAATTTACTGGAAGTCATATCAACCCGTTCATGATGAGAATTTACGGCACATACTGGTCAAGGTGCAAGTTAGGCTTGTTTATAGATGGACCCTGGGTCCTTCAGAACCGGCTCGCTGGCCTGCCAGACACCATTGCGCAAGACACTGAAAAAACAGCTGTGCCGCCCGGTGTGACAGGCTATGCCAGGGTCGTGACCAAGTTGGGATACTTGCAGCAACACGACATCATTGTCACAGTCAATGCGGATCTCATGAACGGTCTGGACATGGCCTGATTCTTCGCCCTTGAACCACAGCTTGTTGCGGGAGCGGCTGAAATAAACCGCGCGGCCCAGCTCCGCCGTTTTTTCAAGGGCTTCACGGTTCATCCAGGCAAACATCAGGACATCGCGGCTGCTGGCCTCCTGCGCAATCACCGGCACCAGGCCTTGCCCATCCCACTTGATTTCATCTAGCCAGTTCATGCCGGGATTGTGGCTTAGAGACGCACCGCAATGCCACGCTGCGCCATGCGTGCCTTGGCCTGCGCAATGGTGAACTCACCATAATGAAAAATGCTTGCGGCAAGCACTGCGTCAGCGCCACCAATCTTGATGCCGTCTGCCAGATCATCCAGGTTGCCCACACCCCCAGAAGCAATCACCGGAACGCTCACAGCATCACTGACCGCGCGCGTCAGCGCCAGATCAAAACCGGCTTTGGTACCGTCCCGGTCCATGCTGGTCAGCAGGATTTCCCCGGCCCCGGCCAAGGCCATATCTTTGGCCCAGCTCACTGCATCCAGACCGGTATTTTTACGTCCACCGTGGCTGTAGACATCCCAGCCCTCGCCCCGGTCAAGCAAGTCGTCGCCGAAGCGGCGCTTGGCATCAATGGCCACCACGATGCACTGCGCACCGTACCTTCGGGAGGCATCCCGAATCACCTGCGGATTGGCAATTGCGGCAGAGTTAAAGCTGGTCTTGTCAGCACCGGCATTGAGCAGTCTGCGAACATCCTCTACCGTACGCACCCCGCCACCCACGGTCAGCGGAATGAACACCTGGGAGGCCACAGCTTCGATGATGTGCAGGATCAGATCGCGCTCGTCGCTGGTGGCGGTAATGTCCAGAAAGGTCAGCTCATCGGCACCCTGGTCGTTGTAGCGGGCCGCAATTTCAACCGGATCGCCAGCATCGCGAAGCGCTACAAAATTGGTTCCCTTGACCACGCGACCACCTGTTACGTCCAGGCAAGGAATGATTCGTTTGGCAAGCATGCGCCGATTGTAGTGGTGGCTGTTGACGCATAGCGGTGAAACTTGTGTCGAGTTACCCGCCAAACGCAAGTCCAGGACCCATGCGGGCCCCACGGGTTGCGCTCCTTGGCGCTGGCTAATTCAGGTTAACGCGCAAAATGTTCAGCCGTTAAGCTCATCGGCCAGTATTTGAGCTGCTTCAAAGTCGAGATCACCAGTGTAGATGGCCCGGCCACAGATCACGCCCTCAATACCTTCATCTTCGACGGCGCAGAGAGACTCAATGTCTGTCAGGTTACTCAGACCTCCCGAGGCAATGACGGGGATCGTCAATGCCTGGGCCAGTTTGACTGTAGCGGCGATATTGATACCCGAGAGCATGCCGTCCCGGCCTATATCGGTGTAGATGATGGACTCGACGCCGTAATCCTCGAATTTTTTCCCCAGATCCACCACCTCGTGACGTGTGAGTTTGCTCCAGCCGTCAGTAGCTACCTTGCCCCCTTTGGCGTCCAGACCGACGATGATATGCCCGCCGAATGCCGTGCAAGCATCCTGCAAGAACCCCGGGTTCTTGACGGCAGCCGTACCAATAATGACAAAGCGCAGGCCGGCGTCCAGGTAGCGCTCAATGGTGTCAAGATCCCGGATACCGCCGCCGAGCTGAACGTCAACCTCGCTGCCCACTTCTTTGAGGATTTTACGGATGGCCATCTCGTTCTTGGGTTGACCGGCAAAAGCACCATTCAGATCAACCAGATGCAGACGGCGCGCGCCTTTGTCTACCCAGCGGCGCGCCATCACAACGGGGTCTTCCCCAAAGGTGGTGGACTGATCCATATCGCCCTGCTTGAGGCGAACACAGTGGCCGTCTTTCAAATCAATGGCAGGAATTAAAAGCATGGTGCAGCAAAGTAGGGAACGGAAGTGGGTGTTTCTGGAGCCGGTTTAGGGATTCCAGTGCAAGAAGTTTCGGTAGAGGGCCAGGCCATGGGCCGCGCTTTTTTCAGGGTGAAATTGAGTTGCGAAAATATTATCGCGCGCAATCGCTGCCGAGAAGGTGCCACCATAGTCTGCCAGGCCTGCGTTGTGGCGCGCATCAGACGGTCGGGCATAAAAGCTGTGCACAAAATAGAAATAACTTCGATTCGGAACACCCGCCCAGATCGGATGGGCTGTCGCCTGAAGCACCTGGTTCCAGCCCATTTGGGGCACTTTATAGCGACTCCCGTCGGGCTGCAGGCGGCCCGCCAGGTCGAATTTGATGACCTCACCGCCAATCAGTCCCAGGCCTGGCGTGTCACCCTCGGCACTGTGATCGAGCAGCATTTGCATACCCACGCAGACGCCGAATAACGGTTTTCTCGCCGCCGCATCAAGCACGGCACTGAGCAAGCCGGACTCGCGCAGTTCCCGCATGCAATCAGGCATGGCCCCCTGGCCGGGCAACACCACGCGTTCTGCTGCGAGCACCGCCTCCGGGCTGGAAGTGATCAACACCTCCATGTCCATCCCCCGAGCAGCGGCCACTACCGCCTGAGATACTGAACGCAAATTACCCATGCCATAGTCAACCACCGCCACGGTTGGCTTGGAAGACTGTTTCGGACTGGTCTTGGGGTTTTGAACAGTCGCCTGATTTGCCTCATAAATCATAGCGAACTATATATACACAGCGAGGGCCGACATCATTTTAGGCTGATACCAAAAGCAAGCAGGCTGATCAGTTTTACAAAGAGCCCTTGGTGGAGGGAATCATGCCGGTGGCTCGTGGATCGAATTCCAGCGCTGAACGCATGGCCCGGGCAAAAGCCTTGAACACGGTCTCAGCCTGGTGGTGGGCATTCTCGCCGCGCAGATTGTCAATGTGCAAGGTGACAAAGGCATGGTTAACAAATCCCTGAAAGAACTCAAAAGCCAACTGGCTGTCAAAGTTACCGATACTGCCGCTCTTGAACGGCACATGCATGACCAGCCCGGGGCGCCCTGAAAAATCAATCACCACACGGGACAAGGCCTCGTCCAGCGGCACATACGCATGACCATAACGTCGAATGCCTCTCTTATCGCCGACCGCCTTGTGCACCGCCTGCCCCAGCGTAATGCCCACATCTTCCACGGTGTGATGACCATCAATATGCAAATCCCCTTTGGCCAGAATATCCAGGTCAATCAGCCCGTGGCGGGCTATCTGGTCAAGCATGTGGTCAAAAAAACCAATGCCGGTGGAGAGTTTGGAAAGGCCCGTTCCATCCAGATTGACCTTGACCGTAATCTGTGTCTCCTTGGTGTTGCGCGATACCTCGGCAGTCCGGGGCAATGCTTGCGCACCAGATTCGGCGGTATTTTGCAAGGCAGTAGTCTGGGTCGTCATAAAGGTTGCGTTTTCAATTTTTGAGTCACAAAGCGTGTTGCAGTGCTGTTAGCATCAACTGGTTTTCTTCAGCAGCTCCCACCGTCAGTCGCAGGCAATTGGCAAGCAGGGCATGCAGTTTGGAGACATTTTTTACCAGCACACCCGCGGCCTTCATTCGGTCGAAAGTAGCCTGCGCATCAGGCACACGCACCAGAATCATATTGGCATCACTATTCCAGGCTTTAACAAGGGGAAAACCCGCCAGAGCTTCCAAAATGATAGCGCGCTGGGCTTTCAGGTCAAGGGCCTGTGCTGCAAATACATCAGTATGCTCCAGCGCAAAGAGGGCACATTCATAGTCCAGCACGCTGATATTGTAGGGCGGGCGTACCTTATCTACCTCGCTGATCAGCGCCTTCGGACCCATCATGTAACCAATGCGCACCCCGGCCAGACCGAACTTGGAAAGCGTTCGCATCAACAGCACATGCCCATGGGCTTCTGGGTTCGCGCGGATGATGTCTAGCCAGGTGCGCGAGGAAAACGGCTGGTAAGCCTCATCCATCACCACCAGACCGCCCTGCTGCCCCACGGCCTCAATGATGCGGGCCATCACGCGCTGATCCCACAAATTGGCGGTCGGGTTATTCGGATAGGCCAGGTAGGTGATGGCCGGGCGATGTTGCGCAATGCTAGCGAGCATGGCCGCTTCATCAAGTTCAAAGTCGGACGTGAGCGGCACGCCATGAAATTTGAGGCCCTGAAGCTGCGCGCTCATGGCGTACATGACAAAACCGGGTACCGGTGCCAGCACACTGGCTGGCTGGAAATGGTTGGCGGGGTCATGCGGCACATCGCAGGCCAGAGCCAGCAGGGAAATCAGTTCGTCCGAGCCGTTGCCCAGCATGATGTCAAAGCCCTCTGGCATCTGCGCATAGCTTGCCAGAGCAGCACGCAGATCATTGACGCGGCCGTCCGGGTACCGATTAAGCGCCAGTGCACCCAGACGTTTGCCCAGGGCCTCCTGCAGATCAAGCGGCAGGCGATGCGGGTTCTCCATTGCGTCGAGTTTGACCATGCCCGCCGAGTCCTGGATGGCATAGGCGTGCATGGACAAAATATCCTGACGGATCAGACGCTGGAATTTAGGGTCCAGGCTGCTCATGGCTGACCCGGCAACATGCGCATCTCGGCAGCCCGGGCATGGGCCTGCAAACCTTCCCCATGCGCCAGCACCGACGCAATCTGCCCGAGGGTTTGCGCCCCGGTTGGACTGACCTCAATCAGGCTGCTGCGTTTCTGGAAGTCGTAAACCCCCAACGGGCTGCTGAAACGGGCGGTGCCGCTGGTGGGCAGCACATGGTTGGGTCCGGCGCAATAGTCGCCCAGGCTTTCAGAGGTGTAGGCACCAAGGAAGATGGCACCCGCATGTTTGAGCAAAGGTTCCCAGCGGTGGGGGTTTTGGCTGGATACCTCAAGATGCTCGGGCGCAATGCGGTTGCTGATGTCGCAGGCTTCTTCCATGCTGCGGGTCAGAATCAGCGCACCGCGACCATTGAGGCTTTTGGAAATGATCTGTGCACGCGACATCTCCGGGAGCAGTTGGTCGATCGCTGCCTGCACCTTGTCGATGTAGGCGGCATCAGGACATAGCAAAATGCTCTGGGCAAGTTCGTCGTGCTCGGCTTGGCTGAACAAATCCATCGCGACCCAGTCCGCCGGTGTACTGCCATCGGCAATGACCAGAATCTCGCTTGGCCCGGCAATCATGTCAATTCCGACCGTGCCGAAAACGCGCCGCTTGGCTGCAGCAACATAAGCGTTGCCCGGTCCTGTTATTTTGTCTACCTTGGGAAGCGTGGCTGTACCGTAAGCCAAAGCAGCCACAGCCTGCGCACCGCCGATGGTGAAAGCCCTGGACACACCGGCCACATAGGCAGCCGCAAGTACCAGCGGGTTGCGCTCAGGAACCGCACGCATGGCTTCATTGATTGAACCTTTTACGGCACCTTCATGGACGCCTGCATCTGTACCCCCCGTGGCTACACTGCCCCGCAGTGGCGTAGGCACAACCATGATGATGTCTTGCACGCCCGCAACATGCGCAGGAATGGCGTTCATCAATACGCTTGAGGGATACGCCGCCTTGCCACCGGGCACGTATATGCCAACACAATCCAGCGGCGTTACCTTCTGCCCTAACAGCGTGCCATCTTCATCCCGGTACTGCCAGCTCTCACCACAGGCCTTTTTCTGCGCCTCATGGTAGCGGCGTAGCCGTTTTGCTGCCGCCTCCAAGGCTTGCTGCTGCTCACCGGGCAATCCGTCAAAGGCTGCCTTGAGTTCGGACTGGCCGATTTCAAGCTGAGCTACGCTTGTCGCCGCAAGGCCATCAAAACGTTCGGTGTACTCCAGCACAGCGGCGTCTCCGCGCTGGGCTACGTCGGCCAGAATCTGGCCGACACGGGCTTCAATGGCGGCATCGGTTTGCCCGGACCAATGCAGCCGCGCCTTGAATTGCGACTCAAAGTCGGCATCAGTGGTTGAAAAACGTGCGGGTTTGGCCAATAAATTCATGGTTGTAGCCCCGCAATTAAAGCCTGGTTAATCACGGCCCACCACCGCAGCAAAGGTGTCGATGATTCGGCGGATGGGCATTTGCTTGAGCTTGAGTGCGGCCTGGTTGACCACCAAGCGGGAGCTGATGTCCATGATGTGCTCCACCTCCACCAGCTGGTTGGCCTTGAGCGTGGCACCGGTGGACACCAGATCGACAATGGAGTCGGCCAGGCCTGTGAGCGGCGCGAGTTCCATGCTGCCGTAAAGCTTGATCAAATCGACATGCACGCCCTTGGTAGCAAAAAAATCCCGCGCAATCGCCACGTATTTGGTGGCTACGGTCAGGCGCGAGCCCTGGCGCACGGCGGCGGCATAGTCAAACCCGTCGCGCACGGCCACACTGATGCGGCATTTGGCAATTTTCAAATCCAGTGGTTGGTAAAGGCCTGCAGCACCGGTACTGCCACCCCAGTCTGAGGCAAATTCGATCAAGGTGTCCTTACCGGTAATGCCCAGATCTGCGCCGCCGTACTGAACGTAAGTAGGCACATCGCTGGCGCGCACCAGAACCACACGCACGTCGGGCCGGTTGGTCGCCAAAATGAGCTTACGTGTTTTTTCAGGGTCGTCCAACACCTCAATGCCAGCCGCTTTGAGAAGCGGCAAGGTTTCATCAAAGATGCGGCCTTTGGACAGGGCGAGCGTAATCATGGGTGTTCCGTTCATGGCCTGAGTAGGGCCGAACCGCCCGGATACACGACAGTCCCCTGAAGGAGGAAAGAAATACTTGATAAGACAGACTGGCAGGCCATTATTTAATCCGTTCAATGTCGGCGCCGATACCGCGCAATTTGGTTTCCATCTGGTCGTAACCCCGATCCAGATGGTAAATCCTGTCAACAACGGTCTCGCCTTGAGCCACCAGCCCGGCAATGACCAGACTGGCCGATGCGCGCAGATCCGTGGCCATCACGGTCGCACCTGACAGCTTGGCAACGCCCTCGATCACGGCCACTTTACCGTCGATCTGAATGTTTGCGCCCAGACGCACCAGCTCATTGACGTGCATGAAACGGTTCTCGAAAATGGTTTCCGTGACTTTGGCGGTTCCTTGTGAAATGCAGTTCAGCGCCATGAACTGGGCCTGCATATCGGTAGGGAAACCGGGGTATTCGGTCGTGCGAAAACTCTGGGCCTTGAGGTGCAGTTGCGCTGCACCAGGGGATTGAACACGGATACCTTGTGCAACTGCACTGATCTGAACCCCAGCAGCGACCAGTTTTTCAATCACCGCATCCAGATGGTCGAAGCGACCAGATTTGAGCACCACGTCGCCACCGGTGGCCGCCACCGCGCATAAAAAGGTACCAGCTTCGATGCGGTCGGCCACCACCTCATGCTCGCAGCCGTGCAAGGCCTCGACACCCTGTATACGGATGCGGCGGCTGCCGTGGCCTTCAATCCTGGCGCCCATTTTGATCAGCATTTCGGCCAGATCCGGGATTTCAGGCTCCTGCGCCGCATTTTCCAGGATGGTTTCACCTTCGGCCAGACAGGCCGCCATCAAAAAATTCTCGGTTCCGGTGACAGTGACCATGTCGGTGGTAATGCGTGCACCTTTGAGTCGGGTGCGCCCCTCAGGAAGGCGGGCCATCATGTAGCCATGCTCGACCACGATCTCGGCGCCCATGGCCTGCATTCCTTTGATGTGCTGGTCTACCGGCCGTGAGCCAATCGCACAACCACCCGGCAGCGACACTCTGGCCTGGCCAAAGCGTGCCAGTAAGGGCCCGAGTGCCAGCACCGAGGCGCGCATGGTCTTGACCAGCTCATAAGGTGCTTGC
>JBEIGE010000033.1:0-30936 GCA_040382055.1 Hylemonella sp.
GGACTATTTGTTCTGACAGGACCACCGGCAACAACAGGCTGTTGTGGTCTTGGGGTTTGTAGCGGGCCATGGCGCAATCTCCTTTGCAGAATACACTGCAAAGGGCGTGCCAGATACGGGTTTTTTTACAGCCTCAACGTTACAGATCACCTGCCGCAGCTTGAGCCCGAAGTTTCGCTTGGCAACCCACTAGCGGGTGGAGATACGGAGGCGCTGTACCGAGCGGCAATTGGTGCGGGAGATCAGGACTACTACCTGCGGCATTTCCTCAGGTTTGATGCCCATGGCAAAGCCGGTGCCAGCTGGAACTGGGTCGCTTATTGGGCCACCTTGAACTGGCTGGTTTTTCGCCGGATGTGGGGCTGGGCGCTGGCCTATGGTGCAGTGCTGGCTACTGTAGCGATACTGGTTTTTGGTTTGGGCAAGTTGCTGTTGAACTACCCGGATAACACCGGAGTGCTGTTGTTCCTGGCTTTTTTGTCGCTGGCTTTTGTGTTGCCTGGCATTTACGCCAATGCACTGTATTACACCTTTTGCAACCGGAATATTTCAGCTGCTTTGCAAGTGACACCCGATTTTCCCAGTGCCTGCAAAGCCCTGGCAGAGCAGGCACCTACACCCAAGCGCTGGTTAAAGATAGCCATGATTAATGTGCTGTTGCTGGCGCTGTGTGCAGGCGTGGCGAATTTTTTTCTGAATCCGCCTGTAGGCCTGGCTGTGGTGGCCGAGGCCCAACAATCCCGGCCATCATCCCGGCCTTCAGTAGGTATCGTCACAGATGCACCACCTGCCGCCCCGGCACCGGAACCCTCGCCAGCCACGCCACCAGCCATCCCGCCAACCCCTGTGCCGGCTACAACGCCGGTCACATCGCCGGTCACAGCGCCGGCCACAAATCCAGCCACTGCGCCAATCACTCCACCGGCCTCAACCCCACCACCATCGCCAGTCTCAGCGCCAGTCTCAGCGCCGGGCGCTGGAACAGAAACCAAGCCGGTGCCAGAGCCTCCTGCATCAAAGGCCAAAGTGCCGGTGGTTCGCCCACCCAGGCCAGAGCCGGTCACCCCTGCTCAGCCCCCCGCGACTGCTGCGCAGAGACCTTGGTATGTGCAGGCCGGTGCCTACTCGCGCGAAGACACTGCGCAAGCGGTGCGCACCAAGCTGGAGCTGGCTGGCCTGACCGTCAGCACCGAGTTCATCGACACCCCGGCAGGCCGGCTGACCCGGGTTCGTGCCGGTCCGTTCACCAACAAAACACAGGCTGATCAGGCCGTCGTCAAAATCAAGGCGCTGGAGCTGCCAGCCGTCCTGTTTCGCGACTGACCCACGGGTTTGCTTAACGCTGCCCAATCTTGACATCGCCAAAAATAGCCTGCGCCTGGCGCGGCAGGCATCGCCAGTACTGCGGGCTCGCCGTCACCTGGCCGCCCAGAGCGGCGGCGGCTTCCCAGCCCCACCGCGGCTTGAAGAGCAGCGCGCGGGCCAGTGCAATCAGATCGGCATCGCCGGCCTGCAGCACATCTTCGGCTTGTTGCGGCTCGGTGATCAGCCCCACTGCGGTGGTTGTCATGCCGCTGATGTTGCGGATCTGGCGGGCAAACGGCACCTGGTAGGCCGGGCCAATGGCAATTTTTTGCAAGGGTGACACGCCTGCCGTAGAGACGTGAATAAAGTCGCAACCCAAGGCTTTTAGGCGCACAGAAAACGCGCTCGACTGCTCCAGATCCCAGGCACCTTCCACCCAGTCGGTAGCCGAGACTCGCAGACCCAGCACACCACTGAAGGCCTGGCGCACGGCCGCAAACAGTTCAAGGGGAAATCGCATGCGGTTTTCCAGGCTTCCTCCGTAGACGTCGGTTCGCTGGTTGGCCAGGGGTGAGAGAAACTGGTGCAGCAAATAGCCGTGGGCGGCGTGCAGCTCCACCGCTTCAATGCCCAGCCGGTCCGCACGCTGTGCAGCCATTGCAAACGCCTGCTTGATGTCTTCCATAGCGGCCAGCGTGAGCTCGGTCGGCGGTTTTTCGCTTGCGAGTTGCGGCAGTGCCGAAGGCCCGACGGGCTGCCAGCCGCCTTGCTCTGCGCTGAGCAGCTGGCCACCATTCCAGGGCGCTGCGCTGGAGGCCTTACGTCCAGCGTGCGAGAGTTGTATACACACCGGCACCTTGGGTGCCAAAGCCCGGGCGCGGTGCAGCTTGTCGGCCATGGCCTGTTCGGTACGCTCATCCCACAAACCCAGACAATGCGGTGTGATGCGGCCTTCGGCGTTGACAGCCGTTGCCTCAATGGTCAAGAGGCCGGCACCACTGTTGAGCAGGCTGGTCCAGTGCGTCAGATGCCAGTCGGCGGCCTCACCCTGCACACTGGAGTATTGGCACATGGGGGCCACCACAATGCGGTTGGCCAGTTCAAGACCGCCACGTGGAGAAGACAATTTGAGGGGTGAAAATAGCAGTGACAAAGGTTTACCTTGATTTTTAGAGTGGAACAATTGACCCATTATGAAACCTAAAACCTTTCAGTTGGCTAGGCAGCGTCCGCTACCAGACGTTTGTGCTGCGCTTGCTCCTGTGTTCATGGCGCTGAGCCTGGGCTTGGCACTGAACTGCGCGCTGGCCCAGGGCCAGGCGACAGAGCAAAGCCGTAACCAGGCCAAGCCTCAGCCAAAAACCGCGCAAGCTGCAGTCCCGGCAGCTCCAGCGCGGGCTGCCCTGCCGCAGCGCGACCTGCTGGTTGAATTGCGCCAGGCCAGTGACACCCAGGCCGGCGGTTATTCGGTCAGTACCCAGCCCCAGGCCGCGCCCGTCGTAGCTCAGCAACTGCGTGTGCGCAATGGCGAGGCGGTGAGCTGGAACGTTGGGCAATCCATGCCCATGCAGTGGACGCAGTCGGTCATGGCGCAAAACAGCAAGCTGGATGTCTCGGCCGGGCCAGGTGCGCCGGGCCTGTCAGCCAGCAGCCAGGGAGGTGGTGTTGCGCAAGGCTTGACCTGGATAGAGGCCGGCCAGAGCATTTCTGCACGGCCGCGTTGGACGGGCGCTAACCAGCCAGTCACGGTGGAAGTGGCCGTTCAGTCAGCCACGGTGCAGGAACGTACCGGGCCTGAACTGCCCACCCGCACCACCAGCCAGTTGGCGACTGTGGTGAGCGTGCCATTGAATCAGTGGGTCACCATTGCCACCACCGGTGCCGCGCCCCAGAAAGGGGTTTACAGCACCCGCAGCAGCAGCGACCCGCAACGCCTGCTTCAGATCAGGGTGCAGTTGTCTGACAAGCCTTGAGTCTCACAAGACTTGATCAGGTCTGAACAGATTTATTGGCTCTTGGCCTTCACCTTCAAGCGCCAGGCGTGCAGCAGCGGCTCGGTGTAACCGTTGGGTTGGTCCAGACCTTTGAGCACCAGATCGAGGGCCGCGCGGTAAGCCGCTGACTTGGCAAAGTTGCCGGCCATGGGCTTGTAAAGCGGGTCGCCCGAGTTCTGGTAGTCCACCACAGCAGCCATGCGCTGGAATGTTTCTTTGACTTGCTTGACATTCGTGACCCCGTGCAACAGCCAGTTGGCAATGTGCTGGCTGCTGATGCGCAGGGTGGCGCGGTCTTCCATCAGGCCGACACCATTGACATCGGGCACCTTGGAGCAGCCTACGCCCTGGTCGATCCAGCGCACCACATAGCCCAGAATGCCCTGGGCGTTGTTGTCGAGTTCCTGTTGGATTTCAGCCGGGGTCCAGAAAGCGACCAGTGCCACGGGAATTTGCAGAATGGCATTGAGCAATTTTTCTTCGTCAGCCTTGCCGGTTTCAGCGTTGACAAACTTGTCCATGCTTTTCTGCAGCGATGCCACGTCCAGCTGGTGGTAATGCAATGCATGCAAGGTAGCGGCAGTGGGCGAGGGCACCCAGGCGGTGTTGGCACCTGCTTGCGGGTGCGCAATCTTTTGTTTCATCATGTCGGCCATCAGGTCTGGCATGGCCCACATGCCCTTGCCGATTTGTGCGCGACCGCGCAGGCCGCAGGCCAGGCCGATCTGCACATTGCTGAGCTCGTAGGCACGAATCCAGCTGGCGTTTTTCATCAGGGGCTTGCGGACCATGGGGCCGGCGTGCATGGCGGTATGAATTTCGTCGCCGGTACGGTCCAGAAAACCGGTGTTGATGAAGGCCACGCGACTGCGTGCGGCGGCAATGCAGGCCTTGAGATTGACCGTGGTGCGGCGCTCCTCATCCATGATGCCCAGCTTGACGGTGTTTTCTTTGAGGCCCAGCATGGCCTCGACCCGCCCGAACAGTTCCGAGGCAAAAGCCACCTCGGCAGGGCCGTGCATTTTGGGCTTGACGATGTAGATGGAGCCCTTGCGTGAGTTGCGAATGGTCTTGCCTTTGGCGGGCTTGAGGTCGTGCAGGGCAATCAGCACCGTGATGACAGCATCCATGATGCCTTCGTGGATCTCGGTGCCATCCCCGTAAAGAATAGCCGGGTTGGTCATCAGGTGGCCGACATTGCGCACAAACAGCAAGGAGCGCCCGGGGAGCGTGAGCTGACCACCCGACCCACGGGTGTAAACACGGTCAGCATTCAGGCTGCGGGTGAAGGTTTTTCCGCCCTTGGTCACCGTTTCGGTCAGCGTGCCTTTGAGAATACCCAGCCAATTGGCGTAGCTCAGGATTTTGTCTTCGGCGTCGACCGCCGCCACCGAATCTTCCAGATCCATGATGGTGGTGAGCGCTGCCTCGATGATCAAGTCGCTGACGCCCGCGGCATCACTTTTGCCGATGCGCGTACTGCGGTCAATCTGGATCTCGACGTGGATTCCGTTGTTGCGCAGCAAAACCGCTGAAGGTGCCATCGCGTTGCCCTGGTAACCCACAAACTTGGCTCTCTGCAGTAACCCGGTGGTACTTCCATTCTTGAGTGAAACAAGCAGTTTGCCCTTGTCCACACTGTATTTGATGCTATCAACATGAGAGCCTTTTTCAAGCGGGGCAATTCGGTCCAGCACATTACGGGCATAGTTAATCACGCGCTCACCGCGCACCGGGTTGTACTGCTCGCGGCGGTCGGCACCATGGCCCTCGCCAATTACGTCGGTGCCATACAGGGCGTCATAGAGAGACCCCCAGCGGGCATTGGCTGCATTGAGGGCATACCTGGCGTTGAGGATAGGTACCACCAACTGCGGTCCGGCCAGTTGGGCCAGTTCGATGTCAACGTTTTGTGTGTCACAAGTGACCGGTCCTTTGACCGGTGTCAGATAGCCGATGTCGGTCAGAAATTTGCGGTACGACGGCATGTCGTAAATCGGACCGGGGTGGGCTTTATGCCAGTCATCCTGCTGAGCCTGCATCCGGTCGCGCTCCTGAAGCAATTTGGCATTTTTAGGGCCAAGGTCATGGGCGATGGCATCAAACCCCTGCCAGAACGTGGCGCTGTCTATGCCTGTTCCTGGAAGAACGTCTTTTTCGATGAAGTTAAAGAGTGGGGTTGCCACCTTCAGGCGATGGCAGGACGTACGTTGACTCATGGATTTCAAACTCCGTAGAAAAAATGGTCCAAGCTGGGGACACAGGCTGAAGGGGAAAAACCAAGAATTTTACCCAACGATCAGCCCGTTTCAGTCGCCCGTGTGCCCAGCTTTTGAATGACAAGCGTAAAGCGGCTCACTTGAAGAGTACGCAGCCGTACCAAGAGGCAGCCGCTGCGTCCTGATGGTTGCACCTTGGAAAAAAATTTGCCTTTCAGACCACTGGCTTGAAAGGCAAAGGCTCAGGCCTCATGAACGGCCTAGGGCTGGGGTGGTGTTGACGCGCCAAATCGTACTAAGCGTACTAAGCGTACTAAGCGTACTGACCAAACTAACCGAACTAACAGGCTGTTCCGGCACGGTAAATGCCGGAACAGCGGCTCATAACGCCAGGAATGCTCAGTCTGCGTACTGTCCGGCAGCCCGGATCACCGTGCCCCATTTGGTCACTTCAGTGCCCAGGAATGTGCGAAGTCCGTCGGATGTCTGGCGGGCGTCGGAGATTTGCTCAGCGCCCAGTTCGGCCATGCGGGTGGCAAAAGCGGGGTCTTTGATGGCTGTACGCATGGCGTTGCCAAACTTGGCGACCACATCTGGCGGGGTTCCTTTGGGGGCATACACGCCGTGCCAGACCACAACTTCAAAGTCTTTCAAGCCTGATTCGGTCAGTGTGGGCTGATCAGGCATGGCTTTGATGCGTTGTTTGGTGGTTACGCCATACATTTTGACGGTGCCGGCCTTGATGTGTTGTGTTGTGTTGGTGGTCTGGTCACACAACAAATCAACTTGTCCGCCCAGCAAGGCATTGAGCGCAGGAGCGGTTCCCTGGAAGGGCACGGTGGTCATGTCTGCGCCCAGGGCTTGTTGCAGCAAGGTGCCGCACAGGTGGGACACAGCTCCCAGGCCGGCATTGGCCAAATTCAACTTGCTGGCGTTGGCCTTCACGAAGGGGATGAACTCAGCCATGTTTTTGGGCGCAAAGTCTTTGCGTGCAATCAGGGTCATGGGTACATCCACCACCTGACCGACGTATTCGAAGTCGGTCAAGGGGTTGAAGGCCAGCTTGCGGTACAAGGCCGGGGCGGTTGCCATGCCGTTGTGGTGAATCAGGAAGGTGTAGCCATCATTAGCAGCTTTGGCTACAGCACCGGCAGCTATCGTGCCACCAGCACCGGCTTTATTTTCTACCACTACCGTTTGGCCGAAAGGCTTGGCCATGGCTGCAGCCAGGGTACGGGCCACAATGTCGGTGGGGCCACCAGCGGCAAAGGGGACAACCAGGCTAACCGGCTTGGTCGGATAGCCTTGGGCAAGAACGGATCCAGAGGCCAGAACCAGTGTGCTGGCAACTGCAGCCAGAGCGGTTTTAGTGAAATTTCTGCGTTTGAAGGTCATGGTTTGTCGCCTTGGTTGTTGTCAATGGTTGAGTGGAAATGATTGGAAAACCGAAAGCATTATCCTCGGTTATATCGAGGCTTTGCGCAACAGGGCTAGCCCTAAGTCCCCATCAAACCAAGGCATTTCATGCCAGCAGCAGCCCAACCTGGGGCGTGTTTGCCAATGCCCAAATACCCGCTATCAGGGTTTTCATTTCAGCCTCAGTCGCTCCGTCGTGATAGCGCGCCAGCCCGAGCGCCTTGTGTTCGAGTTCGCTGCGGCTCAGGGTGTTGCCCGGGTCGCCTTTGGGCTCATCAACCCGGCCATGAAGGGTTCGCCCATCTGAGGTTTCAACCACAACTTTGCCTATCCAGCGCGCCGGATAAGCAGCGTCGACCTCGGCATCGAGCGCCATCACCACCTTGTCCCGAAACCCGGTGACGTCGGGAGTTTTGTAGCTGCCATCAAACTCGGTCAAGCCGGCCCGGCCCAGGACGGCCACCAGACCCAGCACCGTCCCCATGGAAAACTTGCTCTGGTGCACGGTTTGCGGATCGGTGACCGGCCCCAAAACATCAATCGCGCCTTGATGTACCAGCGCGATCACGCGCTTGACATCGGCAGCCTGCAGGTGATTTAGCTGCATGACCTGTTGCAAAGCGTCTGCTGCCGGATGGGTGTGACGGCAGGAGGCGTGGAACTTGAAAGAGGTCTCGGCCAGCGTCCAGCGCGTGCCCAGGCCGTCGATCAGTTTGGCGGGGTCGCTGTCGCTGGACATGCCTGCGCCCATGCCTTGCGGCCCTTCAAGGATATGCCGGGCACCGGTAAAACCGGCTTGTGCCAGGTAAGCGGCGGTCAGCCCGGCACCGGCTGCATGCGCGGTATGCAACTGCTTGGAGTCCGCAGCATCGCGCAAAAACTCCCATAGCCCGCCCGACTGCGTCCCCGCTGAGCCAAATGCATGCAACATCTGTTCAGGCGACAGCCGCAGCAAATGACCCACGGCCGCGGCTGCCGCCAGGGTGCCCGCAGTGCCAGTGGTATGAAAAATCTTGTAGTGAGAGCGACCCAGGAATTCCCCCACGCGGATGCCCACCTCGTAGCCAGCCACGCTGGCGGTCAGCAGGTCTTTGCCGGAGCGCCCCAGTGCCTGAGCCACGGCCAGCGCGGCCGGGAAAACCACGGTGGCGGGATGAAAAACCGAGCCGTTGTGAACATCGTCCTGTTCAGCCACATGCGATGCTGCCGCGTTGATCATGGCTGCCATCAGGGGGCTGCTGCCTCTGCGGTGAATCAGGATTTCGCTCGGGCCCGCCGGTGTTGCGCCTGAGCCGGTTCCAGGCCCCATGCTTTCCATGAAGGCGGCCAGGATTTCTACCGCGCGCGCGCCCTTGCCGGCCAGCGTTGAACCTATCCAGTCCAGCAGCAGGTCTTCGGTGCGCCGGATCACTGGCTCTGGAATGGCCTCAAAAGTGAGTTGGGCCGCAAATGTGGCCAAAGTTTGTGTAGACATCAGAATGAACGGGGTAGACCCAGCACATGTTCGGCCACATGCGAGAGGATGAGGTTGGTGGAAATAGGAGCCACTTGGTAAAGGCGGGTTTCACGGAACTTGCGTTCGATGTCGTATTCGCAGGCAAAGCCAAAGCCGCCATGCATTTGCAAACACACATTGGCCGCCTCCCAGGAGGCTTTGGCGGCCAGGTACTTGGCCATATTGGCCTCGGCACCGCAGGGCTGGTGTGCATCAAACAGGGCGCAGGCCTTCCAGCGCATCAAGTTGGCGGCTTCCACTTCAATATAGGCCTCAGCGATCGGGAACTGCACGCCCTGGTTCTGGCCGGTGGGGCGGCCGAACACCACGCGGTCTTTCACATACTTGCTGACCCGGTCTATAAACCAGTAACCGTCGCCAATACATTCGGCGGCAATCAGCACGCGCTCGGCGTTGAGACCGTCCAGAATGTACTTGAAGCCCTTGCCTTCCTCGCCGATCAGGTTCTCAACAGGAATTTCCAGGTTCTCGAAAAAGAGCTCATTGGTTTCGTGGTTCACCATATTGGCAATTGGCCGCACCGTCATGCCTGACTTCTCTGCCTGGCGCAGATCGACCATAAAAATCGACATGCCTTCAGACTTCTTTTTTACATCGGCTAGTGGTGTGGTGCGCGCCAGCAGAATCATCCAGTCTGAGTGCTGCACCCGCGAGATCCAGACTTTTTGCCCATTGACCACATAGCGGTCTCCCCGTCTGACGGCCGTGGTCTTGATTTTGGTCGTGTCGGTTCCAGTGCTGGGCTCGGTCACGCCCATGGACTGCAGCCGCCATTCGCCACTGGCAATTCTGGGCAGGTAAAGCTCTTTTTGCGCCTGTGAACCGTTGCGAAGCAGTGTGCCCATGTTGTACATCTGGCCATGACAAGCGCCGGAATTGCCACCACTGCGGTTGATTTCTTCCATGATCACCGAGGCTTCTGCCAGTCCCAGCCCGGAGCCACCGTACTCTTGCGGGATGAGCGCGGCCATCCAGCCGGCCTTGGTCAGGGCATCGACAAAGGCCTCCGGATAGCCGCGTTCGGCGTCTATTTTGCGGTGGTATTCGTCCGGGAACTGGGCGCACAAGTCGCGTACGGCATCGCGAATATCTGCGTAGGCGTCCTGGTTGGCTGTACTTTGTCTCATTTCCAAGGGTTTCTCTCTAGTTTGAGTCGGGCTGACATTGAACACAATGATGCCATTATTGACATAACACGAAAGAAACAGCATGTACGGATGTTCTTGCGGCCCGAGCCGACGTGGGTTTTTAACCGGGCTGGCGGGCCTGGGTGCCAGCAGTTTGCTGCCCGGCTGTGCCAGCACGGCTACAGAGGTGCGCAACCGCATTGACATTCACCACCACGTGTTTTCCCCGGCCTATGTGGCTGAGTTGGCCAAAGCCAACCAGGCCCCTCCGATTGTGCGCAACTGGACAGTCGCCAAAACGTTGGATGACATGAACCAGGCCGGTGTGGCCACGTCTATCCTCTCAGTCACCACCCCGCAGGTGGGCTTTACCGATGTGGCCAATGCCCGGCGCATTGCCCGTGAAAGCAATGAGTGGACGGCCAGACTGGCCAATGACAACAAAGGGCGCTTTGGCTCCTTTGCCATGCTGCCCATGCAAGACATGGACAGCGCCTGCGCGAGCTTGAATATGCGCTGGACACCCTCAAGGCCGACGGCATCGGCCTGCTGACCAGCTACGGTGACAAATGGTTGGGCCATGCATCGTTTGCGCCCTTGATGGACGAGATCAACCGGCGCAAAGCCATTTTGTACACCCATCCCACGGCCGCCAACTGCTGCCGCAACCTGCAGCCCGATGTGCCTCCCACGGTGGTGGAATTCGGCACCGATACCACCCGCACCATCGTTGACATTGTGTTTTCGGGTACGGCCGCACGTTGCCCCAACATCAATTTCATTTTTTCCCATGCTGGCGGCACACTGCCCTTTATTACCGAAAGGCTGATCAAAATGCCGGTGCTCGACCCCAAGCTGCTGCCCCGGGTTCCCAATGGCGTGATGCACGAACTCAAACGGTTTTATTACGACACCGCCTGGGCGGCCCATCCCGGTGCGCTGGCTTCGCTGACCCGCATGGTGTCGGTGTCGCAAATCCTGTTGGGTTCGGATTTCCCCTACCGCACCGGGCCCGACAACGTCAAAGGCCTGATGGATTACGGCTTTACCGACAGCGACCTCAAAGCCATTTGGCGTGACAACGCCTTGCGTTTGCTGCCCAAGCTGGCGACCTGATACGGCGGTAAAAACTGGCGCGCCGGGGCGGGCTTGGCGTGTCCGGGCCTGTGTTTTTCAGATCAGACCATGCCCGGGAAAGCTGCCGCGGCCCTGCTCGCGACTGGGCTCGTAAAATCAGCGCATGTTGTCTGTAAAAAACGCGCTTCTTGAGTCTTTGAGTTCCCTCCTGGAGGCGCTGCTTGCAGGTGCCGGCAGCAAGGCCGCTTTTGAATCCCCCAAAGTCGCCGCCCACGGCGACTTGGCCACCACCGCAGCCATGCAATTGGCCAAACCCCTCAAGCTCAATCCCCGCCAGGTTGCCGAAAACCTGTGTGCTGCGCTGAAATCGCAAGCGGTTTACCAGGAGTGGGTTGAGAGCATCGATATTGCCGGCCCGGGTTTTATCAATATCCGCCTCAAGCCTGCGGCCAAACAGCAGGTGGTTCGAGAAGTTCTGGCCCAAGGCACATGTTTTGGGCAACAGCCCAAGAGAACTGTCGAACAAGGTCAGCGCGTGCTGGTGGAATTTGTGTCCGCTAATCCTACGGGCCCACTCCATGTGGGCCATGGTCGTCAGGCTGCGCTGGGCGACGCTATTTGCAATTTGTTCCAGACCCAAGGCTGGGATGTTTACCGTGAGTTCTATTACAACGACGCGGGTGTTCAAATTGCCACCCTGGCCAACTCCACCCAATTGCGTGCCAAGGGCTTCAAACCCGGCGATGCCTGTTGGCCTAACGACCCCGACAACCCGCAGAGCAAAGCGTTTTATAACGGCGACTACATCCAGGACATTGCCAGCGACTACCTGGCCAAAAAGACAGTGCACTCGGACGACCGGGAGTTTTCCGCCAGCGGCGATGTCGAGGCGCTCGACGACATCCGGCTGTTTTCGGTGGCCTATTTGCGCCATGAACAGGACTTGGACCTGAAAGCCTTTGCTGTCAAGTTTGACAACTATTACCTGGAGTCCAGCCTGTACACCAGCGGCAAGGTGGATGCGGTGGTGCAGAAGTTGCGCGATGCCGGCAAGACCTACGAGCAGGATGGCGCGCTATGGCTCAAGTCTACCGACTATGGTGACGACAAGGACCGGGTGATGCGCAAGGGTGATGGCAGTTACACCTACTTTGTGCCTGATGTGGCCTATCACATCAGCAAATGGGAGCGTGGCTTTTCCAAGGTGGTCAATATCCAGGGCACCGACCACCACGGCACCATTGCCCGCGTGCGCGCCGGGCTTCAGGCTGCGGGTGTGGGCATTCCCCTGGGCTATCCCGACTATGTGCTGCACACCATGGTCAGAGTCGTCAAAGGTGGTGAAGAAGTCAAGATCAGCAAGCGTGCAGGCAGTTATGTCACTTTGCGTGACCTGATCGAGTGGACCAGCAAAGACGCCGTGCGTTTCTTTTTGCTCAGCCGTAAACCCGACACCGAATACACCTTCGATGTCGACCTGGCGGTAGCCAAAAACAATGACAACCCGGTGTATTACGTGCAATACGCCCACGCCCGCATTTGTTCGGTGTTGGCGGCTTGGCAAGACAAGGAGGGTGGCGATCCGGCTGCCCTGAAAGGGGCAGACCTGTCGCCCCTGCAAAGCCCGCAGGCGCTGGCCCTCATGCTGCTGCTGGCCAAATACCCGGAAATGCTCACGGCCGCTGCAAACGACTTTGCCCCGCATGACGTGACCTTTTACCTGCGTGAGTTGGCAGCCTGCTACCACAGCTACTACGATGCCGAACGCATTCTGGTCGACGATGTTCAGGTCAAAACCGCCCGACTGGCTCTGGTCGCGGCCACGGCCCAGGTGTTGCACAATGGCCTTGCTGTGCTGGGTGTTGGCGCACCGCAAAAAATGTAAGAATGCTGCGCATGAAACACCCGGTGCACCTATTACAACAACGCGGGCAGCGTGGCGGAACCTTTCTGGGTTTCATTATTGGTTTGGTCGTTGGTCTGGGCGCGGCTCTGGCGGTGGCTGTTTATGTCACCAAAGTGCCCGTGCCTTTCATGAACAAGGGTCAGACCCGCAGTGCCGACCAGGACGCTGCCGAAGCCAAAAAGAACAAAGACTGGGACCCCAACGCACCGCTCTACGGCAAAAACCCTGCCAAGGCGGCACCGGCAGCGGCTGTTCCTGGTGCCCCCGGGGCAGCCCCTGGCCCTGTCCCTGGCGCTCCAGACCCTGTTGCAGGGAAAACTGAAGTCAAGCCGGCGGTCACTGCCGACCCGCTGGGTGATTTGGCCAAGGCCAAGAGCACGGATGCGGATCCCTTCCTGTATTTTGTCCAGGTGGGGGCCTTCCGTACGCCCGAGGATGCCGAGAGCCAGCGTGCCAAGCTCTCTTTGAGCGGGATCGAGGCCAAGGTGTCAGAGCGCGAGCAGTCGGGTCGCCAGGTTTACCGGGTCAGGGTGGGGCCGTTTGAGCGCAGAGAGGCGGCCGAAAGCGCCCGGGACAAGCTCGACGCCAGCGGTTATGACACCGCGCTGGTCCGAATTCAGCGCTAGTCACAGATCACCACCATCATTAGCAATTGACAGTAACCCTCAGGAGCTTGCGAGCATGAAACGTCGTGAATTTTCTTCTGCCTGCGCTGCCATGGCCACGGCGCTTGTGACGCCCTTGGCCCGGGCCCAGTCATTCCAATCCGGTCAGGACTTCATGACGCTGGACAAGCCGGTGGGCGTGGACACGCCAGCCGGGAAAATTGAAATTCTGGAATTCTTCTGGTACAGCTGTCCGCACTGCAATGCCTTTGAGCCGGCCTTGGAGACGTGGATTAAACGCTTGCCCAAAGATGTTGTGGTCAAACGCGTTCCGGTGGCCTTCCGCGACGATTTCGCGCCTCAGCAGCGCCTGTATTTCGCGATTGAGGCGATGGGGCTGATTGAAAAGTTGCACGCCAAAGTGTTCTACGCCATTCATGTCGAGAAACAGCGCCTGGACAAGCCGGAGAGCATTGGCGACTGGGTGGCCAAGCAGGGCGTTGACAAAGCCAAGTTCATGGAGCAGTTCAACTCGTTCTCGGCCTCCAGCAAAGCCAGCCGGGCGGTACAGCTGCAAAATGCCTACCGGATTGAGGGCGTGCCTGCCCTGGGGATTGCAGGGCGTTTTTACACCGATGGCACCTTGTCCAAAACCATGGACCGGGCTCTACAAGTGGCCGATTATCTGATTTCCGAGGTTCGCAAAGGGCGTTAAGTTGCCGCTTGGTCATCTGTGAAGTCCAGCGGGCAGGCTGCTGCCAAATCCGGCAGCTACAATCGAATGACGATGCACCGCAGCAAGAATCATGCCTTTGTAAAAATCCTGTCCCGCAGCCGGATCTTTGCCTGTGCCGCGCTCCTGCTGGTGGGCGCGGTTCAGGCCGAAAAAGCCGACCGCAACAAACCCATGAACATTGAGTCGGACGCCTTGCGTTACGACGACCTGCGCCAGATTAGCGTATTCACCGGCTCAGTGGTGCTGACCAAGGGAACCATTGTGATCCGGGGTGCAAAGCTGGAAGTAAGGCAGGACCCAGAGGGTTATCAGTTTGGCGTGGTCACGGCTGAGGCCGGCAAGCTGGCTTTTTTCCGGCAAAAACGCGACGGCGTTGACGAGTACATCGAAGGCGATGGTCAGACCATTGAGTACGACGGGCGCGCCGATACTGTCAAGTTTATTGGCCAGGCTGTGTTGCGCCGCCTGCGCGGTGCCACGCTGGCCGATGAGGTGATGGGCAATGTGGTTCAGTACAACAACCTGACCGATGTGTTCACGGTGGATGGCGGCAGTGTGCTGGCTGGCTCAGGAACGTCGCGCCCCAGGGTGCGCACCATGTTGACCCCCAAGCCCCAGAGCGGTGCTGCCGGGGCTGCTGAAACCGAACCCCAAGGCGTTGCAGCCTCACCAGCCCTGCGCCCCAGTACCACTCTGAACAGGGAAAAAAAGTGACGGTCAGTGTGAGCGACAGCAAGCTCGAGGCGCGTCATCTCAAAAAGTTTTACGGCAGTCGTGAGGTTGTCAAGGATGTTTCGCTCACCGTGCGCAAGGGTGAGGTGGTGGGTCTGCTGGGCCCCAACGGAGCAGGAAAAACAACGTCTTTTTACATGATTGTGGGATTGGTTCGCGCCAGTGCCGGGGACATCCTGATTGACGCGCAGTCGGTTGAGCACATGCCGATCCATCGGCGAGCCCGCATGGGCTTGAGTTATCTGCCCCAGGAAGCCTCGATCTTCCGCAAGCTCAATGTACAGGATAACGTGCGCGCCGTGCTTGAGCTTCAGCTCGATGAGTCAGGCAAGCCCCTGGGCGATGACGAAATTGAGCGCCGCCTGACCCAGCTGCTGCAGGACCTGCGGGTGGAGCATTTGCGCGACTCGCCGTCATTGGCCCTGTCAGGCGGCGAGCGAAGGCGGGTTGAAATAGCCCGAGCGCTGGCCACCCAGCCCCGCTTTATTTTGCTCGATGAGCCGTTTGCCGGCATCGACCCGATAGCGGTCATCGAGATCCAGCGCATCATCAGTTTCCTCAAGGCGCGTGGCATAGGCGTGCTGATCACCGACCACAATGTGCGCGAAACCTTGGGTATTTGCGACCACGCTTACATCATCAGCGACGGGCATGTACTGGCTCAAGGCACACCTTCAGAAATCGTGAACAACGTCGAGGTGCGCCGCGTTTATCTGGGTGAGCACTTCAAGATGTAAGCCGGTATGAAACAAGGCCTTTCGCTACGCGCCTCCCAACATCTGGCGCTGACGCCGCAACTGCAGCAATCCATCCGGCTGCTGCAACTCTCTACCCTGGAGCTGAGCCAGGAAGTTGAGCAGATGCTGGATGACAACCCATTTCTGGAGCTGGCGGAAGAACAGGCCGTACGGGAAGACTTTGGCCTGGATAAAGCCGACGCGGCTGTGGCCGCCGATGAGTCTGAGCACGATGTCTCTGGCTCGGTGGCAGATTACATCTCCGAGCCATCGAGTGCCAGCAAAACCGAAGAAACCACCAGTTCCTTGTCTGAAGACGACCCGCCCAATTGGGAAGGCGATGGCAGTGTGGACATGTCGGCCGACGATGGCGAATGGGGTGGCGATGCTCCCGCGCGAGGCCTCCACGACGCCGAGGGGGAGATTGATGCCACCGAACTGGCGCGCAGCACTGAATCCCTGCAGGCATTTCTACACCGTCAGGCACTGTCTTTGCGGCTCAGTGAAGTAGACCGTGCGGCGCTGCGGTTTTTGGTGGAGTCGCTGAACGATGAGGGCTACCTTGAAGACTCCCTCATAGCGCTGGCTACCGGTCTGGCCGCTTCAGATGAAGAACAGGTCGAAGAACTGGTTCACCGCTTCACTGTGGCCCTGGGTTTGCTGCAAAGCCTGGAGCCGGTTGGCGTGGGTGCGCGCAGCCTGGCCGAGTGCCTGACCCTGCAACTGCGCGCCCTGCAGGCCGATGCCGTTCTGGCCAAAACCGACCGACCCGAGCTGGCCTTGGCCTTGAAGGTCTGCGCACAACCCATAGACCTGCTGGCGCGGCGCGATACCAAGCGCCTGTCGCATCTGCTCGGTGCCACAGATGCGCAGATTCGAGATGTGCTGAGCCTGATTGCCCGTCTGGAGCCCAAGCCCGGACGCCGGTTTGCCAATGTGGAACGCAACATTGTGGTGCCCGATGTGCTGGTGGCCCGGCTTGGCACTACGGGCAAAAATTTTGCCCAGCCCCGTTTTCGTGTCTCACTCAACCCGGACGCCATGCCCCGTTTGCGGGTGCATGATATTTACGCCAACGCACTCAAAGGCCACAAGTCGGGTGGAAAGGACGCGGCCGGCTATGCTGCTTTGCAGCAGCGCTTGCAAGAGGCGCGCTGGTTTATCAAGAACATTCAGCAACGCTTTGACACCATCCTGCGGGTCAGTACGGCCATCGTGGAGCGTCAAAAAAACTTCTTTGTGCACGGCGAGCTGGCGATGCGCCCGCTGGTGTTGCGCGAGATTGCCGACGAACTGGGACTGCACGAGTCCACCATCAGCCGCGTCACCACGGCCAAATTCATGGCCACCCCTCACGGCACCTTTGAGCTCAAGTACTTCTTTGGCTCCGGCCTGGGCACGGATTCCGGGGGCAATGCCTCCAGTACTGCGGTGCGTGCCCTGATCAAGCAGTTCGTCAGTGCTGAAAACCCCCATAAGCCGCTGAGTGACAACCAACTCTCCGAGATGCTCAAAGAGCAGGGCATCGACTGCGCCCGTCGTACCGTGGCCAAGTACCGCGAAGCACTGCGCATTGCGCCGACCAATTTGAGAAAAGCCCTGCACTAGGATTCCATGAACCAACTCAAACTCTTTCTGCCTTGCGCTGCCGGCGTGGAGGAGCTCTTAGCCCATGAAGTGCACGGACTGACCGGGCTCATGGGCGAAGACCTGCTGATGCGGCGCGGCGGCGTGTTGCTACAGGGCTCCTGGCGTGACGCCATGCGGCTTAATTTGCACAGCCGTCTGGCCCAACGCGTACTGGTGCAACTGTCTTACACCGACTACCGCAACGAGCAAGACCTTTACCGCGCGGCCAGCGAAGTGGCCTGGGAGATCTGGTTCACCCCCAAACAAAGCATCAAGGTTGAAGTCACGGCGCAGCACAGCCCGCTGACGTCGCTCAACTTTGCGGCGCTCAGGATCAAAGACGCGATTTGCGACCGTTTTCGCGACAAGTCCGGCCTGCGCCCCGATGTGGACACCACCTGGCCTGATGTGCGCCTCTATGCTCACCTCACCACCGACACCCTGACCTTGTATATCGACACCTCCGGAGAACCGCTGTTCAAGCGCGGCTGGCGCGAAGACAAAGGCGAAGCCCCGCTGAAGGAAACCCTGGCAGCGGCCATGCTGGCCGCCTGTGGCTGGGGTGATCAAGTCCAGAAATTGGGGTCAGATTCCAATTCTTTGAGCGATTTGCCCCCCCTGTACGACCCGTGTTGCGGCAGTGGCACGATTGCCATTGAGGCGGCACAAATGGCCTGCCGCATTGCGCCCGGATCATTGCGCCGCTTTGCTTTCGAGAAGTTTTTGCCATTTCAGCCGCATGTCTGGGATGCGCTAAAAAAAGATGCTGATAACGCCGTGTTCAAGAGTCCTCCAGGGTCAAAGCCCTTGGTGTTCGGCAGCGACGTGGCGTTTCGCATGGTTGATTTTGCCCAGCGCAATGCACAACGTGCCGGCGTGGCTGATGTGATTGAGTTCCGCGGCGGAGACGCCTTGCAGCGTATGCCACCCACAGACTCGCCTGGTGTCATGTTGCTGAACCCGCCGTATGGCGAACGCATCTCTGTGGCTGGTGTCAGCGCCGCGCGCGAACATGCGGTGACCGAAGACGGCGGCGAGTTCTTTAGCCAGCTGGCCAGTCATTGGAAAAAGAATTACGCGGGCTGGACGGGCTGGATTCTGACGCCAGACCTCAAGCTGCCGGGGAAAATGCGCCTGAAAGAATCACGCCGGGTGCCAATGTGGAACGGACCTATCGAATGCCGCTTGTTCCGCTTTGACATGATGGCCGGGAAAATGGGCACGGGCTCACCAAAAGCCCGCTGACGTGGTTGTTCTGGACACCAACATCGTCCTTGACCTGCTGGTTTTCAGCGATACGGCCACGCAGCCACTGGCAAGTGCATTGGGTCAGGGGAGCTTGCAGTGGATCGCAACTGTGCCTATGCGCGAGGAGTTGCAGCGGGTGCTGGCTTACCCTCAGATTGTCAAAAGCCTGCTTCACCACGGCAGGTGCGCCCAACAGGTGCTGGGCGCTTTTGATGCACAGGCTCAACTGCTGGCGGTTGCCCCCAAGGCGTCTGTCACCTGCAAAGACACCGATGACCAGAAGTTCATCGACCTGGCGGTATTGCACCAAGCACGGCTCCTGAGTAAGGACAAAGCCGTGCTTTGCATGAAAAAAAGGCTCTTGGCCCTGGGTGTGAAAGCCTCAGTAGCTATTGAGTTTGTAGCGTGAAGCTGTTGGCGCGGGCCCTCGGCCAGCCCTGCCGGTAGATTGGAGACAGCCCGCTCAGGTCGTCTTGCAACAGCGCACCGTCTGTCAGACGCGTCACAAACAGCTGGGCCAGCGACTGCACGCGCTGGTCAGTCGTGCGCCGCACAATGTGGTGCTCGGTGATCTCGCCGGGGTGATTGAGCCCAGCAGCCTGAATCAGTTCTTGCAGTGCCTTGAGGGTGTTTTGGTGAAAGTGGTAGACACGCTCGGCTTTGTCACCCACCACCAGCGACTGTTGGCGCAGCGGGTCTTGTGTGGTCACGCCCGTCGGGCAGTTGCCGGTGTGGCAATGCTGCGCCTGAATGCAGCCCAGCGCGAACATGAAGCCGCGTGCGCTGTTGCACCAGTCTGCACCCAGCGCCATCTGGCGTGCCACATCAAAAGCGCTGACCACTTTGCCTGCACAGCCCACCTTGATCCGCTGGCGCAAGCCCGCACCGCGCAAGGTGTTGTGTACCAGCAGCAAGCCTTCTTGGAGCGGCGCGCCCACATGATCGGTAAATTCCAGAGGTGCCGCACCGGTGCCACCCTCGGCACCATCAACCACGATGAAGTCGGGGGTGATGCCAGTGACCAGCATGGCCTTGACCATCGCAAACCATTCCCATGGGTGGCCGACGCACAGCTTGAAGCCGGTGGGCTTGCCGCCTGAAAGGGTGCGCAGAAGCTCGATGAACTGCATCAACTCGATGGGCGTAGAAAACGCGCTGTGCGAAGCGGGCGAAACACAGTCCACCCCCGCAGGCACGCCTCGGGCCTGGGCAATTTCGGGCGTGACTTTGGGGCCGGGTAGCACCCCGCCATGGCCGGGTTTGGCACCTTGGCTCAATTTGAGTTCAATCAACTTGACTTGGGGGTCGCGCGCATTGGCGCTGAATTTTTCGGCGTTGAAGCTGCCGTCGTCATTGCGGCAACCAAAATAGCCTGAGCCGATTTCCCAGATCAGGTCACCGCCGTGCTTGCGGTGATGTACCGAGATCGAGCCCTCTCCGGTGTCATGTGCAAAGCCGCCGCGCTTGGCACCGGCGTTAAGCGCCATGATGGCGTTGGCACTCAAAGCGCCAAAACTCATGGCCGAGATGTTAAAAACACTTAAGGCATAAGGCTGAGCGGTGTCGGGGCCCACGGTGACGCGGAAATCATGCGAGGCCAGCTGCGTGGGTGCCATGGAGTGGTTGATCCACTCATAACCCTGGGCATGAACATCAAGCTGCGTACCAAAGGGGCGCTTGTCGGGGTCTCCTTTGGCACGTTGGTAGACCAAGGAGCGCTGCGAGCGGGAAAACGGTGTGGACTCGTTGTCGCTTTCAATAAAGTACTGACGAATTTCCGGCCGGATGAACTCCAGCATGAAGCGAAAGTGCCCGATGATGGGGTAATTGCGCAAAATCGAGCGCTTGGTCTGCACCAGGTCGTAAATGCCCACAGCACAGAGCAACACGAACACCGGTAGCAGCGCTCCACCCTGACCAAAACCGACCAGGGTGAAGAAGGTGAGCAGCATGCCAAGTACGGACAAACCGAACACGGTGTAACGCACCGGGAAAAGCGCATTGAGGGCATTTATCATCGGTTAATTTCCTGACTGAGTTTGTCTTTTGTCGACGGATGGCATTCTTCGACGGCCTTGGTCTGAGTTGTTGGTTTTTTGCCAGACCTTGCATCCATCTTAATCAATCGTTACACCGATGTGCCAGAACCACGCCTTCAGTGTGAAATACTTCTCAGTCTGCCCATGACCCAAGCCACCCCTCCTGAATTGACCGAAGAAGACTTTTCTGTCCTGGACGACATCCTGGATGATTTGCGCACCCGTGACAGCGAAGTGCCTCAGTGGGAGTTTTGCGAGGGCTTTATGGCGGCCCTGATTTGCTGCCGCCGACTGATTCTTCCCAGCGAATACCTGCCGCTCCTGTTGGGCAATGGGGATGACGCTCAGGCCAGCGACGCCGCTTTTGCCGATGCGGGGCAATTTGAAACCTTTATGAACCTTTGGATGCGCCGTTGGAACGAAGTGGCTGCAGCACTCAATGCGGATGTGGATAGTCTGGAAGACGATGCCGCTTACCACCCCGAGGTGATGGACATCCGCGGTGCGGTAGCGGCCTTGCCTCCCGATGAACGTGACGCGGTACCGCAGGACCAACTACCCGCTTTCGGACAGGTTTGGGCGGTGGGCTTCATGTTTGCGGTGGAAAACTGGCCCCAAGACTGGGAGGCTCCGCGCGACCCGGAGGCGGCTCAGTGGCTCAACGATGCACTTGAAGCGATTTTGACCATGACCGAGGATGACACGGACGAACCAACCTTGTCGGTGTTTGACGACGATGGGCCACCCACCCTGAGCGTGGCTCGCCTCAATGCCTTTGGCGCGGCTATCTGGGCGGTGTACGACCTGCGCGAGCTCTGGCGAACCCTGGGCCCACGTGTGGCCCAGGCGAGAAAAACCGGCGAGCCCGGCCGCAATGACCTGTGCTACTGCGGTAGCGGCAAGAAATACAAGCGCTGCCACGGTGCCAATTGAGGGCGCCAATTGAGTTTTGGCGTCAGCGGCTACTGGTTTTGAAAAATGCCAGGAGCGCATGGGTGGTTGCCTGGGGTAACTCCTCAGGAATAAAGTGGCCGGCGGGCATGGCTTGGCCTGTGACCTGCCCGGCGCATTGCGACTGCCACAGCGCCAGGGGCTTGAACAGTTTGTTGACCACACCGCGTTCGCCCCACAGCACGTGCATATCGCACTGCACTTTGCCGCTACCGGGCGGCTCTGTGTTTTGCAAGGCCCGGCTTTCACGGTCGTGGTCCAGGTCGATGCCGGCACTGGCACGGTAGTCTTCACAGGCGCTGTGAATGGCTTCGGGCTTGCAAAAGCAGCGCTCATACTCCGCCAGGGCTTGCGGCTCGTACTGCGCCAGTCCACCGGCACCCCAGCCCCCCAGCTTTGCATGCAGATAGGCTTTGGCTGATTCGGGTGTGGCACCGATCATGGTTTCAGGCAGCGGATGGGGCTGAATCAAGTGGAACCAGTGGTAATAGGCGCGGGCGAAGTTGAAATCGGTCGCGTTGTACATGTCCAGCGTGGGCGCGATGTCAATCACGCACAACTTGTTCACGCGCTTTGGGTGGTCCACCGCCAGCCGATGCGCCACCCGGCCACCCCGATCGTGGCCGCAAACCCCAAACTGCTGTACGCCCAATGCGTCCATCACGCCCACCAGGTCTTGCGCCAAAGCACGCTTGCTGTAGTTGCTGTGGTCGCTCAGGCCGGGTGCTTTGGAAGAGTCGCCATAGCCGCGCAGATCAGGCAGCACCAGATCAAAGTCATTGCGCAGGGCTTGCGCAACCCGTTGCCACATCACATGGGTTTGCGGAAAACCATGCAGCAGCAGCAGCTTAGGCCGCGTGCCGAAGTGTGTGCCTGTATCCCGAGCGGAAATGCGTGCTGCAATCTCGACGCCATTGACGGCAAAGATGCGTTTCTCGAAACCTTCAAACCAGTTCATGGGGGACTCCAATAGGCTGCTGTCATCGAGGAGCTTACAGGCAATTCAAGCGCAATCTGTGCAACGGCCACCTTGCAACGACTACCTTGCCGCACCAGCTGGAATGACTCAGCCGCGTCTCAGGCCAGCCGTTTGATCAGGCTCGCCAGAGCATGGCGCACCGTCGCTGTACGCACCGCTGCGCGGTCGCCCTCAAACAGACACAACTCGCTGCTGAGCTGGCCATTGACACAAAAGCCAAACCACACCGTGCCCACGGGTTTGTCTGCCGTGCCGCCGCCGGGTCCGGCCACACCCGTTACTGCCACAGCCACTTGCGCCTGGGAATGGTTAACAGCGCCCTGTGCCATGGCGCGGGCCACAGCTTCACTCACCGCACCGTGCTGCGTGATCAGCGATTTGGGCACGCCCAGCAGTTCGGTTTTGGCGGCGTTGGAGTAGCTCACCACGCCGCGCTCAAACCAGTTGCTGGAGCCGGCCAGATCGGTGCAGGCGGCAGCGATCATTCCGCCGGTGCAGCTCTCGGCAGTGGCCAGCATCCAGCCCCTGGAAAGCATTAATTCGGCCAATTGCCCAATCATGGCTTGGATAGATTGCTCCTGATTCAGGAGCGATGAGGCGTCGTTTGAAAAAGAGTCACTCATACAAATCGCCAGACAGCAACCACCAACAGCGTGCAAAATGCCGCCACCAGGTCATCGAACATGATGCCCATACCAGCCAGCCGCCATCCGTGCGCCGTACCGGTCCGGGCCTGATCATGAAACAGCTGATCGGCCCAGCCCACTGGCCCGGGTTTGACGGCATCAAAAAACCGGAACAGCGCAAACGCAACGGTTTGTGCCAGCAAGCCCGCAGGGGTGACCAGCCACAGCACCAGCCAGAAGGCCACCACCTCGTCCCACACAATGCTGCCGGGGTCGGCCACACCCATATTGCGGGCGGTTACTGCGCTGGCCCAGCAGCCAATGACCGCGCCCGCAGCAATGAGCAAGAGCCAGCGCAGGTCGTTCATCCAGGGTTGCAGCACCAGAAAAGCCACCCAGGCCCACAGCGTGCCTACCGTTCCCGGAGCTTTTGGGCTCAGACCCGAGCCAAAACCCAGCGCAATGAAGTGCGCCGGGTGAGACAGCATGAAGCGGGCGGTGGGTTTCATAGAGGCAAAGTAGAACAGCTGGGTATCCGTTGGGGTTTGACGTAAGACTTCAATCGGCAAAGTGGTCGAAGGACCTGAAATCGTTGGCCACGGTATTGCCCTGGGCATCCACCAGCCGCAATCCTGGCTCTGAATCGATGCGACCGATTCGGGTAACGGGGGTGTTGCTGGCTTGGGCCGCAGCTTGAACCGCATCGCGGGCAAGCTGCGGCGCGGTAAACAGCAGCTCATAGTCGTCACCGCCGGCCAGCACGTAGTGCAGCTGCTGTTCCCGTGTGGGTAAGGCATAAAAACCGGGGTTAGCCCTTTTGTATATTGAGCTTACTGCTAGCAATTCAGGAGCAACGGAGGTCTCGACCGTGGCCCCGCAATGCGAGGCTTTCAGGATGTGCCCCAGGTCACCCAGCAGGCCGTCGCTGACATCAATGGCGGCGCTGGCCATTCCGCGTAAGGCCTGCCCCAGGGCCACGCGCGGCGTGGGCTGGTCCATGCGCAGTTGGGCCACACGCAGCAAGGCCTCGTCCAGCTGTACCGTGCCGCGTCTGACCTCCAGCGCCAGGCGCGCATCGCCCACTCTGCCACTGATGTACAGGTCGTCTCCCGCCCGTGCGCCCGAGCGCAGCAGAGCCTGGCTTCTCCCGTCTATCACGGGTACTTCGCCAAATACAGTGATGCAGATGTTCAACGGTCCTTGCGTGGTGTCACCCCCGATCAAGGAGCAGCCGTGAGCGTCGGCCAGGGCAAACAGGCCGGTGGAAAAAGCCTCCAGCCAGGGCTCGTCCACCTGGGGCAAGGCCAGCGCCAGCGTGAAGGCAAGGGGCTTGGCACCACAGGCGGCCAGGTCGCTCAGGTTGACCGCCAGGGCCTTATGACCCAGGTGCGCTGGGTTGACATCGGGAAAGAAATGCCGGCCTGCCACCAGCATGTCGCTGGAAACTGCGATTTGGGTACCTGTTCGGGGCGTGAGCAGGGCACAGTCGTCACCAATGCCCAGTGTTACACCATCAGCGGCGGGGACGTGAGGGCGCTGAAAATAACGCGCGATCAGTCCAAACTCGCCCAGAGGCATGTTAATGCAGGGTTCGTGCGTTGTCGTCCGGGCTCAGGGCATCAAGCACAAACATCGGAATATCGACCTGAAAGCGCTCGCCATCTTCGGCGACAAAGAAATAGTGGCCATGCATGGTGCCGGTGGGCGTACGCAGTCGGGTGCCGCTGGTGTATTCAAATGATTCGCCGGGTTGCAGCAGCGGTTGCTGCCCGATCACACCCAGGCCCCGCACCCGCTCGGTGTGCCCTTTGGCGTCGTTCACGTTCCAGCCACGCGAAATCAGCTGGGCCGCGATGTCCCCGGTGTTGGTGATGGTCACGGTATAGGCAAAGGAATACAGGCCTTGGTCAGGGGCAGACTGCTCGGGCAGGAAGCGCGGAAGCACGTCGATCAAAAATTGGTACTTGGGCATGTCTAGAGTTTAATCATGATTAAACTAGCCTGATGACCTACCGAATTGCCCCGTCCATCCTCTCGGCCGACTTCGCCCGCCTGGGCGAGGAGGTCAAACAGGTTCTCGCTGCCGGTGCCGACTGGATTCACTTTGACGTGATGGACAACCACTATGTCCCCAACCTGACCTTCGGCCCGATGGTCTGTCAGGCGGTCAAGCCGCACGCCAAAAAGCCCGACGGAACCCCGGTGCCGGTAGACGTGCACTTGATGGTGCAGCCGGTGGATGCACTGGCAGCGGCTTTTGCCCAGGCCGGCGCGGACTTGATCAGCTTTCACCCGGATGCCTCGCACCATGTCCACCGCAGCATCCAGGTCATCAAGGCCGCAGGCTGCCAAGCCGGACTGGTGTTCAACCCGGCAGAAGAGCTGGATGTGCTGGACTGGGTGATTGACGACCTGGACCTGATCCTCATCATGAGCGTCAACCCGGGCTTTGGCGGGCAGAGTTTTATTTCCTCTGCGCTGCGCAAGATTGAAGCCGTGCGCAAACGTATTGATGCCACTGGCCGCGATATCCGCCTGGAGGTCGATGGCGGCATCAAGGTCGACAATATCCGTCAGGCTGCTGACGCCGGAGCCGACACATTTGTAGCAGGCAGTGCCATCTTTAACCAACCTGACTATGCGGCAGTGATCAGTGCCATGCGCCGGTCGTTGGATTGAATCAATACTCCAACCACAAGCCTGGCTCCGAGACCGATGATCCGGGACCGATCTGGAGAATGAACCGTGATGACTGAGATTGAATTCAACAAGCTGGCCCAGCAAGGCTACAACCGCATACCGCTGCTGGTGCAGGCCTTTGCCGATCTGGAAACCCCGCTGTCCCTTTACTTGAAGCTGGCGTATGCGCCGGATGCGCCAGCCGCATTGGCGGATGCTTTGCCTGGCGATTTAGCCAAGCCGGGTCGGCAACCGCAGAAAACCGGCGAGTACACTTTTTTGCTTGAATCGGTGGTGGGGGGCGAGCGCTTTGGCCGCTACAGTTTCATTGGTTTGCCGGCACGCACGCTGCTGCGCGCCCGGGGCTTTGGGGACAATGCGCTTACCGAGGTCGTCACGGATGGCTTGGTGGTTGAAACCTCCAAGGCCAACCCGCTGGACTTTGTGGCGGATTATCAAAAACGCTTCAGGGTGGCATTGCCGCCTGGCTTGCCCCGGTTTTGTGGTGGTTTGGCGGGGTACTTCGGTTATGACACCGTGCGCCATATTGAGAAAAAACTGGTTCACTCCTGTCCGCCCGACACACTGGGTTGTCCGGACATTTTGCTGTTGCAATGCGAAGAACTGGCGGTGATAGACAACCTGTCGGGCAAGTTGTATCTGATCGTGTATGCAGACCCTGGCCAAGCCCAGGCTTATGCCCGGGCTAAAACACGCCTTGCCGCTTTGACTGACAAGCTGCGTGCGCCGGTTTGCGCGCCCCAGGTCAAGCCTTCGCCCGGTTTCGAGCCCGAACGCGAATTTGCCAAGGCAGATTACATAGCTGCCGTGGAGCGTGCCAAGGAACTGATTGCCGGCGGTGATTTCATGCAAGTGCAGGTGGGGCAACGCATTCAAAAGCGCTATACCGAGTCGCCCTTGTCGCTCTACCGTGCGCTGCGTTCGCTCAATCCTTCGCCCTACATGTATTTCTATGATTTTGGCGATTTTCAGGTGGTCGGCGCGTCCCCGGAAATTCTGGTGCGCCAGGAGGCCATACCAGCGCCGCCTGGAGTTTCGGGCCAGCCGCCATCAGCTGCCCCTGGCGTGGTGCAGCAAAAAGTGACGATTCGACCGCTGGCGGGCACCGTGCCGCGAGGTGCCACACCCGAGTTGGACTTGGCCGCCGAAGTGGAACTGATCAACAACCCCAAAGAGCGCGCTGAGCATGTGATGCTGATTGACCTGGCGCGCAATGACATTGGCCGTATTGCCAAAACCGGCAGTGTGAAGGTGACCGAAGCTTTTGTGGTGGAGCGGTACAGCCATGTGATGCACATTGTGAGCAACGTAGAAGGTGTTCTGCTCGATGGCATGACCCCCATGGATGTTCTCAAAGCCACCTTCCCTGCCGGCACATTGACCGGCGCTCCCAAAGTACACGCCATGGAGCTGATTGACCAGCTAGAGCCGACCAAGCGCGGCCTGTACGGCGGAGCTTGTGGCTACCTGAGTTATGCCGGCGACATGGATGTGGCCATTGCGATTCGCACCGGCATCATCAAGGATCAAGTTCTGTATGTGCAGGCAGCAGCCGGTGTAGTGGCCGATAGCGTGCCCGAGCTGGAATGGCGGGAGACCGAGCACAAAGCGCGGGCGCTGTTGCGTGCCGCCGAGCTGGTGGAGGAGGGCTTGATATGAACCTCCTCATGATTGACAACTACGATAGCTTTACCTACAACCTGGTGCAGTATTTTGGTGAGTTGGGCGCGCATGTTGCCGTGCACCGCAACGACGAGATTACCCTGGGTGAAATGGATGCGTTGTTGCGCGCGGGCAAGCTCGACCGGCTGGTGGTATCACCCGGGCCGTGCTCCCCGGCAGAGGCGGGTATTTCGGTGCCGGCGATCCGGCACTTCGCCGGCAAAGTGCCGATACTTGGCGTCTGTCTGGGGCACCAGAGTATCGGCGCGGCGCTGGGCGGCTCCATCATCCGGGCGCAAACCCTGATGCATGGCAAGACCAGTCAGATCCGTACCACGCAGGAGGGTGTGTTTGCCGGCCTGCCCGAGCAGTTTGTCGTGAACCGCTACCATTCGCTTGCCATCGCGCGAGACTCGCTGCCCCCAGAACTCAAGGTCACGGCCTGGACCGAGGATGGCGAGATCATGGGCGTGAAGCACAAGACGCTGGCGATAGAAGGGGTGCAGTTTCACCCCGAGAGTATCCTGACCGAGCATGGCCACGCCATGCTCAAGAACTTTTTGAACCCCTCCGCATGACGAATCGAAGATGAGCCAGACCACTGATTTCACGTCGCCACCTAGCCCTCCTCAACCCCTCTTGATAACCCCGCAGCAGGCGCTGCAGCGTGTGATTGAGCACCGCGAGATTTTTCACGATGAGATGCTGCACATGATGCGGCTCATCATGCGTGGCGAAATGTCGCCTAACTTGATGGCTGCACTGATCACTGGCCTGCGCGTCAAAAAGGAGACGATCGGGGAAATCACGGCCGCTGCCCAGGTGATGCGGGAGTTTTCCACCAAGGTGGAGATCGCTGACCGCAGGCATCTGGTGGATATTGTGGGCACGGGAGGTGATGGCTCGCATACCTTCAATATTTCCACCTGTGCCATGTTTGTGGCAGCAGCGGCTGGTGCCAAGGTCAGCAAGCATGGTGGCCGCAGTGTGAGCAGCAAGAGCGGCAGCGCTGATGTCATGGAGGCGCTGGGTGTGAATATCAACCTTAGCCCGTCAGCGATTGCCCAGTGTGTGGCCGAGGTGGGCGTGGGCTTCATGTTTGCGCCCAATCATCACCCTGCTATGAAAAACGTAGCTCCAGTACGGCGTGAACTCGGGATCAAGACCATCTTCAACATCCTGGGTCCATTGACCAATCCGGCGGGTGCACCCAATATTCTCTTGGGTGTTTTTCACGCTGATCTGGTGGGCATTCAGGTGCGTTCGCTGCAACGGCTGGGTGCCGAGCATGCCCTGGTGGTGTACGGAAAAGACGGTATGGATGAGGTGAGCCTGGGTGCAGCCACCTTGGTGGGTGAGCTGAAAAACGGGGTGATCACTGAATATGAAATACACCCGGAAGACTTTGGTCTGACCATGGTCAGCAACCGGGCGATTCGAGTTGAAACACCTGAACAATCACGTGCCATGTTGCTGGGGGTTCTGGATAACCAGCCAGGCGCTGCGCGCGACATCGTGATTCTCAACGCGGGGGTGGCGCTGTATGCTGCCAATGTTGCAACCTCCATGGCCCAAGGTATGGTGCTGGCACGACAGGCGCTGGAGTCCGGTGCGGCCAAAGCGCGAGTGGCGCAACTGGTGGCGCTCACACAACGTCTTTCCCAGCCAAGCACCTGAAAACACAAGAGGCTTCAAGCATGTCTGACATTCTGAAAAAAATTGTTGCCGTCAAGCAGGAAGAAGTTGCTGCGGCCTTGACACGAAAATCGTTGGCAGCCATGCGTGCCGATGCCGAGTCCCGCGTACTCACGCGTGACTTCGAAGGCGCTTTGCGCGCAAAAATCGCCTCCGGCAAGGCCGCCGTGATTGCTGAAATCAAAAAAGCCAGTCCCTCTAAAGGCGTCATTCGGGAGGACTTCATACCGGCAGATATTGCACAGACGTATGCTGAGAATGGCGCTGCTTGCTTGTCAGTGCTCACTGACAAAAATTTCTTCATGGGCGAGCCTGATTTTCTCAAGCAGGCCCGGGCGTCATGCCCGTTGCCTGTCCTGCGTAAGGACTTCATGGTCGACCCCTACCAAATTTATGAGTCCCGGGCCATGGGGGCTGATTGCATCCTGTTGATTGCAGCCTGCCTGGACGATGCCCGGATGGCCGAACTCGAGGCTATTGCCCGCAGTCTGGACATGGCTGTGCTGGTTGAAGTTCATGACCAGGATGAGTTGAAGCGGGCCCTCAAACTCAAAACGCCTTTGCTGGGCATCAATAACCGGAACCTTCATACCTTTGAGGTAACCCTGGAGACCACGCTGGGTTTACTGGCCCAAGTGCCGCATGACCGGGTGCTGATCACCGAAAGCGGCATTCTGGTGCGCGAAGACGTCCAGCGCATGCGATTGGCCGGCGTCAATGCTTTTCTCGTGGGTGAGGCGTTCATGCGTGCATCTGATCCGGGCGAGGCGCTGGCAGAACTGTTCGAATGAGGCGCTGGCAACCCCGTGACTGGCCAGTAGGGGCCGGCTGGGAGCCGGTGGTAGAGGATTTTCTGGCGCAACCAGCCGGCAGGCAGTTGGGTCAATTTATGGAAGGCCGCTTAGCCCAGGGTGCGGTGATCTACCCGCCCGAGCCTTTTCGGGCACTGCAATTGACCCCGTTGGCTGATGTCCGTGTCCTCATTTTGGGGCAAGACCCCTACCACGGGCCAGGTCAGGCTGAGGGGCTTGCCTTTTCTGTGTCACCCGGCGTCAAGCCGCCCCCTTCCCTGCGCAACATATTTAAGGAACTGGCCCGCGATCCTCTGCTGGCTGCCCCAGGAGCTGACTCTACCCGGCCAAGGACGCAAGCAATCTCAGGTTCGCTGGTGTCCTGGGCACGACAAGGCGTGCTGCTGCTCAACACTTGCCTGACGGTGGAGCAGGGACAGCCAGCCAGTCATGCCAAACGCGGGTGGGAAGTGCTTACTTACAATCTGATCAAGATGCTAATTCAGCAGCAATCACCCACCGTGTTCATGTTGTGGGGTGCACATGCCCAGCAGTTTGGCCATTTGGTAGGAGAGTCGGGTGAAGTTGCCTCCACCCCCGGCATAAGTGGACGCCATCGGGTGTTGATGTCCAACCATCCCTCCCCGCTTTCGGCGCTCAGGCCTCCCAAGCCCTTCATCGGATGCGGACACTTCAGCCTAGCCAATGAGTTCCTGGTGCGCCACGGTTGTGCCCCAGTTCACTGGCAGGTCTGTTAAATAGGCTCGCTTTGGAGTTTTCATGGCATAATCCAAGGCTCACCAAAGGAGAGGTGGCCGAGTGGTTAATGGCAGCAGACTGTAAATCTGCCCTCTTACGAGTACGCTGGTTCGAATCCAGCCCTCTCCACCAGTGACAGGTTTCTGATGGATACGTTAAGCGGCCCTGGCGGGGTTCGTATAGTGGTAATACCTTAGCCTTCCAAGCTAAAGCGAGGAGTTCGATTCTCCTACCCCGCTCCACTGTCGGCCTGTTTGGTTGGTGTTGAGAGATTTCGCCCTTTTGGCTCAGTGGTAGAGCACTCCCTTGGTAAGGGAGAGGTCGCTGGTCCGATTCCCGCAAAGGGCACCAGTTAAGGTGCGCGGCAGTGCCGTATACCTGTTGTTTTGAAGTACAGATTGTTCAGCGTCTTTTTGGAGATTTGAAAATGGGTAAAGAGAAATTTGCACGAACCAAGCCGCACGTCAACGTAGGCACGATTGGTCAC
>JBEIGE010000034.1:0-24843 GCA_040382055.1 Hylemonella sp.
TCAACAGAGTTGCTGCAGGAGACAAATCATGACCACTTACGCTGAGTTTTATCGCCACTCCATCCAGAACCGGGAGCAATTTTGGGCTCAAGAAGCTCAGCGTATCGACTGGAAAACCCCTGCGCTGCAGATTTGTGACTACAACAACCCGCCCTTTGCCAAGTGGTTTGTGGGTGGAACTACCAACCTGTGCCACAACGCGATAGACCGTCACCTGAAAGAACGGGCGGATCAGAATGCGCTGATTTTTGTCAGCACAGAAACCGATGAAGAGCGGGTTTACTCGTATCGAGAGTTGCATGCGGAGGTTCAACGCATGGCGGCCACGCTGCTGGACTTGGGGGTGGAAAAGGGCGATCGGGTCCTGATTTACATGCCCATGATTGCCGAGGCTGCATTCGCCATGCTGGCCTGTGCCCGGATAGGCGCCATCCACTCGGTTGTGTTTGGCGGCTTTGCTTCCGGCGCCTTGGCATCCCGGATTGAAGATGCCGAGCCCAAACTGGTGATCTCTGCCGATGCTGGCTCCCGTAGTGGCAAAGTGGTGCCCTATAAACCCCTGCTTGATGAGGCAATTGCGCTGTCCAGTCACAAGCCTGACCAGGTTTTGCTGATTGATCGCGGGCTTTCAGCTATGAATATGGTAGCGGGACGTGACCGTCTGTGGGGGGATTTACGCCAAAAGCACCTTAATGCCCTTGTGGCTTGCGAATGGGTCGACGCTACCCACACCAGTTATACCCTCTACACCTCGGGGACAACGGGAAGACCCAAGGGCGTGCAGCGCGACACCGGCGGTTATGCGGTTGCGCTGGCGTCGAGCATGGCGCATATTTTTGAGGCCCAGGCTGGCGAGACTTACTTTTCAACCAGCGATATCGGCTGGGTCGTCGGTCACAGCTACATCGTTTACGGCCCTTTGATTGCAGGCATGGCCACCATCATGTACGAAGGCTTACCAACCCGGCCTGACGCTGGTATCTGGTGGCAGTTGGTCGAAAAGTACAAGGTCACACGGATGTTTTCTGCGCCTACGGCGGTCCGAGTCCTGAAAAAGCAGGATCCGGCGTATCTGTCCAAATATGACATCTCCAGCCTCAAGGCCCTTTATCTCGCCGGTGAGCCGCTGGACGAACCCACGGCCCAGTGGATCAGCCAGGCTTTGAATGTCCCCATCATCGACAACTACTGGCAGACCGAAACCGGCTGGCCGATTTTGACTCTTGCCAACGGTGTTGAAAAAGCAGCCAGCAAATTTGGCAGTCCTGGGGTGGCGATGTACGGCTATGACGTCAAACTGATTGATGAGGCCAGCGGTGAAGAACTCAAAGGACCGAATCAAAAAGGAATTATTGCCATCGAGGGCCCCCTTCCACCCGGTTGCATGCAGACGGTTTGGCGTGATGACGCCCGATTTGTTAAAACCTACTGGAGTAGTATTCCTGGACGTCTTATCTACAGCACGTTTGACTGGGGTATACGCGACAACGACGGTTACTTTTTCATCTTGGGCAGAACCGATGACGTGATCAATGTGGCAGGGCATCGGTTGGGAACGCGAGAGATCGAAGAGTGTATTTCCAGCCATCCCAATGTGGCCGAGGTGGCTGTGGTGGGAGTCGCTGATCAGCTTAAAGGCCAGGTCGCCATGGCTTTTGCGGTTGTCAAAGACGGCAGCGGGCTTGCAGATGCGGCGTCTCGCTTGAAGCTTGAGGGTGAAATCATGAAAGTGGTGGACAGCCAACTCGGCGCCATTGCCCGACCGGCCAGGGTGTTTTTGGTGAACCTGCTTCCCAAAACCCGCAGTGGCAAGCTATTACGCCGGGCGCTTCAGGCGGTGTGCGAGGGTCGAGACCCGGGAGACTTGACCACCATGGATGATGAGTCAGCTTTGCTGCAGATCAAGGCCATGGTGTCTTCATAAAGTCATATCGCTTGCCGGACTACGCTGTATGAGATCAGAGAGACGCATTGAAAAGATGCATCTTGTGCCGGATTGCCGCCGGTTTGGTGGCACAATGACTATCTGTCAACAGGCCCTTCCTAGCCACAGTCGCATCCGCCAATCGGTCCAGCCGTGCCGCGGAAGGTTTATTTAACCAAGCAATGTTTCCCCAAGGGAGACGGAGGTCAGCGCTAAATGAGTGATTCAACCGCCCAAAGGGCACAGTCGGCATCGGTCTATCAGACCTACCAAAACAATACCTATCTTTTCGGTGGAAACGCCCCGTACGTCGAAGAGATGTACGAAAATTACCTGGCCAACCCCAGCAGTGTCCCGGACACATGGCGCGACTATTTTGATGCCTTGCAGCATGTTCCTGCAGTAGACGGCACCAACGCCAAAGACATCCCCCACCAGCCCGTCATCAATGCGTTTGCCGAGCGTGCCAAGCAGGGTGGCACCCGTGTTGTGCAGGCTTCAGGTGCAGACTCGGAAATGGGGCGCAAACGCACAGCCGTTCAGCAGTTGATTGCCGCTTACCGCAATGTTGGTCAGCGCTGGGCCGATTTGGACCCGCTCAAACGGACCGAACGCCCAGCTATTCCTGAGCTTGAGCCCTCCTTTTACGAGTTCAGCGACGCCGACCAAGAGACCGTGTTCAATATCAGCAACACGTTTTTTGGCAAAGACACAATGTCGTTGCGTGAGTTGCTCAACGCCTTGCGGCAAACCTATTGCGGCACCCTTGGGCCTGAGTACATGCACACCACCGACCAGGCGCAAAAGCGCTGGTGGCAACAGCGCCTGGAAACCATCCGAAGCAAGCCCAATTTCACTGCTGACCAGAAGAAGCACATTCTCGACCGTCTGACTGCGGCCGAAGGTTTGGAGCGCTTTTTGCACACAAAATATGTCGGTCAAAAGCGCTTCTCGCTGGAAGGTGGGGACAGTTTCATTGCCTCCATGGATGCGCTTATTCAGTCCGCAGGTGTTGTAGGCATTCAGGAAATGGTGATTGGCATGGCCCACAGGGGCCGTTTGAATGTGCTGGTCAACTGCATGGGCAAGATGCCCAAGGATCTGTTTGCTGAGTTTGACCACACTGCTCCGGAAGATCTACCCAGTGGTGACGTCAAGTACCACCAGGGTTTCAGCTCGGATATCAGCACGCCAGGCGGCCCGGTGCACCTGACCTTGGCTTTCAATCCTTCACATCTGGAAATCGTCAATCCCGTGGTCGAGGGCTCAGTTCGGGCCCGGATGGACCGCCGCGCCGACCCTTTTGGCAAGCAGGTTTTACCGGTTTTGGTGCATGGTGATGCTGCTTTTGCCGGTCAGGGTGTGAACCAGGAAACACTGGCCCTGTCTGAAACCCGGGGCTACTCCACTGGTGGCACGGTCCACATCATCATCAATAATCAGATCGGCTTTACCACCTCTGACCCGCGTGACAGTCGTTCGACCACGTATTGCACTGATGTGGTCAAGATGATCGAGTCGCCTGTGTTGCATGTCAACGGGGATGATCCGGAAGCCGTGGTTCTGGCCACTCAGCTGGCACTGGAGTTCCGTATGGAATTTCGTAAGGACGTAGTGGTGGACATCATCTGCTTCCGCAAACTGGGTCATAACGAGCAGGATACACCCGCTCTGACGCAGCCCCTGATGTACAAGAAAATTGCCACCCATCCGGGAACGCGCAAACTGTATGCGGACAAATTGTTGGCCCAAGGTCTGGGTGAGTCGCTGGGCGACGACATGGTCAAGGCCTACCGGGCTGCCATGGATGCGGGCAAGCACACGGTAGATCCTGTGCTTACCAACTTTAAGAACAAATACGCGGTGGAATGGTCCCCTTTCCTTGGAAAGAAGTGGACCGATGCAGCAGATACTGCCATTCCTACCGCGGAATGGAAGCGCTTGGCCGAAAAAATAACCACCATTCCTGCCAGCGTGACGCCTCACCAGTTGGTCAAAAAGGTGTACGACGACCGCGCCGCCATGGGGCGGGGCGAGATACCCGTGGATTGGGGCATGGGTGAACACATGGCATTTGCTTCATTGGTGGCCAGCGGTTACCCGGTGCGCTTATCAGGTGAAGATTGCGGACGCGGAACTTTTACCCATCGCCATTCTGTGATTCACGACCAGAACCGTGAAAAGTGGGATACGGGCACCTATGTAGCGCTGCAAAACGTAGCAGACAACCAGGCACCGTTTGTGGTCATCGACTCCATTCTTTCCGAAGAAGCGGTGCTGGGCTTTGAGTATGGGTATGCCTCCAATGACCCCAACACCCTGGTGATCTGGGAGGCTCAGTTTGGCGATTTCGCCAATGGTGCCCAAGTGGTGATTGACCAGTTCATTGCTTCAGGTGAAGTGAAGTGGGGTCGTGTCAATGGCATCACACTCATGTTGCCGCACGGCTATGAAGGCCAGGGCCCGGAGCACAGTTCGGCCCGTCTGGAGCGCTTCATGCAATTGGCAGCTGACACCAATATGCAGATTGTGCAGCCGACAACAGCCAGCCAGATCTTCCATGTGCTGCGCCGCCAGATGGTGCGCAACCTGCGCAAGCCGCTGATCATCATGACGCCTAAGTCATTGCTGCGCAACAAGGACGCCACGTCTCCGCTCTCCGAGTTTGTCAAGGGCGGTTTCCAGACCATCATCCCTGAGCAAAAAGAGATCAAGGCGGACAAGGTCAAGCGGGTGCTCGCCTGCTCCGGTAAGGTCTATTACGACCTGATGAAAAAGCGCGAGGAAAAAGGTGCGGATGATGTGGCCATCATTCGGGTTGAACAGTTGTACCCGTTTCCCCACAAGGCATTTGCGACCGAACTCAAGAAGTACCCTCATGCGGTGGATGTGGTTTGGTGTCAGGACGAGCCGCAAAACCAGGGTGCCTGGTTCTTCGTCCAGCATTACATCCACGAAAACATGTCAGAAGGTCAAAAGTTGGGCTACTCCGGGCGCGCAGCGTCTGCGTCTCCGGCTGTTGGCTACTCGCACCTGCATCAGGAGCAGCAAAAAGCGCTTGTTGATGGCGCATTTGCCAAGCTCAAGGGTTTTGTTCTCACCAAATAAAGAAAGAAATCAAATGGCGATCGTCGAAGTCAAAGTGCCGCAGTTGTCTGAATCTGTGGCAGAAGCAACCATGTTGCAATGGAAGAAAAAAGTAGGAGATACCGTCACGGCGGATGAGACACTGATTGAAATCGAGACCGATAAAGTGGTGCTTGAAGTACCCGCACCGTCATCTGGTGTGCTGGCTGAAATTTTGGTGGCCGATGGCGGCACGGTTGCGGCTGAACAGTTGATTGCCCGCATTGATACCGAAGGCAAGGTTGCCATGGCAGCCCTGCCAGCCAAAGTTGCGGCTTTGCCGGTCTCCGAGCCTGCTGCCCCAGTGGCCGCAAGTCAATCGAGTTCCATGGCGGGCGTGGCTATGCCCGCTGCTGCCAAGTTGATGGCAGACAACAGCCTTGCTGCTGGCTCTGTACCTGGTACCGGCAAGGATGGCCGTGTCACCAAGGGTGATGTCTTGAGCGCGATGAATTCGGGTGCTACTCAATCAGTAGCAAGTACTTCAATCCCCACGGGGGTTAAGACGGCTTCTTTGCCTCAAGTTGCGGCGCCAAGCATGAACCTTGGCCAACGCCCGGAGCAGCGTGTACCCATGAGCCGCTTGCGCGCCCGCGTCGCCGAGAGGTTGTTGCAGTCGCAGTCGAGCAACGCCATCCTGACTACCTTCAATGAAGTCAATATGGCGCCAGTCATGGACATGCGCAAGCGTTTCCAGGAGAAGTTTGAGAAAGAGCATGGCGTCAAAATCGGTTTCATGAGCTTTTTTGTCAAAGCGGCTGTCCACGCCTTGAAGAAATACCCGGTGCTCAATGCCTCTGTCGACGGCAACGACATTGTTTATCACGGCTACTTTGACATCGGCATTGCGGTGGGATCGCCTCGTGGCTTGGTGGTGCCCATTCTGCGCAATGCCGATCAGATGAGTTTTGCTGACATTGAGAAGAAAATTGCCGAATATGGCAATAAGGCTAGGGACGGCAAGCTGGGTATTGAAGAAATGACCGGAGGTACCTTCTCCATTTCCAATGGGGGCGTTTTTGGCTCCATGTTGTCCACGCCCATCATCAATCCGCCTCAGTCTGCGATCCTGGGCGTGCATGCCACCAAAGACCGAGCAGTAGTTGAGAACGGACAAATCGTGGTGAGGCCCATCAACTATCTGGCCATGAGCTATGACCACCGCATCATCGATGGCCGCGAGGCGGTTCTGGGTCTGGTGGCGATGAAAGAAGCGCTGGAAGACCCTTCACGCTTGCTCTTTGATATTTAAGGAAAAATGATGAGCAAGACGTTCGATGTTGTTGTGATCGGTGCAGGCCCCGGCGGCTATATTGCCGCTATTCGCGCAGCCCAACTGGGCTTTAACACCGCTTGTATCGACGAGTGGAAAAATGAAAAAGGTGGCCCCGCACCCGGCGGCACTTGCACCAATGTCGGTTGCATTCCCTCCAAGGCTCTGCTGCAGTCCAGCGAGCATTTCGACCATGCCAACCACCACTTTGCCGAGCACGGCATCGAGGCCAAAGGCGTGACCATGGATGTGGCCAAGATGCTGGCGCGCAAGAATACGGTCGTGAAGCAAAACAACGACGGCATCCTGTACCTGCTGAAGAAAAACAAGATCACTTTCCTGCACGGCCGCGGTTCCTTCGTGAAGGCCGTGGACGGTGGTTACGAAGTCAAAGTGGCTGGCGCCGCTGAAGAAACCATCATCGGCAAGCACATCATCATCGCCACCGGGTCGAATGCCCGTGCGCTGCCCGGCGTGCCCTTTGATGAAGTCAACATCCTGTCCAACGACGGCGCCCTGAACATCGGCGCGGTGCCCAAGAAGCTGGGCCTAATCGGTTCCGGCGTGATCGGCCTGGAGATGGGTTCCGTGTGGCGCCGTCTGGGCGCGGACGTCACCATCCTCGAAGGGCTGCCAACCTTCCTGGGCGCAGTCGACGAGCAGGTCGCCAAGGAAGCGCACAAGGCCTTCACCAAGCAGGGTCTGAAGATCGAGCTCGGCGTCAAGGTCGGCGAGATCAAGTCCGGCAAAAAGGGCGTCTCCGTGGCCTACACCAATGCCAAGGGCGAAGCGGTGGCGCTGGACGTGGACAAGCTCATCGTGTCGGTCGGCCGCGTGCCCAACACCATTGGTCTCGCGGCAGATGCCGTGGGCCTGGCGCTGGACGAGCGCGGTGCCATTGTGGTTGACGGTGATTGCAGGACCAACCTGCCCAATGTGTGGGCGGTGGGCGACGTGGTGCGTGGCCCCATGCTGGCGCACAAGGCCGAAGAAGAGGGCGTGGCCGTGGCAGAGCGCATTGCCGGTCAGCACGGCCATGTGAACTTCAACACCATCCCCTGGGTCATTTACACCAGCCCGGAGATTGCCTGGGTCGGCCGCACAGAGCAACAGCTCAAAGCGGATGGCGTGGCTTACAAGGCGGGATCTTTCCCGTTCCTAGCAAATGGCCGGGCGCGCGCCTTGGGTGATACCACCGGGTTCGTGAAGTTTCTAGCGGATGCTGCAAGTGACGAAATTCTGGGCGTGCATATCGTCGGGCCTCAGGCCAGCGAGCTGATTGCTGAAGCCGTGGTGGCCATGGAGTTCCGAGCCAGCAGTGAAGACATTGCCCGAATCTGCCATGCCCACCCCTCCTTGAGTGAGGCCACCAAGGAAGCTGCGCTTGCCGTGGACAAGCGCACCCTTAATTTCTGACGGCTACTACCATTCTGTTGGCTGTCCATTCGGGCTTGTCCTTTTGATGACCGTCCATGATGGGCGAGAGCGCTTTGACATCTGTACTTTCAGTTTATGAAGCCGAGTTAAAAACTCGCGGCTTTACAAGTGATCCTGCGCAATTAAAAGCGGCGGCGTTGCTCGATAGCTGTGCCAAAGCCTGGTCTGAGTACAAATTAAAACGCTCTAACGCGATCAAGAAATTTCTTCATCATCCAGATATTCCCAGAGGGGTTTACCTGTTTGGCGGTGTAGGGCGTGGAAAAAGCTTTTTGATGGACTGTTTTTTTAGTGCAGTCCCTCTGGAGCGAAAAACCCGTTTGCACTTTCATGAGTTCATGCGTGAAGTGCACCGGGAGCTTGCTGAATTACAGGGCACGGTTAATCCACTGGATGAACTGGCCCTTCGTATTTCCAAAAGGTTCAAGCTGATCTGCTTTGATGAGTTCCATGTGGCAGATATCACCGATGCCATGATTCTTCACCGCTTGCTCTCTGCCTTGTTTCACAACGGCGTTGGACTGGTTGCAACCTCGAACTTTCGGCCGGATGATCTTTACCCCAACGGTCTTCACCGCGACCGCATCTTGCCTGCGATTGCCCTTCTCAACCAGCACCTTGAGGTGGTCAATGTTGACAATGGAACTGACTACCGCAGGCGTACACTTGAGCAGCTAGAGCTCTATCACGTCCCTTTTGGAGAGGCGTCCAATGCCGCCATGAATATGGCTTTTGACAGCCTGGCAGAGTCACAGGATGAAGATCCGGTGCTGCGCATTGAGTCCCGTGAAATCCGGGCGCTGCGAAAAGCGGGCGGCGTCGTCTGGTTCGACTTCAAGACATTGTGTGGCGGGCCACGGTCTCAAAATGATTATCTGGAGATCGCATCGCAGTTTCACACCGTTTTTTTGAGTGATATTCCGCACATGCCGGTGCGAATGGCTTCTGAAGCACGCCGCTTTACTTGGCTGGTGGATGTGCTTTACGACCGGCGTGTGAAATTGATTCTTTCTGCTGAAGTTCAGCCTGAAGCTCTTTATACAGAGGGACCTCTCGTCCATGAGTTTCCCCGCACGGTCTCGCGATTGAATGAAATGCGTTCCAAGGAGTTTCTTTCCCTGGAACGCAGAACAGTCAATACCCGATTGACATGAGTCAGCTCAAATTTATTTTTCTGTTGAGTTTCTGTTTCGGTTCAGCCGGAGCGCAGCCGGACCCGCAGGACATATTGTTTGAAACGGAAATGGCGCGCATCAAGCAGGCGCGATCGGATGAAGAACTCCGATTCGACGAGCAAACGGCTAACTGCTACCGACGCTTTGCTGTTAATGACTGTTTGCGCGAGTTAAAGGTCCGCCAGCGCAAGGCCATGGAAGACCTGCAGCGCCAAGAGATTTCAATCAACGAACAGCAGCGAAAACGCTCTGGTGCTGAGCAGCTTAGGCGCATTGACGAAAAAAGCTCGTCCGAAGCCTTGAAGGAAGCAGAGAACCGCCGCAATGAAGCCATGAGGTCACACAAGGAGCGCTTGCAAAGTCAGGAACAAAAAAAAGCCGATCTCATCAAGGCCCAGGACGAAAGGTCCCGGACAGTTTCTGAAACAAAAGCCATGGCGATAAGCCCCCACACACCAGAAGCACGAGCAGTCGAGAGAAAAGCTTTTGAGGAAAAACAGAGAATGGCGATTGAAAAGCAAGCCAAACGTGAGCGGGAGGCACTAGAAAAAAAGCCTTCGTCAGTCCGCACTTTGCCGGTTCCTCCCTGATTTTGGACGATTTGCTTGCGCTTTCGGGAAGTGCCCGCTCAAGCAGCCGGTTTTGCAGCCCGAAGGCTGTGATGGTCGTATGATCAAGCCATTGGTTTTTAAGCTAACTTTGTACCCGAACCTCCACTACCCTGAACGCAGACTCATTGAATTGCGTATTGAACATTCTGATCTCGATGCGTTAATTGACAGAACGTTACTGGTAACGCCTCTGGATGAGTTGGTCATTCGTCGTCTCAAAAAAAGGCGATTGGCGATGCGAGATGAAATGCAGCGACTTGAAAGAACCTTGTCACCGAACGAGCCGGCCTGAGGCATGAGCTTGAAAGACGTAGTCGCTGCAGTTTTTGCGCCAGACGGGGTTTTATCCCGAACAGTCGACGAGTACCGCCCCCGACCAGGGCAAACGGACATGGCTTTAGGGGTCGCGAAAACCCTGGAGACTGGCGGTTCATTGGTGGTTGAGGCAGGAACCGGCGTTGGTAAAACCTTCTCCTATCTTGTTCCTGCCTTACTGAGCGGGGAAAGGGTGGTGGTTTCAACGGCAACCAAGACTTTGCAGGATCAATTGTTCAATCGCGACCTACCGTATCTGACTCAGGCGCTTGGTTTGCCGACCCAGTGCGCCTTACTCAAAGGCCGAAGTAGCTACCTTTGCCTGCACCGCTTGGAGAATGCGCGTCATGAGGCCAGTTTTACTGAGCGTCCGTCGCTTCATGCGCTTGCTCGTATTGAAGCCTGGTCTTTGTTGACGAAAACCGGGGATCTGTCGGAATTACCAGGTCTTGATGAGCGTTCCCCACTGATTCCCCTGGTCACGTCCAGTCGTGAAAATTGTATCGGTGCCCAGTGTCCAAAGTTCAAAGCGTGTCATGTTAATCAGGCACGTCGGGAAGCCATGACGGCGGATGTTGTTGTGATTAATCACCACCTGTTCTTTGCCGATTTGAGTGTTCGCGAGTCTGGTATGGCAGAGCTATTACCCAGCGTACGCGTGGTCATCTTTGACGAGGCTCACCAGCTCAATGAAACCGGCGTACAGTTTTTGGGCTACCGGCTCGGTACATCCCAGATGCTAGACCTCATCAGGGATTTGCTGGCATGTGGTCTCCAGCAGGCACGCGGCTTGGCTGACTGGTATCAGTTGGCAGCATGTCTTGAGCTTGCCGTTCGCAATTTACGCCTTGCGGTTGGACGCGCTAATTTTTCAGTCCGCTTGCGCTGGGTTGGCGTAGCACCTGAGTCTGTTGATGAATCAACCTGGGTTGAGGCATTGCACGCGATCTCCGAAGCCTGTGAACAGGCCTTGGAAGATTTAACCACGGTAAGCGAGCTATCGCCGGATTTCATACGCTTGCATGAGCGCACGTCAAACGTACTCGCTTTGATTCAAAGTTTTTCTAAGCCCTGCAAGCCTGAAGCTGTTCGCTGGCTGGAAGTGGGTCAGCAAATCAGATTGATTGAATCACCTCTTGATATAGCGTCAACCATGCAAACACGCTTGCTTCAAGCTGGCTCAGATGACGGGCAAAAAAAATCGTGGATTTTTACTTCTGCCACGCTGGGTGATGACGATAGCTTGAGTTGGTTCACCGAGCCTTGCGGTCTGGAGAATGCCAGCGTTATGAAGGTCCAAAGCCCGTTTGACTATGCCAGCCAGGCCAGCCTGTATATCCCGCGAGATATGGTTTTGCCCGGTGATCCGGCACATTGTGACAAGGTGGCCAAGTTAGTTGCTCAGTGTGCTCAGGTCATTGGCGGCAGAACGCTTGTTTTGACCACCACGCTGCGGGCGCTGCGGATGATCAGCGAGTCCCTCTTGCTTCACTTGCAAGACCGGCAAGAACTCGTGGTTTTGACCCAGGGCGAACTGCCCAAACGTGAACTTTTGTCGCGTTTTCGCCATGGGAATGCGACTGACGGGCGGGGCTGTATTCTGGTGGCTTCGGCCTCTTTCTGGGAAGGTGTTGATATTCCCGGGTCAGCTCTCGAGTTGGTTGTTATTGACAAATTGCCTTTCCCACCCCCCAACGACCCCTTGGTAGAAGCGCGATCCCGAAGGCTTGAGTTGCAGGGGAGAAGCCCCTTTACCGACTACTTCCTGCCCGAGGCAGCAGTTGCTTTAAAGCAGGGTGCCGGACGCCTTATCCGAAGAGAAACTGATCAAGGCGTGTTGATTGTTTGTGACTCGCGTCTATGGCAGAAAGCTTACGGTAAACGCCTCATAGCGTCCCTGCCCCCGATGCAAAAGATTGCCAGCGATACTGATTTGAAGTTAGCCTTGGAAAGGCTTACCAAAACTTCCACCATGGATCGGTCTTAGGCTTAAACCCACGTTCAAGATATTCACTTCGGGGGTAATTTTTTTCAAGAATACGCCTGGTATCGTCCCGCAGATCGATCATGCCAAGAGCGTCATAGGCCTTGAACAAAATGAACAGCCCTTCTTCTACTGCAGGCACATCCCGGTAATCTGAAATAGCGGTCTGTGCTCGGTTGATGGCGGCAAGGTAGGCGCCGCGGTTGTAGTAATAACGAGCCACATAGATCTCGTATTGCGCAAGTGATCTGACAATGTAGGACATGCGCAACCGCGAATCTTCTGCATACTTGGAGGCGGGAAAACGTTCAACAAGCTCTCGAAACGCCTCGAATGACTCTTTGGAGGCCTTCTGATCGCGCTCTGCAAGATCTTGGCGAGTCACGGATGAGAACATTCCCAGATCATCGTTGAAATTAACGATGCCTTTGAGGTAAAGGGCGTAGTCCATCGCCGGGCTTGCCGGATGCAGTCGGATAAACCGTTCCAGGGTCGCAAGGGCCTGCGCCGGTTCCTGGGTTTTGTACTGGGCAAAAGCCTTGTCCAGCTGCGCCTGTTGAGATAAAGGTGTTCCAGCAGCACGACCTTCCAATTTCTCATAGAGCTTGATGGCCTTCTCATAACCTCCCGCACTAAACTCGTCTTTGGCTTCGGCATAAATGGCTTCTGGCGTCATGCCTTGTGTCGTATCAATTTCTTTGGTGGAGCAACCAGACAGTCCATACCCAAGCGCAAGGGCACAGCTTAAGACGAAGGATAATTTGGCTAGTGACATTAAAGAAAGCTTTCTTGGAAGATTCATATCTGATTATAGGTAGCGACCAGTCTTTGGATGATCTCTCTGAGGCCCTGGGCTCAGCAGAAAAGCGAGAGTGGTTGATTTCTGAGCCGCAGCATGGAAAGCGTATTGATCAGGCCTTGACCGAACTGGTTCCTGAATTTTCAAGAAACTACATCCAGCAACTGATTGAGTCTGGTGCCGTTGAGCTCAATCACCGTTTGGTGGTCAAGCCTTCAGTTAAGGTCAGGGCCGGTGATGTTGGCATCATCGAGCTGCGGCCCACCCAGCAGAGTCAGTCTTTCAAGCCCCAAGACATCCCCTTGGAGGTTTTTTTCCAAGATGAGCACTTGCTGGTGATCAACAAGCCAGCGGGCCTGGTGGTTCATCCTGCTCCCGGAAACTGGAGCGGCACCCTGCTGAATGCACTATTGTTCCATGATCCCTTGGCTGGTGGTCTGCCACGAGCTGGTATCGTCCACCGCTTGGACAAAGATACCAGTGGATTGATGTTGGTTGCAAGAACTCGCCCAATGATGGATGCCTTGATCGCAGTGATTGCTCAAAGGAAAGTCAGTCGCCAGTATCTGGCTATCGCAAACAAAGCCTGGCAGGGTCCACCAAGCCTGGAGATTGATGCGCCATTGGGCCGGGATCCGCGCAACCGGCTCAAGATGGCCGTGGTTGATCTCACGCGCCACAGCGGAAAATTTGCCCGGACCCACGTCAGGTTGATCGACAATGGCGAAACGAGTTGCCTGTTGAAATGTACTTTGGACACAGGCCGTACGCACCAGATTCGGGTTCATCTGGCGCATGTGGGGCATCCTTTGGTCTCAGACGATGTGTATGGCGGCAAGCCTGATCCGCGCATCACCAGACAGGCACTTCATGCGTTTCGTCTGTCGCTCGTTCACCCGATCAGTGGTGTCGAATTAGTCATTCATGCGCCATTGCCCGAAGACTTTAAATCTGTGCTTGGCGCAATGGGTCTCATATACAATGAGGCATCACTGGAAGAAGATTCTTCCGCAGGCGTCTAGCCTGATCGCGCACTGGAAATTGCTGCTCTTGTGATCTAGCCAGTCCGCTACATTTTTCACAAGCTGTCGTCCACGCAGGACGTTACGTTATGAACAACTCAGATGCAAAGCGAGTCTTGGAAACAGCCTTGATTTGCGCCCAGACACCCATGTCTATCCGTGACATGAGCTTACTTTTTGCTGAGGAGCTGGGATTCGATACGGTCAAATTACTGCTCAATGAACTCCAACTTGACTGGGCAAACAAGGGTGTTGAATTGGTTTGCGTTGCCAGTGGATGGCGTTTCCAGAGCCGACCTGCCATGCGTGAGTACCTAGACCGCCTACATCCGGAGAAGCCGCCCAAATACACCCGCGCGACACTTGAAACCCTGGCCATCATTGCTTACCGTCAGCCGGTTACGCGGGGCGATATGGAGGCAATCAGGGGCGTGACCATTAATTCCCTCACACTCAAGCAGCTTGAGGATCGTGGCTGGGTTGAGGTTATCGGTCACCGAGAGTCAGCGGGACGCCCCTCGCTGTATGCCACTACCAGACACTTCCTCGATGACTTGGGGCTTGCATCTCTTGATCAACTACCGTTGGTTAGTGGCTCGGACACCCAGGATGGCATGCTTGAAGGCCTGATCAATCGGACCCGGCCCATCCATTCAGATCCCATACCTGTGGATCAACTTTTCCCCCTGAACGAAAGCCCTACATGAACGACAGCCCGTCAAAGGATGATTTGCCAGGTGAGCAGCCAGGAATTTCAGTCCAAAATATGAAAGAGCAGGGGACTGAAACTAGCCCGGAGATCAGGTTCAACGATGTCATTACTGGCGTTTTTGATGCCCAGGCCGACACTGCTTTGGTCAGTGACTCACTTGTAAAACGGGTTCTTGCACCCCAAGTTGAAACGCCAAAGCTTCACAAAGTTTTGGCGCAGGCAGGCATGGGCTCCCGGCTTGAAATGGAGCAGTTGATTTTGGAGGGCCGTATTTCGGTTAACAACGAACCTGCCCACATTGGCCAGCGCATCCAGTTTGGAGATCAGGTCAAAGTGAATGGTAAGCCTATCCGGTTTCGCATTGATCCCCCCCCGGCCCGTGTGATTGCCTATCACAAGCCAGCAGGTGAGGTGGTCACCCATGATGACCCTCAAAATCGACCCACAGTATTTCGAAAATTACCGAAGTTGATGCACGGTAAATGGCAGTCCGTCGGGCGTCTTGATTTGAACACCGAGGGGCTGCTCCTATTTAGCAGTTCCGGCGAGCTCGCCAATAAACTGATGCACCCCCGCTTTGGTCTCGAGAGGGAGTACGCTGTTCGTGTGCTGGGTGCCCTGACCAAAGAGGAAAAGCAAAAACTCTTGGATGGGGTGAGACTTGATGATGGCATGGCAAACTTCAGCGCTCTCGAGGAAGGCGGAGGTGAGGGTGCTAACTGTTGGTACAGGGTTACTATCTCTGAAGGACGAAACCGGGAAGTCCGGCGAATGCTGGAGTCTGTAGGTCATGCGGTCAGTCGCCTCATCAGGATTCGATATGGTGCGATGGTCTTGCCGCGAGGTCTCAAGCGTGCTGCCTGGATGGAGCTTGATGAAAAGGATATTCGTGCACTGGTGAATGCTGTTGCAGGCGCTCCTAAAATGACAGAGCTCGATAGCCCCGGTAGGCAAGGTCGCTCTGGAGGCAGAAATTCAGCAGATCGCGGACGTAATTCCCGTCGTACAGGGGGTTCTCGCGGTCCAGCCAATGCCGAGAGAAGCGATGCAAAAAACCAGCCTGACCCTATGAAAACATCGCTGGGATATATAGGAGCCGATAGCCTGAGTCGCCAAAGACAAGGCCAAACCCGACGAAGCGGCGGTTCTGGTGGTGGGCAGGCTAGGCCGCGGCCCAGAAACGGCCGATGAGTTAAAATTCGGGGCTTTGCCCAAGGGTGAAAATTCCATAATCCCCATCTCAGGAAATCTCACATGTCAATTGAACGCACTTTGTCAATCATCAAGCCCGATGCGGTTGCCAAAAATGTCATAGGTCAAATTTATGCTCGTTTCGAAGCTGCCGGACTAAAAGTCGTTGCCGCCAAAATGGTGCACCTTTCCCGACAGGAAGCGGAAGCTTTTTATGGCGTTCACAAAGAGCGTCCATTCTTCAAGGACTTGGTAGATTTCATGATCTCCGGCCCCGTGATGATCCAGGCCCTACAAGGTGAAGGCGCAATTCTCAAGAACCGCGACTTAATGGGAGCAACTGACCCGAAAAAAGCGGCTGCTGGAACCATTCGTGCGGACTTTGCTGACAGCATTGATGCGAATGCCGTTCATGGCTCAGACGCTGCTGACACAGCCGCTGCTGAAATTGCGTTTTTCTTCCCCGGGTTGAATGTTTATTCACGCTAATCCCCATCATGATGGTTAACCTTCTTGATCTTGATCTTGAGGGTTTAAGTCTCTTTTGCGATCAGCTGGGAGAGAAGCGTTTCCGTGCAACCCAGCTTTTTCGGTGGATCCATCAACGAGGCGTTATCAACTTTGAAGAGATGACTGATTTGGCGAAGTCTTTTCGCGAAAAATTAAGTCATTCTGCAGCGATCAAAGGCTTAAGGCTTATTTCCCAACATGAGTCACAAGACGGCACCATCAAGTGGCTTTTCGATGTGGGTGAGGGTGACGCAATCGAGACTGTTTTCATTCCTGAATCTGACCGTGGAACGCTGTGTATTTCCTCGCAGGCGGGTTGTGCAGTTGGTTGCCGGTTTTGTTCAACGGGCCATCAGGGGTTCAGCCGTAATCTTTCGACCGGTGAAATAGTTTCGCAACTGTGGTTTGCAGAAAAATTTCTGCGCCTGCATCTAGGCAGGACAGATCGGGTGGTGTCAAACGTAGTGATGATGGGCATGGGCGAGCCTTTGCAAAATTACGGCCAACTCCTCCCGGCCCTCAAAGTGATGCTGGATGATCACGCCTATGGATTGTCACGACGTCGGGTGACGGTTTCAACCTCTGGCGTCGTTCCCATGATGGACCGCTTGTCACAGGATTGCCCAGTTGCTCTCGCTGTGTCATTGCACGCATCGAATGACGCGTTGCGAAGCTCGTTGGTCCCCTTGAATCGGAAATATCCTATTGCAGAGCTTTTAGCGGCCTGCAGCCGCTACATTTGTCATGCGCCAAGGGACTTCGTCACATTTGAGTATTGCATGCTCGATCAAGTCAACGACACACCTGAACACGCCAGTGAGCTTGTCGGGCTGATTCGAAAATACGCCCAGGACGGAGTCTGGTGCAAGTTCAATCTCATTCCATTCAATCCATTCACCGAGTCGGGGCTTCAGAGGTCCAGTGCATCTCGGGTTGAAGCTTTTGCGAAAATCCTCACGAAGGCCGGCATCGTGACAACTGTGCGTAAGACCCGGGGAGATGATATCGACGCTGCTTGCGGCCAACTGGCTGGTGACGTCGTTGATCGAACCCGTGTTGCTGGCCGCATCGCGCTGCAGAGAACCGTGATGATGAAGTCGGTTTAGGCCATTCACGACAAATCGTAGAACGTTTCACTGATGAGATTTTCTTTAGCAATCAATAGTCATGCCCAGCTTGCTCGAAGTCAGCTGTGCTTGCTTTTCTTGCTCTTTCTTTCGTTGATATTGACTGCAGGGTGCGCATCCTCTCCCGGAACTCCCGGCGGATCACGAAGTGACATCGTCACAGATTCTGATGAGCCAGAAGGCCGCAAGCGGGCCCGTATTCGCATGGAGCTTGCGGTCGGTTATTTTGAGTTGGGTCAAATCACCGTGGCCCTCGACGAAGTCAAGCAGGCGCTGAATGCCGACCCTAATTTTGCCGACGCATTTAATCTCAGAGGTCTGGTTTACATGCGCTTGAACGATCCGAGACTGGCCGAGGAAAGCTTTCGCCGTGCCTTGATCTTGAGTCCCCGTGACCCCAACGTGTCCCATAATTTTGGCTGGCTACTTTGCCAGCAGGCCAGATACCTAGAGGCAGGTGTGCTGTTTTCGCAAGCGATCTCGGACCCAATCTACAGTGGAAGAGCCAAAACCTGGCTGACTCAAGGGCTTTGTCAGATTCGCAATGGTCAGCGGTCTGAGGCTGAATTCAGCCTGCTCAAGTCGTATGAGCTTGATGCTGGTAACCCCCTCACGGGTTACAACTTGGCCTCTTTGCTATTTCAGCGGGGTGATTTTCTCCGGTCGCAGTTTTATATTCGGAGATTGAACAACACCGAGCTTGCGAATGCAGAATCTTACTGGCTTGGCATCAAGGTGGAGCGCAGGATGGACAACCCTGAAGGCATGCAGCAATTGGCCTTGCAGTTGAAGAAAAGGTTTCCTCAGTCGCGTGAACTAATTTCTTATGAGCGAGGTGCTTTCGATGAATGAAATAACTTCTCAAGAGTTGCCAGCTGAGCACCCAGCGCCCTCGTCAAACTCGTTAACCGCAGGACAACTGATTCGTCGTGCCCGCGAAGCCAACGGTCTGCATATTGCTGCCCTGGCTGTATCACTCAAGGTCTCTGTCAAAAAGTTAGAGGCCCTTGAGGCAGACCAGCTTGATCAGGTTCAGGATCCGGTTTTTGTCAGAGGTCTGGCTTCCAGCGTGTGCCGTACACTCAAGATTGATCCCACACCTGTCTTAGCCCTGATGCGGATAACGAATAAGCCCGTACTGGGTGCGGACATGTCTGGCATGAATTTGCCATTCCATGCTTCCGGACCCGTGCCCGGCAAATCAGTACGAACTCAGCTATCACGCCCGGTGGTTCTTGGTGTACTGGCCCTGCTTTGTGGTTCCCTGGTGTTATTTTTCTCTCCTGTCGTTGATCCACTATCAGAACTGGTGGCACTTTCAAATGAAGTTGCCGCATCATTACCCTCTGCTTCTCCTGCTGAAGCTGTAACCATGGCCTCAAGCGCTCCGGGCAAAGAATCACCAAAAGCCGATGAGAAAACGAACCTCGCTCCTGCAGTGGCAGAAACCCCGGTAATGGCACCACCAATCAGGCTCCCCGAGATTGAACCGCCCAAGGTCAGCGCGGGTATTCTTGTTTTTTCTAGTCGTGGTCCATCCTGGGTTGAGGTCACAGATATCAATGGTGTAGTTCTGCTAAGAAAAACCATCCTGCCTGCTGAAAATATTGCAATTTCTGGCGCTCTGCCTCTATCAGTCGTGGTTGGCAGAGCGGATGTCACTGAGGTGCTGGTCAGGGGGCGCCCATTCAGTATCTCCAGTTTTTCCAAAGACAATGTTGCACGCTTTGAGGTGAAGTAATGACAGATAAGCTACCTATTGATACATCAGCGCCGTTACCCCGTCGTTCGCGCCAGGCCCGTGTTGTCTGGGGAGACCGTATTGTTACCGTGGGTGGAGATGCACCGGTGCGAATTCAGTCGATGACCAATACGGATACGGTGGACGCCATCGGCACGGCCATTCAAGTCAAAGAACTTGCTTTGGCTGGATCCGAGATGGTTCGTATTACGGTGAATACACCCGAGGCTGCCGAGGCTGTTCCCCATGTTCGGGATCAGCTCGACAAGATGGGTATTGACGTTCCCCTGGTCGGGGACTTTCATTACAACGGCCACACCCTGCTGACCAGCTATCCGGCCTGTGCCGAGGCCTTATCCAAATACAGGATCAATCCCGGAAATGTGGGTAAAGGTGACAAGCGGGATAAACAGTTTGGACAAATGATCGAGGCCGCCATGCGATGGGATAAGCCCGTGCGCATTGGCGTGAACTGGGGGAGTCTGGATCAGGAGTTGTTAGCGAGCCTGATGGATGAGAACAGCCTTCGCGCCACACCCTGGGATGCAAAAGCGGTCATGTACGAGGCAATGGTCACTTCAGCAATTGATTCTGCACAGCGTGCTGCCGAGATGGGTATGGATGCCAATCAGATTATCCTGTCATGCAAGGTCAGCGGTGTTCAAGACCTGATTGCTGTTTACCGAGGCTTGTCCAAGCGCTGTGACTATGCGCTGCATCTTGGTCTTACTGAGGCAGGTATGGGAACCAAGGGAACAGTTGCCTCTGCCGCTGCCTTGTCAATTTTGCTGCAAGAGGGGATCGGTGACACCATTCGGGTTTCCTTGACCCCTTTACCTGGAGAAGCCCGTACTCAAGAGGTGATGGTCGCTTCCGAAATACTGCAATCTTTGGGAATCAGGACATTTGTACCCAGCGTGACTGCGTGTCCGGGATGCGGTCGTACCACAAGCAGTACCTTTCAAGAGCTTGCGAAACAGATTGATGATTTTTTACGATCCCAAATGCCGATCTGGCGCAAGCAATACCCGGGTGTTGAAAAACTCAAGGTTGCCGTGATGGGTTGTATTGTCAATGGCCCCGGAGAAAGCAAGCATGCCGACATCGGGATAAGTTTGCCCGGCAATGGTGAATCCCCAGCCGCTCCGGTTTTTATTGATGGCGAGAAACGCCTGACCCTCAGGGGTGATTCAATAGCAAATGATTTTCAAAAGATTGTTGAAGATTACATCGAAAAGCGCTTTGTTTCTGTTCCTGCCAGTGTCTGATCATCCTCATGAATGAAAAACTAACAGCCAGCAAGGCTGATGAAATTGTGGCTGTCAAAGGCATGAATGACATCCTTCCGCCGGATTCCATGCGTTGGCAATGGTTGGAGCAAAAAGTCACTGAACTGATGAAGCGGTTCGGATATCAAAACATACGGACTCCGATTGTCGAACATACACCTTTGTTTGTCCGAGGCCTGGGTGAGGTCACGGACATCGTCGAGAAGGAGATGTATTGTTTTGAGGATCGCTTGAACGGTGATTCCTTGACCTTGCGGCCGGAGAACACCGCTGGCGTCGTGCGTGCCGTCATTGAGCACGCCATGTTGTATGACGGCGGAAAGCGGCTTTTTTACATGGGACCGATGTTCAGACACGAGCGTCCACAACGCGGCCGGTACCGTCAATTCCATCAGATAGGAGCGGAAGTGCTTGGCTTTTCGGGCCCTGAAATTGATGCAGAACTCATTCTTCTCGCCAGCGCCCTTTGGAAGAAGCTTGAGCTGACAGATATCCGGCTTGAGATCAACAGTCTCGGACAGCCAGATGAGAGAAAGCTTCACCGTGCAGCCTTGATCGCCTACTTTGAACAGCATGCAGACCAACTTGATGAAGATGCTCGCAGACGACTGCATTCCAATCCATTAAGAATTCTAGATACCAAAAATCCTGCCATGCAAGACTTGGTGCAAGCCGCCCCCAAGATGATGGATTTCCTGGGTGAAGCATCCTTGATCCATCTCAATGGCGTTCGCGCCATTCTGGATGCCAACGGTGTTGACTACACAGTCAACCCGCGATTGGTTCGGGGAATGGACTATTACAACCTGACTGTTTTTGAGTTCATTACGAATCGCCTGGGTTCACAGGGGACAATTTGCGGCGGTGGTCGATATGACTATCTGGTTCAGGAGCTGGGCGGCAAACCCGCACCAGCTGTCGGTTGGGCCTTGGGTGTTGAGCGCGTGCTTGAATTGGTCCATCAAACCACTCAACTCAAAGACACCGTTCCGCTGGACGCTTATGCAATCGTCATGGACGTCACAGCATTGCCCCTGGCTATGAAATGTCTTAGTGAATTGCGTGAGCAAGGCGTTTGTGTTCAGATGCATGCCAGTCATGCTGGAAGCATGGGCAGTCTCAAAAGTCAATTCAAGCGTGCTGATGCCAGTGGCGCGAATTTTGCGCTGATCTTCGGTGCGGATGAAATCGCAAAAAATAGCGTTTCTGTGAAATCACTCCGAGGCTCCGACCCAATTCAGGTCAGCCGTAGTCTGTCCAATATTGACGATTGGGCCACCACCCTACAATCGCGTACTCAATTTCCCGAATCTCATGGCTAATAATCTCGATCTCGAAGAACAGGAACAACTTGACTCTCTCAAGCATTTCTGGCGTCAATACGGAAACCTCATCAGTTGGGGTTTAATTCTGGTTATGGCATCCTTTGCTGGCTGGAACGCTTACCAGTACTGGCAACGGAGTCAGGCAGCACAGGCTGCTGCCATGTTTGATGAGGTGGAGCGGGTGGTTGTAACCGGTGATATGGCGAAAATTGAACGCGCTTTCACCGATATGAAACAGAAGTTTTCAGGCACAAGCTATGCCCAGCAGGCCGGATTGATGGTTGCAAAAGTCTATCTTGATGCAGGTAGACCGGCCGAAGCTAGATCGGCCCTCGTTTGGCTATCTGAGATGACTTCTGACGACGGCTACCAGGCTGTTGCCAAGCTCAGGCTGGTTGGTCTCTTGTTTGAGTCCGGATCTTTTGATGAGGCCTTGAAATTACTTTCAAGTCCTTTCCCTGATGAGTTCAAGGCCCTGGTTTCCGACCGCAGGGGAGATGTTTATCTGGCTCAAGGAAAGCGTACGGAAGCACTCCAGGAGTATCTTGCTGCAGAAAAATTGATGGACGACCAGATGCAATACCGTCGATTGCTCGACGTTAAGTTGGCTTCCCTTGGCGCCAACCCCAAACAAGCTGCAAGTTCAACTGAAGGTGTCAAGTGATCCTCTCTGAACGCTGGTCTTCGCGGTTTCTCAAGGTCTGTTGGTTTTCTTCTGCATTGCTGCTCAGTGCGTGCGGAACTTCCAACCAGCAGCCTAAACCTGCAGATCTTCCTCCGGCTACAGACCTCATTGGTATCAGCAGTGTCTGGAGCAATAAAATCAATCCCCCTGCCGCGCCCCTAGAGGCCAGAGTCGTAGGTAACAAACTCGCACTTGCCGCATCCAACGGATCTGTTCTTGTTCTTGATACTCAGACAGGGGTCGACCTGTGGCGGATATCACTTGGAATCCCACTTAACGCGGGAATCGGATTCGATGGCAAATTGTCAGCGGTGATCACCCGTGATAACCAGCTGATTGTCATGGACGAAGCCAAAGAATCGTGGCGTCAAAGGTTAAGTGCTCAGAGCTATACGGCCCCTTTCCTAGCAGGCGGTCGCGTTTTTGTGCTGATGGCAGACCGGTCTGTTATCGGTTTTGATGCCCAAACCGGGCGAAGGCTATGGCAGTTTTCCCAGCAGCAACGTGCCAATGATGCGCTTGTGCTGAGCCGTCCGGGGGTGATGCTTGCTGTATCTGACACCTTGATTGTTGGACTTTCGGGCAAGTTGCTGGGCTTAAACCCCTTGAATGGTACGTCCCGCTGGGAAACTGTAATTGCTTCGCCGCGTGGAACCAATGACGTTGAGCGCCTGGTTGATCTCGTTGGCCCTGCTTATCGAGATGCGGATGTGCTCTGTGTTCGTGCGTTTGAGGCTGGTATCGGCTGTGTGAATGCTGCTCGTGGCTCCTTGATATGGAGAAAAACGCTATCAGGATCTGCTGGATTACACGGAGATGATAAGTTCGTTTTCGGGGTTGAGGGTGACGGCACTTTGACCGCACTGCGTCGAGCTGACGGAGAAAAGGGTTGGACTACAGAAGCACTCAGGTTTCGTCGTCCCGGCTCTCCTGTGGTTGCAGGGCGCTCGGTTGTGTTAGGCGATTCGCAGGGCTACCTTCATTTTTTGTCTCGTGAAGATGGCGCTACCCTGGCTCGGTTAATGACTGACAATTCCGGCATCTTGCTGGCTCCTCTGTTGTCGGGAACAACGCTGATTGCCGTTACCCGAAATGGCGGAATCTACGGCTTCAGGCCGAAATGAGTCAGCTCACATCTCTCAAATGAAACCAGTTCTGGCATTGGTTGGTCGCCCCAACGTGGGGAAGTCGACCCTGTTTAACCGTTTAACTAAAACGCGTGATGCCATCGTGGCCGATTTCGCCGGACTGACCCGGGACCGGCATTATGGCAACGGCAAACTGGGTAAATTGGAGTTCATTGTCATCGATACCGGGGGGTTCGAGCCTGATGCGGGAGAGGGGATCTACAAGGAGATGGCCAAGCAGACGCGACAAGCCGTCGCTGAGGCTGATATTGTCATCTTTGTTGTTGATGCGCGCCAGGGCGTCTCTGCCCAAGACCACGACATTGCAAACTATCTGCGTCGGCTGGGCAAACTTTGCCTGCTGGTTGCAAACAAGGCTGAAGGCATGGTCGAAGGCGTTCAGCTGGCAGAGTTTTATGAACTCGGCCTGGGGGAGGTAATTCCTGTTTCTGCCGCACATGGTCAAGGGATTCGTAGCCTGGTTGAAATGGCGCTTGAGCCCCTGAATCTCCCCAGCCCTGATGAGGCTGTAGAACAACAAGACCCTGGCGTTATCAAGCTTGCGGTAGCAGGCCGACCTAACGTTGGCAAATCCACTCTGATCAATACCTGGCTGGGTGAAGAGCGCCTCGTGGCCTTCAATCAGCCGGGCACCACGCGTGATGCCATATCCGTTCCCTTTGAGCGAGATGGTCAGCGATTTGAACTCATCGACACCGCCGGATTACGTCGAAAAGGCAAGGTATTTGAGGCTATTGAAAAGTTCTCAGTGGTCAAGACATTGCAGGCGATTGAGTCGGCCAACGTCGTGTTGCTGATGCTGGATGCGACCCAAGGTGTCACTGACCAGGATGCTCACATTGCGGGTTACATTCTTGAGTCGGGACGGTCTGTTGTGATTGCCATCAATAAATGGGATGCTATTGACGCCTACCAGCGGGAGATCGTTCAAAGGTCGATAGAAACCAGACTGGCCTTTCTCAAGTTTGCCAACTTGCACCTTATTTCTGCTCAGAAACGCCAGGGACTAGGTCCCGTCTGGGCATCGATTATCCAAGCGCACAAAGCCGCGAATTGCAAGATGTCCACGCCTGTTCTGACCCGTTTATTATTGGAAGCGGTACAGTTTCAAAGCCCTAAACGCTCAGGCATGTTCCGACCCAAGCTGCGATATGCCCATCAGGGTGGCATGAATCCTCCCATCATCGTGGTGCATGGCAACTCCCTTGAGCACGTGACCGATGCGTACAAGCGTTTTCTGGAGGGTCGTTTCCGCAAGGAGTTCGACCTGACTGGGACGCCCATGCGGATTGAAATGAAAACGTCACGCAACCCCTTTGCAGATAAAGAAGACTGATTCATTCGCGTCGGCAGGAACACGCCTCATCTGACTGCGCATAAACCCACAGATAGTTTATGGAAAGTCTGCTGTGGTAATGTGTGAGCATCGTAACTCCTAAACACGGACCA
>JBEIGE010000035.1:0-22673 GCA_040382055.1 Hylemonella sp.
CATCGTCGATGACTTGCGCGCCTTGGCCGTGGTAGTGTGGCCTGCATCGGTGCCACAGGTGGTGCTAACCGACCCCGATGATGACCATGTGCTGGCCGCTGCGCTCACCGGGGCGGCTGATTTGATTGCCTCGGGCGATAAGCGTGATTTGCTGCCCCTTGGTCGCTATCAGGGCATTCCTATCGTTACGGCGCGCGAGGCTTTGCAGCGTATTGCGGCTGGCGACTAAAGAAGAAGTCACCTGCGAGGGCCTTTGTGGTGCTGTGCGCTTGTGTGCTCGGCTAACTTCAACAGCAGCCGGAGAGCTTGTGGCCGCACAGGGCGTTCATGGTCATGCCGCTGGCAAAACCACTCATGGTGCGCAGGGCAAGCTCCTCAAAGCCTCTGGGGCCGCCTGTGGGTGCATTCAGGCCCAGCGCGCTGTTCATGGCGTGGCCAGGGCAGTTGGCGTACGCCTAGCCCTTTGCACGCTCAAGGTGCTGAGCACCAGCAAACCAAACACCAGCGCCAGCCCTATAAATACGGTCCGGTAGGCGCCCTGATCCATCAGGACGCCAAACAGCAGGGGCGAAATGGCCTGGCCGATATCCAGCCCGGAATACACCACGCCATAGACCCGCCCGGTGGCGAGGACCGGGGTGGCGCGTTTGACCAGCAGATCGCGGGATGGCCCCACGATGCCGGACGAAAACCCCATGAGCGCAAACAAAACGGGCACCGCCACAGCGGGCAAAGTGGCCATGCCCAGCACCAGAGCCACGCCAGCGGCCACAACAAAGCCGCTGCCAACCACTTTTTCTGCGGTCAGTGGGTCTTTCACCAAAAATCCACCCAAGACCATGCCTCCCGCACTGGCGACCATGAAGCTGGTGATGCAGATGGCCACCAGCGCAAGCGGGACGCCATGCAGCTGCCTGGCAGCCTGTGGCGCAAAAACCTGCACCAGACTCAGGGCGATGGCGAAGATAAAAAAGAAGGTGAAGCAGGCCCAGACGGCCGGGATTCGCAAAAAGCCAAAGGTGTTGGCCTCTGTCACTGGTCTTTGGGCGCTAAGGTCTGGCTCTGGTTGCGACACCGCTGCAGCGGGCAACAAAACCAGCTGATGGCGGTTAACCCACAAGACCGCAAGAACCACCACCACCAGCAAACCAGCGCACGCCAGGGCCACGCGCCAGTTGTAAGCCAGGGTGAGCGGCACCAGCAAAGCCGGGGCCACGGCCCAGCCCAAGCTGCCCGTAATGCCGTGGGCACTGTAGGCATGGCCCAATCGTTGCGCACTGACCTTGCGGTTAATGAGGGTGAAGTCCGCCGGGTGAAACACCCCGTTGCCGGCACCGGCAAGCACGGAAAACAGCATGAGCATAGCGTAGTTGGTGCTGACCGAATAGCCAAAAGCCGCCACAGCGATCAAGGACAAACCCACAAACAAGATGGGGCGCGGGCCATAACGGTCTACCCAAAAACCTGACAAGGCCTGAACCGAACAAGACACCACAAAAAAAACCGTCAGCAACAAGCCCAGTTGGGCGTAGCTGACATCAAAAGCGTCCTTGATCCACGGGAAAAGCGGTGCCAGCAACAACTGGCTGAAGTGGCTGACCAAGTGCGCCAGCCCAATCAGGCCAATCAGGCTGGCGTCTTGTCGCAAGGCATTCGGGGTGGCAATGGCGGCAGTGGTCATTGCCCTATATTAGGGGAAAAAATGAGGGGAAAAATCAGGAAACAAAGGGGTCAAAGTTGCCAGGGATGGGAGATCACATCGGGTTTGGTCTCATCCATGCGCAGCATTCGAAAGCGCGACAGCAGCTGGTAAGTCTGCTCACCGGTGTGTGAAATCTCGCATTCCAGCCAGCCATCGCCATTCCAGGCTTGCGCCTCAATCACCGCTTGGCCACCTGGCAAAGCCAGCGGCTCATGCGCCATCACTTCATGCGCGGCCACATTGGCAAAGCGCAACGGGGCATGCAGTGCAGGGCTCACCAGTGCATAGGCACGCACCGCGCTGTGGCTAAAGGTAATTTCCGCACGGGCTGCGCAATGGTAGTCGCCAGAGAGAAAAACAACGTTGTCAATGTGTTCACGCGCAATGAATGCCAGCAAGCGCAGCCGCTCATCCGGGCTGAATTGCCAGTTGTCGGAATCCCGGGGAGAAGGTGAACCCGATGCGTTTTTCAGGCCTGGTGCCAGCACGCTGCCGGTGACGATGAATTTGGGGTGGCGTCCCCTGCCCTGCTCTGCCAGCAGCCATTGCTCCAGCATGCGCCATTGGTCGGCATGCAAAATACTGCGGGCCTGGTTCGGGCCCAGTGCGCGCCACCGGTGCAGGCGGGTGTTGAGCGACAAAAATGCGGCGGGCGCAGCCTGAAACATGGCATCCATGCCCTGTGGCCCCGCCGTATCTGGCCCGTAAGCGCGCTGAAATGCCCTGAATGCACTCAGCGCGTTGCTGCTGAGCGTGCTGCCGCCCAAAACAATGTCGTCCTGGCTCCAGTTGTCATTGATTTCATGGTCATCCATGACCATGTGCATGGGCAAACGGCGCGCCAGGGCCCGAAACCCGGCTGAGCCAAAAGCGCTGCGGTACCTGGGCAACAGGCGCTCCAGGCTGGAGGCACTGTCGGCAAAACCGGCCCGGGCGTCTGCATAGATCTGGTCACCCAGCATCCACATAAAGTGTGCCGGGGTATGTCGCACCGCATGGGCCAGTGCCAACAGGGTTTGGTCACTGCGCCAGGACTCCAGCTCGCTCAAGCCCGGATGCCGGCAGGTTGAGGCCACAAACCTCAGTGATTCGCCGCTTTGGGGAACACCCAACCGCAGCACGGCTTGTTTCATGGAGCGCAGGGTTCTGCGCTGACGCGACAAGGTTGCTGGCGTGGCTTGCAAGGCAAAAGCGCGCTGGGTGCGCACGATATGCGCCAGTGGCCGCCAAAGCGCCAAGGCGTCTTGGCGCGTCAGTTCCATGGGCAGCGGCTGCAGCCGCTGTGCAGGCACATCTTCCAGAACTGAATAAGCCCTGGTCTGCTCAGGTGATGCGTTGGGAGCACCAGCGCTTGAAACCGCAGGTCCCCTTGAAACTGCCGGTGCAACAAAAGGTTCGCCCCCAGATGTTGCCGCCATGTCCACAACCAATGGGCTGCGACCCTGCGAATCAAGTACCTCTGCCAATGTCAAAGGCTCACCCCAGCGGGTTGGCCAGGCGTGCGTCTGCGCAGACTGCAACTCTGGGGGATTGCCGCTGAGCGTGTGCAAGCTGAGCATGGCAATGGTGCTGGTACCCTAGGCCTGCAAGGGCAAAACCAGATCGGCCACCGCATACATGACGCCCTGGTTGGCTTGGACGCCAGGGCGAACCGGCACATAGCCTTGCACGTCGCAGGTGCGAAGCGGCCAAGCCTGAACGGTACACGTCGCGCCGCTTGTCACCACCGACATGACGGCCACGGTTTCGTCGGCCTGGCTGTTGTCCACTTCAATCCACACCCTTTGCACGAACTCCCCAGCCTCCTGTCTGGCCCAGCCCGCGATGGGGCCGGTGCGCGGCAGTCGTGCACGCAAGCGCGGGTGCAAGACTGGCGCGGGAAGGTCCGCTGTGTAGGCATTGCCAAAAAAATCAAGCACTTTGGGGAAAATAATCTCGGGTGCGTTCTTGCCTATCGTGCAATCAAAGTGCGCATGGTCGGGCGCAATGAAAAAACGGTCATGTTCGGTGCGCAAGCGTTGCGCACCAAAGGCGCGCTTGAACTGACGCTCGGTTTCAAGCAAGGACTCTTTGTCAAACAAGACGTTGTCATGGCCATGCAGCAACATCACCGGCATGCCCAGAAAGCGCTTGATGTTGTCATCGGTCACATAAATATTCTGGCCGTCGGCATCCACCAGCTTCTCGTAGTCAACGCATTTCGCCCCATGCAGAAAAACGCCCAGGTTGGTTTTGCCGAAGTACTCATCCAGCTTCTCATGGGTGCCGCGCTGTCCCGGCGTTGGGGCGATGAGCTGATCATGACGAAACAGCCGACTGAGGAACCCGCTCATGCGTTTACAACTGGTGCAATCGGGTTGGATCAGTCGCAAGTCCGACTCGCCGGGGCAGCGCTCGTGTTCGTCGTAATGAAAACTTGCAAACAAGCGGTCCATCAAGGCATGCAGCACATCGGCCTGGACGGTGCCAGCGGCAAACTGCACATAGTCCAGGCCCATGGCATTGACCAGCACCGAGGCCACTTGAAGCCGCATTTGTGCTGTGACCGAACCCACGACAAAGGGCTGAAACTGCGAAAACAACACACCGGCGACCTTGGGCTTCTCCGGATAGACCGCATCAGCCGGATGGGTCAGATGCCCGCCTAACAGCGACATGGCCATGGAGGCTGAACCCACGCAATGGCTAAAGACAAACAGCTGAGGGGGCTGGTGCTCAGACAGGGGGCATTCGCTTTGCAGTTGTTTGAGCACATGGTCTACCGCCGCGGGGATGTCGGCCGCACCAATGTCATCCATGCTGGACATCTTGGCTGAAGCCCTGAGGAAGGGGCTGACGCGGTACTCCAGCAGCCAGATGTCCCAGCCCTGGGCATAGAGCATGGCGGCCAGGCTGCGTTGGCCCAGCTCCGGGGCCACAAAGGGCAAGGTGTTCTGGGCAAAGCCGTTGAAGAGAATGATGGACTTGAAACGCCGCATGCCCCGCCCATCGATCACGCTGTGAACTTTGGGCTGCGCGTACCGCACCAGCCCGATCCAGATTTTCTCTTGGGAGTTTTCGTCATGCGGATGCAGCCGGACCTCCAGGCCTACCGGTGGCTGGGCCGGGACCCTGTGGTTGCCAGCCAATTGCAAATCAGGATAGGCGCTTTGAGCCAGCTCAAATGGGCCTTGGTCTGGCTGTACAAGCGGGTCTTCCCTGGGCAGGTCGGCTTTGTAGTCCGGCAAACGAAAATCCAGAATTCGGGATATCAGCAAATACCGCAGCAGGATCAGCGGGTAGCTGGCCATGGCACTCATGGCGGTCAAGCTGTCCGGACCGGGCTTGAGTTGCGGGGCTATGCGCCGCGTCATCTCGGGAATATCCATGCTCAGGCGGCCTGAAGCCAGCGAAGTTGCTTGCGATGGATGGTTGAGCGTCACATCAAGCTGGGTGAGTTGGTCCCAGACACTGCGGCGCTGTGGCGCTGGCCACCCGCCGTGTTTGATTTTCTGTTGAAGCCAGCTGCCAATGTCGCCCCAACTCATGGCAGGCTGAATCAATTTGCTGCCCTTCAGCACCAAGCTACCTTGGTCAGACTGCAGCGCCAATTCATAAACGAAAGTTCGCGCCGCACTGGCATGCCACAGCAGTTTGAGACCGCCCCAGACCAAGCCGAGTGTTCTGAAGAATAGGCTCTTGGAAGGATTCGGGCTGGGTCGTTTCAGATCCGGCCTCCAACGGCTGATCCAATAGGTGAGCCCACAACGCAGCATGCGTTCGGCTCGACCCAAGAACCCATCCTGTTTGGGACTGAACAGCTGTACCCACCCAGAGGTAACTGTCAGTTCCTGTCGTTGCCCGTCGTGGGTATCAATCACCAGCCGGGAGGCGGTGAACGACGAGGTTTTGTTTTGTGCCGCAATGGCCTGAACCCGATGTAAAGGGTCTTGCCACAGGGCGGACCAGTCGGTGACATCCATCTCCAGAAAAAGCGCTGCTCCCAAAGTCTGGGAATCATCTGATGTCTTTAACCACGGCCATGTTGTCGCCGCATCAGGCGAGACCTTCAAGGCCCCGCGCAACACCTCGGCCATCACCGCACCGCGTGGCGCCTGGGGCGGCGTGCGGATCAGCGGTGGTGCGGGTGGGCAAGGCTTGAGATCCTCCTCGTTCACATCCGCTGCGGTTTTGCCTGCTGGCTGCTCCATCACCAAGCGGCATACACGCTCGGCCAACGCGGTGATGGTCAACAGCGGGTTGACACCCAGAGACGAAGGAATGATGGATCCGTCCAGAACCATCAGGCCGGGATAGGTCGTGCCATCGGGCTTGAAAACCTGACCCAGGTGGTTGACCACGCCATTGGCAAAGTCGTTGGCCATGCGACAGCCCCCCAGCGGGTGCACGGTGACCCAGGCCTCTGGCTGTTTGGGCCCGCTCAACACCTCCGAGATGCCGTCCGGCAACACGCCGGAGACAGGGTTGGGTAGGAATTCAGCCCCCAGTTCCTTGACGCAGGCTGCCCGCTGACGGTGCAAGGCCTGTGCAGGACTGGTTGATTTTTCGTTCCAAGCCCAATTCAGCCTTGACTCATACGCTATCAATTCTGCAGCACCAGCGGCGGAGTCGTGCCCCATGCCCAGCAAGGCCAAGCTGTTGGCAATGGCTTGGGGACGCACCGCCAAGGGGTCGTTTGTCGCCTTGCCACGCAAGCCCCAACGGGCAAGTTGTGGCAACAAGCCTAGCGTGGTAAAAACCTCGGAGGCCGGCGTCCTGAGCAAGCCCGGAACGCCCCCGTCCTGGGTGATGGTTGATCGTCGGAAATCGTTTGAATCATTAAAGCGAACGACCGCCGAGATGGTGGGGCCAACCGCCTGAGGTGATGTGGGATCAACCGGGGCTGAACTGCCCTGCCCGATGGCGTTGGCTTCTTGTGACAGGTCGTAAGCGGCACTCAGGTCATCGCCGTTGGCAGAAATACCCTTGCCTAGCCAGGCATCAGCCACCGGCAAACCATTGCGTCTTGAACGCAGCAAGATTTCGGTTGAACCGAAGGTTCCTGCCGACAGCACCACACGTTTCGCACGCAAGCGGAAGGTGTAGGCATCGCCTTTGCCAAGCGGATGCGCTTTTTCCCAGGTACCGCGCTCGGCGGTACGCACACACAGAATCTCCCAGTCGTGAGCCGGATGATCCGAGCCGGGTTTGTAGCTCACTGCCAGCACACTGACACCGGTGAACATGGAGGCACCCGCCTTTCGCGCTCTTGGCAAATAGGTTTTGTTCAGGCTGAGCTTGGCATCATGGTTGCAACCGGAGCAACAGTCGCCACAACCCACACAGGCATTGCGATTACCCAAGCCCTGGGTTGGCTGTTGGCGAAATTCGATCGCGAGAGGCACATCCTCAAACCTGACTTCCACCCCTTTGGGGCCAAACTGCTTTTTGGCAGTCTGGGCGATATCCTGCATGCGTTGGTATTTCAGGGTGTTTTGCACCACACAAGCGGGCGATTGTTTCTGGATATCGGCCCCCTGAATTTCAAGTCCTGCACGGGCACGATCAAAATCCTCAGAGAGATCTTCACCCTGCAACTCGCTTGGCCAAGCAGATTGGGTGAACACTTCTGCGTCGGGTTGCAGAGCCACGGCGGCATTGATCAGGCTGCCGCCACCCAGGCCATTGCCTACCAGCGCATTGGCACGATCACCGACACGGAAATCAAAAAGTGCCGACTCGTATCCCATAGCCGCCGCGCCTTGGGGACGGCTGGTTTCTGCCCGTATGAATGCCCCGATCTGGCTCAGGTCTGATGGGAATTCGCCCGCCACATACTCTTCACCACGCTCCAGAAGCGTTACGGAGTGGCCCGCCTGGGCAAACCTCAGGGCGGCAACAGACCCCCCGTAACCGGAGCCCACCACCAAGACCTCAAATTCAGGGTCTCGGCCGCCCTTGGATGCTTTTTCAACAAGTTCTTCAACACTTTGAGATAACCAGTGCATCTGTTGACCTCCATGGACGTCTAGGGGCTAAAAGGGCTTTTGTTCAAACACCAACGTTCAAAATCATCGGTGGGAAGGGCTTTGGAAACAAACCAGCCTTGCACATAATCGCAACCCAGTGACTTGAGTAAATTCCATTCCTCCAGGGTCTCTGCGCCTTCTGCCACAACCGCAAGACCCAAGCGATGCCCCAGGGAAATGATGGAGTCGAGCAACAAGGCACCGTCCGTGTCCGGCTTGACCTTGGCAACAAAGGCGCGATCAATCTTGAGCTCTGCAACGGGCATTTTTTGCAGATAAGCCAGGGACGAGTAGCCAGTGCCGAAATCGTCAATCGACAGGCTAAAGCCGGCCTGGTGAAGCTCATTCATGACGGCAAGCGCCATGCCGGGGTCTTGCATCGCGCCGCTTTCTGTAATTTCCAGTCGTATGTCCTGGGGTCGTGCGCCCAAACGGACAGCAGTTGCCAGGGTGTCACTTGCAAAACCCGGCTCGCTCAGATCAAAAACAGACAGATTGACCGAGATTTGGATGGGTTTACCCAGTTCCCGCTGGGCCTTGGCATAGCGCATTGCGGAATGGATCACCGAGCGGGTAATCAGGGTGATTCTTCCGGTACTCTCGGCAAAAGGAATGAACTCGGATGGAGGAATCATGCCGCGTTGCGGATGCACCCATCGAATCAGAGCCTCTGCACTGGTGACTGAGCCGTCTTGCATGCTGACCTTGGGCTGCAGGTGAATTGTGAGTTCGTCCATGTCTGCCGCCCGCCGCAGTTCGGAGAGCAGGCCAAGATCTGCCCGGTTAGCCGACTCCAGCGTTTGGCCATACACCACCCATCGCTTGCGCAGCGCACGCCCCGTACCCAGGGCCAGCTCGGCATTGCGGATCAATATAGAAAAGGGTGTGTCAGGATGCTCTGCTCGTGCAACGCCGGCTGAAATGGAGATATCCACCACCTGGCCTGCAATTTCAACGGCCTTGAAAAAAGATTCTTCAATCTGGTGTTGCAAGGCGTCCAGATCCTTCACACCCGGAATCAGCATGCAGTACTGATCGGCGTGGGTGCGGCCAAGGCAGGCGCGCGGATAGGTTTCAAGGACCTGATTGAGGCGGTGTGCGGTTTGTTGGAGGATTCGGTCTCCCAACTCCGGCCCGAGTGCTGAATTGATGGAACGAAAACGCTCAATATTGACCATCAAGGCACACGATTGCCCCTGCTCAGAGTCGTTCTTAAATGTGGTCTCGTAATGGCGCAATCCTTCACGACTCTTCAAACCCGTGAGCGGATCGGTCAGCGCGACCCGCACGGTTTCGCGCTGAAAACGCAGGCTTCGGTCAGCGATGCCAAAATAAAATGCCAGGGGTAACAACAGTGTTCTCAGGTAATCAAACGCAGAGCCGATGGCGAACTCCGTGGGTATGGGTTCTTGCAACAGAACGTTGAAGTACAAAAAGATGGCCCAATAAATCCCTATGGGTGCCAGCCCGACCAGAAGGATGGCGCAACTGCGTTCACCCCGAAGCCAGCCGCGGATATTGCCGCTGAACAGCACCAGAAAATGAAGCGGCAGCAGCAAAAAAATTAGCCTGCCCGCTGAATCCGGGAAGTAAAAATTAAGCGGAATGAGCAATAAAAAACCAAGACCCACGCCATAAGCCAGTTTGCCGATGAAGGGGCTGTGCTTCATGAAGCGGCCAAAGCGCACACTGAGCAAGAGCGAAAACACCGCATTCAGATATTGAATGGCCCATGGATTGAGCATGACCAGGGCATCACCTTCAAGGGTGAAGGTCAGCCCGCTCTTGGTAAAGATCAGCCAAGACTGGAGTACGGCATAGACAGCGTAAATGCCATAGTCGGCTTCACGCAAGGCAATCGCGAAAAAAATGGCAATCAGGGCCGTACACAACAGAAAAGCCGCGGCGCTTTGGCTGAGAAAGTCTTCCTGATGGTCGTCACGCAGGCTGACCGGGGAGGTGTCGGCCTGAAGCCTCAATTCCCGCGAAAAACCGGGGATCCTGCCGACATTCGGAATCGGCAGGATTTTGGCCAGCAGGGGGAATTCAGTGCTGGAGTCGATGACAAAAGTGGCCTGGGTGCCGCTGACCAAAGACCCATGGCTTTGCCCAAGTCGCACCGCCTTGCCCAGATGGGTTCCGCCGGCGTCATAAAGCTCGATATCGACGAGCAATATATTGAGGTCTAGAAAACTCAGGTAGAGCGATTCGCTGGCGCGCGCAGCGTTCTGCTCGTAGTCGATTCGAATCCAGCAGGGCCGTTGATCTAACGGTAGAACAACGCCAGCTCCGTTCGCTGGCTGCCAGCCCTTGTGGGCGTTTAATTCACTGGGTTCAAATTGTGCTTGGGGTGCGTCACACCGGTAGTCGATTGCCAGGGGAACAGCAAATACTGAACCCTGCCAAATCAACAAAAGAAAAAGTACGAGTAATCGAAGTTCCCCGATTGAAATCATTGCTCCCTCGTCGCCTGTCGAAAACTGCTTATCCTGCAATATGGCTGACAGCTACGAATTCATTCTAGGGGACGAAACAGATCCAAAGCAAGAACTATCTGTTCCTGTTGGTCTGAGCTAGCAAAAGTAGGGGTGGAACTGCGTTAGGGTGCGCGGTGATCAAGCCTTTGCAAAGCTGAACTGACCCGGTGCCCGAATCGGGTCCACACCGACTGAGATCACGCTCTTGGGCAGAAACTTGCCCTCAAGCAGGAGTTTTGACAGCGGGTTCTCTATCCGCTGCTGGATAGCGCGCTTGAGGGGGCGCGCACCGAACACCGGATCGAAGCCGACCTTGGCCAATTCGGCAATGGCGGCTTCTGAGACTTCCAGCGCCAGGTCCATCTTTTCCAACCGCAGCTGCAAGACCTTGAGCTGAATGCGGGCGATGGCTTCGATGTTCCTGGCGTCGAGCGCATGGAAGACCACGGTCTCATCTATGCGGTTGAGAAACTCCGGACGGAAGTAGTTCTTCAGCTCATCAGTGACTGCGTCCTTGATCTCCTCTGTGGGTTTACCCACCATGGACTGGATGATGGGTGAGCCGATGTTGCTGGTCATCACGATCACGGTGTTCTTGAAGTCCACCGTGCGGCCCTGGCCATCGGTGAGGCGGCCATCGTCGAGCACTTGCAGCAGCACATTGAAAACGTCAGGGTGGGCTTTTTCCACCTCGTCCAACAGCAGCACAGAATAGGGCTTGCGGCGAACCGCCTCGGTGAGGTAACCGCCCTCCTCGTAACCCACATAACCCGGAGGCGCACCGATCAGCCGTGCCACCGAATGTTTTTCCATGAACTCGCTCATGTCAACGCGGATCAGGTGGTCTTCGCTGTCGAACATAAAGCCGGCAAGGGCTTTGCACAGTTCGGTCTTGCCCACGCCGGTGGGACCCAGGAACAAAAAGGAGCCGGTGGGGCGATTGGGGTCAGACAGACCCGAGCGTGACCGGCGGATGGCGTTGGCGACGGCGGCAATGGCTTCGTTCTGACCGACCACGCGCTCGTGGAGTTTGTCTTCCATCTGCAGCAGCTTGTCTTTTTCGCCCTGCATCATCTTGGCCACCGGAATGCCGGTAGCGCGGCTGACCACCTCGGCAATTTCTTCAGCCCCGACCTGGGTGCGCAGCAATTGGCGTGTCACGCCATTGCCGCTGTCGGCGTGTTTTGCCTTACCAGTCTCTTTGGCCTGGGCTTCTTTCAGGCGCTTTTCCATTTCTGGCAGCTTGCCATATTGCAGCTCGGAGACTTTGGCGAAATCACCCTTGCGGGTAAGTACTTCAATTTGTTGACGCAGTTTGTCAATGTCTTCACGGACCTGGGCACTGCCCTGGGCGGTGGCTTTTTCTGCCTTCCAGATTTCGTCCAGATCGGCAATCTCTTTCTGCAAGGATTTGATCTCTTCATTGATCAGCTCCAGGCGCTTCATGGATGCCTCGTCTTTTTCCTTTTTGACGGCTTCACGCTCAATCTGAAGCTGGATCAGCCTGCGGTCGAGCTTGTCCATGACCTCGGGTTTGGAATCGAGCTCAATCTTGATTTTGGAGGCCGCCTCATCAATCAGGTCAATTGCCTTGTCGGGTAAAAAGCGGTCGGTGATGTAGCGGTGGCTCAGTTCAGCTGCGGCCACGATGGCCGGGTCGGTGATGTCAACGCCGTGGTGCACCTCATAGCGTTCTTTAAGACCCCGCAGAATAGCGATGGTGGCTTCCACCGTCGGCTCACCGACCAGGATTTTCTGGAAACGGCGCTCCAGCGCAGCGTCTTTTTCTATGTATTTTCGGTATTCATCCAGTGTGGTAGCCCCTACGCAATGCAGTTCACCCCGGGCCAGCGCGGGCTTGAGCATGTTGCCAGCGTCCATGGCACCTTCGGCCTTGCCCGCGCCCACCATGGTGTGCAGTTCGTCAATAAACACAATGGTCTGGCCTTCGTCCTTGGCCAGGTCTTTCAGTACATTTTTAAGGCGCTCTTCGAATTCACCCCGAAACTTGGCACCGGCCAATAGGGCGGCCATGTCCAGGCTGAGCACCCGCTTGCCTTTGAGCGACTCAGGTACCTCACCGGCCACTATGCGCTGGGCCGGGCCTTCCACAATGGCCGTCTTGCCGACACCCGGCTCGCCAATCAGGACGGGGTTGTTCTTGGTGCGGCGTTGCAGCACCTGGATGGCGCGGCGGATTTCATCGTCACGACCGATGACCGGGTCGAGCTTGCCGATGCGCGCACGCTCGGTCAGGTCTATGCAATACTTTTTGAGCGATTCGCGTTGGTCTTCGGCGTCGGCGCTGTCGACGTTCTGACCGCCGCGAACAGCTTCAATGGCGGTCTCCAGACTTTTACGGGTCAAGCCCTGGGCTCGAACCAGGTTGCCGGCATCGGTTTTGCTGTCGGAAAGCGCCAGCAAAAACAACTCGCTGGCTACAAATTGATCGCCGCGCTTGATGGACTCCTTTTCTGCCGCCTGCAGCAGCGTCACCATTTCACGCCCAACGCTGACCTGCTCCTGACCCTGAACCTCAGGCAGCCTTTTGATGGCCGCCTCAGAAGCTGTCAACAGTCCCTGCACGTTCGCACCTGCGCGCTGCAGCAGTGCTTTGGGACCGTCATCCTGCTTGAGCATGGCTGCCAGCACATGAGCCGGCTCGATATACGCGTTGTCGGCAGCCAAAGCCAGGGACTGGGCGTCGCCCAGGGCTTCCTGAAATTTAGTGGTCAGTTTTTCAATTCGCATGAGTTCTCCTGGAGTTACCCCCAGCTTGGGGGCAATCTAGAAAGAATTCAAGTCCACTGATGTGCCACAAGTGAAAAGCCCTTGATTCAGATCAAAAAACCGCCACTGGGCAGTCGCTGGGAACCGGGCCGAATTTTCAAGCGCTAGGCAGCGCTGTTGCCAGCAAGGATTCCCCAGCGTGCCAATGCCGCATCGTCACTGATGCGGGCGTCGACCCACTGTGAACCTTGAGGGGTTTGTTCCTTTTTCCAGAACGGAGCCTGGGTTTTCAGGTAGTCCATGAGGAATTCACAGGCAGCAAAACTCTGTCCCCGGTGCGCTGATGTGACCGCCACCATGACAATTTGGTCCAAGGGTTGGAGCAGGCCCACGCGGTGTATCACGCGTGCGCCAAAAATGTCAAAGCGTTCAAAGGCCTGGTCGATCATGGCCTCGATGGCTTTTTCGGTCATGCCGGGGTAGTGTTCCAGCTCCATGGACAAAACAGGTGTAATCACACTTGGGTCTGCACCTGCACCCGCAGCTGGCAGTTCGCCCAGGGGACTGCTGTTTCTGTCCCGCACCGTTCCCACAAAGCTGCATACCGCGCCGACTCGGGGGTCTTGAAAGCGCAGGGAGACAATTTCCTCACTCAGGTTGAAGTCCTCGGTCTGAATCCGAACCCGGGCCGTCATACGGTCAACCTCCCGTCACCGGCGGGAAGAAAGCCACTTCACAGCCATCGGTCAACGCAGCGGCCTCGCTACTCATGACCTGATCCAAAGCCACACGCACGGCCCTGCCAGGAGCCAGGCAGTCGGCGTAGTTGCCGCCGCGCGCCAACAACTCGGCTCGCAGGCTGGCAAGGGTGTCAGCGCTGGTCTCGAGGGTTTCCGCACCCGTTCCCAGGCTCTCCCGGATAGATGCGAAATATTTCAGATGGATCTTCATGCCAGCAGCTCCGAAAATGGCAGGAATCGCACCAGGTCACCCTGCCGGATGGTCTGCCCGGCCGGGTTGTCCAGCAGACCCTCACCCCAAACCACCGAAGTCAAAACCCCGGAACTCTGGTTGGCAAACAAGTCCAGGCCACCTGCCCCATTGCGTTTGACGCGCAGAAACTCGCGGCGTTTGTCTGCACGTGGCCAATCAAAATGGGCTGGCAAGGAGATGGCAGCGGGTGTGACGTGGCTGACACCCTGAAGTTTGAGAATAAACGGGCGAACCAGCAGCAAAAAAGTGACGAAGCTGGACACCGGATTGCCCGGCAGCCCAGTGAAATGGCAGAAAGAACCCGCATTCGAACCTGATTCAGTTGCGCGGTAAATTTTTCCGTACGCAAAGGGTTTGCCAGGCTTGATGGCAATTTGCCAGAGATCGAGTTCGCCCAGTTGTTGAACCGCCGGCTTGATATGGTCTTCTTCGCCCACGGAGACGCCGCCACTGGTGAGGATCAGGTCATGACACAGGGCCGCCTGGCGCAGGGCTTGCACCGTGGCTTCGCGCTGGTCGGGAACTATGCCCAGGTCGGTTACCTCACAGCCCAGCCTAAGCAGCAAGGCGCGCAGGAAGAACCGGTTGGAGTTGTAGATGGCGCCGGCTGGCATGTGCTCGGGCCGGATGCTACCTGGCATGACCAACTCATCACCGGTGGAGAACAGCGCCACCCGAGGTTTGGCCTTGACCTGCAAGAAATCCATGCCAATACTGGCTGCAAGCCCAAGCTCTGCGGGCCCCAGGCGCTCTCCCTTTGATAGCACAACAGAACCTCGGGTGACATCCTCGCCGGCACGGCGTATCCACTGACCGGGCTGTGGACGCACACGAATACGCACGCCGCCTTCACACTCGTTGACCACTTCACAGTCTTCCTGCATGACGACGGCATCCGCGCCAGGGGGGATGGGGGCTCCGGTGAAGATACGAGCGGCAGCCAGAGCTTCGAGCGTGTGACCTGTGCTTCCGGCAGCAATGCGCTGAGTCACCTGCAGGACTGATCCAGGCTCCAGGACATCTGAACATCTGAGGGCATAGCCATCCATAGAACTATTGTCTTGCGGTGGAACTTGCAGGCCGGAGATCAGGTCAGCGGCCAACACCCGGCGGTCTGCCTCAAAAGTGCTTACCGCTTCAAGTCCCGGCAGTTCCTGTGCATGGGCCAGCAGTTCGATCAAAGCGTCATCGAGCGAGCGCAAAACGGGGCGTCCGGGGTTCATGGCGGGCAAGTCAGTCACAGGTACATCTCCGCTGTGTACTCAAAACGATCCGCGTAGCGCAGCAACCAGTCCACTAAGGCATCCGGGTTGTTCAGGTCGAGCACGTCCAGGTTGGTGGGCTGCGGCAATTGATCGGGCGAGTCGGTCGCAATGGCGACGATAAAGTCATCATTTGGATAACGGACCGGCTGGCAAGAGGCCGCTCTCCAGACTTCGATCTTGTGCAAGTCACTCTGCTTGAAGCCTTCGACCAGCACCCAATCCACGCCTTCATACAGTTCTGCCAGCAAGTGATGAACGCTGAGCGTTGCGGGCTGTTCGAACTCGCGCATCATTACCAGTCGTTTACTGGATGCGACCACAATCTCAAAAGCCCCTGCTTCGCGGTGACGCCAGGTATCCTTGCCGGGATGATCCACATCGAACTGGTGATGGGCATGCTTGACCACAGACACCCGCAAGCCTCGTAGCCGCATGGCGGGAATCAAGCTCTCCACCAGGGTTGTTTTTCCTGAACCCGAGTAGCCCGAGAAACCAATAACTTTCATAAAGACCAATCAAGCGCTATATAAAAAATAGCAAACAAATGAATTGGATAAAGGGGAGGACTGATTATTTTCCACATTCATTGACAATAAAAGCTTGCACGGCAGCCACATCCTTGGCGAGCAAGGTCACACGGCGGGGGAGATGCTCGATACCTGCCAACTTGGGCGGACATTGTGGGGCCTGGCCTAATGCTTCAACAATGGTGGCAGCAAACTTGATGGGCAAGGCTGTTTCAAGAACGATCATCGACACGCCAGCTTGCGCCCATTCTGGCGCAACCTTCAAGCCATCAGCGGTATGCGGGTCAACCATCACGCCAAACTTATTGAAGGTGTTGCGAATGGTGGCCAAGCGGTCGGCGTGGGTGCTCTTGCCGCTGTAAAAACCATAAAGCGTGCGTATCTGCTTGAAAGCCGGGTCCTGCGACAAATCGAAGCGGCCGGTTTGCGTCAGTGCCTTGCCAAACAAGGCCTTGACGCGCGCGCCATCCCGGCCCAGCAGATCAAAGACAAAGCGCTCAAAATTGGAGGCCTTGGAGATATCCATGGAGGGACTGGATGTTTCCTGGGTATCAGCACTCTCCCGAACCCGGTACAGACCTGTACGGAAGAATTCATCGAGTACGTCGTTCTCATTGGTGGCCACCACCAGTTTGTCGATGGGCAGACCCATCATGCGGGCCACATGACCCGCACAGACGTTGCCAAAATTTCCCGAAGGGACGGAAAAATTCACTTTTTCGGTGTTGCGACTCGTGGCCTGGAAATAGCCGGCAAAGTAGTAAACCACCTGGGCAACCAGTCGTGCCCAATTGATGGAATTGACCGTGCCGATGTGGTACTCACGCTTAAAGGCCAGGTCATTGGAGACCGCTTTGACGATGTCCTGACAATCATCAAACACACCCTCAATGGCCAGATTGTGGATATTGGCGTCCATGAGACTGAACATCTGCGCCTGCTGAAAGGGACTCATGCGGGCGTGCGGACTGGTCATGAAGACACGAACGCCTTTTTTACCGCGCATGGCGTACTCTGCGGCACTGCCAGTGTCACCACTGGTGGCACCCAAAATATTGAGTTGCTCACCGCGACGGGTCAACTCGTATTCAAATAAGTTGCCGAGTAATTGCATGGCCATGTCCTTGAAGGCCAAAGTCGGCCCGTTGGACAAAGCCTCCAGATACAAACCATCCTCAAGAGGACGCAAAGGGACGATTTTGTCTGACCCGAAGACCTCTGCGGTGTAGGTTTTATGGCAAATGGCTTTCAGGTCTGCCGCGGGAATATCGTCGATGTAAAGCGACAACACCTCAAAAGCCAGCGCGGCATAGCCTTGCTGGTCGTATACCTGACGCCAGCGTGTCAGGGTTTCATCACTGACATGGGGATAGGACTGCGGGAGATACAGACCACCGTCTGGTGCCAGGCCTTCGAGCAGGATTTCACAAAACCGCCGTGGTTCAGAAGGAGTGCCAGCATCCTGGCGGGTACTGATGTACTTCATCAGGCCAACTCTTCCTTGCGTATGCGCACTATCGGTTGCAGGACTGTGGGCAGAGCCTGTAATCTGGTCATGACCTCGTTCATGGCCCCCTCTCGTGTGTCATGGGTCAGAATAATCAAGTCGGTCTGAGGTGTGTCAAGACCTGAAGTGCCACCCACTTCATCGGCCTCGCGCTGCAGCACGGCATCAATGCTGATACCGGCATCAGCCACGATGCCAGTGACCCGCGCCAGTACGCCAGGCAAGTCAGACACCCTCAGGCGAAGGTAGTAACTGGTGATGACTTCGCTCATGGCCAGTACCGGCAAGTCGCTCAATGCCTGGTCAAACGTGTGGGGCTGGAAGGCCAGATGCGGGACACGCTGGGCAGTTTCCGCCGTATCCAGGCGTGCAATATCAACCAGGTCTGCAATCACCGCACTGGCTGTAGGCTCTGCGCCTGCACCTTTTCCATAGTAAAGCGTGGTGCCTACCGCATCACCATGGACGACGACGGCATTCATGGCCCCCTCCACATTGGCTATCAGCCGCTTTGCGGAGACCAGACAGGGGTGAACGCGAAGTTCAACACCTTCGGGAGCGCCAGCGGATGTATTGGCGTAGCGGCGCTTGACGATACCCAGAAGTTTGATGCGGTAACCAAGCTGCTCGGCATACTTGATGTCGGCAGCTCCCAGCTTGGTGATCCCTTCTACATAGGCTTTGCCAAATTGCACCGGAATTCCAAATGCAATGGCGGACATCAGGGTCGCCTTGTGGGCAGCGTCGACACCCTCGATGTCAAACGTCGGGTCGGCCTCAGCGTATCCCAAGCGCTGAGCCTCTTTGAGCACCACATCAAAATCCAGACCCTTGTCCCGCATCTCGGACAGGATGAAGTTGGTGGTGCCGTTGATGATGCCGGCAATCCACTGGATCCGGTTGGCAGTCAATCCTTCGCGCAGTGCCTTGATGATGGGTATACCCCCTGCCACTGCGGCTTCAAAGCCAACCATGACGCCTTTGCGGTGGGCAGCAGCAAAAATCTCGGTGCCATGAACGGCCAGCAATGCCTTGTTGGCCGTTACAACATGCTTGCCAGCCTCAATGGCTTGCATGACCAGTTGACGTGCAATGCCATAGCCACCAATGAGCTCAACAACAATGTCGATGTCCGGATTGGCGATCACAGCTTGAGCATCGTTGACGACAACAACGCCATCTCCGGCAATTGCCTTGCACCGTTCAATGTCCAGGTCGGCCACCATGGTGATCACAATCCCGCGCCCGGCACGGCGGATAATTTCGGCCTGATTTCTTTTCAGTACATTAAATGTGCCGGTACCTACAGTACCCATGCCCAAAAGGCCAATTTGTAATGGTTTAGTCATCGAATTAAATCAAGAGTGCGAATGACGCTTGCGGTAGGTTTCAAGAAATTTGGCTATGCGGGCAATCGCTTCGCGCAAATCATCTTCATGGGGCAGAAACACAATCCTGAAATGGTCAGGTGAAGGCCAGTTGAATCCGGTTCCCTGAACCAGAAGCACCCGGGTTTCCTGAAGCAGATCAAGGACGAATTCCTGGTCATTCTTGATTGGATAGACAGCCGGATCGAGTTTGGGAAACATGTAAAGACCCGCGCTGGGTTTCACGCAGCTGACACCTGGAATTTTCGTCATCAACTCGTAAGCGACATCGCGCTGCCGCCTCAGCCTGCCGCCTTCACAAATCAGGTCATTGATGGTTTGGTAACCTCCAAGCGCAGTTTGAATGGCCCATTGACCCGGCACGTTGGCACACAGGCGCATGGAAGAAAGCATGTCGAGACCTTCGATATAGTCTTTTGCAGGCTTCTTGTCGCCAGAGACCACCAACCAACCCGACCGGTAACCACAGGAACGGTAACTCTTGCTCAAAGAATTAAACGTCAGGGTTAACACATCGTCAGACAAACTAGCCATGGCCGTATGCCGAACATCATCATAAAGAACCTTGTCATAGACCTCATCAGCCATGATCACAAGACCATGCTCGCGGGCAATACCAACAATAGCTTGTAACAATGCGTCAGGATACAAAGCACCGGTCGGGTTATTCGGATTGATCACCACAATGCCCTTGGTTCTTGGGGTAATCTTTGCCCGGATGTCCGCCAGATCAGGCATCCAACCCTTAGACTCATCACACATATAGTGAACAGGTTTGCCCCCTGACAGCGTGACTGCAGCAGTCCAAAGCGGATAGTCCGGCGCAGGCAACAACATTTCGTCGCCATCGTTGAGCAGTGCGTTGGTGGCCATCACAATCAATTCGCTGGCGCCATTACCCAAATAAATGTCACCCAGGCCTACGCCTTTGATGCCCTGCTCCTGGGTGTATTGCATCACCGCCTTGCGCGCGACAAAAATCCCCTTGCTGTCAGAATAGGCAGCCGCATTGGGTAAATTACGAATCATGTCCTGACGGATTTCTTCTGGCGACTCAAAGCCAAAAACCGCCAGATTTCCGATATTGAGCTTGATGATGCTGTGGCCTTCCTCTTCCATTTGCTTGGCCCGCTCCATGATCGGTCCACGGATGTCATAGCAAACGTTGGCCAGCTTGTCTGATTTCTGTATTGTTTTCAAAGTCACTCCAAGGTCTTCATCAAATAGCGAAACCTATAATTTGACCACATATCATCAACCTGCATGAAACTCCAACCCGACATATTCAACGCTCAGTCCATCACCGGTTATGGCAAGGACTGGATAGGCCTGGGCGAGGAAAAAATCATCGTCAGCGTTGTGATTGGCTCCAAAGGCGAACGATTTGAGTGGAATTGCCGCCGGTTTGAAGACCTCAACGAAGCACATTTCGAGCTACTGGCAAAAATCAAGCCTGAATTGGTGATTCTCGGAACCGGATTCAAGCTCAGGTTTCCAACCGCACAACTGACGAAAGAGTTGGCGCTGCATCGAATCGGCCTGGAGATAATGGATACGCAAGCGGCATGCCGGACTTACAACATTCTTGCAGGGGAAGGTCGCCACGTGCTGGCAGCGCTTTTAATTGAAACACGCTGACAGGCAGACTGCCAAGTACGACTACCGCCGTGGGTGAGCTGGCTTATTGATTTCGGGGTAAAATTGGCGGCTGAAGCAATTTGCAGCTAGTCTGTCACGCTGCGGCAAATCACACATCACCTGACACAACTAGTCAAAGAAGCTTAACCATATGGCGATCGTTGTCAATAAACTTATTCCGGAATTTGAAGCCAATGCCACAAGCGGTATCAAAGTATCAAACACATCCCATTTAGGTCACATTGTTGTCCTTTATTTTTACCCAAAAGACAATACGCCCGGTTGCACAACTGAAGCCATGCAGTTCCGCGACAAGTACAAAGACTTCGTCAAAGCAGGCGCAACCGTATTTGGTGTGTCCCGTGACAATATGAAATCACATGATGAGTTCAAATTGAAGCTGGAGCTTCCCTTTGAACTGATTGCGGACACCGAGGAAAAGATGTGTCACATGTTTGGTGTAGTCAAAAAACAAAATCATGTACGGCAAAAAGGTCAAGGGCATTGAAAGAAGCACATTCCTGATCGGTGCCGACGGATGTCTTAAGAATGAATGGCGTGGACTCAAAGTTCCAGGCCATGTTGATGAAGTCCTCAAGGCCGTCAAAGCTCTCAAGAAAGCCGCTTAATCTGATATTGAATATTGTCTTACTTCTCTGGCTTTTATGCATAACAATCGCATGCCGTTCAGAGAGTTGAGTTTTGGTTAACCTCATTAAGCCGCCTGGTCATACTTGGCGGCTTTTTTGTTTTCGTTTTATTTTATTTAAGCAGTCAAATTATGCCTTTGCCCCCAGCTCCTTCTAAACGCGCAGCTTTGCTCTCTTCGGAAGCCTTTGATGTCTCTTTTCAGAAGCAAATCGAGGTTGCTGTTCAATCAGATATGCATATTTCTGAATCCGGACTTGATCATCCATCCCTTGGCAAGGGGCTGAGTCCCAGCCAAAGACAAAAAAAATCATCTCGCCCCAACGAAGTCAAAACCGGGCAACGACAGTTCCCGGTTCGCGCGAGAAAGGCTCCTGCTAAAGCTTCCATCGAAGCCCCGGCAGATTACGCAAAGCCAACTGCAACAAGAGTTAAAAAAACAAAGTCAACTGGGCCGGTAAAGCTATTTGTTCTGGACACCAATGTTTTGATGCATGACCCCATGTGCCTCTTCAAGTTCGAGGAACATGACATTTTTCTGCCAATGATTGTTCTCGAAGAACTCGACAGCAATAAAAAAGGCATGACCGAAGTTGCCCGTAACGCACGCCAAACCAGCAGATCGCTTGATGCGTTAGCTGGCACACCAGGGGCGGACATTGCCCAAGGCCTGAGGCTTGATTCAACCGGTCATCGCGAGGCCGGCGGCAAGCTTTTTTTCCAGACCAGCGTACTGGACTACACCCTGCCGACCAGCCTGCCTCAAGGCAAGGCTGACAATCAAATTTTAGGTGTCGTAGAAGCACTGCGCCAACAGTACGCACCGCGCGAAGTGGTTCTCGTCTCCAAAGACATCAATATGCGTGTCAAGGCCCGGGCGTTGGGACTAGCAACCGATGATTACCAGAACGACAAGACACTTGAAGACGGTGACCTGCTTTATTCAGGCTCGCTGGCATTGCCCGCTGATTTCTGGTCCACGCACGGACAAACAGTGGAAAGCTGGCAGCAGGCCCAGCACACGTTTTACAGAATCACCGGCCCCATCGTGCCAAGCCTGCTGATTAATCAGTTTGTCTTTTTTGAGGCTCCGGGCGAGCCTAGCCTTTATGCCCGTGTGACAGAGATTCGTGGCAAAACTGCCGTTTTCAAAACCCTCAAAGACTTTAACCACCTGAAGAATTCGGTCTGGGGAGTAACAACCCGCAATCGCGAACAAAACTTTGCCATGAACCTGTTGATGGATCCTGAGGTTGATTTCGTGACCTTGACTGGAACAGCAGGCACCGGAAAAACGCTTATGGCGTTGGCTTCAGGATTGACCCAGGTTCTGGATGATCGGAGATACACAGAAATTATTGTCACCCGCGCCACGGTAAGCGTGGGTGAAGACATTGGTTTTCTGCCTGGCACAGAGGAAGAAAAAATGGGCCCCTGGATGGGTGCGCTGGACGACAACCTGGAAGTCCTTACGAAAACGGACACCGGTGCGGGAGAGTGGGGTCGCGCTGCCACGAGCGAGTTAATTCGAAGCCGAATCAAGTTAAAGAGCATGAATTGCATGCGGGGACGTACTTTTTTGAATAAGTACGTCATCCTCGATGAGGCTCAAAAACTGACTCCCAAGCAGATTAAAACCCTGATTACCCGGGCGGGCCCAGGAACCAAAAGTATCTGTATGGGTAACCTCGCTCAGATCGATACACCCTATTTGACTGAGGGATCATCAGGCCTGACGTTTGCAGTTGACAAGTTCAAAGGCTGGCCGCACGGCGGACACATTACCCTGG
>JBEIGE010000036.1:0-22193 GCA_040382055.1 Hylemonella sp.
CCTTTAATTTTTTGGAAACAATATGCTGAACAAAGTCAGAACGACAAGTCTTGAAACGAGCAAGCCTTCTATTTATGAGCCCACGCAAGAAGGTGTCATTTACCCAAGAGTCCCAACGTTTGATAATTTTGAGTCAGAGCGACTGCATCGAAAACAACGATTGGTAGCTGCCTGTCGTGCATTTGCGCTTGAAAAGTTTGATTACGGATTTGCCGGGCATCTCACCATCCGTGACCCGGAGCATCCGGAGCTCTATTGGACCAATCCCATGTGCGTTCACTTCGCCCAGGTCAAGGTGTCGAACCTGATCCTGGCTGACCACAAAGGTATTGTGGTGAAAGGTCAACATGCCATCAACCGTGCGGGTTTTGTTTTGCATGCGGCAGTACATGAGGCGCATCCTGACATTATTTCGATGTGTCACGCGCACACGGTTTACGGGACAGCCTTTGCAGCCCTGGGGCGTCCCTTGGAGCCAATCTCGCAGGATGCGGCTGCATTTTTTGAAGACCATGTGGTTATCAAAGACGAAGCAGGCCAAGTCGCTGTTGAGGAAAAAGCCGGACTTGCGGTTTGTGATTGGTTCACGGGCGTCAAAGCAGCGATTCATCAGAATCATGGTTTGCTGACGGCCAGTCGTCACAGCATTGAAGCGGCAGCGTTCTGGTTTATCGCCCTTGAACGCTGCTGCCGCCAGCAAATGCTGGTGGAGGCATCGGGCCACAAGCCCGTTTTGGTGCCTCCGGATCGTGCACGTTACAGCCGTGAACACGTAGGTTCGGAATACATAGGCTGGTTGCACTTCCAGCCCATCTACGAGCATCTGGTGGCAACGCAGCCGGATATGCTGTGCTGAACAAGGTCTGCTAGATGATCTTGGCCAAGATTCCAAGCCGCACTGATTATGTTGACGAGGTTTACAAAGCCTTGATTGACGCGATCAGCGCTGGACAACTTGCGCCAGGTGAGCGCATCACGCAGGAAGATTTGGCGGAAAAATTAAATGTGTCCCGGTCGCCAGTTTTACAGGCCTTACGGCTGCTAAAAAAAGACGGGCTGCTCGAAGAGGCACCTGGTCGAGGTTTGGTTGTTGCCAAACTCGATCCGCTTCGAATCGGACAGCTTTACCAGGTTCGCGGAGCCCTGGATGCTTTGGCCGCAAGACTGGCAGCAGCCAGTGGCTCAAAGCTATCGATGACGTTGATTGACCGGGGGCGCGAGGCGGCCGCAGGCGCTGATGTCAATGCCATGATTGAAGCAGATATTGCATTTCACAGTGCAATTTATGAAGCTTCAGGCAATTCATACATCATTGAATCGGCTTTGATGCACTGGATCCATTTAAGACGCATCATGGGTGCGGTACTTCAGCAAAGTTCCGGGCGTGCTGGCATATGGGACGAACATGCCGCGATTCTCACGGCCATCAACCAGGGTGATGCAGATCTTGCCTCGAAACTTTCAGAGTCACATGCGGATATCGCCAGAGAGGTGCTGCTCAGAAATTTTGCAGAAACCGATGATATGGCCAGTGCACCAACGACTGGGCCAGCAGGGAACAGTCCAAACCGCCTATTCAAGGCCTAGGGTGATCACGCCAGATTTGCGATCGCCACTTCAGCTGGGTTGAAAAAAAGACAGGCACGCTCAAAACGTTGCACCTCATGCATGGGGTACATCACGTCCCCACTGATCTCAATGGGACGTGGTCCTACGCCTTGAGCGCGGAAACTGTCGATAGAGGCCACTGGCTTGTTCCAGCGGTGTGCCAACTCGCGTTGAGAAAGAAGTATTTCCATGGTTTCCATGACTGTCCCCTTGCGTATTGGATGAATTCGTCCGGTTATTGATATTTAATTTATCGGCACTTCTAAGCCAAACCCAAGGGCAGACTGCTAGACTGACGTGACATGACCACCCGTTTATCACCCAAGCGTGAACGCTGGCTGCTGTTCACACTGGCTGGTGTTCAGTTCACCCACATTCTTGATTTCATGATCATGATGCCGCTGGGGCCCCAGTTCACCGCCTTGTTCTCCATCACCGATGCACAGTTCGGCTTGCTGGTGTCTGCCTACACACTGGCTGCGGGCGCGTCAGGCCTGATGGCGGCCACCTATCTGGACAGATTTGATCGCAAGAGACTGCTGCTGGTCTTGTATGTCTTGTTTGGACTGTCTACGCTGGCCTGTGGCTTGGCACCAACGTATCCGGCGTTGATGACGGCACGAATTCTGGCGGGTGTTTTTGGGGGTGTGCTGTCGGCGCAATCACAAACCATCGTCGCTGATGTGATTCCCTTTGAGCGGCGTGGCCGCGCCATGGGCATTGTGATGACCTCTTTTTCTGTATCCACGGTGGCTGGTGTGCCTTTGGGGCTTTTTCTGGCCGCCCATTTCAACTGGCACGCCCCGTTTTTTGGTATCGCCGCCCTGGTGGGCTTGTTGACGCTGGGGGCTTTCGTTACGCTGCCGCGGTTGAATGATCACCTGAAACTGGAGAACCGTCCGTCTGCGTTCGGTGCGATTCGTCAGGTGCTGGCTGACCCCAACCACCTGCGGGCATTTGGCCTCTCAGCTTTGCTGATGTTTTCTGGCTTTACGGTGATTCCCTTCATCACGATCTATCTGCAAGCCAACCTGGCCTGGCCGGCTGACCGGGTGCCCTATGTCTATTTGTGCGGCGGTGTTGTGACCCTGATGACGGCGCGCTTGGTCGGTGTGCTGACAGACCGCAGGGGCAAGGTGAAAATTTTCCGGGTCATGACCGTGATTGGCTTAGCCCCCTTATTGGCCACCACCTTGATGGAAGGCTTTCCGGTTTGGGCTGTATTAGTCGTGACCACGTTATTTTTTGTGTTTGTCAGCGGCCGCATGATCCCTGGCATGGCCATCATCACCTCAGCCGCCAATCCGCCTTTGAGAGGTACGTTCATGGCGCTGAACTCGTCTGTGCAGTCTGCGAGTATGGGATTGGCGGCATTTGTGAGCGGAATAGTGATCAGCCGCGATGCCAATCAGCTGGTTCAGCACTACTGGGTGTCGGCGCTGATTGGATGCGCAGCCAGTCTGTTCTCGCTGTTTTGGGTCGGCAAGCTCAGGATGCACCAGTCCCAGGTACCCAAGGTTGTTGAATGAGCTGACCCGCTGGCCTGCTCACAAGATGTCAAGGTTGTGAACTTGGAAATTACCTTTGCGGCGATCCGAAAAAAACAGTTCGAGGGTTTCTTTGACCGTTCTGAACGCAATTTCATCCCAGGGTATTTCGTTTTCTGAAAAAAGCTGGGCCTCAATCGTCTCGAAACCGGGGTTGAACTGGTCACTGAGCAGTTTGGCCCGGTAAAACAGGTGAACCTGCCCGACCCGGGCCACGCTGATCACCGTAAAAAGCCCTTCCATTTCAATCTGGGCACCTGCTTCTTCATCGGTCTCACGTGCTGCACCTTGAGCGGTTGTTTCACCTAGCTCGAGAAAACCAGCTGGCAGAGTCCATTTGCCCCAGCGCGGCTCGATATTGCGTTTGCACAGAAGCACTTTGTCGCCGAAATAGGGCATGGTACCCACCACATTGAGCGGGTTTTCATAATGCACGGTGGCACAGGTCGTGCAAATCGCCCGCTGTTTGGTGTCTCCATCGTCCGGCAAGCGGTAAGTGACCGTTGAGCCGCAGTTTTTGCAGTGTTTGATGGGACTTCTGATCATTCGTGAAGTTTAGGGCCTGTTCGGACGATTTTCACCCGATAGGTCAGGCCAAGAAAAAAAGGACCCCGCGATGGAGTCCTTTTCAAATCAGCCGAGCAGCGTTCAGAAGCTGTTTAGCCCCGTCCGTGCTTGGCAATCAGGGCTTTGGCACCCTCCAGCAACTTTTTGCCATCAAAGCCGCGCTTGTTCATGTCGGCGACCCATTCATCGTCTACCTGGCTGGAGAGTTTGACAAACTCCTGGGTGTCTGCAGCTGTGAAGGTGTAGAGGGTGTTGTTGCGATCCGTGGCCGACTTGCGACCCGGTACATCGTTGGATTGTTGTGTTTTTCCAAGCATGCCCGACACAGCGAGACCGGAGTTGGCGTCTATGACTTTTTTCAGATCCGGTGGCAGTGAATCGTATTTGGCCTTGTTCATGGCCATTACGAAGGTGGTGGTGTAAAGGGCCGGGCTGTTGGCCGGAAACTCGCTGTGGAACTTGGTCAGCTCATTGACCTTGACGGAAGGTACCACTTCCCAGGGAACGGCTACAGCATCAATGGTTCCTTTGGACAAGGCATCGGGAATTTGCGGTAGCGGCATGCCCACCGGGGTTGCGCCGACCGATTGCAGCATCTTGGTGACCTGGCGTGTCGGGCCGCGAACTTTCATGCCTTTGAGGTCGGCAGCGGTCTTGATTTGTTTGTCCTTGGAGTGGAACATGCCGGGTCCGTGGACGTGCAGTGCAAGAACGTGGGTTTCCTTGAATTCGTCTGGCGCAAAGGTTTGCACATACTCCCAATAGGCCTTGGAGGTGGCCTCGGCATTGTTCAGCATGAAAGGGAGCTCGAACACCTCAATGCGCGGAAACCGGCCAGCGGTATTGCCCGGCAAGGTCCAGACCACATCGACCACACCGTCTTTGACCTGGTCGTAGAGCTGAACGGGGGTGCCACCCAACTGCATGGCGGGATAGCCTTCAAATTTGATGCGGCCGCCAGAATCTTTCTCCACTTTTTCCATCCACGGTTTGTGCATGCTGAGCCAGACTGCAGACATGGGGGACATGAAGGTGTGAAACTTCAGGGTAACAGCCTGCTGTGCGAAACCGCTGAGCGCGGGAGTTCCCAGTGCAGCAGCAGCTGCGGTGGTTTTGAGTAGCGTTCGGCGCTTGATCATGGCAATCTCCGGAGTTTGTATATCAGTGAAAAGGAAGAAAGATAGCGTAAAAAGATCAGCCTCAGAGGTGGTGCTTACCCTGAGTCAGCCGACATACTTGACCAGCCAGAGGGAAATCCCCGGGAAAAATAGCAGCAGTAAAGTCCGGATGACATCGCTGATCAGAAAGGGCATGACGCCCATGTAGCTTTCGGAAATCGGTACATCCTTGGCCATGCCATTGACCACGTAGACATTGAGACCCACGGGCGGTGCCAGCAGACCAAAGCCCACGGTCATGAGTACCATCAAACCAAACCAGATGGCTACGGACTCACGGGGCAGGCCGAAGTCCAGCCCGATGACCATGGGGAAAAAGATGGGTATGGTGAGCAAAATCATGGACAACTCATCCATGACGGCACCGAGCACCACATAAAACAGCAGGATGGTGGAGACCACGACCAGTGGCGGCAGCCCCCAACCGGAGACCAGACCGGCCAACTGGTTGGGTACCTGGGTCAAGGCCAGTGCAGAGTTCATCAGGTCAGCCCCGATGAAGATCATGAAGATCATGGCCGAACCTTCTGCGGTGGCGTAAAAACAATACTTCAGCTTGGCCAGCGTCAGTTCACGTTTGAGAAGGGCAGCTACAAAAGTGCAAGCGGCTCCCACTGCGGCCCCTTCGGTTGGCGTGAATATTCCGCCGTAGATACCACCAAAAACTATCATGAAAATGATTGCAATCGGTCCAATGCCCGAGAGTGTCTTGAGGGTTATTTTCTCGTTGACCAGGTTTTTCTCCGGGGCATGACCCGGAACCAGACGCACATAAACCGCAATGGCAATCATGTAGCCAACCATGGCAATCAGACCCGGAATCATGGCTGCGGCGAACAGCTTGGCAATATTTTGCTCCGCCAAAATCGCGTAGATCACCAGCGGGACGGATGGGGGAATCAAAATGCCCAGGGTACCCCCAGCTGCCAGGGTACCTGTAGAGAGCCGGCCGGAATACCCGTGACGCTTCATCTCAGGCAGGGCTACCGAGGTAATGGTGGCTGCAGTGGCGACCGAGGAGCCGCAGATGGCACCAAAGGCCGCGCTGGCCAGGACCGACGCCATGGCCAACCCGCCACGAAAGCGCGACATGATGGAACTTGCAAAGCCGAACAGGGCTTTGGAAATGCCCCCCTGGGTGGCAAAGTGACCCATGAGGATGAACAGGGGGATCACCGACAGGTCGTAGCTGGCGAAGCGCGCAAAGGCCTGGGTGTTGAGAAAGTTGGCCAGCGGCATCCAGCCCGCCTGGGCGACATAGCCTACGCAACCCGCAACAAACATGCATACGGCAATCGGAATGCGTATGGCCATCAGCACCAGCATGATGCCGAAAATCATCAAAGCCAGTGCAACCGGGCTCATGCGCGCTCCTGCGCAGAAAAACCGCAGGCGGCCTGCCAAAGCCCTATCAGTGCGGTCAGTGCCAGCGGTGGAACCATACACACATACACCAGCCATTCAGGAAAATTCAACATCATCGTTCCAGACTGGTTGCCGTAAGCGTTCAGGCCACCCAGTGTGGTGCGCCAAGTCAGTAGCGCCATGCACAGGCTCAGCACAAGTGCACCCAGCCGGTCCATCAGTTCGGTCGCACCCGGACTGGCTTTGGCGGTGAAAAAATCCACGATGATGTTGCCACGCTTGAGCTGGCACCAGGGCATAAATAGCGCAATGGCCGCACCGACTGCAACGCCCGTGAGCTCAAAATCCCCCACCAGTGTCTGGCCAGTGGTGTTTCGGCCGATCACGCTCAGACAGGTCATGAGCGTGATCAGTGTGAGCAAAACGCCGGCCAGGATGGCGCAAATCTTGGCGAGGATTTCTATGGCTTTCATGGTCAACAGCAGTTACTGAAAAACACCTAAACCACTTTGAGGCTGATGGACTCCAGGCCCGCCACGCCGCCGTAGAGCGTGTCGCCCGCCACCACGGCAGCCACACCCTCGGGTGTACCGCTGTAAATCAGATCGCCGGGCTGCAGCTCCCAGGCGGTGGTCAGATGTTCGATGATTTCACCGATGTTCCAGATGAGCTTGGACACATTGCTGCGTTGGCGCTCCTTGCCATTGACCTGGACGAAGATTTCGGCGTTTTCCACATCGCCAGCCTGGGCTGCCGGGGTGATAGCTCCCATGGGGGAGGAATGGTCGAAAGCTTTGCCAATGCACCAGGGACGGCCCTGCTTTTTCATATCGCCCTGCAGGTCACGTCGTGTCATGTCCAAGCCCACGCCATAACCGTAGATGTGTTTTTTTGCGTCTTGGGCCTTGATGTTTTTACCGCCTGTGCCTATGGCGACCACCAGCTCGATTTCATGCTGGAAATCCTTGGTCAGGGAAGGGTAGGGCAGGGTGGCGGTTTCACCGGCATTGACCACAACCGTGGTGTTGTTGGGTTTGATGAAAAAGAAAGGTGGTTCGCGCCCGGTAAACCCCATTTCCTTGGCGTGCTCCACGTAGTTGCGGCCAACACAATAAATCCGGTTTACCGGAAAACGGTCCTTGCTGCCGACAACCGGGACAGATACAACCGGGGGTTGAGCAATAACAAAACTCATGAGAACCTTTCTTCTTGGTGTATGCCCAATGCCTGATGTACCGGGCGGTCTGAAAAACTAAACAACACACAACCCGTGGCGGACGATAGCGCTACAGATTGCCATGAAGGCACCACAAAATGGTCCCGTGCCTCAAACGCAAATCGTACTTGACCCGAAGGATAATCGATTATTGCCGTGCCCGACCCTTCAACCACGCTGTAGACCGCACCATCGGTCTGACGCCAGCTTTTTCCGCAAAAACCTGCCGGCAGTCGCTGCATGAAAGTGGCCAGGGTGGGCATTGGGGAGCGGCCGTTCAGTGGGTTGATGTAGCGCAGCTTGAAGCCATCCCAGGCGTCTGGGGGCGTACTGCGCTCCAGTGCAAGCAAGGCCTCAAGGCTGCGCGCATAGGGGTAGCTGAAGATCGGGGAGGTTTGACCAAAAGGCGCATCCCCCCGTACCGGAGCCATGTTGTGGCCGTAGCGGGCAAAACTGCTTCCTTCTGTGCGGTCAACTGCCTGCGATGGTTCTGTGTTGTTCTGGGCAAACCCGGCATCAAAGAAGCGGATCATTGGAATGTCCAGTCCATCCAGCCAGACCACTGGTTCATTGACCTCGTTACCGTGGTCATGCCAGGCCTGGCTTGGTGTAATGATGAAATCGCCCGGATGCATGGTCGTTCGTTCCCCGTCAACGGTGGTGTAGGCACCTGAGCCTTCCACAATAAAGCGCAATGCACTTTGCGTGTGGCGGTGGCTGGGTGCCACTTCACCGGGCAGGATCAGTTGCAGACCGGCATACAGAGATTGGGTGATGGCGGACTGCCCGCGTAAGGCCGGGTTTTCAAGAATCAGGACACGACGGACTGCCTCTTTGGCCGTGATGACTTCGCCCGAGCGCTTTAAAAGCGGCTTTATTTGCTCATATTTCCATAGCGCTGGAATGCAGGGGGATAAGGGCTCAGGCGGTACCAGACTGTGAAGAACCTCCCACAGTGGGGTCAGGTTCAACGGTGCCATGTCCTCATACAACTGCTGGCGTTTCTGGCCTAGAGTGCCGGGTTCGTTCATCAGCTTGACTTGGTCAGCAGTTCAAAATGCTCCACGGTTGGAGGCGCTGCAAAAAATGGCCCCACTATGGCGCGCCATTCTGCAAATGCCGGTGACTGGCGAAAGTGGACGGTGTGGTCTTCCAGCGTCTCCCAAAAAATGGACAGAACATAGCGGTCCGGGTTTTCAATGCCCTTGTTCACTTTGAAGCCCTTAAAGCCCTTGGCTTTAGAGATCACGGTGTTGAGCCCGTGCGCAATGGCTGCTTCAAAAGCCAGATTATTTTGGGGCTGGATACGGATATCGGCAATTTCAAGGATCATGGTGATAGTGTGGTGTTTACCTTGAGTTTCTCAGATTTTTCCAATCTGAAAAGGCGAGAGACAGTCTGACTTGAAGCTTCTGTATTGAAGATGTCGTACTTGTTACTATCTTTGTTCCCATCATCTGATTGCTTATGAGCCCATGAAGCTTCACAACTACTATAGATCTTCCGCCTCGTTTAGGGTTCGCATCGCGTTAGCCATCAAAGGCCTCCCTTACCAATATTTGTCGGTCCATCTGGCCAAAGGCGACCATCAATTACCGGCTTTTACCAGTATTTCAGCCGAGGGTCTGGTGCCGCTTCTGGAGGTCAACGGTGAGCGGTTGTCGCAATCGATGGCCATCATTGAGTACCTGGATGAAACCTATCCGCAGCCCGCGCTGCTGCCATCCGATCCTTTGGGCCGCGCAAAAGTCAGGGCACTGGCCCAGGCCATTAGTTGCGATATTCACCCCATCAACAACCTGCGCGTCCTGAAGTACCTCACCCGGCAGCTGAAGGTGGAGGAAGAAGCCAAAAACACGTGGTACCGGCACTGGGTACGCGATGGGCTTGAAAATTTTGAACGTCTTTTACAAACCCTGGCTCAGGACCGACTGCGCCTGGGCTTGCCGGTCTCGGTCTACTGCTGCGGCGATACGCCCACCTTGGCGGACTGCTGTTTGGTCCCACAGATATTCAATGGCCAGCGTTTTGCAGTGAATTTTGACGGTTTGCCCCTCACCATGGCCGCATTTGACGCTTGCATGAAGCTCGACAGTTTCAAACAGGCACAGCCATCAAGTTGCCCTGACAACGAAGACAAGTAAGCGCCTGATGGTGATGGCAACCCGCCCGCCTTTGCAGCCAACCATGCACCCGGATTGGATCGTCCCTGACTGGCCAGCGCCCAAGAATGTGCAAGCGGTGTTCACGACGCGAGTGGGCGGACAGTCGCGGGGGGTCTATAGCGCCATGAATCTGGGCGATCATGTTCAGGATAAGTCTTCGGATGTGTTGGCAAATCGCGCAACCCTGGAGCAGGCCTTGGCTGTCAGGCCGGTTTTTTTGTCTCAGGTTCATGGGGTTCGTGCGCTTGCGCTCTCAGAGCAAACGCCCAACGGGGTTGTTGCTGACGCCAGTTACACCCGTCTGCCACAGCTGGCCTGCGCCATCATGGTGGCCGACTGTTTGCCGATTTTGCTGACCGACGATCAAGGCACTTTTGTGGCTAGCGCACACGCTGGCTGGCGGGGCTTGTCAGGACATACAGTGGCAAGTCATACGCCTGCAACTGACGCTGCAGAGCTCCGGGCTTGCGAGGGCGTTCTGGAGGCGCTATTGGGATCAAATCGCCCGTTAACCCAATTGGATCATGGGTTTAATGCTTCAAAAGTTATAGCTTGGCTGGGGCCTTGTATTGGGCCGGAGGCTTTTGAGGTTGGACCTGAAGTGAAGGCTGCCTTTGAAATGCACGATCCTGAAGCAGCGTCGTGTTTCAAAACCGGCCATTCAGGCAAGTATCTGGCTGATCTTGCGGGTCTGGCGCGTCAGCGCCTGAATGCTTTGGGCATTCGCAGGGTGTTTGGTAATGACAGCACCCGGCCCTGGTGCACGGTGAATAACCCCTCACGGTTCTTTTCTTACCGACGTGATGGCTTGACCGGGCGCATGGCCGCTTGCATCTGGCGGTGTTGAGTCCTCGCTCTTGAGCGGCTCAGTGCCCGCTGCGGTTTGGTGCCTGGCCGCCTCACGCTCGGCAGCTTCCTTCGCCTTGATGGATCGCTTGCGCATGGGTGCACCCATCAGGTAACTGACCAGGGCCATCGGCAGCAGTCCGTAAAAAACAAAAGTCACGATGGCACCTAAAACTGTGCCGTTGGTGTTGGTGGCTTCGGCTACAGCCATCATCAGGGCAACGTAAATCCAGGCAATTGGAATCAGGTACATGGGGGCTCGAACGGCTGCTTTGCGCGGTCTATAGGGTAAATACGATGGGTATAAAGCGCATCTGGCGTTAGGCTAAAGTCATCAGATAATAAGTACTTTGAGCTTAGAGGATGCGGTGTGAATCAGGAATACCCCCAGTTTTGGTCTCAATCGGCAGACCAGTTGACCGAGCAATTTCAAAAAACCATGCTTGAGGGCTGGGCCAAGGCATTTGAGGCTTTTCAAGGGATTGATCCTGTCAAAGTTGGCCTCTCTGCGCCCGCTTTGCAGACCACCAAAGTCACCTTGGCCCCTGAAAAGTTGCAGGTCTTGCAAAAGCAATACCTGGAAGAAGCCATGAGTCTATGGCAGCAGGGCCTCAAATCAGACGTGCCTCTTGCCAACGATCGCCGGTTTGCTGGTCAGGCCTGGACGACAAATCCAGTGGCAGCCTTTAATGCAGCCAACTACCTGCTCAACGCCCGCACCTTGATGCAAATGGCGGATGCGGTGGAGGCCGATGAAAAAACCCGGTCCCGAATCCGCTTTGCGGTGGAGCAATGGGCTGCTGCCTTGGCTCCCAGTAATTTTCTGGCGCTGAATGCAGAAGCGCAGCAGAAAGCCATTGAAACCAAGGGCGAGAGCATTGCCAAGGGAATCCAGAACCTGCTCAGTGATATTCAAAACGGCCATGTGTCCATGACCGATGAAAAACAGTTTGAGGTGGGTCGTAATGTGGCCACCACTGAAGGTGCTGTGGTCTTTGAGAATGAACTTTTTCAGTTGCTGGAGTACAAGCCTCTGACCCCCCAGGTCTATGAACGGCCCCTGCTGATGGTGCCGCCCTGCATCAACAAGTTTTACATCCTGGATCTGCAGCCCGAAAACTCACTCATCCGCTATGCCGTTTCACAGGGACACCGTGTGTTTGTGGTGAGTTGGCGTAACCCTGACCTGTCCCTGGCCCAGAAGACTTGGGATGACTACATTGAAGAGGCCGCCATTCAGGCCATTCGTGTGACGCAGGAAATTGCCGGCGGAAAGACGATTAATGCGCTGGGCTTCTGTGTGGGCGGGACTATTTTGAGCACCGCCCTCGCAGTACTTGCCCAGCGGGGCGAAAAGCCAGTGGCCAGCACCACCTTGCTGACGACCCTGCTGGATTTCACTGATACCGGCATCCTTGATGTGTTCATTGACGAGTCTTTTGTCAAGTACCGCGAGGTCGAAATGGGTCATGGCGGCCTCATGAAGGGGCAGGACCTGGCTTCGACCTTCAGCTTTTTGCGCCCCAACGACCTGGTCTGGAACTACGTGGTGGGCAATTACCTCAAGGGTGAAACGCCACCGCCTTTTGACCTCTTGTACTGGAACAGCGACTCAACCAACCTGCCGGGACCGTTTTACGCCTGGTATCTGCGCAACACCTATCTGGAAAACAAGCTGGTACGTCAGGGTGAGACCCATGTTTGCGGAGAGCCTGTGGATCTCGGGCAACTCGACATGCCCTTCTATATTTACGGCTCACGCGAGGACCACATCGTCCCGATTGGCGGCGCATACGCTTCTACCCAAGTTCTGCCTGGCAAGAAACGTTTTGTCATGGGCGCGTCTGGTCATATTGCCGGTGTCATCAACCCGCCTGAAAAGAAAAAACGCAGCCACTGGTTGCGAGCGGATGGGAAATTGCCCCAAACCACCCACCAATGGCTATCAGGTGCCCAGGAAATTCCGGGAAGCTGGTGGACCGACTGGTCGAACTGGTTGTCTGCCCAGGCTGGTAGAAAAATTGCCGCACCCAGGAACTATGGCAAGGGAAAGTACAAAGTGATCGAGCCTGCGCCCGGTCGCTACGTCAAGCAAAAAGCCTGACGCTCAAGTCAGCTGAAATGCAGTTTCATTTTCAAATTTTTTTAATAGGAAAACCAAGATGGAAGACATCGTTATCGTATCCGCCGCTCGAACTGCTGTAGGCAAATTTGGTGGCACGCTGGCAAAGACGCCGGCCACAGAGTTGGGTGCTGCCGTGATCAAGGACATCTTGGCACGCAGCGGATTGGCGGCAGACCAGGTGGGCGAAGTCATCATGGGTCAAGTGTTGACGGCCGGTGTCGGCCAAAATCCTGCCCGTCAGTCGGTTATCAAGAGCGGATTGGCCAAGGAAACGCCTGCGCTGACCATCAACGCCGTTTGTGGCTCCGGCCTCAAGGCTGTCATGCTGGCAGCGCAAGCCGTGGCTTACGGCGACAGCGAGATCGTCATTGCGGGCGGGCAGGAAAGTATGAGCGCATCACCGCATGTTCTGCAGGGTTCCCGCGATGGTCAACGCATGGGCGACTGGAAGATGGTGGACTCCATGATTGTTGACGGCCTCTGGGATGTCTATAACCAGTACCACATGGGGATTACGGCCGAAAACGTGGCCAAAAAATACGGCATCAGCCGTGATATGCAGGATGCTTTTGCACTGGCCAGCCAGCAAAAGGCTGCGGCTGCCCAAGATGCCGGCAAGTTCAAGGACGAAATCGTTCCCTTTAGCATTGCCCAGAAAAAAGGTGATCCCATTGTGTTTGCCAGCGATGAATTTTTAAACCGGAAAACCAATGCCGAAGGTCTGGCAGGTCTGCGCCCGGCCTTTGACAAGGCCGGCGGGGTAACAGCCGGTAATGCTTCAGGCATCAACGACGGTGCAGCCGCCGTGATGGTCATGACTGCAAAAAAGGCAGCGTCTCTGGGTCTCAAACCGCTTGGGCGGATTGCCAGCTTTGCCTCAACCGGTCTGGACCCGGCTTTCATGGGCATGGGACCCGTGCCCGCGTCTACCAAGGCCCTGCAACGTGCAGGATGGAACGCGGCCGATTTGGACCTTTTAGAGATTAACGAAGCGTTTGCAGCGCAGGCCTGCGCGGTGAACCAGGAAATGGGCTGGGACACCAGCAAGATCAACGTCAACGGCGGTGCCATCGCCATCGGCCACCCAATCGGTGCGTCCGGGTGCCGTATTCTGGTGACCTTGCTGCATGAGATGCAACGTCGCGATGCCAAAAAAGGTATTGCCAGCCTGTGCATCGGTGGCGGCATGGGTGTGGCGCTGACCATTGAGCGTTAGAGGGTGGAAAAATTGCTGTTTTCCTTACGGATATTAGGTAAGCAGCTCTTTATTTTGTAGCAATTAAAACCAAACTGGAGATTGAAAAATGAGTCAAAAAGTAGCTTACGTCACGGGTGGTATGGGTGGTATCGGTACTGCCATTTGCCAACGCTTGCACAAAGAGGGTTTCAAGGTGATTGCAGGCTGTGGCCCGACCCGGGATCACGCCAAATGGCTGGCTGAGCAAGCGGCCTTGGGGTACACCTTTTATGCCTCGGTAGGCAATGTGGGCAATTGGGATTCCACTGTAGATGCGTTTTCCAAAGCCAAGGCCGAGCACGGCAGCATCGATTTACTGGTGAACAATGCGGGTATCACCCGTGATCGTATGTTCCTGAAAATGACCCGTGAAGACTGGGATTCAGTCATCGAAACCAATCTGAACAGCATGTTCAACGTGACCAAGCAAGTGGTCGCCGACATGGTTGAAAAGGGCTGGGGCCGGATCATCAATATCTCCTCTGTCAATGGAGAAAAAGGTCAGGCCGGCCAGACCAATTATTCAGCTGCCAAGGCGGGTATGCACGGTTTCACCATGGCCTTGGCCCAGGAACTGGCCACGAAGGGGGTGACCGTCAATACCGTGAGCCCGGGCTACATCGGAACCGACATGGTCAATGCCATTCGTGAAGATGTGTTGTCGAAAATTGTGGCGACCATCCCGGTCAAGCGCCTGGGTAAACCCAGCGAAATTGCCTCCATCATTGCCTGGCTGGCCTCGGATGAAGGCGGCTATTCGACCGGTGCAGATTTCTCGGTCAACGGCGGTTTGCACATGGGTTAATGGTCTTGGCTGAGCCTTGCAAACAAGAGGTTCGGTTTGCGGGCCCAGCCTGGTGACAATTGCTAGAAATAGCCCAGAAGCTGCCTCAAGGCTGTCCGACCGAGTGGCCGTTCAAATGACCTTGGCACTGCGCAGGTCTGCAATCTGCGCGGCTGTAAAGCCCATTTGAGTCAGCACCTCTTCGGTATGCTCCCCGAGTAACGGTGAAGCGGTAACTTCTGTCGGGCTGTCTGAGAGCTTGATCGGGTTACCCACAGAAAGATATTTGCCGCGAACCGGGTGATCCACTTCAACCACAGTGCCGGTTTCACGCAAGGAGGCATCCTCTGCGATTTCTTTCATGGACAGGATGGGTCCGCAAGGAATATCGAATTCATTGAGAATGTCCATGGCCTCAAACTTGGTTTTGGTCTTGGTCCATTCTTCAATGCGGGCAAAAATCATTTTCAGGTGCGGCAGACGCGCTTTTGGCGTGCAATAGTGCGGATCGGTAATCCAGCCTTCCTCATCAATGACCTTGCAGATGGCAGGCCACACAGCCGCTTGGGTGATGAAGTAGATGTAGGCATTGGGGTCTTTCTGCCAGCCCTTGCATTTGAGGATGGAGCCGGGTTGGCCTCCGCCCGATGAGTTTCCGGCGCGGGGTACGGCATCGCCGAATCCGATTTCAGGGTACTGAGGGTACTCCTGCAGTTCACCCGTGCGCTCCAGGCGCTGTTGGTCGCGCAGTTTGACCCGGCACAAGTTGAGCACGGCGTCCTGCATGGCTGTAAGCACCTTCTGGCCACGTCCAGTTTTTTCGCGCTGGAACAACGCTGTCACGATGCCAAGTGCCAGATGCAAGCCAGTGCCGCTGTCACCAATTTGCGCGCCTGTGACCAGGGGAGGGCCATCGTCAAAACCGGTGGTGGATGCAGCACCTCCCGCGCACTGGGCCACGTTTTCGTAGACCTTGCAGTCTACGTAAGGTCCAGGGCCGAACCCTTTGACTGAAGCAAGAATGATGCGCGGGTTGATTTCCTGAATCCGCTCCCATGAAAAGCCCATGCGGTCGAGCGCGCCAGGTGCGAAGTTCTCAACCATGACGTCGCATTGTTTGATCAACTCAACCAGAACTTCTTTTCCTTTGGGGTTTTTGGTGTCCAGCGTGATCGAGCGCTTGTTGTGGTTGAGCATGGTGAAGTACAGGCTGTCCGCATTCGGAATATCGCGCAACTGGCCACGTGTGGCGTCGCCTTCTCCAGCTTTCTCAACTTTGATCACATCAGCACCAAACCAGGCCAGCAGCTGTGTGCAAGTGGGGCCAGACTGCACATGGGTGAAGTCAAGGATACGAACGCCGTCAAGTGCCTTACTCATGAAAACTCCGATTACGAAAAAAACGGCAGTTCACTGAGCCGTTAGATTGAAAAACGTTAAATTGTAGGGGCATTGAGCCCATGAAAAAGTTCACCAAAAAAAACAGCGCCGTGCGGGCGCTGTAAGGGTTGATTGCCAGCCTGTTTGATCAGGCTGACTAGACCGCCTTGGCGGTATGCATGGCTTTAATTTGCTCTTGTGAATATCCTAATTCTGCGAGCACCTGATCAGTGTGTTCGCCCAGCAAAGGGGATGCTGTTATTTCAGGTTTGAGGTCGGAGAATTTGATCGGGCTGCCAATGGTGAAGTAGCTGCCCCGAACAGGGTGCGGGACTTCCACAATGGAACCGCTCTTGCGCAGCGACTCATCAACAAGTAGCTCTTTCATGGACAGGACCGGAGCGCAGGGGATATCAAACTTGCGGAAGATGTCCACGGCTTCGAACTTGGTCTTGTCTTTGATGAAGTCCTCAATCGTTGCGAAGATGTCCATGATGTGCGGCTGGCGCGCTTTGGGCGTGGTGTAGGCCGGATCTGTCTTCCACTCGGGTTTGCCCAGGGCATCACAAATCGGCTCCCAGGCATGACCCTGTACGGTGAAGTAGATGTAGGCATTGGGATCGGTCTCCCAGCCCTTGCATTTCAAGATCCAGCCGGGTTGACCGCCACCGCCGGCATTTCCGCCACGGGGTGTCACCTTGTCAGCGAAAGCTTCCATTTCGTGGGGGTACTGGGGATACTCCTCCAGGTAACCCAGGCGCTCAAGACGTTGCTGGTCACGCATTTTGACGCGGCACAAATTGAGTACGGCATCCTGCATGGACACCGCAACCTTCTGTCCTTTTCCGGTCTGTTGACGGCCAATGTAGGCAGTGAGAATTCCAATAGCCAGATGCATGCCGGTGTTGCTGTCTCCCAAAGCAGCGGCAGAAATTGTGGGGGCAGAGTTTTCACCCTTCCACCAACCGGTGGTAGACGCAGATCCACCCGCGCACTGCGCAACGTTCTCGTAGACCTTGAGATCTTCGTAGTGGTGGCCATCGCTGAAGCCCTTCACTGAAGCCAGGATCATGCCGGGGTTGAGTGATTGAATGTACTCCCAGGTGAATCCCATGCGGTCCAGCGCGCCGGGCCCGAAATTTTCGACCATCACATCTGACTCCTTGATGAGCCTTTCCAGCACTTCCTTGCCCTCAGGTTTTTTGGTGTCAAGGGTCAGACCACGCTTGTTGCTGTTGAGCATGGTGAAGTAAAGCGCATCAGCTTCTGGGATGTCGCGCAACTGACTGCGAGTGACGTCGCCTGATCCGGGGCGTTCAACCTTGATCACGTCAGCGCCGAACCAGGCCAGCAGCTGGGTGCATGCGGGACCGGCTTGCACGTGTGTGAAGTCGATAATTTTGATGCCTTTTAGCGGCTTGTTGGACATATTCATTTCTCCTGTTGAATAGCAATAGATAAGGGTTGGCGGATAGTTGACAAAAGCTTATATTTTTTTGGCAGCCTGAGGGTTCAGGCTGGTGATGCGGCCACTCTCGGTGCCAGCGGTCTCATCGATGACCGCGTTGATCAGGGTGGGTTTACCGGATCGGACGGCCTCATCAATGCCTGCCCGCAGTTCAGCGGGTGTGGTTGCGTAAACGCCGACGCCGCCAAAAGCCTGCATCATCATGTCGTAACGGGCATTTTTGACGAAAACGGTTGGGGCAACATCTTGCCCTCCGCTTGGGTTCACATCGATGCCGCGGTAGATGCCGTTATTGTTCATGACGATCACGCAAACGGGCAAGTTGTAGCGGCAGATGGTCTCGATTTCCATACCGGAAAAGCCGAAGGCACTGTCGCCCTCAACAGCGATCACCTGCTCACCAGTTACAACAGCTGCAGCCACAGAGAAGCCCATGCCAATGCCCATGATGCCCCATGTGCCTACGTCAAGCCGTTTGCGTGGCTTGTACATGTTGACAATGCTTCGGGTGAAGTCAAGTGCGTTAGCCCCTTCGTTGACCAGAATGGCGTCAGGTTGCTCTTTGATGACATCGCGAACCACTGCCAGAGCACTGTGAAAGTTCATGGGGGATGGGTTCTTGGCCAGTGTCTCGGCCATCTTGGCAATATTCTTAGTTGTTCGTTCAAAAACTGCAGATGTCCATTCGGCCGGTGGCTTGGCCCAGTTGGATCCGATGCCAGACAGCAGGGCCGAAACGCAAGATCCGATATCTCCTACCAGCGGTGCATCAATGGCTACATTGCTGTCAGCTTCCTGGGGCGAGATGTCAATTTGGATGTACTGCTGACCACCCCAGGCCTTGTGGTCTTTGCCGCCCCAGGTTTTGCCCTTGCCGTGTGAGAGCAGCCAGTTCAGTCGAGCTCCAATCAGAAGCACGACGTCTGCTTCGGGCAGAACAAAAGAGCGCGCTGCGGAAGCAGACAGTTCATGAGTATCCGGAAGAATACCTTTGGCCATGGACATGGGCAAATAAGGAATGCCTGTTCTTTCAACAAGCGCACGGATGTCATCATCCGCTTGGGCATATGCAGCGCCCTTGCCCAGAAGAATCAGTGGACGCTTGGCGCCTTTGAGCAAGTCAAGCGCACGCTTGATTGCATCGGGTGCTGGTATCTGCTGTGGTGCGGCGTCCACCACCTTGATCAAGGATGCCTTGCCTTCAGCTGCTTCCATGGTTTGGGCAAATAATTTTGCAGGCAGGTCAAGGTAAACACCACCTGGGCGGCCAGATACAGCAGCCCGGATCGCTCGGGCAATTCCGACACCAATGTCTTGCGCGTTGAGCACACGAAAGGCGGCCTTGCACAGTGGCTTGGCGATGGCGAGTTGATCCATCTCTTCGTAATCACCCTGCTGCAGGTCGACGATCTCGCGCTCAGAAGACCCGCTGATCAAAATCATCGGGAAACAGTTGGTTGTGGCATTGGCCAATGCGGTCAGACCATTGAGGAAGCCAGGTGCGGAAACGGTCAGGCAGATGCCTGGCTTTTGCGTTAAGAAGCCAGCTGCCGCGGCTGCGTTGCCAGCGTGCTGCTCGTGGCGGAAAGAGATCACACGCATGCCTTCGGCCTGTGCCATTCGGGTCAGATCTGTAATCGGAATACCGGGGACACCAAAAATAGTGTCGATTCCGTTGAGTTTGAGGGCATCGATGACCAGGTGAAATCCGTCGATCTGATCAGGAGAGTGAGCTTGATTCGTCATGTTGAAATGTCTCAGGTTTTCGTATACTTTGTTGGGTGGCGTTATCATAGTAGTGCGTTGGGACACCGCCCTTGACCGGGGTCAAGTTTTCAAATTGCCGACTTGCGCAAACGACATAGGCGCTTCACCCAGAATCAAAAAGATTTATCTGTCAGCATTCATGTCCTCTGTTCCTGTGCCTGTGTGTAAGCATTCTGATGCAAATATCATTCGGGTTCAGCTTACCCAGAATATTGTGCTCAAGGAGATGTCCGAGCAGGCCAGACAGGAGCTTGAACCACTTCTGGAAGTCGTCGACTGCAACAAAGGCGATTTTCTTTTGCATCAGGGTGTGCACGAGATGGCTCAGTACTTCGTATTGGACGGCATACTCAAGCGGGTGGTTACAAACAGCATGGGCAAAGAAATGATTCTGCGCTTTGCAGATGAACGTGACATGGAAACCAGTTACGCCGCCTGGTGTCTCAAAACTCCGACGCCTTACAACATAGTTTCTGTGACCAAATCCCGAGTGGCCAAGTTGTCCATGCCCCAATGGATAGCGTTTCTCGATCGCCATGGCGACATGAAAAAATCATTTGAGTATTGCGTGATGCACCTCATGAGTGAAATCATGGCCCATACCATCACACTTCATTTGCTTGACGCCTCGGGCAGGGTGCATCGCTTTTTGCGCAAGCACCCCGATTTGTTTGACAGGATTCCAAAAAAAGAACTAGCTGCTTACATGAACTTGTCAGCTGAAACGCTGAGCCGGCTCAAGCAGCGAGGAAAAATCTGATCCATACTGATTAATCAACCGGTCGCTCTGCGGCAAACTCATCTTTTTTGGGTGGGCGAATCAAGGCTATCGCGCGAGCGATCAGAGGCCAGAACAACAGGATGAGAGCCAGTGTGGTGATACTTCCTACCAGACCGTTGGAATACATGATCGACATTTCGCCCTGAGACAGAAGCATGGACTGACGGAATGAGTCTTCAGCCTTGTCACCCAGCACCAGAGCCAGTACCAGAGGAGCCAAGGGGTAGTCCAGTTTCTTGAAAAGGTAGCCCATCAGACCGAACACCAGCATGAACCAGATATCGAGCATCGCGCTGTGAACAGTGTAGGCACCGATAGCACAAATCACAATGATCACCGGGGCGATGATGGAGAAGGGGATTCGCAAAATACTGGCAAACAAAGGCACTGTGGTCAGCACAACGACCAGACCCACCAGATTGCCCAGGTACATGCTGGCAATCAAGCCCCAGACAAAGTCCTTTTGCTCAACAAACAGTAAAGGTCCAGGCTGTAGGCCCCATATCAGCAAGCCACCCAACAAGACTGCGGCCGTGGGTGATCCTGGGATTCCCAGTGCAAGCATAGGTAATAGTGCTGCGGTGCCTGCGGCGTGTGCGGCTGTCTCCGGCGCAACGACGCCCTCCAGTTGACCGCTACCGAATTTTGAGCCATCTTTGGACATTTTCTTGGCCAAGCCGTAGCTCATGAAGGAGGCCGGAGTAGCACCTCCGGGCGTAATCCCCATCCAGATACCAATGAGCGAGCTGCGGATGGATGTCATCCAGTACTGGGGCAGTTTTTTCCAGGTTGCCAGCACGACCTTTGCATCGATCCTCGCGCTTTTTCCCTTGAATGCAAGGCCTTCTTCCATGGAGAGCAAAATCTCGCCGATGCCAAACAGGCCGATCACAGCGATCAGGAAGTCAAATCCGCGCATCAACTCGGTCAAGCCGAAGGTCAGGCGCAATTGGCCCGTGACCGTATCCATGCCGACGGTGGCCAGCGCAAATCCCAGCGTCATGGACGCCAGAATCTTGAAGGGTGAGCCCTTGCCCATACCGACAAAACTGCAGAAGGTCAGAAGATAAACCGCGAAAAACTCGGGGGGGCCGAATTTGAGCGCGAATTTTGCGACCAAGGGGGCCAAAAAAGTGATCATGACCACCGCAACAAATGCCCCGATGAAAGACGATGTGAACGCACCGGTTAGCGCAGCGCCTGCGTGGCCTTGCTGGGCCATCGGATAGCCGTCAAAGGTGGTCGCCACGGACCAGGGTTCACCGGGAATGTTGAACAGAATAGACGTGATGGCCCCACCAAACAAGGCACCCCAGTAAATGCAGGACAGCATGATGATGGCCGAGGTGGGCGACATTGTGAATGTCAGGGGCAGCAAAATAGCCACGCCGTTGGCACCACCCAGTCCGGGGAGTACGCCTATGAGTACACCCAGAATAATTCCTACAAACATCAGCAGAATATTCATGGGGGTCAGAATGACCGCAAAACCATGAAACAGTGAATTCAGTTCTTCCATCTTTTAACTCCGTGAGCGGATATTGAAATTTAATAACCCAGGAAGCTCAGAGGCTCGAACTTTCCCTTGAACAAGGGAACTTTGAACCAGACTTCAAACATCATGAAGAAAAGGGTATTGACGCAGCCAGCAACCACAAGACTCCTGATCCAGGAGTACTTGCCCAAGATCACCATGAACGCAGCTATATAAATGGCAGAAGCAACATAGATGCCGAAGAACTGAATACCCACCACATAGACACAGGCGGGTAGAAGCACAGAAAGAACTCTGCCAAGTTGCTCCTTGTCGACAAAAATGTCCGTATTTTTTTTCTTGCCCATCAAGGCCTGATAAAGAATACCTAGCCCTGACAAGGAAAGTATCAGCCCAATATAAAAAGGGAAATATCCCGACCCAGGGCCGTCGCTTGTCCATTCGGCACCCAGCTTTCGACTGCCATAAAGAACAACACCGCCACACAGGATAATGAAACAGGCAACGGCCGCATCAACGAGATGTGTTGAAACGCCGCTACGGCTAGCTTCAGATGACTCTGAGCTGGATTCCATGGGGAATACTCCTAGGTAAATTCAAAAATTGGCGGTCCGGGCACAAGAGTCAGAACACTGAAACTTGTGCCTCGAATGGACCTTAAGGC
>JBEIGE010000037.1:0-22097 GCA_040382055.1 Hylemonella sp.
CGCAACCTGATTGCCCGCGCCATGACCGGTCATGTGAATGACTGGGAATAGGACTGAACTGCCAATGACGCCCCAACTTCAATCCCGCTTGCCCAATGTGGGCACCACCATCTTTACCGTGATGTCCGCGCTGGCTGCTGAAAAAAAAGCCGTCAACCTGGGCCAGGGATTTCCTGATTTCAACTGCGATCCGCGCCTGACCCAGGCGGTTGCAGACGCCATGAACCAGGGCCTGAACCAGTATCCGCCCATGCCGGGTGTAGCCGATCTGCGGCTGGCCGTTGCTACAAAAATAGAAGCGATGTATGGCCGCCAGTACAGGTCTGAGAGCGAAATCACCATTACGGCGGGTGCCACTCAGGCTATCCTGACGATCATTCTGGCCATCGTTCACCCGGGAGATGAGGTGATCGTGCTCGAGCCCTGTTACGACAGCTATGTGCCCAACATCGAACTGGCTGGCGGTGTGGTGGTGCGCGTGCCGCTCACGCCGGGCACCTTTCGGCCCGACTTTGACAAAATTGCCGCTGCCATTACCCCGAAAACCCGCGCCATCATGGTCAACTCCCCGCACAACCCCAGCGGGATGGTGTGGACAGACGCAGAAATGCGCCGCTTGCAAGAAGTCCTGGAACCCACCAACGTGCTGCTGATCAGTGACGAGGTTTATGAGCACATGGTGTTTGATGGCCATTTGCACCAAAGTGCCGCTCGTTTTGCACAACTGGCAGAGCGTGCGTTCATCGTCTCCAGCTTTGGCAAAACCTACCATGTCACCGGTTGGAAGATGGGCTATGTGGCAGCTCCGGCGGCACTGACACACGAGTTCCGTAAGGTTCACCAGTTCAATGTTTTTACAGTGAACACGCCGGTGCAATACGCCTTTGCCCGCTTCATGGCCGACCCCAAACCCTATCTGGAGTTGCCCGCCTTTTATGCTGCCAAACGCGACCTGTTTCGAGCCGGACTGAAACGTACCAGATTCAATATGCTGCCCAGCGAAGGCACTTATTTTCAGTGTGTGGATATTTCGCAAGTCAGCGACCTCAATGAAGCCGATTTTTGCCAGTGGCTCACCAGCGAGATCGGCGTGGCAGCCATACCGTTATCCGCTTTCTATGGCAACGGTTTTGACCAACGGGTGGTGCGTTTCTGCTTTGCAAAAAAGGATGAGACGCTCAATCTGGCGCTGGAGCGCCTCTCCAGGCTTTAGCGCGAACCCTGTGATGCTGATCGACATTTTGGGTCAACCATGGCTTCCACAAGCGTCCACAAGCATGGCCTAACAAACCTGGATAAGGAATGATGACGCAAGCTTCGGCTGACAAGCCCATGGGTGCTCCTGATGAACCATCGGTACTGACGGATGCCGGGTATCTGGATGTTTTACGTCGTCAGATGCTGAAATTTGCCACACTGCAACTCTCTGACAGTCATTTGGCCGAAGACGCCGTCCAAGAGGCCTTGATGGGCGCTCTCAAAAATGCCAAAACCTTCAGCGGTCGGGCCGCACTCAAAACCTGGGTCTTTGCCATTCTGAAAAACAAGATTGCTGATGCGCTGCGGCAAAAACAGCGATTGGTGTATTCCGGCAGTTTGCTGTCGGACAACGACGATGGCGAAGACCTCTCGGAACTCTTCGATCAGAAGGGACATTGGCAATCCGACGAGCAACCCGCCGGCTGGGGCAACCCGCAAGAGGCAATGCAGCAAGGCCAGTTCTGGACAATTTTTGAGGTCTGCCTGGAGAACCTGCCCAGCAAACAGGGACGTGTATTCATGATGAAAGAATTTGTTGAATTGGATACCCACGAAATTTGCCTGGAGGCGGACATCACCGTGAGCAATTTAAACGTACTGCTTTATCGCGCCCGGTTGCGCTTGCGCGAATGTCTTGAAAACCGCTGGTTTGCCCAAGGAGGTCAATCATGTTGAACTGCAAACAGGCCACCCGTTTGGTATCCGAGTCGCAGGAGCGGAAGTTGTCAGTCTCGGAAAAAATCACCCTGAAATTTCATCTATTGATATGTTCTGGCTGCAAAAACTTCAGCCAGCAAATACCATTTTTAAGTCAGGCCATGCGTGCATTTGCCAAATGGGATGGCGACGAGTCAACCAAGAAGTGAAGCGATGCAGGCCTGTTCCTGACCAGCCGATGCAGAATGGGTGGGTTTAATCCCTTGTCAGTAGAGGCGGCGTGCGCTGGCTTCCTAACTTTGCAACATGACGATCTGGAGCGCTATAAACGCTACTTAGGAACCCAGGCGGTCGGTGCCATCACGTTCACGTCTGTCAGGACTTCGACGACTACAGGGCAATTCATTGCTAGCGCTCTCTTCAACGCGGCTTTGATGTCACAGGGTTTCTCTACTTGGATGCTAGCGCAGCCCATGGCTTCAGCAACCTTGGCGAAGTTGAAATCTTTGCTGAACTTCCACATCTCGTCGGCGTTGCCGCGCAGCTTGCCACCGTAATTGATGGTGAGCTGGGGCAGTTCCTGACTCAGCCCGCCGTTGTTGTTTACCACAACAACCAGGTTGATGCCGTAGCGCAGGGCTGTCTCAAGCTCAGGGAGGTGGTAATACATGCCGCCATCGCCGGTGAAGCAGATCACCGGACGGTCGGGCATTGCGACCTTGACGCCCATAGCGCCGGGTAGACCCCAACCGAGTGAGCCCGCACAGCGGATGAAGCGTTGCCCCAAGTGTTTTAGCTCGATCATCTGGCTAGTCCACATGCCAGCGTGACCGGTGTCAACAACTAAAATAGCGTCAGAAGGCAAAACCTCTTCCAGATCCTTACACAACCGTTCGGGTCGGATCGGCATGTCGTTCGAAGCCATCTTGGCCGCAAAGGCTTCTCGCCAAGCAGCAACGAGTTCTTGGGTGTGCTTTACCCAGTTTTTGTGATCCGCAGTCTTACCTTGGGCCTCAGCGATCATTTTTAACAGGGTTGCTTGCGCATCACCTAGCAATGTGACCTTGTTGGGGTAATTGCGACCCAGCTCATTCGCTTCGATATCCAGTTGCATAACCTCGGCATTAGCACCGGGCACGGTCCAGTTGCCGGTGACCATGCCGCCCGCGGGACTACCAATAAAGAATACTAAGTCCGCCTCGTGAACAGCACGATTGGCGCACTCGCGAGAATAGGTACCGACAACGCCAAGGGACAGCAGATGATTCTCCAAAATAGTACCTTTGCCATTTGGCGAGGTGGCAACCGGTATCTGCAGCAACTCGGCGAGCGCGACAACTTGATTCTGTGCCTTGGAGTGCATCACCCCGCCTCCGGCGACAATGACTGGCCGCTTGGCGTTAATCAGTGCTGCCACGCCAGCTTTCACGTGTTGTGCTTCGGCGCTGGGTCGAAATGGTGGTACTGAAGCAAACTGAGGCTCGCTCACGCTATCGATATCACCCTCGCCCAAGGGCGCATCGGATCGGCGTCCCTGGAAGCGAAGGTGCACGGGGCCTGGACTACCTGTGGTGGCGTCACGGAAGGCCTGGCGGATCATGTCAGGAAGTCGGCCCACTGTATCAACGTTGTAGTTGGCCTTGGTAACGCAGTCAAACTGGCCAAAGTCCTCAACTTCTTGGTAAGCGTAACGATAACGTGAAGCTGGCATGGGGCCACCAGTGATGGCGATCAACGGGGAGTGCGCCATGAAGGCGTCGCGAAGACCAGACGCTAGGTTAGACGCTCCGATTGGCTGTGCCAGGCACACGCCGGGCGTGCCTCTGGCACGGGCATAACCGTCGGCCATATAGGCAGCACCCTTTTCGCTGTGTGCCACCACGCGACGAATACCTAAGTCTTCCATCGCTACCAGCGCTGTGGAAATCACTTGGGGCATGTAGAAGACATGGGTAATGCCATAGCCCTTGAACATATCCGCCAATACTTTAGAACCAGTTGTTTTCGCCATGCTTTCTTAGTTGCTTTGTTCGATTAGCCTTGATTTATTCCGCCTTTATGTTTGCCTTTTTGATGACCCGGGCCCACTTCTCGCGGTCTCGGCTCACCATGGCCTCAAAATCTTGGTCAGAGCCGGGAATCGGCACCATTCCTTGTTCTAGAACCAACTTGCGGAATGCTGGGTCTTCCATGATCGACTGAACTGTCGCGCTGAGCTTGCGCGTGATCTCCGGCGGTAAACCCGCTGGTGCAACAAGGCCTCCCCAAGGCGATGCTTCGAAGCCTGCATAACCTTGTTCGGCGACGGTCTTGAGGTCAGGCCTATCGGGCATGCGCTGGAGATCTGAAACGCCTAGGTTGACAGCTCTGCCTGCCTTGACGAACTCCAGAATAGAGGGGCCTGAGCCGAAGGTGAAGGTCACCTCGCCGCCAATCAAGGCCATGGCTGCCGGGCCAGTACCTTTGTAGGGCACATGCACCATTTGGGTATCTGTAATGTTAGCCAGCAGCACACCGGCAAGGTGCGTGGAGTTACCCACACCGGCTGAACTGTAGGTCACGCGGCCTGGCTCTGCTCGGGCTTTTGCAATCAACTCCTCGACTGACTTGATGCCCGACTGCGGAGATACTGCCAAGAACAAAGGGAACATCACCATGGGACCGATATAAGTGAAGTCTTTTACCGGATCGTAAGGCACGTTTGAAAGGGCTGGATTCACGTCAAGCGGTCCAGTCGTCACAGTGGCAATGGTGTAGCCGTCGGGCTTGGCACGTTTGACAAAGGTCATTCCAATGGTGCCGTTGGCACCAGCCTTGTTGTCGACATAGACAGGTGTCTTGAGTCGCTCCTGCAACTGTTTAGCGATTAATCGGCCAATACCGTCGTTGCCACCGCCGGGTGCGAACGGAATAATCAGCTTTATGGGTTCGGAAGGCCAAGCAGCTTGCGCTTGGGACAGAGGAGAAAGGGTTGCAAGGGCACATGCCGTTGCAACTCTAAGAAAGCGTTTTTTGTTCATCATGATTCTTGTCCACCTTAGTGCGCATCAACTGTTTTACATGAACTCCGCATTGGCTTCGTTGCCTGCCTGAATCGCCATTAGAAGGCCGACATCCATTCCTTCTTCGGTCCTGGTACAGATAAAGCGGCGGGGCACGAAAGGCGGAACAGAGCACACGTCTAAGGGATTCAGGTCGACTGAGTACTGCTCGTCCAGACCCCAGATCACACGCCAAGAGCCCTTGAGCGCAATAAAGGATTCGTTGGTATCGTGGTTATGAAGCTTCGGCCCATTGCCTACCTGTGCTTCAACATACGACATCTGGAAGCCTTCCTTGATCGGAATAGCTGACATCGGATCTTTCCCGCCATCCACAATAAGGCCAGTGCCAATGACCAGAAAATTTTTGCGCTCGTTGCCTGGCAACTTACTGTCAGGGTAGCGGTCTGGTGGATATTTCAGTTGGCCGTAGCGTGCTACCCGCTTTTGCATCTGCTCTGGCGTGTAGTCGAGGATCTCCATTTCGTATCCGGCGATATTACTCATATGCTTTCTTGCTCCTTTTTGATCGTGATTGTTTCGGTTGAAAATTTCGTTTAAAAAACTCAGCACAGTGTAGAAAGCGCAGGGCTCGCTGACCATGGCTCACGGTACATGGGCACATGGTGCTTAGGCCATGGCGTGAGTTAATCTATTTCAGTATGGTCTTAGCATGAAACTTCAAGAATTTTCAATCGAAGTCGACGGCAGACAGGTTCCCATCGCAGTCTGGAAGCCCTTAAATACCCATAACCTGAGTCGCCGACCGCTGACTCTAGTGGGGCATGGTGGCAGTGGGCATAAGACATCACAACTGGTGCTTGACATCGTCGAGCGCCTTGTCGCAAAACACGGTTTTGTTGTTGCTGCAATCGATGGCCCCGTGCACGGAAGCCGTCGCGCGGTGTTCGAAGATGGCCCCAAGGTGCGCGACGAATTTCGTGAACTTTGGGCGCGCGGCGAAAGCGTCGACGCCATGGTGGCCGATTGGCGCGCCACACTTGATGCGCTGTGCGCCATGCCCGAAGTTGATGAATCGGCCATCGGCTGGTACGGCATATCTATGGGCACGGCCTATGGCTTACCTTTTGTGGCTGCGGAGCCACGTATACGGGCCGCAGTACTTGGTATGTGGGGCACTGACCGCGAGCCACGCGAAAGGCTGGAGCGCGACGCAGCTCAGGTGCGAGTTCCCGTTTTATTTCAGCAGAAAGCCGACGATGCAATATTTAGCGACAGTGGCCAGCGGGACCTTTTTACCAGACTTGCCAGCATCGACCGCGAGCACATCATCTATGCTGGTGGACACACCGACCCGGCCGGTGAACAACTCGACGACATTGTCGATTTTTTAATCACCCGTTTGAAGTCGAGTCCTCTGCCTGCAAGCCCTCACTGACCACCCGTAGCACATGGCGCAGCCAGCGATGCGAGGGATTACGATGCATGCGGTCGTGCCAATACATCATGATTTGCACGTCCGGCAAAGGCATTGGTGGCTCCAGCACTTGGAGCCCTAGCGGCCCGGCAAAATGTCGAGCGACTCGCTCAGGGATTGTCGCAAGGAAATCAGTTCGTGCGACTACGGCTGGAGATGAAACAGCCGACGGAAGCCACACGCCCACCTTGCGAGCAAGATCGCGCTTGATCAAAGCCTCATCGACAGATACCTCTATGGACGAGCCGCCACCACGGCCGATCATGTGGCAAGCATGTGGCCATGCAAGGTATTGCTCTTGTGTAATTTTTTTCTGTACATCGGGATGCGTTGCGCTTGCGATGACTTTCAGTCGCTGACGAAGCAATGGTGATGAACGCAGTCCCTCGGGGGCTTTTCTGATGGTACTTAACAGCAGGTCGGCTTGGCCTTCTTCGAGCAACTGACGCATGCGTGTTAGATCAGGTATGTGTACACGCAAGATAACTCCGGGAGCTAGCTCGCGCAGCCGTGCCGTCAGTGGGGACATCAAGACGAAAGCAACTGATTCGCTGGCTGCGATTTCAAATTGCAAAGTACTTTTTGGATCGAATGACTCCAAATCGGCGAGAGCGTCATCAATACGATCAATCGCGCGTCGCAATGACGTTGCAATGTCGATCGCACGACGCGTTGGTATCATGCCCTTCTCTGTACGCACGAGCAGGGGGTCGCCGAAAAGAATACGCAGTCTTCCGAGGGTGTTGCTCATCGCAGGCTGTGTGGTACCCATACGCTCTGCCGCGCGAGTGACGTGCGCTTCTGCCACAAGCGCTACAAGACAGCGCAGCAGGTAGACGTCAAGATGCTTGTGCGAGTCCATCTGGTTGCGTTAGAAAGTCCGCGCCGATTTAATTTTGACCACGTGGGAGTGCGGACAATAATTTCGACTACTGGGAGTTAGTCTAAGCGAAATCAAATAGTTTTGGAGCTTCGACCGACACCGTGCACGGCGCTGCACAATCCTGCGCGCCAATCGCACCAAACTTCTCTTTAGGGTCATGGGTGTGGGAACTTTGTCCTCAACTACTTTAATAAAGATACCAGAGCCAATATCTCCAATTGCACTTGGAACGCCGTCTGCATCTTCGTGCAATTCGGCCCACCCAATTGAGTTCGTCCCAAAATCGCACCCAAACACCAGCTTGTCTGTCTTCATTATTTGAAATCCAAGTTAGAAGTAGTCTTGAGACACAAAATTGACAAAACACCTCCACGTAAACAAATAATGAAATCAGTGTATCTGACTGATACCTGCGAGCGTTCATTACAAGGAAATTTTGTACCGCTCGTTATCCCTTAGAGGTACCCGCGCCCTCCCATTGAGGGTGTTTGTCTTCCTCCTATGTGTCCCATGTCATGCAGGGTTTTCCCAAACCTTTCTGAGTTGCTTCGCGATAGTAACGAGCTGCGTTGCCACCCTAAATTTGGAACGTAAAGTTTGGTGGCATGAACGTTCAGACGCCTGGTTGGGATTAGCACCAGGGTGCTGCGTTACCAGCCTGGTAATGACGGCAACCACCCCTTGCGGGAGCGTTTGAAGGAACTGGCGGGACAACACCCTCGGCCAGTCTGAGCTGTATGCGTTCGATCATCGACAACTGGAGGCATGACTACAACAATTACCGCCCCCACAGTACGTTAGGTTATGTGCCACCGGCCAAATACGCAGATCAATATCGCCAGCGCGCTGGCGGCAATGATGAAGGAAAAAATTCAACTACGATACAACCCCGGAATCTAAATCAGAGTGTTGCCAAATATGGGGGCAGCACAAGCGCACAGACCACTGTTGGAAGTTGTCATGTTTAAAACGCGACAAGATTGGCCCATACGGGCAAAGCACACTTAGCACTGAATCGAGTTTTTGCAGAATTTGTCAAGCTCACGCACAACCGACTTGGTAGCGACCGCGTTTTTGGCTTTGGGGCCCACATCCAGGCTGAGCTTGAGTTCGTATTTGCGGAAAAAGTCATCAAACAATTCACCGCCCAGGGTGGCATAGGCGGTCAATGTGTCTGCTTTGGGGTCGTGATCCAGCAGCACGGCGCACAAAGGCTGTTCGGCCGGCCCCCCCAATACCTGTGCACCTTTGGCAGGGTCGTACTGGCTGTGATCGGCGCAGCAGTGAATCAGGTTGTCCTGCAGGCCCTTGACAGACTTGTTCTTGCGAAAGCTGATGAAGCTCACCGCAGGCGTGGGATAGACCAATTGGTGGGCACAAATGGCGCTAAAGGCAACCAGGCTTTTTTTCGGTCCAACCCCGCCCGGCCAGGCGTAGGCGGTTTTGGTTTTGGTCGTGAGTTGTTGAGGCAGCGCAGGCTGGGCCAGATCCAGCAAAAAAACCGGTGTGGCTTCAAACGGGTAGTGAAAAACATAATTGGTTCTTGGCAACAAACTGCCGGCCTTGAGCGGATCACCAAATTCATTAGTCAGCAAGACCCGGGCATAGTTTTTGGGCTTGGCATCCGCCGCCAGGACGGGTGTGGCCAATGAACCCGTGAGGCAGGTTGCGCTCATGGCACAGGTTTCAACGAAGGTACGGCGGTCCATTCATCCCCCTCAAAATCAACAACGATTGAGAAAAGCAGTCCGGTCAATTGCTTCATACTAGCAAAAGCTCGGGGTCATCTTAGCTCAGCCTATCGGGCTTTTCCTAGACAAGCTGGCCCAGCATGGTCTGACAATGCGGCAACGCCCGATCATCACTACTCCGATGCCCGCGCTTGTGTTGATGGCTAAGCCCAAAGCTACGCGTCTGTTTGAGCATTTACCGCCGGGCCTCGCGGCGGGCTATCCAGAGGGTCGATGCCACAATCACCAGGCCACCAATGAGCGTGTTTTGGCTGGGGAAATCCGAAAAAACCAGCCAACCCATCAGCGTGGCCCAGACCAGCTCCAGAAATTTCAGCGACTGCGAGGATGAAATGTCGCTGATACGGTAAGAGCGTGTCAGGCAGTAATGAGCGCCGCTGCCCAATATCCCGCACACCAGATAGCCCAGCCATTGCAAGGCAGTGGGCGTTTGCCAGTTCCACAGTGCCAAGGGCAAGCTCAGCAGGGTGACCGTCAATGCTTGCCAGAACACAATCACCCCCGCTGTCTCATAGCGGGTCAGCCGCTTGGTGAACAGGAACGAAGCGGCAAACACCGGCGATGAAGCCAGCATCACCAGGTTGTAATAGCCGCCTGCCCCTGTCAGGTTGGGGCCCACCACAATCAAGACACCCAGAAAACCGATGCTGGCCGCCAGCCAGCGCTCCCAGTGCATGGTTTCACGAAAGAACACATAGGCACCGAGCATGATAAAAATAGGGGTGGTAAAGCCTATGGCGGTCATGTCCGCCAGTGAAATGTTTCCCAACGCTACAAACCACAGACCCAATGCCACGGTGTGTAGCGCTCCGCGTATAAACTGCCCACCGATGTCCTTGGGTCTGTAAGCGGCCAGACCTGAGCGCATGACAAAAGGCAATATCACAAGCAGGCCACACAGATAGCGCAAAAACTGCGACTCAAACGGGTCCATCTGAAGTGTCAGGTAGCGGGTCATGGTGTTGAGCATGACAAACAAAACACCCGCCAAAGCGCTCCATACCAAGCCCCTGACAGTCGGGTCCAGCCGGTTGGCCCGGTGTCGTGTGAGGGTCAGGCGTCGGCGCCAGCCAGATAGGCGGGACGACGCATTTTTATTCATTGGCATTGGACAAAGTGTAGTGGGCGTCTGCGGGTCACTGGAGCGCCTGGGTGATCACCACCCAGGGCTCAGGTGTGGAGTTGACTCCAGGCCTTGTCCAGCCGTTTGATGCTGATAGGCTGCGGCGTTTTCAACTCCTGGGCAAAAAAGCTCACGCGCAGTTCTTCCAGCAGCCAGCGAAATTCAGCCATGCGATCATCCACTGCGCCCTTGCGCTCGGCCACCAAGCGCCAATAGCGCTGATCCTGCGGACGCAGTTCGGCCATTCGGGCGGCATCCCGCGCAGGGTCGGCGCGGTATTTGTCTAGCCGCAGGGTGATCGCCTTGAGGTAACGGGCCAAATGCTGCAAGCGGTCCCAGGGTGTCGTTTGCAAAAACCGTTTGGGAATGAGGCGCTGCAACTGTTGAATGCAGTCGGCCGTCGCGTCAGCTGCGTTCTTGGTGTCCTTGATCTTGCGTGCTGCCACCGCGTATTCCAGCAATATGACCGAGGCCATACGGGCTACTTCATTGGCAATCAGGGTCATCCGTCCGCGTCCTTCATCCAGCCGCTGCTTGAAGGCAATCGCGTCGCAGGGCAATGGTTCGAGCAGAAAAGCCCGGTCCAGCGCCACGGCAATGATCTGTTCCCGCAGCTCCTCCAGAGTGCCGCTCGCAGCATTGGAGGCAGCTGATTTTTCAGCGCCTTCGAACTTTCCCACTTGCATGAAGGTCACCGCCATCTTTTGAAGGTCGGGAATGTTCTTTTCCAGATACTTGAGCGCATCTTTGATCTGCAAGGCAAACAAGCGGCGAAGACCGGCACGGTGTTTGGCTGCAGCCACCTCGGGCTCGTCAAACACCTCAATGGTGACTGCGTCGCCGCCATCAATCAGGGCCGGAAATCCGATCAGGGTCTGCCCGCCAGCACTTTGAGGCCTCTGGATTTCCAGCAGCTCGGGCAAATCACCAAAGGTCCAGGCGGTATGGCGACCATCGGGCATGGCTGGTGACTTCACCCGCTGCGCGGGCTCCTTCTTGACCTGAGCAGTACGCCCTGCACTTATGGCAGCTGGAGCCTCGTTGTCCGGTGCGATCTCTATTTCTGTTTGGGCTAATTTAAGAGTTGCCAGTGCCTGAAATGCACCCCGTGCCAACTTGCCCCATTCGGCCTTAAGCGCACCCAGATTACGCCCCTGCCCCAATTGGCGACCGTGCTCGTCAATCACCCGAAAGTTCATGAAGAAGTGGGGAGTGAGCATGTCGACCTTGATGTCGGCACGGGCAATGTCCAGGCTGGTGGCCTCTTTGGCAAGCTTGAGCACGGCATCAACCAGGCTGCCCGCACCAAATTTCTCGGGTGCAGTGAGCACCTGGGCGAATTTGCCGGCTGTATCGGGCAGTGGGACCAGCCGCGAGCGGGGGCGTTGGTGCAGTGTCTTGATCAGCGCCTGAATTTTCTCGCGCAGCATGCCCGGCACCAGCCACTCGCAGCGTTCCTCGTTAACCTGGTTGAGCACAAACAGCGGAACGGTCACTGTCAGGCCATCGCGTGCATCGCCGGGTTCGTGCAGATAGGTGGCGGCACAGTCAACACCGCCCAGGCGGATGGTCTTGGGAAAGGACGCCGTGGTAATGCCTGCTGCCTCATGGCGCATCAGCTCTTCGCGCGTCAGGTGCAACAAGCGGCTGTTGATAGGGCCTTCCGGGGCGTACTGCGGTTTTTTGGATTCTTCCCGGTACCAGCGCTCCAGGCTGTAGCCGCTGCACACGTCGGCGGGCAATTGCTGGTCGTAAAAGGCGTAGATCAGCTCGTCATCGACCAGCACATCCTGGCGGCGGGCTTTGTGCTCCAGGTCCTGCACCAGTTTGATCAGCTTCAAGTTGGCCGACAGGAATGGCAAGGGGGTATCCCACTCCCCATTGACCAGAGCCTCACGGATAAAAATTTCACGGGCACCGGCCATGTCCACACGGCTGTAATTCACGCGTCTGCCGCTGTAGACCACAATGCCATACAGCGTGGCCCGCTCCAGCGCCATAACCTCGGCGGATTTTTTCTCCCAGTGCGGATCCAACAGCTGCTTTTTCAGCAAATGCCCGCCCACCTGCTCCAGCCACTGCGGATCGATGTTGGCAATGCCGCGCCCGAACAGGCGCGTGGTCTCCACCAACTCGGCCGCCACTATCCATTTACCCGGCTTCTTGGTCAGGTGCGCGCCGGGATGCGCAAAAAACTTGATGCTGCGCGGGCCCAGGTATTGACCGCTTTGTCTGTCGGTTTGTGCCTCATCGAGCTTGCAGCCGATATTGCCCAGCAGACCAGACAACATGGACAGGTGCAATTGCTCATAGGTGGCCGGCACCGTATTCATGCGCCACTTGTGTTCAGCCACCACCGTATGCAACTGCGAGTAAATGTCTTTCCACTCGCGTACACGCCGGATGTTGACGAAGTTCTGGCGCAGCAACTGATCGTATTGGCGGTTACTGAGCTTGTGGGTTTGCGTGTGCGGCGGTTTTTGGGGTTCCGTTGGAGACGGTCCGCCCCGCGCATCATGAATCCACTTCCACAGCTTGAGGTAGCCCACAAACTCGCTCTTCTCGTCATCAAACTTTTTGTGCGCAGCATCGGCCTGTTGCTGCGCCTCCATGGGTCGGTCACGGACATCCTGCACGCTCAGCGCGGACGCAATCACCAGCGCTTCGTCCAGCGCCCCGCGTTCGCGTGCTTCCAGCAGCATGCGCCCCACGCGCGGATCCAGCGGCAATCTGGACAACTCAAGGCCCAACGGGGTGAGTTCATTGGCATCGTCTACCGCGCCAAGCTCATTGAGCAACTGGTAACCATCTGCAATGGCGCGTCCGCTGGGCCGCTCCAAAAACGGGAAATCCTCCACCTGCCCCAGGTGCAAGGACTTCATGCGCAAGATCACGCCTGCCAAGGAGCTGCGCAGGATTTCGGGGTCGGTAAAACGGTCACGTCCGTCAAAATCCTGCTTGTCATACAGACGTATGCAAATGCCATTGGCCACCCGGCCGCAGCGCCCGGAGCGCTGGTTGGCAGAGCTCTGGCTGATCGCCTCGACCAGCAGCTGCTCCACTTTGCTTCTGAAACTGTAGCGCTTAACCCTTGCTGTACCTGCATCAATGACATAACGGATGCCCGGAACAGTGAGCGAGGTCTCGGCTACGTTGGTGGCCAGCACCACGCGCCGACCCCCGGCCCGTTGATTCGGGTTCTCGAAAATTCGGTCCTGCTCAGCCGGACTGAGCCTTGCAAACAAAGGCAGCACCTCTGCGCTGCGCATGTGGGGCTGGTGGCTCAGGTGCTTGCGCAAATGGTCCGCCGCCTCGCGGATTTCACGCTCACCGGGCAGGAAGACCAGAATATCGCCACCGTTGTGCGGGTCGCGCCAGAGCTCATCCACGCCATCAGCAATGGCATGGTTGAGGTCGTACTCGCGGCTCTCTTCAAATGGGCGGTAGCGGTGTTCCACTGGGAACATGCGCCCCGACACCATGATCACCGGGGCGGGAATGCTGGGCCCCCTGGCTCCAGGGTTTTGCGGGGCAGGGACTGCGAAATGGTCGGCAAAGCGCTGGGCGTCTATCGTGGCCGAGGTGACAATAATTTTCAGGTCGGGGCGACGCGGCAGGATCTGACGCAGGTAGCCGAGCAAAAAATCGATGTTCAGGCTGCGCTCATGGGCCTCGTCAATGATGATCGTGTCGTAGGCATTGAGCAAAGGGTCAGTCTGGGTTTCGGCCAGCAAAATGCCGTCTGTCATGAGCTTGACCGACGCATCGCGGCTCAGCCGGTCTTGAAACCTTACCTTGAAACCCACCACATCGCCCAGCGGTGTTTTCAGCTCTTCGGCTATGCGTTTGGCCACGCTGCTGGCTGCAATCCGGCGCGGCTGGGTGTGGCCGATAAGTTTGCCGCGTGGTGCGGGCCGTCCGTCTGGCAAGGTCTGGGGGTAATTGCACAGGCCGCGCCCCATGGCCAGCGCAATTTTGGGCAGCTGGGTGGTCTTGCCCGAGCCGGTTTCACCACACACGATGATCACCTGGTGTGCGGTCAAAGCGGCCATGATCTCCTCGCGTTTGCTAGAAACCGGCAGGGATTCTGGAAATTCGATGTGCAAGGCGGCAGGCATGACGTGGATTATCCACCACACCTAGTTCACGTGTTCACATGAACCAGTGATACACTGGTTCGTGCTTCCACCAGGAGTTATGCCATGTCTAACCTCACCGTGTCTGTCGACGATGAACTCATCAAGCTCGCGAAGGTGCGCGCCATTCAACAAGGAACATCCCTGAGCGCCAAGGTCCGTGAATTTTTGACCGCCTACGCCAGCGGGGCTGAAACCCCGGGAAGCTACCCACGCCAGACACCACCGGTGCTGCCGGTGTCGCGCGCGCGCGGTGGCCTGATACCTGGCCTGGACCCAGGCCGCAATCAGTCCCTGTTGGAAGCCTCGGCCAGTGACCGACCCCAGGCATGATCCCTGACGTCAATGTCCTGGTCGCGGCCTTTCGGGCCGATCACCCCCTGCACGCCAATGCGCGACAGTGGCTGGATCAAGCGCTGCAAGCACCTCGCTCCAGCAAAGTGCTGCGCACAACCATCCAACTGCTGCCAGTGGTGGTAGCCAGTTTTCTGCGTTTGACAACCCATTCCCTGGTGTTCAAGCAGCCTGACACCCTGGCCGATGCCACTGCGTTTGTAGACGCGCTGTTGGCCCTGCCCGAGGTGAGCTACCTGACAACGGGTGCGCCATGGGCACAGTTGCGCCAGCTGTGCCTTGAAAACCAGCTCAGCGCACCGCTAATTACCAATGCCTTGATTGCAGCGGGCGTGCTGCAGCAGCAAGATGTGCTGGTCACGTTTGATCGTGACTTCAGCCGTCTGCTTCCTCCCAACAACCTTCAACTGCTGGTGCATTCATGACCTCTGTTTTCAACTTCACCTTTGTGCCCTGGTTCCGGTCGGTTGCGCCCTATATTCATATGCACAGGGGTAAAACATTCGTGGTGGGCGTAGCCGGCGAGGCCATAGCCGCAGGCAAGCTTCAGCACATAGCGCAGGATTTGGCGCTGATCCAAAGCATGGGTGTGAAGATTGTGCTGGTGCATGGCTTTCGCCCCCAGGTCAACGAGCAACTCAAGGCCAAGGGCCATGAACCCCACTACTCGCACGGCCTGCGTATCACCGACGAGGTGGCGCTCGATTGTGCGCAGGAAGCGGCAGGCCAGTTGCGCTACGAAATTGAGGCGGCGTTCAGTCAGGGCCTGCCCAACACACCCATGGCTGGCTCCACGGTGCGGGTGCTGTCAGGCAACTTTATTACCGCGCGGCCGGTGGGCATTGTGGACGGCGTTGATTTTCAGCACTCCGGCCTGGTTCGTAAGGTAGATACGGCCGGAATCAAGAGGACACTTGACTTCGGTGCTATGGTTTTAATATCGCCTTTCGGTTTTTCCCCGACCGGCGAGGCCTTTAACCTGAGCATGGAAGAGGTGGCCACCTCGGTGGCTTGTGCCTTGCAGGCTGACAAGCTGATCTTCGTCACTGAAATTCCGGGCATCCGCATCCGCCCGGAAGAAGCCGCTTCAGATGACAACCCGGTGGATACCGAGCTCCCGCTCGCAGCCGCCGAAAAACTGCTGACTGCTTTGCCCAACCCGACCACTCCCACAGACACTGCTTTTTACCTGCAGCATTGTGTGAAAGCCTGCAAAAGCGGCGTGGCACGCAGCCACATCCTGCCGTTCTCGGTGGATGGGGCACTGCTGCTGGAAATTTATGTGCACGATGGCATAGGCACCATGGTGGTGGACGAAAAACTGGAAGAACTGCGCGAAGCCACCTCGGACGATGTCGGCGGCATTCTGCAGCTGATTGAACCGTTCGAAAAAGACGGCACTCTGGTCAAGCGCGACCGCACCGAGATTGAACGCGACATCGGCAACTACACCATTCTTGAACATGACGGCGTGATCTTTGCCTGTGCAGCGCTCTACCCCTACCCTGAAAGCCGAACTGCTGAAATGGCGGCCCTGACCGTGTCGCCCGAGTCTCAAGGCCAGGGTGATGGCGAACGGGTCTTGAAACGTGTGGAGCAGCGCGCACGTGCCATGGGGCTGGACAGTATTTTTGTACTGACCACCCGCACCATGCACTGGTTTTTACGGCGCGGCTTTGTGCCCTCAGACCCGGACCACCTGCCAGAAGCCAGACGCCGTATTTACAACTGGGACCGCAAATCCCAGGTGCTGGTTAAAAAGCTGGGTTGAGTCGCTTGTTCCGGCCAACCCGCTACTTCCGGGTTGGCCGCCAGATCAGCAGCAAGGCCACCAGCGCAATGCCAGAAAAACACAGGAACGACCAGTTGGCAATGGAGCCGCCCAGAAAAGTCCAGTCGATGGCCGTACAGTCCCCGCTGCCCTTGAAGATCATGGGAATGGCGCGCTGCAGGGGAAAAGTTTCGATCATGCCGTAAAAATCCCGTCCGCAGCTCACCACCTCGGGCGGGTACCACTGCAACCAGCTTTGACGGGCAGCCACAAATGCGCCAAAGCCCGCAGCAATCAGCAGCAAGGCCGCGCTCATCTGTTGCCAGCCTTTTGGGGTCAAGGTCGTTGCAATCAATGAAATGATTGCTATGGATAAGAGAGCGTAACGCTGCACGATGCACATCGGGCAGGGGTTAAGCCCGATCACATGCTGCAAATACAGGCCAAAGGCCAGGAGACCCAAACTCGATGCAGCAATGGCCCCAAAAATGTGCCTGGGGCGGGATTCAAACCAGAGGAGCAAAATCCTTTTCCTTTTCCACAAAGACGCGGGCATTGCGTGGTGTTGCGACCAGCAGATCGCCCTCGTTCAAACCAAGGTCACGGTACTGTTGGGCAGAAATCTGCACCTCAATGATATCGTTGCCCTGTGCTTGCGCCGGGTCTTGAGGAATCAACTCGAGCCGGGCAGTTGGTCCGATCACGATGGCGCGGCTGAGTTTGGCAAAAATCCCGCCAGGCAGCCGGTTTATTTTTACATCTTCCTCAGACACATACTTTTGCAGATCAAAGTCGTGTGGGCGCACATAGGCCCAGGCTTTGGCGTCTTGCACCCCCTGGTGCTCGGGGCTGTCCAGCCGCACGGCGTTCTGATCGCTACCCAGATGCACGGTGCCTTCATGGGCACGCCCATGAAACAGGTTGACATCGCCCAGAAAGCCATACACAAAGGGGCTGGCCGGGTGATCCCACACCTCTTGCGGCGAGCCTACTTGCTCCACCCGCCCGTTATTCATGAGCACCACCCGGTCAGCCACCTCCAATGCTTCTTCCTGGTCATGGGTGACAAAAATACTGGTGACATTCAAGTCATCGTGCAGCCGGCGCAACCAGCGGCGCAACTCCTTGCGCACCTTGGCATCCAGTGCACCAAAGGGTTCGTCGAGCAGCAGCACCTTGGGCTCCACGGCCAGGGCACGAGCCAGGGCGATGCGCTGGCGCTGCCCGCCCGAGAGCTGGGACGGATAACGGTCTGAAAGCCAGTCCAGTTGCACCAGTCCGAGCAGGTCATGCACTTTTTTCTTGATCACAGCATCCGTGGGCCGCAGCGCTTTGGGTTTCATGCGCAGGCCAAAAGCCACATTGTCAAAAACCGTCATGTGCCGAAACAGCGCGTAGTGCTGAAAGACAAAGCCAACCTGGCGCTCGCGCACATGCACATCCGTGGTGTCTTCGCCGCTGAACAAAATACTGCCTTGATCGGCGGTTTCCAGGCCGGCAATGATGCGCAGCAGCGTGGTTTTGCCGCAACCTGAAGGCCCCAGCAGCGCCACCAGTTCACCTGAGTGGATGTCCAGATTGACCTCGCGCAGCGCGTGAAAGTCACCAAACTGTTTGTTGATATTGCGGATTTCGATACTCATGATGCTTGACCCTGAATCTGGACGATCTGGTTAGGCCTGGTGACAGGCTGCTCTGGTGAAACGTTGGCCAAGGCCTTCATTTCGCTTTCCTGCCGCCACTCTGCGACCGACTTGATGACCAGTGTGACCAAGGCCAGCAGTGCCAACAGTGAGGCTACGGCAAAGGCAGCCACCGACTGGTATTCGTTGTAGAGCACCTCCACATGCAACGGCATGGTGTTGGTCTGACCGCGAATGTGCCCGGAGACCACCGAGACCGCGCCAAACTCACCCATGGCCCGCGCGTTGCACAGAATCACCCCATAGATCAGGCCCCACTTGATGTTGGGCAGAGTGACGTACCAGAAGGTCTGCCAGCCAGTGGCACCCAGCACGATGGCCGACTGCTCTTCGTCTGTGCCTTGGGCCTGCATCAACGGAATGAGTTCACGCGCGATAAAGGGGAAAGTCACAAAAATCGTCGCCAGCACAATGCCCGGTACGGCAAAGATGACCTTGATGTCATGCGCAGCCAGCCAGGGGCCCAACCAACCCTGTGCGCCAAAGACCAGAACATAAATCAGGCCAGCCACCACGGGCGACACTGAGAACGGCAGGTCCACCAAAGACGTGAGAAACGCCTTGCCACGGAACTCGAACTTGGCGATGGCCCAGGCCGCAGCAACACCAAAAACCAGATTCAACGGCACGGCGATGGCAGCTGTAATCAGGGTCAGGCGTATGGCAGCCCAGGCATCCGGCTCCTGCAGCGCCAGCCAGTAGGCGTCCCAGCCTTTGCGCATCGCCTCTGCAAAAACGGCGGCCAGTGGCATCACCAGAAATAAAAACATGAAGCTCAACGCCACGGCAATGAGCGCAAAGCGCACCCACGTGGGCTCGGTGGTGCCAGAGCGGGCATGGCGTATTGATTTGTTTGTCATGCGCCGCCCCCTGTGGCACGGCGCTGCCAGGACTGCAAACTGTTAATCACCAGCAGCATCAAGAAGGAGAACACCAGCATCACCAAGGCCACGGCGGTTGCGCCCGCGTAGTCGTACTGTTCGAGCTTGCCGATGATGATCAGTGGCGTGATCTCTGAGACCAGGGGGATGTTGCCAGCAATGAAAATGACGGAGCCATATTCACCAATGGCACGGGCAAAGGCCATGGCAAAGCCTGTCAGCAGCGCTGGCGCAATGTAGGGAAAGATCACATGCCGGAAGGTCTGCCAGCGCGAAGCACCCAGGCAGGTGGCAGCCTCTTCCAGTTCTTTCTCAAAGTCTTCCAGCACCGGCTGTACGGTGCGCACCACAAAGGGCAATCCGATAAAGATCAGGGCGATGACCACACCATTTGGGTTGAATGCCAGCTTGATGCCCCAGGGCTCGAAGATCTGGCCAATCCAGCCGTTCTCGGCCAGCAGGGCTGTGAGCGAAATGCCAGCTACGGCGGTTGGCAGTGCAAAGGGCAGATCCACCAGGGCATCGACTATTTTTTTGCCAGGAAACTGGTAGCGCACCAACACCCAGGCGACCAGCAAGCCAAAGAACACATTAACCAGCGCAGCCAAAAAGGAAGCGCCAAAGGTCAATCGATAAGAAGCCACCACCCGCGGTGAACTCACGGCCGCCCAAAATTGCTCCAGCGTCAGGTTAAAGGTCTTGAAGACCAACGCCGACAAGGGAATCAGCACGATCAGGCTCAGGTAAAAAACGGCAAAACCCAGGGTTAAGGTAAAGCCTGGCAGAACCCGCATGGGTCGTCGTTGGTTGGAGAAAGCGATAGGCATTGAGAAAAAACATGAAACGGAAGTCACCTGGTCGTGACAAGCCATGATTCTCAGCAGGCTGAGCTACTTTGCAAACAACATTGTGGTTGTTTGCTTATGCGTGTGATGTATATGAGCAGCCTGCCAGGGGTGTGCACGATTTCATGAATAAGTATTTGCCGACAAGCATTTTCTAGAGTCGACAGGCATTTTCAAGATTTGATCAGTGCCAAGGCGTCTTCAGGGGTATCTACAAATTGAAAAAAGGCAGCATCCTCGGCGGAGATGGTCCGCTCCTCCAACATCAAACCAAAGTTGATGACCTTTTTCCAATAGTCTGACCCATACAACAAAACCGGCACTTTTTGGGCCTTGTGTGTTTGCACCAATGTGAGGATTTCAAACAATTCGTCAAATGTGCCAAAACCTCCCGGAAATGCGACCAGCGCTTTTGCACGCATCATGAAATGCATTTTTCGAATCGCAAAGTAGTGAAACTGAAAAGACAAATGTTCGGTGACATAGGGGTTTGGCGCTTGCTCGCGTGGCAAGGCGATATTGAGAGCAACAGAAACTGCACCCGCCTCTTTGGCGCCACGATTTGCAGCCTCCATGATGCCTGGCCCCCCGCCGGTGCAAATTGTCAAACGCTCATCAATGGGTGAATCTGCAAATTGCTCGGCCACCAAACGTGCAAAACGTCGGGCGGCTTCATAGTAGTGTGAATTCCTTACTTCGGTACGTGCGATAGAGACCATAGCCGCATCGTTTGAACTTTCGGCTTTTGTCAGCTGGGCTTTTGCATGTTCCAAGGACTTGAATCGGGTGCTGCCAAACACCACCACCGTATGTTTTATGCCAGCTTCAACTTGTGCCAGTTCAGGCTTGAGCAACTCCAATTGCAGTCGAATACCCATGAGCTGATCGCGATGCATGAATTGGGGATCGTCAAATGCCAGTCGAAATGCGTCATTTGAGCCACCCGTCGTGTTGAATGAGGAAAATGTTTTCATGATGGTATTTTCAAAGAGATTGGCCATAAGATGGATGCATGAGCCTCAATATTCGCTTTCTGGGTGGCGCCAGTACTGTCACAGGATCCAAATACTGTGTCGAGCATGCCGGCAAACGTTTGTTGGTTGACTGCGGCTTGTTCCAGGGCTATAAGCAACTTCGATTACGCAACTGGAATCCACTGCCTTTGCCTGCAGAGGAAATGGACGCCGTTTTACTCACGCATGCCCACCTGGATCACAGCGGCTATGTCCCGTTGCTGGTTAAAGGTGGATACCGGGGTCGGATTTACGCCACCGCAGGCACCCGCGACCTTTGCAAGATCCTGCTGCCTGATAGCGGTCACATTCAAGAAGAAGACGCTTATTTTGCCAACAAACATGGCTATTCCAAGCATCAACCCGCTCTGCCCCTCTACACCAAGCAGGATGCGCTCGATTGCATGGCCCGCTTTCATGTTGAGAATTGGGGGCAATGGTTTGAGCCCATCAAGGGCTGGCGGGCTCAGTTCTCGCCAGCGGGACACATTCTTGGTGCCTCCTGTTTATTGCTGGAAGTTGCTGGAAGACGCATCCTGTTCTCCGGTGATCTGGGACGGCCTGACGACAGCCAGATGAACCCACCTGCCGACCCGCCCCAGGCCGACACGGTCTTGATCGAATCAACCTATGGCGACCGCAGCCACCCGGCACAGAATATCAACACAGAGCTCAGTGCCGCCCTGAAAAGAGTTTCTGCACGAGGAGGTGTCGCTGTGGTGCCGGTGTTTGCCGTGGGCCGCGCCCAGGCTATTTTGAGCACTATTGCGCAGCTCAAAGCCCAGGGAGACATTCCAAAAAGTCTGCCCGTTTTTCTTGACAGCCCCATGGCAATCCATGCGACATCCCTGTTTGAGAAACACATGGGCGAGCATCGTTTGAACATGTCCCAGGTTCAAGCCATGAATCATGTCGCAACCATGGTACAGACGCCAGAGCAATCTAAAGCGCTGATTAAACGGCATGGTCCGATGGTCATACTTGCCGCCAGTGGCATGGCCACCGGGGGACGCGTACTTCATCATTTGGCCAATTACCTCGGTGATCGTCGCAACATGGTTGTTTTGACAGGATTTCAGTCGCCGGGAACACGGGGTGCGAGCTTGGCCGCAGGCAACGCCACCATCCGCATGCACGGCAGAGACTTTAATGTCAGGGCTGAAATTGTTCAACTCGCTGCAGCCTCAGCCCATGCCGATGCAAATCAGTTGTTGGCCTGGCTTAGAAAAATCCCACAGCCA
>JBEIGE010000038.1:0-21797 GCA_040382055.1 Hylemonella sp.
ATCAGGTTGTCCAGTTTTTCCCGGGCTGCCAGACCAATTGCACCCAGGCTTTCAACTTCGTCCATCTCGCCGTCACCACAGAACACCCAGACCTTGCGATTCTCGGTATTGGCAATGCCACGCGCATGCAGGTATTTCAAAAAACGGGCCTGGTAAATGGCCATCAACGGGCCCAGCCCCATGGAAACGGTTGGAAATTGCCAGAACTCGGGCATCAGCTTGGGATGCGGGTAACTGGAGATACCCTTGCCTTCAACTTCCTGGCGGAAATTGAGCAACTGCTCTTCCGACAAACGACCTTCCAGATAAGCACGTGCATAGACGCCCGGAGAACTGTGGCCCTGAATGTAGAGGCAGTCACCGCCATGCTCTTTGCCCGGCTCATTGCTCTCAGCATGCCAAAAGTGGTTGAAACCGGCACCAAACATATTGGCTACCGACGCAAATGAACTGATATGCCCACCGAGATCACCACCGTCTTCAGGATTGAACTTGTTGGCCTTGACAACCATGGCCATTGCATTCCAGCGCATATAGGCACGCAGCCGCTCTTCAATCTCCAGGTTACCTGGGCAGCGCTCCTCTTGATTGGTTTCGATCGTGTTCACATAGGCGGTGGTTGCCGAGAAAGGCATGTCTATGCTGTGCTGACGGGCGTGCTCTAGCAGTTGCTCAAGAAGAAAGTGGGCACGATCCGGGCCCTCGCTTTCAATCACAGCGGACAAGGCGTCCATCCACTCGCGCGTTTCCTGACTGTCTTGGTCGTTGGCTGATGAGCCAAACAGATTTTGGGGTACGGCTGACATTCTTGTCTCCTATTTATGAACAGGTCTTTTAAAAAACGAAAAGAGTATCGCACAATCTTTCAGGATTTCAAATAATGCTTTTCAAAACCATATAGTGAAATCATCAAGACCTTTCCCGAATCCCCGGAAGCCAGCAAAACCAGCGTCATCTACACTTGGTGAAACGAACTGATTCGTTTCCTCATGTACATATCCCCAATCAAGTTTCCGTCGCTTGCCAAGTGGCGCAGGTGGTGGCGTGCCCAATCCCCCTACCGCCAGGACCTTTATGCCATGCTGGCTCCGCTGGCTGCGGTATTGCTTTTTTTGGCGGCCATCGTTGCTGTGTTTGGCTACTTGCGGCTGGAAGAGGTTGAACGTGAGCGTGAGGCGGTTCAGCGGGATGTTGAATACGCCCAGCAGCGGCTTCGTTTGCGCTTGCTGGAGCAACAAGAACAACTGATGCGGGTGGCCCGTGAAGTCGCAAGCCGGGAACTCGATCCCGAAGAGTTCCGCATGCGTGCACAAACCATGATGAGCCAGTTCCCTGAGATGTGGGTCATTGGCTGGCTTGACGAACGCAAACGAGTCAGATCGGGATTCAACTCTGTGAGCATGGCACCCAGCGCTGGACTGCGTACCGGGGAAACACTGAAATCGGGAGAGAGCGAAAGCAATTTCAATCTGGCAAGAGATCTACAACAAGCCATCTATACCCAACGTCTGGCCAACCCGGATACCGTTTCGTTGTTGCAGCTGCAAATACCGATCAGCGAGGGGATTCGTTTCAGGGGGGTAGTGATGGTGGAGTACTCCATCGACACTCTCATGCGCTACGGTGTTCCGCCAGAGGTCCTGGCCAAATACGCCGTCTCGCTTCTGGATTCCAAAGGTGGCTTGCTGGCAGGCACAAGTATCAGCAAGCGCGGTGCCGTCAACAGCTTTTCACCCGTAACAATAGTCCCTAAGGAGTATGAAATTCCTGTGTCACCCGTCGGGAGTGGCCTGGTATTGCGGGCCCAAGCTTACAGATCGTCCTTGGGGGTCATTGGCAGCGGCCTTTTTTGGCTGGTCTGCGCCTTGAGCGCCATGACCGCCTGGATGTTGATCGGCAACTGGCGCCATACGCGCCGGCGCAACCAGGCACAACAGGCCTTGGTGATGGAGACCAACTTCCGGCGTGCGATGGAGAACTCCATGCCAACCGGTATGCGTGCGCTGGATCTGGAGGGTCGAATCACCTACGTAAACGCTGCCTTTTGCAAAATGACTGGCTGGAGCAACCTTGAATTGGTTGGCCAAACGGCGCCCTTCCCTTACTGGCCGGAAGAGGATATAGACAACCTGAATAAGCGTCTCGAGGATGAGATCAACGGGCGCTCACAACCTGGCGGTTTCCAGGTACGCATCAAGCGGCGAGATGGTTCTCTGTTCGACGCCCGGATCTATGTCTCTCCCTTGATCGATGCCCGCGACCTGCAAACCGGCTGGATGACCTCTTTGACGGACATTACCGAGCCCAACCGGGTTCGTGAACAACTATCCGCATCGCATGAGAGATTCACGACAGTGCTTGAAGCCCTGGACGCCTCGATATCAGTAGCGCCTCTGGGCAGTAATGAACTTCTGTTTGCCAACAAACTTTACCGGCTGTGGTTCAATGATGAAACCCAAGGCCATGTGCTACTTGCCTCCCGAGCCGGCTTGCCCAGGTTCCCGATCAATGATGAGGCGGGTGACAGCATTGATTCTTTTGTAGGACTTCCCACTCAACCGCTTGGCGAGGAAGACATAGAAAACACGGAAATCTTTGTTGACACGCTGGGCAAATGGCTGGAGGTTCGAACCCGTTACCTGACTTGGGTCGATGGACGGCTCACGCAGATGGTGATTGCCACTGACATTACCCCACGGCGGTTGGCTGAAGAGCAGGCGCTGGCCCAAACCGAACGGGCACAAACAGCCAGTCGCCTGATCACCATGGGCGAGATGGCCTCCAGCGTGGCGCATGAACTCAACCAACCTCTGACCGCCATCAACAACTACTGCAATGGAATGGTCTCACGCATCAAGTCGCGCCAGATCACGAATGACGATTTACTCAAGGCACTCGAGAAAACGGCACGTCAAGCACAGCGGGCAGGCCAGATCATTCAACGCATCCGCGCCTTTGTTAAGCGCAGTGAACCCAACCGTGCGCCATCAGTGATTGGCACCATGGTCGACGAAGCGATTGAACTGGCAGAAATTGAGTTCCGGCGCTTCAATGTGAGGCTGATCCGTCAGATCATGAATCCCAAGACGAGTTTGCTGGTAGACCCGATACTCATTGAGCAGGTACTGGTCAACCTGCTCAAGAATGCGGCCGAGTCCATAGACGATGCACACCGATCAACAGAAAATCGTCGCATTGAATTGCGTGTTGTTCCAGCGGTCTTTGAGGGCAAGCCCGTGGTCGAATTTTCCGTTCGAGACTCCGGAAAAGGCATCGCAGAAGAAGCCAAAGATCGGCTTTACGAAGCGTTTTTCAGCACCAAGGCAGAGGGCATGGGCATAGGCCTGAGTCTGTGCCGATCTATCGTTGAGTCTCACCAGGGAAGGATGAAGGCAGAGAACATCTACAATGGCGACGAAATTTCAGGGTGTTGTTTCTCATTCTGGATTCCCCTGAACGAAACAGACTCAGCAAAGAAGCTCGCCGTTCACCAACCAGACAGCATTTCAGGATAAGCAATGAGTTTGATTCCAAAAAAAGGCACTGTCTATGTTGTCGACGACGACGAAGCGGTGAGGGATTCACTCCAGTGGTTGCTGGAAGGGAAAGATTACCGTGTCCGTTGCTTTGAATCCGCGGAGAACTTTCTTGCCCGCTATGACCCACGAGAGATTGCCTGTCTGATTGTGGACATCCGCATGAGCGGGATGACAGGACTTGAACTGCAAAACCGGCTGCTTGAAAGCCGCTCTCCCCTGCCCATTGTGTTCATCACTGGTCACGGCGATGTACCCATGGCCGTTGAGACCATGAAAAAAGGGGCGATGGATTTTATTCAGAAGCCATTCAAGGAAGATCACTTGCTGGCGCTGGTCGAAACCATGCTGAATCATGCGCGCGATACCTTTGTCGACTTCCAGCAGGCGGCCAGTCGCGATGCCTTGCTCTCCAAGTTAACCATGCGAGAAAGCCAGGTCATGGAACGCATCGTGGCGGGTCGGCTGAATAAACAGATTGCAGACGATCTGGGTATCAGCATCAAGACCGTTGAAGCCCATCGGGCCAACATCATGGAAAAGCTCAACGCCAACACAGTGGCAGATTTGCTCAAGATTGCACTTGGACAAAACACCACAAAATCCTGACACTACTTTTTCAGTAGCAACAAGTCCAATATCCATAAGGATTTTTTGGCAATTCAGCAATAAGGAAACGAGACAATGAACGCCAGCACCGGGCAGATTATTGACGGCAATGCCCTTTCTAAGCAGTTGCGCAATGATGTGGCGATTCGGGTAAACGTGCTCAAATCCCGCGGTATCACGCCCGGCCTGGCCGTGATTGTGCTGGGAGACAACCCGGCCTCAGCGGTTTACGTGCGCAATAAAGTCAAAGCCTGCGAGGACAGTGGCCTGCATTCTGTTCTGGAAAAACACCCGGACTCCCTGAGTGAGGCAGCGCTGCTGGCTCGCATTGAGACCCTGAATCAAGACGCCACCATTCACGGCATTCTGGTGCAGTTGCCACTGCCAGCGCACATAGACGCCCACAAGGTTATCGAAGCCATCTCACCCGCCAAGGATGTAGATGGCTTTCATGTAGCCAGTGCGGGTGCGCTGATGGTGGGTCAACCCGGATTTTGGCCGTGCACGCCTTATGGCTGCATGAAAATGATTGAAAGCATTTCTTACGACCTGCGCGGCAAGCATGCGGTGGTGATTGGGCGCAGCAATATTGTGGGCAAGCCCATGGCGATGATGTTGCTTCAGAAAAATGCCACGGTGACCATCTGCCACAGCGCAACCCAGGATCTCAAGGCCATGACTTTGCAGGCTGATTTGATTGTGGCGGCGGTTGGCAAACGCAATGTGCTGACCGCCGACATGGTCAAAGCCGGCGCGGTGGTCATTGACGTCGGCATGAACCGCAATGACGAGGGCAAATTGTGCGGCGACGTCGATTTTGAGGGTGTCAAGCGCGTTGCTGGCTTTATTACACCGGTTCCAGGTGGCGTTGGACCCATGACCATCACGATGCTGCTGGTCAATACGCTGCAAGCGGCCGAGGCATTGGCTGCGTCATCCGTTTCCCCTTGAAACCACCGCAGACCGATCCCATCTGATGTCCATGAACAACCCCCTGCTTGATTTCTCCGGTCTGCCGCTGTTTGACCAGATTCTTCCGGATCACGTCGCTCCGGCTATCGATGCCTTGCTGGCGCAGTCCAATGCCGCTCTTGAAGTGGTCACATCGCCCGACTTTCCCGCCAGTTGGGAATCCATTGCCAAGGAGCTTGATGTCAGCACAGAAAAGCTGGGGCGGGCCTGGGGCGTCGTCAGCCACCTCAACAGTGTGGTTGACACGCCGGAACTCCGCGCCGCTTTCAACGAGGCTTTGCCCAAAGTGACTGAATTCTGGACTCGCCTGGGTTCTGATGAGCGGCTGTTCAAAAAATACCGCGCCATTGATGTCAGCGGTCTCAACGCCGAGCAACGCCAAGCCCACAAAAATGCCATGCGTAATTTTGTTCTGGGCGGAGCAGAGCTCGCCGGACAGGAGCGCGAGCGCTTTGCCGCAATTCAGGAACGGCAAGCCGAGTTGAGCCAGAAGTTCAGCGAAAACGCGCTGGATGCCACCGATGCCTTTGCCTACTTTGCCACCGAAGCCGAACTAGACGGCGTGCCGGATGATGTCAAGAAAACAGCGCTTGCCGCAGCACAGGCATCGAACCAATCGGGCTACAAGCTCACCCTGAAGATGCCTTGCTATCTGCCGGTGATGCAGTTTGCCCGCAATAGTGCATTACGTGAAAAGCTTTACCGCGCTTACGTGACCCGTGCCTCAGACCAGGCCGATGGCGAGTCTAGAAAGTTTGATAACTCCGCGGTGATCACCGAGATTTTGGCGCTTCGTCTTGAAGAAGCCAAGTTGCTGGGATTTGCAAATTTCGGCGAACTCTCGGTCGTTCCAAAAATGGCCGAATCCCCGCAGCATGTGATTGACTTTCTGCGCGACCTGGCTGTTCGGGCCCGCCCTTTTGCGGAACAGGACTTGCTCGAATTACGCCAGTTTGCAGCCAGCGAGCTAAACCTCCACGACCTCCAGCCCTGGGACATTCCGTTTGTAAGCGAAAAGCTCAAGGAAGCCAAATATGCGTTCAGCGAACAGGAAGTAAAAACATATTTCACTGCGCCCAAGGTACTGGCTGGACTCTTCAAAATTGTCGAAACACTGTTCGATGTCAGCATCAGCAGGGACCAAGCCCCGGTCTGGCACCCCCGTGTTGAGTTTTACCGAATTGAGCGCAATCACCAGTTGATCGGGCAGTTTTATCTGGACCCGGCGGCTCGCAATGGCAAGCGTGGCGGCGCCTGGATGGACGATGTCCGGGCGCGCTGGTTAAGGCCGGACACAGGAAAACTGCAAACGCCAGTCGCCCATCTGGTCTGCAACTTTGCCGATGGTGTGGATGGCAAGCCCGCCTTGCTCACCCATGATGATGTGACAACCCTGTTTCATGAATTCGGACATGGCCTGCATCATCTACTCACCCAGGTCGAGGAACGTGATGTTTCAGGGATCAGTGGTGTCGAGTGGGATGCCGTGGAGTTGCCGAGCCAATTCATGGCAAATTTTTGCTGGGAATGGGATGTACTCAAGCACATGACGGCCCATGTGGACACCGGTGAACACCTTCCACGTGCGTTGTTTGAAAAAATGCTGGCTGCTAAAAACTTTCAGAGCGGACTTCAAATGCTGCGCCAAATTGAGTTCTCCCTGTTTGACATGCTGTTGCACACCTCTCACGATCCTGCACACGAAATCATGCCACTGCTGGCTGAAGTGCGCCAGGAAATTGCCGTTCTCCAGCCCCCGCCTTGGAGCCGTACCGCCCACACCTTCAGCCATATTTTTGCCGGTGGCTACGCTGCCGGCTACTACAGCTACAAATGGGCCGAAGTTCTCAGCGCGGATGCTTATGCTGCTTTTGAAGAAACCAAGGGTAACGATGGTTTACCCAATCCTCAAACCGGAAAACAATACCTGAAGTCGATTCTGGAGGCGGGTGGTAGTCGGCCGGCCATGGAATCGTTCAAGGCCTTCCGGGGTCGCGAACCCGAGCTCGATGCCCTGCTCAGGCATCAGGGCATGCGTCAATGACATAAGCTTGCGGCAAGCGTCGGGCGTGGGAAAGGAGACAACCAGTATGAACAACCTGACTTCTGCATCATGCACCAGCGTCCTGCTATTGGCTTTGGGCTGCACAACCGGGCTAGCCCAGGCCCAGGTTATCTTCCGAACGGTCGGACCTGATGGCGCTGTGCGCTTTTCTGACAAAGCCTCCACGGGCAAAGACAGTACACCCACACCATCTGCAAGCAACCGCTTGCCGGTCGATCGCATCACCCCGGATGGCTTGACGTTTGAACTGCGTCAGATTGCCAACCGGTTTCCAGTTGTTCTTTATACCGGTGATCACTGCAGCCCATGTACCGAGGGTCGCGGCCTGCTGCGCGCACGTGGCATCCCCTTTGCTGAACGAACCGTCACAACACCGGCAGATGCCGATGCCTTGCAACGCTTGAGTGGCGAGAGTTCCTTGCCCTTCCTGACCATCGGGGGGCAGCATATCAAGGGCTTTAGCGAAGGTGAGTGGCACCAGTTTCTTGATGCTGCAGCTTATCCCAAAACATCTCAGTTGCCCGCCACTTATCGTGGCGGCGCTGCGACGCCCCTGATACCTCCGCCTGCACCCATTGCGGTCAATACAAGCACACAAGCCCGGATTCCGGCGGCATTGCCTGCTGCGCCGCCAAGCCCTGCTCTGCCTTCAACAACACGGGACAACCCTTCTGGAATTCGTTTCTGAAGACCGCTGTCTAGAAATGAATCGTCTTGACGCCTAGCGCAGTACCCAATAAACACACATGGGCGTGCTGATGCGCAAAAACCCCGACCGTGACCACGCCCGGCCACTGGTTCACTTCAGATTCAAACGCCAGGGGCTGAGCAATGCTCAAACCCGTGACATCCAAAATATGCTGGCCGTTGTCTGTCACCAGAGCCGCGCCCTCTTTCATTCTCAGTGTTGCACTACCTCCGAGGGCGGCAAATTGCCTCACCAACCGTTGCGCAGCCAGGGGCACCACCTCTACCGGCAGGGGGAATTTGCCCAGGGTTGAGACCCACTTGGTTTCATCAGCAATGCAGATAAATTGGCGTGACTGTGCTGCCACAATTTTCTCGCGCGTCAAAGCAGCTCCGCCACCTTTGATCATGCAACCATGCGCGTCAATTTCGTCAGCACCATCGACATACACCGACAACTCCCCCACCTGATTGGCGTCAAACACGCGAATCCCATGCGCAATTAGCCGCTCGGTGCTGGCCTCGGAACTGGACACCACACCCGGGATTTTGTCCCGCATGCCGGCAAGCGCATCAATGAATTTGTTGACCGTTGAGCCGGTTCCGACCCCAACAATTTCACCCGGCGTGATGTAGGACAGGGCGGCTTGGCCGACCAGGGTTTTAAGTTCGTCTTGAGTGAGCATGGCAATGGTCGATAGGTGAAAATCTGGTTGAACCAAGGAATTATCTGATGTCTCTGATGCCCTACCACCTGGCCCGCCCCTTTTTGTTCAGCATGGAGCCCGAAGCCGCGCATGACCTGACCCTGAGCCTCCTGAGCAAGTCCCAGAATTCAGCTTTATCCTGGGCTTACTGCAGCAAACGTGTGGAAGATCCGGTTGTGGTTGCGGGGCTACGCTTTCCTAACCGGGTTGGCCTTGCCGCAGGCCTGGACAAAAACGCACGTTGCATTGACGCCCTGGGCGCATTGGGCTTTGGCTTCGTGGAAGTTGGCACGGTGACACCATTGCCGCAACCGGGCAATCCCAAACCGCGGATGTTCCGCCTGCCCCAATCCAATGCCCTGATCAACCGGCTCGGGTTCAACAACGAGGGCATGCAGGCCTTTATTGCCAACGTAAAGCAGGCAACATTTCGCACAAAGGGAGGCGGTCACCCCATGCTGCTGGGCTTGAACATTGGCAAAAATGCAGCAACACCCATTGATAAAGCATCTCAAGATTACCTGCGTGGACTATCTGGCGTCTACCCTCATGCAGACTATGTCACCGTCAATATTTCCAGTCCAAACACAAAGGACCTGCGCTCTCTGCAAAGTGATGAAGCCCTTGATGGGCTGCTTGAGGAGCTGTCCGAGCGACGGTTGACTCTGTCTGCCGAATATGGCCGAAGCATCCCGATTTTTCTGAAAATTGCGCCCGATCTGGATGAAACCCAGGTCAGCCTGATTGCCAACACCTTAAAGCGCTACGGCACGCATGCCGATGGACAGGCTAACAACAGCTGGGGCGTCATTGCGACCAACACCACATTAAGCCGCGACGCAGTCAAAGGTCAGCGGCATGCCGATGAAACAGGTGGCTTGTCCGGCGCTCCAGTCCTGGCGCAAAGCAATGCCGTGATTCGTCAGCTTCGTGCATTGTTGGGGAAAAGTTTTCCCATCATTGGGGTGGGTGGCATTTTGAGTGCTGAAAATGCCGTGAGCAAAATCCAAGCCGGTGCTGATGTGGTTCAGATCTACACCGGATTGATTTACAAGGGCCCCGATTTGGTTCGCGAGTGCGCGCTGGCCCTTAAATCCCTGAGTATGAAAACCGCTTGACCAGATTGATCGCGCCGCTCAAGCCGTTACTCAGGGCCGCTGCTCCACCAAGGCAAGCACTTGGTCTGCAATGGCCAAAGCACTGGTCAGCCCGGGGGACTCGATTCCAAACAGATTGACCAGCCCCTCGATGCCATGAGCTGAAGCACCCTGAATGACAAAATCTGCCGCAGCTTGGGTGGCCGGCCGTATTTTGGGACGTATGCCCGCGTAATCAGGCAACAAAGAACCGTCTGGCAAGTTGGGCCAGTATTTGCGAACCTCGGCATAGAAAACCTCGCCGCGCTCGGGGTTCACCTGCAGATCCTCGGCAGAATCAACCCACTCGACATCCGGCCCGAATTTGGCCTGCCCGCCCAGATCCAGGGTGAGGTGAACGCCCAGGCCGTCGGCCTCGGGCACAGGGTAGATCAGACGGCTAAACGGGGATTTCCCGGACAGGGTGAAATAGTTGCCCTTGCAGTAATAAGCCTGGGGCACATGCTGCTGATCCAGGCCCTCAAATGTGGTGGCCAGGGTGGGTGCATGCAATCCTGCAGCATTAACCAGGGTCTTGGCCGCCAGTTCTGAGCCATCACCGGTTTGCACAACCATGCAAGCGGGTGATACCTTGGCCTTCACGACAGGTGCGTTAAAAACCACCATGCCACCTGCATTTTCCAGATCGCCCTGTAAGCTCAGCATCAAGGCATGGCTGTCCACAATGCCCGTGCTGGGCGACAGCACTGCCGCCACACAATTGAGCTCGGGCTCCAGATTGCGTGCCTGCTCCGCGTTGAGCAGCACCAGATCATTGACGCCGTTGGCAGCCGCTTTGGCAATGATGCCTTGCAGGTAATTCACTTGCTCAACACTGGTGGCAACAATCAGTTTGCCGCAGCGGCTGTGACCAATGCCCCGCTGGGCACAGTAGTCGTACAGCATGCGCTTGCCCTGAACACAGAGCAAGGCTTTGAGCGAGTCTTGCGGGTAATAAATGCCGGCATGGATGACTTCACTGTTGCGCGAGCTGGTTTGGGTACCGATGGCGTTTGCGCCTTCCAGCACCAGCACTTCGCGCCCCGACAGCGCCAATGCACGTGCCGCCGCCAGACCAACCACCCCGGCGCCGATGACGACGCAATCCACCTGATCCATCAGCGCCTCGGGTCAGTTTGTAGCAGCAGCGCGACCAGTGATCTCAAGGCACGCTGCAAGGGCTCAAAGCCTTCGGAAATCTCCAGGGTTTGCTCATCCATATACAACTTGCGGTTGATCTCCAACTGCACGCTATGACGGTGCTGCGCCGGATTGGAGTGACGACGCACCAGCTCAACCCCCTTGTAAGGATGGTTGTAGTCCACCGAATAACCATGGCCTCTTAAATGCTCACATATCAATAGCGCCAAATCCTTACTGGACGTGGACTCATCCCGATTACCAACCACAAAATCAGCGTGAGCCAGCCCGGGAAACTCGGTCGCATGGCTGGAAGCAACCGCCGGCATGGAGTGGCAATTGACATGAATGCTGTACCCATGTCGCCGGTATCCAACATCGATGGCATCAGCCACTGCCGCATGGTAGGGCTTCCAGCAGGTTGCAATGCGCTGGCGTACCTCTTGCACCGAGAGTTGGCGCTGGTAAATGGGCACACCATCGTCGGTGTAGCGCCAGATCAAACCCTTGCCCAGCCTGACTTTGCTGAGCACTTTGGGGTCGGTTGCAACAGGTTCCGGCCAGGGCTCGTTCAGGAGCGTGACATCCAGCTCGGTCAGATCACGATTGGCATCCAGATAGCTGCGCGGAAACAGCGCCTCAATCCAGGCCACACCCAGTTCAGGGGCAAAGCTGTAGAGCTTTTCCACATGGGTGTCTTCGGCCCGCCTGAGCGTTGCCAAGTCGCAGGAGTAGGCAAAGTCTGCCGGGTAAGCGGTGCCACTGTGCGGAGAGTCAAGAACCACCGCGCTGGAACCGGGAATCGAAAGAATTTGGGAATTCATGGGCTCATTGTGACGCGAAATGAATCAAGCCTGAGCGGCAAAGTCCTGAGTAGTAGCACCCGGCCTGGCCAAAATCGAGGTATCTTTCAACCATTCAAGTCGGTCCGGCGTATAAACGACCTTAATTTCCCTAGTCATCCCAAGCAAAACACCATGCGACCCACTCTGCCCTTGCTCCATACAACCGATTTCCCCGCCATCCGACGCAACACCCTGGATGTGTTGCAAGTCAACCTGGGCTACAAATGCAACCAGACCTGCCTGCACTGTCATGTCAATGCAGGACCGAACCGTACCGAGATGATGGACGCTCAAACCGTCGCGCTGGTACTTGAGGTATTGCGTGAGCGCTGTCCAGGCACACTCGATTTGACTGGCGGAGCACCCGAACTCAATGCCCATTTCCGCGAACTGGTGAGCGGCGCACGCGCTCTGGGTGTGCGTGTGATCGATCGTTGCAACCTGACGATTCTCTCCGAGCAGGGGCAAGAGGGTCTGGCCGAGTTTCTGGCTGAGCAGGGGGTTGAAGTGACGGCCTCACTGCCGTGTTATTCCCCGGCCAACGTAGACCGCCAGCGCGGTGACGGGGTGTTCGATCGGAGCATTTCCGGCTTGCGAGCGCTCAACGCTTTGGGGTATGGGCAGGACGGAACAGGCCTGGTTCTAAACCTGGTCTACAACCCACAGGGTGCATCCTTGCCACCACCTCAGGGTCAGCTTCAGGAAGACTACAAACGTGAGTTACTACTGCACTTTGGCATCCGTTTCAACCAACTTTTTGCACTGACCAATATGCCGATTCAGCGCTTTGGCAGTACTTTGGTGAGCAAGGGAACTTTTGGTGAGTACATGCAACTATTGCGTAGTTCATTCCAACAGCAAAACCTTGACACGGTGATGTGTCGCAGCATGGTCAGCGTGGACTGGCAGGGCGATCTATACGATTGTGATTTCAACCAAATGCTGGGGCTGCCAGCGCAGATCGCGGACAGCCCGCGACCTCACCTGCGCGACTTGCTGGCAAACAATGCCGTTGACGCCTCCATCACCATTGCCGACCATTGTTACGGCTGTACAGCGGGCCAAGGCAGCAGCTGTGGTGGCGCACTTGAGGAAACGCCAGCCAAACCCGTTATCCGGCTGGTCACAGCCGGTGCCCAGTGATGGCCGCTCCCTCCAGGAAGTACCTCTGGCTTGGCATCGTTGTTATCGGCTTGGTGGTGTCGCTGCTGTACCAGCAGTTTGATCTGGGGCGTTTGCTGACCCTGGAGAGTCTCAGAAACAGCCGCGAAGCACTTGCCGGGGCCTACGAGCGTCAACCATGGGTGGTGCTAACGGGGTTCTTCGCGGTTTATGTTTTGGCCACCGCGCTGTCCATTCCCGGCGCTACCGTATTGACATTGGCTGCAGGGGCCATGTTCGGTCTGTGGTTAGGTTTTCTCGTGGTGTCGTTTGCATCGACTTTAGGTGCTTTGCTGGCATTTTTGACCGCACGTTACTTGCTGCGTGACGCTGTGCAAAGCCGCTTTGGCAAAGCCTTGGGGCCCATCAACGCAGGCATTGAAAAAGACGGTGCCTTATACCTTTTGACCCTGCGCCTGGTGCCGGTGTTTCCGTTTTTCCTCATCAATCTGCTCATGGGTCTCACCCCCATTGGCGCGGGGCGCTTCTATCTGGTGAGCCAAATAGGCATGATGGCCGGTACCGTGGTTTATGTGAACGCAGGAACACAGTTGGCGGGCATTCAATCGGTGCGAGATGTTTTGTCGCCCTCCTTGCTGGGCAGTTTTGTCCTGCTTGGGGTTTTTCCGCTGCTGGCCAATGCTTTCGTCGGCTGGATCCAACGCCGCAAGGTCTACGCCAGGTGGCGAAAACCAGCGAGTTTTGATCGCAATATGGTGGTCGTTGGTGCAGGTGCGGGCGGGCTGGTTTCGGCCTACATTGCAGCTGCCGTCAAGGCCAAGGTCACCCTGGTAGAAGGCCACAAAATGGGCGGCGACTGCCTTAACTTTGGCTGTGTGCCCAGCAAGGCACTGATTCGCTCGGCAAAAATGGCCAAGCAGCTTAAGAAAGCCCATCGACTGGGTATTTCTGGAGCCGCTGGCGAAGTGGACTTTGCTGCGGTCATGGCGCGGATACAGCAAGTCATCGCTGACATTGAGCCGCACGATTCCGTAGCGCGTTACACGGATCTGGGGGTTGAAGTGCTGCAAGGCCACGCCCGTATCACCTCACCCTGGACAGTGGAAATCAGCGGGGTTGACAACCGCAAGCAGGTGCTGAGCACGCGCACGATCGTGATTGCAGCTGGTGCCAGCCCCTTTATTCCGCCCATACCGGGTTTGATGGAGGCGGGCTTTCTGACCAGCGACACGGTGTGGGGATTAACCGAACGGCCCCAACGCCTGGTGGTTTTAGGTGGTGGCCCCATAGGCTGCGAACTTGCGCAAAGTTTTGCCCGTTTGGGCAGCCAGGTCACCCAAGTTGAAATGGGGCCGAGCATCATGGGGCGCGAAGACCCTGAGGTCAGTGCACTGGTAGCAGCATCGTTGCGCGAAGACGGCATTACCCTTCTCACGAATCACCGCGCGGTGCGGGTGGAAGTGGTCGATGGCTCCAAACGAATCATCCTGTTGCACGACAAGAATGAGTTGGTGGTTCACTTTGATGAGTTACTCTGCGCCGTGGGTCGCATCCCCCGCACCACAGGCTATGGCCTGGAAGAACTGGGCATACCGCTGACAACGCAGAAAACCATTCAGACCAATGCTTATCTGCAAACGCTTTACCCCAATATTTATGCTGTTGGCGACGTGGCCGGCCCCTTTCAGTTCACACATACGGCGTCGCACCAGGCCTGGTACGCGGCAGTCAATGGCCTGTTTGGCCGTTTCTGGAGGTTTAAGGCTGACTATTCGGTTATCCCCTGGGCCACCTTTACCGATCCGGAAGTTGCGCGCGTAGGTTTGTCTGAGACAGACGCCAAGGCGCAAGGCATTGCCTACGAACTGGTCCGCTACGGTATGGATGATTTGGATCGTGCCATTGCCGATGACACGGCCTTCGGTTTTGTCAAAGTGCTGACGGTGCCGGGAAAAGACAAAATTCTTGGCGTGACCATCGTGGGTGAACACGCGGCTGACTTGATGGCAGAGTTTGTGCTGGCCATGCGCCACGGACTGGGTCTGAACAAGATTCTGGGCACCATACATATTTACCCGACTTTGGCAGAAGCCAACAAATATGCAGCGGGGGAATGGAAGCGTGCACATGCACCCAAAAAAGTTCTGGAGTGGGTGCGCCGCTACCAAGCGTGGCAACGTTCGTGATTCCACAAAACACCATAAGCAGCGTCAACCGGACAAGCCTGTCCATCATCATTCCGGTTCTCAATGAAGGTGACGCAATTGCCGCCTGTTTGCTCGCGTTATCGCCACTGCGCGCGCGAGGGGTGCAGGTGATCGTCGTCGATGGGGGTAGCCAGGATGACAGCCTGGCCCAGGCCCGACCCTTGGTGGACCTCGCGGTGGTAAGCCACAGGGGGCGGGCGCGCCAAATGAACACCGGTGCGAGCTTGGCTCGAGGGGATGTTTTACTTTTTTTGCACGCTGACACTCAGTTACCCGATGCCGCCGATGCGATAGTCCTGGAGGCCATAGCCGCGGGCGCGCGCTGGGGCCGTTTTGATGTACACATTGAAGGCAATTCACCCATGCTTCAGGTGGTTGCCAGCATGATGAACCTGCGCTCACGTCTGAGTGGCATTGCGACCGGGGACCAAGCAGTTTTTGTCAAGCGCGCGGATTTTCAATCGGTGGGTGGTTTTCCGGACCAGCCCTTGATGGAAGACATTGAGTTGTCCAAACGGTTGAGGCGCTTGGCTGCGCCGGCATGCCTGCGCGAGCGGGTCAGCACCTCGGGACGACGTTGGGAAAGCCGAGGTGTTTGGCGCACGATTTGGTTGATGTGGCGCCTGCGCTGGCGCTACTGGCGAGGGGAATCGCCCGAACAATTGGCGCGGGCCTACCGATGAGCACTGCACTGATTATTTTTGCCAAAGCGCCGATAGCCGGACTGGCCAAGACGCGTTTGATTCCTGCGCTGGGGGCGCAAGGAGCCGCAGACCTGGCTGAAAAGCTGCTTAACCATGCGGTATCGCAGGCATTGGCAGCCCAAATGGATTCGGTGAATTTGTGTGTCACGCCAGACATGTCGCATGGCGTATTCAAGCAACTGGTCAAGCAATCCCAGGGCAGGCTGAGTTTGAGCTTGCAGGCCCGCGGAGATCTAGGCGAACGCATGGACTGCGCGCTGAACATGGCCCTGGAGCAGCACGACAGGGCCGTCCTGATTGGCACTGATGCGCCGTGCCTTGATGCATGTACGCTGCAAGCCGCTGCCTTGGCGCTGGCCCGCCATGATGCGGTTTTTGTACCTGCTTTGGACGGGGGCTATGTCTTGGTCGGGCTTACCCAGGCGCAGCCCGGGATTTTTGCTGACATACCCTGGAGCACTGCACGCGTCATGGCCGAGACCCGGATACGAGCCAGGCAGGCCGGTTTGCAATGGCTGGAGCTTGACCCACTAGCCGATGTGGATGAGCCGAGTGACCTGGTGCATCTACCTCCTGGGTGGTTGCCGTGAAGCATCTGGTTCTGGTTGGAGCCGGACACGCGCATGCGCAAGTAATCCAGCAATGGGCCATCAATCCCGTGCCGGGCGTGTGCGTCACGGTGGTGTCGCCTGAGCCACTGGCGCCTTATTCAGGCATGGTGCCCGGGTGGCTGGCTGGAACCTACCGCTTTGACGACATCGTGATCGATTTTGAGGCCTTGTGTGCGCGTACTGGCGCACGTTGGATACCAACAGAACTTGAGCGCCTGGAGCCGGACCAGAACCTCTTGCACCTGACCAATGGTGAAACGCTTGCCTACGATGCAGTGTCTCTGAATGTGGGCTCCACTTTGCGGCCTCCTGTGCTCACAGGGGCTGGTTCAACGGTAATCGCCTTGCGCCCGCTGTCAAAACTGCGTTCAATCTATGAAGACTTAATTTCCGCCTGGTCCGCTGAGGCGAAAGACAGCCCTGTGACGGTAACCGCAGTCGGGGGTGGTGCTGCAGGTGTTGAAAGCCTGCTGGCCGTCTTGCATCGTTTACGCCAGGCCCGACCAGACCGGCAGGTTCATGGAATGCTGATCAGTCGCAGCAGGATGATCCTTCACGGGTTTGCACCAGCGGCCTGCCGTGCCGCGTTGAATGCGCTCACGCGGGCCGGTGTTGTACTTCAATTGGGTAGCACCTGGAATGAGACCACACAGCGCAGAAGCGAGCTGGTGTTATGGGCAACCGGCGCGCAAGCCCAAGCCTGGCAACTGGATCCGCTTCGGAGAAATCATTTATCAGTGAGTCATGACGGATTTGTGCGGGTCGATCCGCAGTTGCGGTCCATCTCTCATCCGCAAGTGTTTGCGGTGGGTGATTGTGCCCATTGGGAGGCGACATCGCAGACGATACCCAAGGCAGGCGTTTACGCTGTCCGCATGGGGCCCGTGCTGTCCCATAATTTACGCGCTGCTTTGACAGGCGGCCAGCCAATGACGGCGTATGCGCCGCAGCGGCGTTACTTGGCCTTGTTGGGAACCGCAGACGGGCGCGCCATTGCGTCTCGCGGTGGCTTGGGTGCCAGCGGAGCCTGGGCTTGGTACCTCAAAGACCATATAGACCGCCGCTTCATTCGCCGCTTCGCGCCGGGCTCTAAACCGTAAGTGCCGGCCAACCCTGAAACCCGGTCAGTCAGAACAAAATCAAATGACTCAGGCTGCGGCTTTGCTCTAAAGTAATCGGCTCAGGACCGACACAAGACCAGGACGCGTATGCTTCAGTTTTTTCACATTGCCGGGGAGGCTCTGACCTTGCCGCTGGCCAAGTAACTCGTTTGGAGACTTCATCATGCTCGCCATCATCGGAGGCACCGGCCTCTACGACCTCCCCGGTCTGAACATCACCCAGCGCATTGCCCAGACTACGCCTTTTGGCCAACCATCGGGAGACATCATCAGGGGCCGTTATTACAGCCACGAGGTCATGTTTTTGGCCCGCCATGGCAACGGTCACCGCCTACTGCCCCATGAGGTGAATTACCGTGCCAATATATTCGCGCTTAAAGAGGCCGGCGCCACCATGCTTCTTGGCTTTTCGGCCGTGGGTAGCCTGGCCGTGGAGGTCAAGCCGGGTGACATTGCGATTCCCGAGCAGTATTTTGATTGGACCCGAGGCCAGCGTGAGCGCACTTTTTTTGGCAACGGTGTGGCAGCGCATGTCTCCACGGCCAAACCGGTGAGTGCTGCCTTGGTTGACGCCGTACAAGCAGCCGCTCAAGGTATTGGGCTTGAGGTGCACCGGGGGCTGACCTATGCCTGCGTGGAAGGTCCGCGCCTGGGGACACAGGCCGAGAGCTATTTCATGCGCCAAGCTGGTTGCAAGCTGGTAGGCATGACCAATGTGCCCGAAGCCTTTTTAGCGCGAGAAGCCCAAATGGCTTATGCCACCATGGGCCTGGTAACCGACTACGACTGCTGGCTGGACGACCCCACACAACACGTCAGCGTATCCGCGATTTTTGAGTTGTACGGCAAAACACTGAAAAAAGCCGCCCAGGTGCTCGACGCTCTCCTTCAAGGCCCTTTGCCTGTGCCAGAGCCCACGATTCGTCAGGCGCTAACAAGTGCCATGATGACGCCCGATGAAGCCTTGACGCCGGAACAACTGCACTGGATAGGCGTGCTCAGGCGTTAAGAAAAATTCCGGAATTACCGAATAGCCACTGGAGCCAGCGCACGGGTCAGGCTGGCTTCGCCACGACCATGGACTGCAACGTTATAGCCGTTGATCGTGTCCGTGCGTGCCGTGTTCAACAGTTGATTGGTGATTTGCGTCGCACCTGCAGTCTTGAACTTGGAGCCAAGGACCGCAGCGTAGCCACTCACAATAGGCGCAGCGAAGGAAGTGCCGGCCAGTCCGGTCTGGTTTGCAGCAACCCCGGCCACAAGAAACTGCGACCGAACAACGGTGTCCGTACCCGCCTTGTTGGAATAGTAAGCCATGCTTGCCTTGGAAGTTGTCGTGCCATTTTTATCCAGTGCACCGACGAAAATCGCTGATTTGGCACCCTTGAGACCTGCGGACAGGTAATCATTCTGTCCATTCATGTTGCGCGAGAGCATATTCACAGCGTCGTTACCTGCCGCCTTGACCACAACCGCCTGACCGTTTTTGGCGTAGTTGATCATTGACGTTTCTGTACCGCCCAGTCGTACGTTGGTCAACCCATAAACCGCCATCATGCCGTAGGAAGCGTTAATGACATTCAAACCCGTTGGAGCCAACGCAATCGGAGCGCCAGTTGCGAACTGCTGACGAACAATCGTGGCACTCGGCGCGGTTAAGCTGGCCTCCTGCGAAGTCCAGAAACCATGAGTCTGACGTTGCAGCCCAGCAGCAAGCAGACGACCTGTAAATTGCTGCGCAGTTGAGCGGTATTCGTCGACAACCGTAATGCGAGTACCCTGGCCGGTGTAACCAGCCTTGAACGCAGACTGGACATCGCTGGACTGCCAGTTGGCATTGAACAACGGAGCAGCCATGTCCACAGCTTCGACTTGGGCAAAAGCGGAACCTGTGGCAGCAATAACGGAAGTAGCAATGAGTGATCGGACTTTTTTCATGTAGTAGCTCCTGAAAGATTAAAAAACAATGGTTGAGGGGTGAATGGATGACTAGAAATTGATGGTGTATGTGAGAGTGACTTGATTTTTGTTTGCGGGGTCCTTTTTGAGTAAGTAATTCAAGGTTTCGGCGGGGTCGATTTCTGATGCGGCCAATCGGCAATTCACTTCCTGAACGCCGCCAATGGCCCCGTAATCGGCCGTGCAGGAATGTTCGTTAAGACGTCCCCCAATGATTGTTGTTGCTGTAAAGGACAGCTTGGAGGTTTTGGACATCGGATAAACCGCCAGAAATCCATATTTGAAGCTCGGATCAATGGTGTATTTCTCAGCGCGCTCACCCGTGCTAAAGCCCCACAGCACGCCCAAACGGGGAGTGATTTGCGTCATAAAGTCGAGACGGGCATCAACCCAGTTGACGGCATACCACTTGTCTAGCCTGACCTTGTTTCCTCCCGAGGTTTCAAAGCCACCAAAGCTCAAGGTCTTTGCCAGATCGGACAGGGTAGAGCCCTGGCTAGCTCCAATCAAGTGGGTCGCCCGGACGAAATCGAAAGGCAACACATCGGCGTGTGTTGTACTGGAAGCGGAGAAGAAAGCAAAAGCCACGACCGCCAAAGCCAACGGGCGCTTTAGCCGGAGGGTAAGACATTCACAGGTGACGGTTGCCAAACTGCTCTCCAAAACGGCGAGAGTCGGCGGCTCGTGGATACCACGACAACGGATAGGTCCGTTGGCAACTAGTCGAGCATGTCTCTGCGTACAGAGGGTTAGCTACATAGCTTTGCGTCGCCAGCTTTCGCTGGGTTTGCCAATGAGCTGCTATTTGCAAGCAGCCCGTTTAATAGGTTTGGATTGTATCCCTCAAAATGGAATTTGCAAGAACCCCATGAATTCAGATTGAAATACCTTCATCCCATCAGATAGAAATCTTGCCGGAATTTCTACTTCTCAATGATTAGGTTTCCAGGTTCCGAGTCAATGCCAACTCCGCGCCGGGCGCGCTGCGCGTCAATCTTCTTTAATATTTTTCTGTTTGATGACCCGAGACCAAAATTCAATCTCTTGGCCCATGTCTTTGATAAATTGTTCCTGGGTATTGGCAACAATTTCATTTCCTCCTTTGAGGGCGCGTTCCTTGACATCTGGCAGGGCCATGATGCGTATCATTTCTGCATTGAGTTTGTTGGCGATATCAACTGGCATGCCTGGAGGGCCTAGAAGGCCTAACCAAATGTATGCTGACAAACCAGTGAGGCCAAACTCACCCAAAGTAGGAACGTTTTCAACAGTCGATACGCGTTTGTCTGAAAAGGTAGCTAAGCCACGCAGTTTTCCGGCATCGACCATGGGCTGGGAGTTGCCAACGCTGTCGCAAAACATCTGGGTTTCTCCCGCAATGGTCGAGGCCTGCGCAGGTGCAGCGCCTTTGTAAGGCACGTGGATGATATTGGTGCCGGCCGCTATGTTGAAAAGCTCACAAGCGAGATGGCCACCACTACCAAGACCCACGCTAGAGTAATTTAATTTGCCACTATTAGCTTTAGCGTATGCGATAAATTCCGGTACTGTTTTGACAGGGAGATTGGGATTGATCAAAAGATACATCGGGTATTTCAACGCAATGCTGATCGGCGTAAAGTCCTTTATCGAGTCGTATGGCTTAGGATTTTTCAAGAGCGCACTGATTAAGTGCGCACTGTTAGATGTGAACAGTAGTGTGTAGCCATTGGGCGGGGATTTGATGACTAAATTATTTCCAAGTACGCCTGTGCCCCCGGGTTTGTTTTCAACTACTACGGGCTGCCCCCAACGCTCTTGCATTTTTAAAGCAACCAAACGTGCGTAACTATCAGTTGGTCCTCCAGGCGAGAAAGGAACAATCATGGTGATAGGGCGTGAAGGATAGCTAGAGGCAGACTGTGCGTTCGCGTGAGCGCAAGTTAGCGCACTGGTTATAAAAGCAAGACAAATTGTGAATGTGCTAATCGATGTCATTTTGATGTCTCCTGGTTTTTAGTGAAGGATATTAGGTTAGCATCTTCAACGCCTATTGGTACAACCTCATATCTTGAGGCATAGAATAAACCATACCAAAACACAGGAGACAAAAATGGATGCTTGGAAATCGGAAATAAGAGACGGAATGCACATTGATTGGGACATGCCCATCGTGATGGATGACGGACTGGTTTTGCGTGCAGATATCTTCCGACCAATCCATGAGGGAAAGTTTCCAGTCATTCTTTCCTACGGCCCATACGGCAAGGGACTCGCTTTTCAGGAGGGTTATAAAACTGCATGGGAAATCATGGAGCGTGAAAACCCTGATGTCATGCGCGGATCAAGTAACAAATACCAAAACTGGGAAGTCGTTGATCCTGAGAAATGGGTACC
>JBEIGE010000039.1:0-18244 GCA_040382055.1 Hylemonella sp.
CTGTTTCGCTGCCTTGGCCTGCTCACGCTGGATGCGCTTGAACTTGGCATGGATCATTTACTGTGCCTTCATGGCCTTGCTCAACAGCTATGTCGCCGCCTATTTCAGTACCGAGGCCTGGGTCAGCTTCAAGTTGTGGGGCTATGTCATTCCCTTGGCGTTCATTGTTGCCCAGGGCTTGTACATTGCGCCACACCTCAAATCTGACAAATCCACTTAAAACCGGATAACCCGGTAAACATGCAGCCATGGAACCATCACAACTCGCCGGACTGATATCCAACCATCTGCTTCATACCTTGCAAACCACCCATCTCGAGGTGATTGACGAAAGCGGTGAGCACGCCGGGCATGTGGGTGTCAACGGCAGCGGATTTGGAACCCATTTCAGGGTCAGAATTGCATCCCCGCGCTTTGAGGGCATTTCCCGCGTGGCACGTCACCGCCTTGTGTATGATGCGCTGCAAGAATTCATTGACCAAGGCGTTCACGCCATTGCCATTGAAACCCTGTGATCAGTATGCGTTGATCCCGCATGCCCAAACTTCACTATCACTCTTCCCTTTTATATCCATTTCAGACACAACAGGATTCATGATGAAAAAACAGATCTTTCTGGCACTCACTGCCGCCACCTTGACGACGGCTCTGATGGTTCCCGCTCACGCTCAGAACATCGCCATCGTCAATGGCAAAGCCGTCCCCTCCTCGCGTGTCGATGCGCTGGCACAACAACTGGCGAAATCAGGACGCCCTGTGACCCCTGAAATGTTGGGGCAGCTCAAGGACGAGGTGATCGCGCGCGAACTGTTCACCCAGGAAGCCCAGAAGCTGGGTCTGGATACTACCGACGACTTCAAAACCCAGATGGATCTGACACGTCAGGCCATTCTGATCCGCGAGCTGTTTGCCAACTTCCAGAAAACATCCCCAGTCACCGATGCCGAGATCAAGGCTGAATACGACCGGTTTGCCGCCACCAACAGCGGTAAGGAATACCGTGCACGGCACATTCTGGTGGAAAAGGAAACAGACGCCAAAAACATCATTGCATCCATCAAAAAAGGCGCCAAGTTTGAGGATATCGCCAAGAAGCAATCCAAAGATCCGGGCTCTGGCGCGAACGGAGGGGACTTGGACTGGGCCAACCCCAGCAGCTATGTCAAGGAATTTTCCGAAGCGCTGACCAAGTTGACCAAAGGGAAAATGACAGACACGCCCGTCAAGTCCCAGTTTGGTTTTCACATCATCCGCCTCGACGATGTGCGTGAACCCCAATTGCCCAAGCTCGATGAGGTCAAACCGCAAATCGCCCAGCAGCTGCAGCAGCAAAAGCTGATGAAATTCCAGGAAGAGCTACGGGCCAAAGCAAAAATTGAATAAGCCTTTGCTCGCCCGTGCTGGTGCGCCAACAGCGCCAAACTCAGGTTAGCCCCATGCCATGAATGCCACATCTCGAAGCACTATGAATATCCTCAAGCTTGGGGCAATAATCATGACCATTATTCTTTCTGTGGCAGGCTGCGCCTCCGCCCCACCCACTGCGGCCGTTAACGAACTGGCACCCGAAGGCGTCGTGAAGGCGGCCATCAATCTGGGCAACCCGATTCTGGCCAGCAAGGATCCCCAGACGGGTGAGCCCAAGGGGGTGTCGGTGGATCTGGCCCGTGAGCTGGCCAGGCGCTTGGGTGCCAAGCTAGAACTTGTGCCCTTTAACTCGGCGGGCCAGGTGGTTGAAGCGGTCAAGGCCAACAAGGTTGACATCGCTTTCGTGGCCATTGACCCACTGCGTGCGCAGGACGTCAGCTATTCGGCGGCCTATGTGGTCATCGAAGGTGCCTACATGGTGCGCAACGAATCGCCGTTGAAAAGCAACGACGACGTGGATAAAGCGGGCAACCGCATCGTTGTCGGTGCAGGCAGTGCCTATGACCTGTTTCTGAGCCGTGCCATCAAGAATGCCACCCTGGTGCGCGCGCCCTCTTCTCCCACAGTGACCGACATGTTTGTCGCGCAAAAGCTCGAAGTTGCAGCCGGCGTCAAACAGCAACTGGAAATGGATGCCAAGCGGTTTGCCGGTCTGCGCCTGCTTGACGGACGCTTTATGGTCATCAATCAAGCCATGGGTACACCCCGGGGACGTGAGACTGGAGCCAAATACCTGGGTGTATTTGTAGAAGAGATGAAGTCCACCGGTTTTGTGGCGCAAGCGCTCAAGCGTCACCAGATCGAGGGTGCAGCGGTTGCGCCGGCTGCAAATCCCTGACTCAATGGTGAATGCCGGGAAACTGGCACTTGACCTCTTGTAGGTTCACCTTGCCTTCACATTCTGAAGAATCAAACATGACAACTTCGCCCTCATCCAACAATCTCCTGGACTTTCCTTACACCTCTCAACGTATGCCACTGCTGGCGCAAAACGTTGTCAGCACTTCCCAGCCGCTGGCCTCGGCTGCCGGTTTGCAGATGTTCGCCTTAGGTGGCAACGCGGTGGACGCCGCTCTGGCCACAGCCATTGCGTTAACCGTCGTTGAGCCCTGCATGAACGGCATCGGCGGGGATGCCTTTGCGATTTTGTGGGATGGCAAACGGCTGCAAGGCCTCAACGCTTCCGGGCGCTCACCGCGCAAGTGGACACCGGCGTATTTCTCCAAGTACACGGCCATGCCACCCCGCGGCTGGGACTCTGTGACGGTGCCCGGTACGGTATCTGCCTGGCGGGCTTTGTCAGATCGCTACGGAAGCCTCCCATTTGCCCAGTTGTTTGAACCTGCCCTGCGCTACGCCCGCAACGGGTTTATGGTGTCTCCCACGGTGCATCGCCAATGGCAATCGCAGGTCCAGGAACTGCTCGATCAGCCAGGTTACCGGGAAGCTTTTGCCCCTCAAGGACGCGCCCCCTTGCCTGGTGAATTATTCGTTTGTCCCGGCCAGGCTCATACCCTGGAACGCATTGCTGCTACCAAGGGAGACGCGTTTTACCGGGGTGAACTGGCTCAGGCCATTGCCAACCACGCCCGCAACACAGGCGGCTTGCTTGACGAGGAAGATCTGGCTGCGCACCAAGCGGATTGGGTCGACCCGATATCCATGAATTACCGTGACGTCACCTTGCATGAAATCGGCCCGAATGGACAGGGCATCGGGGCCTTGATGGCTCTGGGCATGCTTGATCAGCTCAACTTGAAGGCAGCCGGGCTCGATACTGGCCTGTCCACCCATTTGCAAATTGAAGCCATGAAATTGGCGTTTGCCGACCTGCATGAATATGTGGCCGATGAGCAGGCCATGCGCGATGTCAGCACCACCGATTTACTCAAGCCCGACTACCTGGCACAACGTGCCAAGCTGATTGACCCCGATCGTTGCGCACCCGCACGGGCTGGCTCGCCACACAGCGGAGGTACGGTATACCTGACTGCTGCCGATCAAAACGGGATGATGATCTCTTTTATCCAGTCAAACTTCAAGGGATTTGGCTCTGGCGTTGTCGTTCCCAATACAGGTATTGCCCTGCAAAACCGGGGTTGGGGCTTCAGTTTGAAGCCGGGGCACCCGAATCAGGTCGCTCCGGGAAAGCGCCCTTTCCACACCATCATTCCCGGCTTTCTCACGCGCGCTGGACAGCCTTTGATGAGTTTTGGTGTGATGGGCGGGTCCATGCAAGCGCAGGGTCATGTGCAAGTGACGTCCCGCATCGCAGACCATCAGCAAAACCCGCAGACTGCCAGCGACGCACCCCGTTGGCGCGTGATGGATGACAACACAACTGTCGCTGTCGAGTGGAACTTTCCCAAGGAGGCAATTGAAGGCCTGGTCGCTCGTGGACACACTGTCAAGGTATCTCAACGGTTCGAGACCGAATTTGGTTGTGCGCAGCTGGCCATGAAAACCGAGCATGGCTACATTGCTGCATCAGACCACCGCAAGGATGGTTACCCGGTCGGACTCTGAATTTGTCGGATGAGGCAGGGTTAATCCACAACGATCTTGCGATCCTGGATCAATTTGCGCCACTTTCGGGTTTCAGCAGCTACGGCACTCGCCATCTGATCTGGCGTGCTGGTCATCGGCGTTGCACCCAAACTGAGCAGCCTTTTTTGTACATCAGGATCGGCAACAGCCTGGGTAAAGGCAGCATTGACTTTGCTCACCACCTCAGCTGACGTCCCCCTGGGCGCATAAATGCCAAACCAGTTGGTCACGTCAAAGCCTTTGAGTCCTTGCTCATCCAGTGTGGGGGTGTCGGGCAGATAGGACAAGCGTTGCAGGCTGGTGACCCCCAAAACCTTGAGCTTGCCATCCTTGATATGCGGTTGAGAGGTCACAAAATTGTCCATCAGCATCTGAATCTGGCCGGATAACATATCGTTGAGCACCAGGCCGGTGCCACGGTAAGGAATATGCGTGATAAAAACCCCGGCCTGTGCCTTGAGCAACTCGCCGCTCAAATGGCTGGTAGTCCCGTTGCCACTGGAGCCGAAGTTCATCTGACCGGGTTTGGATTTGGCCAAGGCAATGAACTCTTTAAGATTGTTCGCGGGCAAACTTGTTGGCACCACCAGCACACTGGCTGTATTGGCGACAAGGGCTATGGGTACAAAATCACGTTCGACGTTGTACGGAATCTTGGCATTGACAATCGGGTTGATCGAGTGCGTGCTGCCGGTGGCAATCAGCAAGGTGTAACCATCGGGCGTGGCCTTGGCTACCTGCTCCGACCCAATCGTGCCGCCTGCGCCAGGCCGGTTTTCCACCACGAGTTGTTGGCCAAGCTTTTCAGATGCCTTCTGACTGATGACCCGTGCCAGAACATCGGTCGCCCCGCCTGCTGGAAAAGGAACAACCAGTCGAACCGGCTTGCTAGGATAGTTTTGCGCAATGGCAGGGGTGTGCGAGCCGGCCATGATGGTCAAAACAGCGCTAATCAGGAAAAAATAGGATTTTTTGTCAGAATTCATGATGAACAGTCGTTGATGCTTGATTTTCGCATACAGCGATGTCACGAAAATGCAACTGACCCGTCAAAAAAGAATCATCAAATCCCTTTGATTCGGCTATTCTTTGCTCCCGATGCATGCCGTTGCTTTCCTGACCCAGCACCAGAAATTACCAGCCGTTGAACCTGCCATGGCTGCTGCTGGCTTTCAGGTTTTGCTTGATCTCAGTATGGACACGGACACCCTGGGAACCTTCACCGGTGATATCCAACGCCAGGGCTCACAGCGTGATGCCGCGCTGACCAAGGCCAAGCTTGCCGCAAAAGCCAGCAATGTCAGGTACGGCATGGGCAGTGAAGGCAGTTTTGGCCCCGACCCGTTCATGGGCGTCACACCCTGGAACATTGAGTACTTGGTGTGGTGGGACCGTGAGCTTGAGCATGTTGTTGAAGTGGCTGTACAAGGGCCTGAAACCAATTTTTCCCAAACCACGGTAAGTCATTGGGCGCAGGCGAAAGAGTTTGCCCTCAAGGCTGGTTTTCCTGAGCATGGTGTGATTGTCGGCAAGCCTGGCAGCACTGTTTTTGAAAAATCCATTGTGAACTGGGATCAGCTCAAAGCCTGCGTTGAAGCGGCCCTGGTCCAGGGTCCGCTATGGCTTGAAACCGATATGAGGGCACATCGCAATCCGACCCGCTTGGCCATGATCAAGCGTGCCGCCCAAGCACTGTCCGAAAAGTTGGCCGTGCCCTGCCCAGCCTGCACAGAACCCGGTTTCGGGCCGGAAAGCCTGCTCCCTGGCGCACTGTGCAACGCCTGCGGGCAGGCTACGCGCTCGGCCCGCGCTCAGTTGTTACATTGCAGACTGTGCAATCATCAGACGGAAAAGCCAATTCGCTTACATGTCCCGCCGGAGCAATGTGAGTATTGCAACCCCTAAAAACCGCTGGAATGATCAGCTTTTGACCAAACGCCAGGCCAACCAGGTTCCAAGGACTGCATTGCCCAAGGCAAAACCGCCCACCACCCACAGCCCAAGGCTACTGAGGGGGAGAGTCTGAACCATCCAAGCCAGACAAGTTGAAAGCGCGTTGAGGATCAGCATCATCCAGAACAGCGGGTTGCGCGGTTGGAACAGGCGGGAAAGTTTCATGGTCCGCTCTTTCAGCCTAGCCATCTGCGAGCGTTGTGCCACAGCTGCATCCACGGGCTTTCGCGGTTTTTGTCCTGGTTTGTCCAACTCATCTGGATGTTGCGAAACACGCGTTCAGGATGGGGCATTAGCGCAGTGAAGCGGCCATTCTCGGTGGTCACAGCAGTTAAACCACCGGAACTGCCGTTCGGGTTGAAAGGGTAGCTTTCTGTAGGCTGACCATGGTTGTCGCAAAAACGCATTGCGGCAATGACCTGGCTGGCATCACCCCGATAGGAAAAATTGGCATAGCCTTCACCGTGGGCCACGGCTATCGGCAAACGCGCACCAGCCATCCCGGTAAAAAAGACCGAGGGGGAGTCGAGCACTTCGACCATGGATAACCGGGCTTCAAAACGCTCGCTGCGGTTAGTTGTAAAACGTGGCCAGGCTTGGGCACCCGGAATGATGTCCGCCAGTTCTGCAAACATCTGGCAGCCGTTGCAAACCCCCAATGCCAGCGTATCCGACCTGCCAAAAAAATCCTGGAACTGCGCCGACAACGCAGGGTTGAAGGTTATGGATCTGGCCCATCCGATGCCCGCCCCCAGCGTATCGCCGTAACTGAAACCGCCGCAAGCCACCATGGCCTGAAAATCAGACAAATGGGCACGGCCAGTTTGCAGGTCGGTCATGTGAACATCAAAGGCCTCAAAACCGGCTTGCGTAAAGGCATAAGCCATCTCAACATGTGAGTTGACGCCCTGCTCACGCAACACCGCGACTTTGGGGCGCTTTAACACCAAGGCTGGAGCCGATTTCTCCGCAAGTGCTGTGGCAGGGTCAGCCGTTTGATCAGGCCAATGCACATGCAGGCCTGGATCGTCTTGGGCACCTGCAGCCGCATGCTCCGCATCGGCACAAGCCGGGTTATCTCGTAGCCGGCAGATATTCCAGCTGGTACTGTCCCAGACCTGGTGCAGGTCATGCAGTTTGGCGCTGAAAATCGTTTTGGCATCACGCCAGACCTGAATCTCCCCGACCCCGGCTTGCACGTGTGAATCGGCAGGACGCGTTTTGCCAATAAAGTGGCTGTGTTTGCTTAGACCGTGATTGCGCAACACCTGCATGACCTCACTACGGTCAGCCGTACGCACCTGCAATACAACGCCAAGCTCTTCATTGAAAAGCGCCTTCATTGAGAGCTCGTCCCGGCGAACGCTGACCTGAGAGGCCCAGTTTTTGCTGTCGCCATGCTCAGCGCGGCTGTCAGAAACACCGTCACCTTCGGTGACCAGCAAATCAAGGTTCAGCGACACGCCGACATGTCCGGCGAACGCCATCTCACAGAGGGTCGCAAAAAGTCCACCATCACTGCGGTCGTGGTAGGCCAGAATTTTTCCATCAGCCCGTAGTACATTGACTGCGGCCACCAGATTGACCAGGTCCTGCGGATCGTCAAGATCAGGCACACCCGAAGCATCAGCACATCCCACCTGCCCAAGACTTTGAGCCAGAATGCTGCCGCCCATGCGATTGCGCCCGCGGCCCAAATCGACCAGCAGCAGGCTGGTGTCCTGGGTGGCGTCAAGCTGGGGAGTGAGCGTGCCGCGCACATCAGCCAGCGTGGCGAATGCGCTGACGATCAGGCTCACAGGTGAAGTCACTTTTCTCTGGAGGCTTGACTTATCTTGGGCATCTTTCCACTGCGTTCGCATGGACAGGCTGTCTTTTCCCACAGGAATGGATATTCCCAGCGCAGGGCATAACTCCAGACCCACAGCGGCAACGGTGGCGTAAAGCGCAGCATCTTCGCCGGGCTCACCACAGGCAGCCATCCAGTTGGCAGATAACTTCACGCGTGGTAACTCGATAGGCGCTGCAAGCAGATTGGTAATGGCCTCTGCGACGGCCATGCGGCCTGAGGCTGGAGCATCAATCACCGCCAAGGGGGTGCGTTCGCCCATGCTCATCGCTTCACCGGAAAAACCCGTGTAATCGGACAGCGTGACTGCACAATCGGCCACAGGCACCTGCCAGGGCCCGACCATCTGGTCGCGGTGTGTCAGCCCGCCCACGGTGCGGTCTCCAATGGTGATGAGAAATCGTTTGGAAGCAACGGTGGGGTGCGAGAGCACCTGGATCGTGGCTTGCTGCAAGGTGAGGTCGCTTAAGTCCAATGGCTGGAATCGGCGCTGCACGCGGGTCACATCACGATGCATTTTGGGCGGTTTGCCCAGCAGCACATTCATGGGCATATGAACGGGGTCTTCGCCCGAAGGCCCCCCCTTTGGGTCGTACACCACCAGCTCGCGCTCTTCGGTGGCTACACCCACAACCGCAAAGGGGCAACGCTCACGCTCGCAGAAGCTTCGAAACAAATCCAGCGATTGGGGCGAAATCGCCAACACATAACGCTCCTGACTTTCGTTGCACCAGATTTCCTTGGGTGCCAGGCCGGACTCTTCCAGGGGGATGGCACGCAGATCAAAGCGGGCACCACGTCCGGCGTCGTTGGTGAGTTCCGGAAACGCATTGGAAAGACCACCCGCACCCACATCATGAATCGCCAGAATCGGGTTAGCCGCTGCCAGACTCGTGCACTGGTTGATGACTTCCTGCGCGCGACGTTCAATTTCCGGGTTGCCACGTTGGACCGAGTCGAAGTCGAGCTCGGCGGCGTTCGAACCCGTGGCCATGGAGCTGGCCGCGCTGCCACCCATGCCAATGCGCATTCCCGGTCCACCAAGCTGAATCAGCAAGGTGCCGGCAGGAAATTCAATTTTTTTCGTTAATTCAGCGTTGATCGAGCCCAGCCCACCGGCAATCATGATGGGCTTGTGATAACCGCGTTGAACCGTGTCAAGGTCACTGACGATGGTTTGCTCGTATTCCCGAAAATAACCAGCTAGCCCGGGTCGCCCGAACTCGTTGTTGAAGGCGGCGCCACCCAGGGGGCCTTCAATCATGATCTGCAAGGGACTGGCAATATGTTCAGGTTTGCCGTAAGAGCCTGGTTGATCCGCGATGCCACCGGAGGCCTTTTTGGGGTCTATGGCCAAATCAATTGGAGTCTGACCCCAATTGATTTGACCCCAATTGATTTTGGAGACTGTGAAGCCGGTCAGACCAGCCTTGGGTTTGGAGCCCCTGCCCGTGGCACCTTCGTCGCGGATTTCACCGCCTGCGCCGGTGGAGGCGCCGGCAAATGGGGAGATTGCTGTGGGGTGATTGTGGGTTTCAACCTTCATCAGCACGTGGCTCAATACGCTCTTCTTTTGATAGCTTGAAACCTTTGTGGATTCTGGGATAAAGTCAATTTCCGGCTGAAACTGCTCCACCTCCTGCCCTTCCATGATGGACGAGTTATCGGAGTAAGCCACCACGGTGTGCGCAGGCGCAAGGCGGTGGGTATTGCGAATCATGCCAAACATGCTTGGTGTTTGGCCTTGCCCGTCAATGGTGAAATCTGCATTGAAGATTTTGTGCCGGCAATGCTCGCTGTTGGCCTGGGCGAACATCATCAGCTCCACATCGGTCGGGTTACGGCCAAGCCGGGTAAAGGCCTCGACCAAATAATCAATTTCATCGGCCGCAAGGGCCAGCCCCCATGCCTGGTTGGCAGTCTGCAGCGCTGCCCTGCCCGCCTCAATGCCGCCGCCCGTGACCTCCACATGGGCCATCGGCTCGGCCTGTTGTTGCGAAAACAGCGCGTGGGCCTGTGTGCGGTCAAACAGCACGCTCTCAGTCATCCTGTCATGCAGCAAAGCGGCAGCGGCGCTGAGTTCATCCGGCAGCAGGCTGGTCGTCCCGAACAAGGGTTTTTTCAGTCCAAAGTGGTATTCGACCAGGCGTTCCACATGGCGCACGGCAAGGCCGCAATTGTGAGCAATGTCCGTGGCTTTGGAGGCCCAGGGAGACAAGGTACCCAGCCGGGGCGTGACCAGCACACATGGGCCATTTTGATGCCCGTCATAGGGGTCACCGTAGGTCAGCAACGCCTCAAGCCGTTGCTGGAGTTCTGGAGCCAGGATTGAATCACTGCTCACCAGATGCACGTAACGGGCTGATACAGCGGTAATTTTGTCTGAAATGGTCTGCAGTGCCCTGAGCACTTGCAGTTGTCTAAAGTTGCCAAGGGCGTTGCCGCCGTCAAAAGTGGAGATATGCAGGGTCACTGTGATGGGAGCTCAATAAAGCGTTCAAACCGGGGTTCAAGGCGATGGGATAATCTCTATTATGACTATCACTTACAAAGACGAAGCCGGTATTGCAGGGATGCGTCTGGCCGGTAAATTAGCCTCCGAGGTGCTCGATTACCTCACGCCCTTTGTCAAGCCTGGTGTTACGACGAATGCGCTGGACAAGCTTGCTTATGACTACATGACCCAGGTGCAGCACACCATTCCAGCGCCACTGAATTACGCGCCTGCCGGTTATCGCCCTTATCCGAAATCCATCTGCACCTCCATCAACCACCAGGTGTGTCACGGCATTCCCAACGACAAGGCACTCAAGAAAGGTGATGTGCTGAACGTTGACATCACCGTGATCAAGGATGGCTGGCACGGCGACACCAGCAGCATGTTCCACGTCGGTGAGACTTCAATCGCTGCGCGGCGTTTGTCCAGCATCACCTATGAAGCCATGTGGCACGGCATTGTTCAGGTCAGGCCCGGCGCTTACCTGGGGGACATCGGTCATGCCATCCAGAAGTTTGCTGAAGGTCACGGTTTTTCTGTCGTGCGCGAGTTTTGCGGCCACGGCATCGGCCAGGTGTTCCACGAAGATCCGCAAGTGTTGCACTACGGCAAACCCGGCACCCTCGATGTCCTCAAAGAGGGCATGACGTTCACCATAGAACCCATGGTCAATGCAGGCAAACGTGACATCAAGGAACTTGGCGACGGCTGGACCATTGTCACCAAAGACCATTCTCTTTCTGCCCAATGGGAGCACACCATCCTGGTTACACCCACCGGATATGAGGTGTTGACGGTTTCCGATGGCAGCCCACCACCGCCGGCATTTGTCAAACCCTGATGAGGCTTGCCAAGAAACTGGCGCCAGTATGACCAGCCTCTCAGAGATCCGGAACCGTTACCGGGCTGACAAGGACATGACGCTTTCCGCGTTGGCGAAATCCGGCATCTCTACCCGGCGTGTCAACGGCGTGCTCAGGCAGTTGGCGCAATTGACTGATGCGACGCTCAAAACACTGTGGATGCAAGCCGATCTGGATCAGGACTTCAGCCTGGTCGCAGTTGGCGGTTTCGGGCGTCAAGAGCTCTTCCCCAAGTCTGACATTGACGTGCTGGTTCTCTTGCCCAACGGGCAAAGTCCGCAGAACGATGAGCGCTTGCGACACCGGATTGAGTCTTTCATCTCCAGTTGCTGGGATGTCGGGCTGGAAATTGGCTCCAGCGTGCGCACGGTGGCTGAATGCCTGTCAGAGTCTGCCAAAGACGTCACGGTTCAAACCGCACTGCTGGAATCCCGCCTCATTACTGGCTCAGCCTTGCTGTTTCAGTCATTTCGCCAACAATTTCTCGACGCCTGCGATCCGAAGGCATTTTTTGTGGCCAAGGTGCTGGAAATGAACCAGCGACACAATAAATTTGAAGACACTCCCTATGCCCTGGAGCCCAATTGCAAGGAATCTCCAGGTGGCCTGCGTGATTTGCAGGTTATTTTGTGGGTGTCCCGGGCCGCCGGCTATGGCAACACCTGGGATGCGCTTGCCAGGAGCGGACTGGCCACCGCCTTTGAGGTAAGCCAGATCAAACGCAACGAAGCCTTGTTACGACTCATCCGCATTCATCTCCATCTGGTTTCGGGACGACGCGAAGACAGACTGGTATTTGACCTGCAAACCGCCGTGGCCGAATCATTGGGCCTGAAGGCACCGGTCAGCCAGACCACCTTTGTGCGCAATAGTGAATTGTTGATGAAGCGCTATTACTGGGCTGCCAAAGCCGTCGTGCAGCTCAACCAGATCCTGCTGCTGAACATTGAAGAGCGTTTGCAGCCCGCGCCACAGGCACTCATGCCGATCAATGCGCGTTTTCAGGACAAATCGGGTCTGCTTGAAGTCACCAGTGACGATCTTTACCTCAATGAGCCCCACGCCATTCTGGAAACCTTTCTTATTTTTCAGACCCACAGCGGTTTGAAGGGATTGTCAGCCCGCACGCTGCGCGCGCTTTACAACGCCCGGGGCGTCATGGATGGCAAATTCAGAAATGACCCGGTGAACCATCAAACCTTCATGCGCATTCTGATGCAACGCGAAGGGATTACCCACGCCATGCGGCTCATGAACCAGACCTCGGTTCTGGGCCGTTACCTCTGGGTGTTCCGCCGCATTGTGGGCCAGATGCAGCACGACCTGTTTCATGTGTATACGGTCGACCAGCATATCCTCATGGTTCTGCGCAATGTGCGGCGTTTTTTCATGGCCGAGCACGCCCATGAGTACCCGCTGTGCTCGCAACTGGCCTCGGGCTGGGACAAACCCTGGGTTTTGTACGCCGCTGCTCTGTTTCATGACATTGCCAAAGGCCGTGGCGGCGATCACTCGGATCTGGGGGCCATGGATGTGCGTCGTTTTTGCCGTCAGCACGGCGTTGAGGCGGATGACCAGCGATTGATTGAATTTTTGGTCCGTGAGCACCTGAGCATGAGCCGCATTGCCCAGAAAACAGACCTGAGTGATTCGGACGTGATCGCCGCTTTTGCAGCGCGGGTGGGCAACGAACGCTACCTGACAGCGCTCTACCTGCTGACCGTGGCCGACATCCGGGGCACCTCCCCGAAGGTCTGGAATGCCTGGAAGGGCAAGCTGCTGGAGGATTTGTACCGTTTTACCCTACGCGTTCTGGGCGGCTACGCCCCAGCACCGGATGCCGAAGTCGAAGCCCGAAAGCGTGAGGCCATGGTGACCCTGGCTTTGCACGCCATGCCATTCGAGGTGCACAAGCCCTTGTGGGATACCCTGGATATCAGTTACTTCATGCGCCATGACGCCTCTGAAATTGCCTGGCATACGCGCCAGCTCTCACGCCTGGTCAAGACCGATCGGGCGATTGTCAGAACACGCCGCTCGCCGGTGGGTGAGGGCTTGCAGGTGATGGTTTATGCCAAGGACCAGCCCGACTTGTTTGCTCGCATTTGTGGCTACTTCAACCAAAGCGGCCTGAGCATCCAGGACGCCCGGATTCATACCTCGCGAACCGGTTACGCACTGGACACTTTCCAGGTGATCACCCAAAGCCCTATCGACAATCATCGCGAAGTTACCAGCATGGTGGAGTTTGAACTCGCCCAAGCCATTACCCAACGTGGCCCCCTGCCACCGCAAAGCCGTGGGCGCATCTCAAGGCGCGTCAAAAGCTTTCCGATTCCAGCTCGCGTGAGCCTCAAGCCTGATGAAAAAGCCCAGCGCTGGCTGCTGAGTATCTCGGCGAGTGACCAGGCCGGACTGCTGTATAACGTTGCGCGCACACTGGCCAAGCACAGTGTCAACCTGCAACTCGCCAAAGTGGTGACGCTGGGCGAACGGGTCGATGACACCTTCTTGATTGACGGTGCCGCGCTTCAGAACAATCGCGCGCAAATCGAAATCGAGACCGAGCTGCTTGACCTGCTAAAGGCCTAAAGACCCAAGGTTAAATTACTTTATTGGCCCAAACATTGCTTTTTGAAGTAATCTGATGATGTAGTATCCGGCCTAAAGCGTTCAAGCTAATCGAACCTCAGGGGGTGGTCTTTTGCGATATTTTCTCGTACGAGGACTTGCATGTTTTGCGGCACTCTTCGCCGGGATCAGCCACGCCCAGGTGCAACCTGATGCCGGTCGAATATTGCAAGAAACTCGCCCACAAAGCCCGCCTGCGCCTCTGGCGATGCCTCCCATCAAGGCACCACAGCGGGACGATAAGCCCGATGCCAGCACCACCGACAACAGCACCCGCGTTAAAGTCAGCCAGTTTGACTTTGTAGGCAACACCGTCCTGAGCACGGAATCCTTGCGTCAGGCCTTGGCCCCATGGTCACAACGCGAGCTCACCTATGGCGAGCTGATAGAGGCCGTCGAGGCGGTAGAGGCGGCGTACAAAGCCGCAGGTTACTTTTTGGCCCAGGCCAACCTGCCACCGCAGCAAATCAAGGACGGCATCATCCAAATCACGGTGGGCGAAGGCACGCTCCACCAAGTCCGGCTTGAGGGCGAAAGCAACATCGACGCTGACACCCTCTACGCTTATACCGACCGGCTGGCCTTGGGCAAACCCCTGCAACTGCCAGCACTTGAGCGCCAAATCCTGTTGATCAACGAGCTCGCCGGTGGCCGCGCCAGTCTGGATTTGCAGGCTGGCCAAATCGAGGGCAGCACCGACGTGGTGCTCAACCTCACGGTTGAAAGCCAGCTCACCGGGCGGCTTGAGGCTAATAACCACGGCGCACCCTCGACAGGCGAGAACCGCGTGGGCCTTACCGTGTTTGGCAACAGCCTGTTCAACCGCGGCGAGCGCATCACCATGAACGTTCTCAACAGCGACACCAACGGTCTGCAGGCCTACACCTTGCGCGGCGATATCCCGCTGGGTGGTGACGGCTGGCGTGCCTCGGTCACCACCTCGCGCGCCACCTATGCCCTGGGTGGTTCGTTTGCCAGCCAGCGACTAAGCGGTGTCGCCGATTCCCAGCGCCTGGGTTTGGGCTACCCCATTATTCGAAGTAGCACCAAGAGCCTGCGCCTGCAACTCGATGCCGACCAAAATGCACTCAATGACAACTATCTGGCTGTAGGTCGCTTTCCGGCCAAAAAATCCACCGGCCAGACCCTTACGACTAGCGCCGAGTGGATCGATGCCTGGGGCGGTGGTGGCGCCAACCGGCTTGACTTGGCCCTGCGCACCGGACAGCTGAGCCTCAACGCTACCGCCACCGCGGACGACAACAACACCCGAGGTGACTTCAGCACAATGGTGCTCAACGCCACACGCCAGCAAAACCTGGCCAAAGACCTTAGCTTGCAAGTCGCGCTGAACTGGCAGGAGGCTGGCAAAAACCTCGACTCTTCCGAAAAATTCAGCCTGGGCGGACCGCTCACCCTGCCGGGCTACGGCAACGGCGAGGCGGTGGCTGATTCAGGGTACTGGCTCAAACTTGGCGCTCGCTGGCAAGTCCAGTCCAGCCTGGCGCTGAGCGCCATGACCAACTTGGCCAACCTGAAACTGGTGCAGAAACCGCTGACCACCTCCGTTGCCAGCAACACCCGGGAGCTCGCAGACGTCGCCCTTGGCGCCGACTGGAGCTTGTACAAGAACTTTAGTGCCAGTGCTCTTATGGCCTGGCCCCTTCGCGCGGCAAGCGTTACCGAAGACAACAACAAAACACGCTTTTGGCTTTCGCTGAGCGCCGTTTTTTAGCACCCCGGCGCCAAGCAGTGGAGTAAGTTGCCATGAACAAAATCTACCGCCTGATCTGGAACGCCCTCACCCAAACCTGGGTTGCGGTAGCCGAAGTGGCACGCGGGCGCAGCAAGGGTGACCGGACTGATCGTGTGGTGGGCTCTGGCCACCCGCCAACCGCTGCCTCGGGCTTCGCTCTCACCGCCCTGGCCTTGTGCCTTGTCCACACATTCACCTTGCCTGCCTGGGCTCAAACCCTGCCAGCCAATGCCCTGCCCACCGGCGGCAAAGTCACTGCCGGTGCCGCCGGCATCAGTCAAGCGGCTAACGTCCTCACTGTCAACCAGACCAGCCAACGCGCAGCGCTGGACTGGCAAAGCTTCAACATCGGCGCAGCTGCCACGGTCAACTTCGTCCAGCCCAATGCCAGCGCCGTGGCCCTGAACCGCATTACAGGCAACAGCGCCAGCGAAATCTACGGCAAGCTCAACGCCAACGGCCAGGTCTTCTTCAGCAACCCGGCGGGCATGTTGTTTGCCAAAGACGCACAAATCAACGTGGGCAGCCTCCTGGCCACCACCCTGAACATCAGCAACACGGATGCATTTGTAAACGGTGACACCCACACCCTCAACCTGACCGGCGGCGCGGGTAACACTGGAAGCATCCGCAACGAAGGCCTGATCAAGGCCACCGGCAGCGTCGCGCTGGTGGGCAACACCGTGCAAAACAGCGGCGAGATCATCGCCACCACCGCCAGCCTGGCCGCAGGCAACACCGTGGCGCTGGACTTAACCGGCGACGGCCTGATCCGTGTCAGAGTGACAGACCCCAGCCTGCAAGCCAGTCTTGAAAACAGCGGCAACATCACGGCCAGCCAGGCCGTGACCATGACAGCCGGTCAAGCCCGCGCCGCTATCAATAGCGTGGTCAACAACACCGGCGTCATTCGGGCCACCGGGCTGGTCAACCGAGGCGGCGAGATTTACCTGGAAGGCGGCCGCACCCTCAACAGCGGCAGCCTGGACGCATCGAGCAGCACCGGGCGGGGCGGCAAGGTGCAGATGCTGGGGCAGGAAGTGGGCATCACCGGTACCGGGAGCCTGAATGCCAGCGGGGCAACCGGCGGGGGCGAAATTCTGGTGGGGGGCGACTATCAGGGCAAAAACCCGGAGATCCAAAACGCCAGCTTCAGCTACGTGGGAGCCGACACCAGCCTTAACGCCAGCGCCGTGCACAGCGGCGACGGCGGCAAAGTAATTGTCTGGGCCGACAACACCACCCGGGCCTACGGCAGCATCACTGCCACAGGCGGTGTAAACGGGGGAAATGGTGGCCTGGTAGAAACATCGGGCAAGAACGCCCTGGATGTGGCCGGTGCCCGCATCAACGCATCGGCCCCGCTAGGCAAAAACGGCCGGTGGCTGCTTGACCCGACGGATGTGACCATCGTACACGGCAATGCCAGCGCACTCACCGGCGGCTTGTTCGACCCTTTTAGCAACTCCAGCATCGGCGACAACCAGATCAACGCCGCATTGGCCGGTGGCACAGACGTCACCATCCAGACCAACGCGGGAGTTGGCAGCAATTTCGGCTCCATCGTGGTCAATGGCAGCAGCGACAGCGGTGGCGCGGTGGCCATCAGCAACAATGGCGGCGGTGCAAGAAGCCTGAGCCTTATCACCGCAGGCACCATCGACATCAGATCAGGTGCCACCATCGGCGCCGGGGACACTCTCAACGGCGGCAGTTTCTACGATTCGCTCAATGTGAATTTAAACGCCACCAACGGCATCGCCATTGCAGGCACGATAGACAACAAGGGTGGCTTTACCACAGTCTCCACGGGATACGGGATTCCCATCACACTCAACGGGACGATCAGAAACGGCACCCTGACTTACGGTAGCGGCGACCCATTTAACCTGGCCAGCAGCAACGGCACGCTCGACGGTGTGACCCTGGGCAGCAACCTCAACCTGTCGGGCAGCAGCACTTTTATTAAAAACAGCCTGTTGCTGACCGATGGCGTCACCTTGTCACTGGGCAGCAACAGCAACTTGTACTGGAGCACCCTCAACGCCAACCAGCAACTCGCCGTCGCGGGTGGCTCGGGCAGCGCCACGGTCAACGTCGCTGGAGGCTATGCCATTTACGCGGGCTATGGCGGCACGGGCCAGACCGTCACCATCGGCAGCGGCATCACTTTGCAGGGCTTTGGTGGCATTACCCGAAGCAGCACGGCCAGCGTCATCAACAACGGCACCATCCGCGCCAACACTGCGGATCAGACCTTCACTATCGATCCCACCAACTTCAACAACACCGGCACGGTGAATGTGACCGCAGGCAGCCTGCGCATCGGCGGGGGCGGCAGCGACACCGGCACCTACTCCGTGGCCAGTGGCACCAGCATCGATTTTTATAGCGGCACCCGCAATCTGAATGCGGGCTCGGACATCGTTGGCGCCGGATCGGCAATCGTCTCAGGCAGTACTGTCAACGTCAGCGGCGCTCTCGGCATTGCCAGCACGGGCGCGGCCTTCAGCATCAGTTCCGGGACGCTGAACGTCAACACCGCCAGCGGTGTGAGCTTCTCCAACCTGGCCATGAGCGGCGGAACACTGGGCGGCAGCGGGGCGGTCACGGTTACCGGCGCGTTTGACGTGACGAACTCCGCCTTCCACCGCGGCACCGGCAGCGTCACCACCAGCGGCACCAGCACCATCAGCATGCCCACCGTGGGCGGGGGCTAC
>JBEIGE010000040.1:0-17915 GCA_040382055.1 Hylemonella sp.
CCCAGTCCCAAAACCCGAAGGTACTTGAAATACCAAAAGCCCGGGCAGCCGCTACGTTGGTGGTAAGCGCCGCAAAATGGCGGGCAATATCGGTGCCGCCTTGCGCTAAAAACCACGCTTTGGCGGATTGCGCGTTGGTCATGGTTTCAATCGTGGTGAAGGTTTTGCTGGCCACCAGAAACAGCGTGCTGTGCGGCTTGAGGTGTTTGAGCGTGGCCGCCAGCTCGTGACCATCGACGTTGGCGACAAAATGCAGCCGCTTTCCCGAGTTTGCAAACGCATCCAAGGCAAGCACCGCCATCTGTGGCCCCAGATCAGAGCCGCCTATGCCGATGTTGACCACATCGGTGATGATGGCATCCGAGCGAACCTGTTCGGCGTAACGCAGCATGGGCTGCAAGGTGGCATGCACCAACGCCAGCTCATTTGCTACATTTTTAGTAGCTATAAATTCAATATCTGAACGGGCTGAAGCGGTATTTTGACTAGAAGACGCCACCGAAGGGCAACGCAGCAGCCAGTGCATGACGGCGCGGTTTTCGGTGTTATTGATGGCTTCACCGGCAAACATGGCGGCTCGATGCGCCTCCAGTCCGCACTGCCGGGCCAAGTCCAGAAGCAGCCCCATGGCGGTGTTGTCAATCAGGTTTTTGGACAAATCGGCAAAAACGTGGGGAGCCGCCAGACTGAAACCGGCAAGGCGCTGGGTGTCGGCGGCAAAGGCCTGGCGCACGTCGAAGCCTTTGCCACTGGCCTGAAAATGCGCACCCAGCGCCTGCCAGGCGGCAGTGTGGTCACAGCGGGTGCGGGAAGAAGGCGGGGATGACGGGAATGGGGTGGGAACTGTGGTCACGGTGGTGGTAATTTGCATGGAGGTCACGGCTTTAAAGTCAGCGGGCCGTACCAAGCCTGAGCGCTGGAGCGGGTGTTGTCGCTGTCGGTCATGATGGCCACACCGACAAGCGCGCCGGGCGGCTCGCCAAACACCCGCAGGTAATCAGCACGGATGTCGCGCTCATAGTCTCGCCATTGCATGATGTTTTGCGGGCCTGACTCCACCACAATCTTGCGGATGCGGTCGGTGCGCTGGCTCTGGATAATGCTTTCCGGCTCCCGCGTGTTGCACCACACATACATCAGGGTGGCATAAGGCATGGGCTCTCCCGTGAGGGTGCGCGCCAACTCCGAGAGCATGCTGTCACGCATGGAAAAGCGGGAGCGGTCACCCTCAAAGGCCAGCACCACCCGCACCGGAGCGTCTTCCGACTCCCGCAAGCCCAGATCGGCCTGCGGCATCAGCGCTTGTACTTTCCAGGAAAAAGCCACCCGCCCGAGCTGCTCAGGCGCAATATTGACCACCTGGCGCATCATGCTGGCAGAGCTGGTGGAGTTGGCAGAAAGCGCATCGCGGCCGAGGGATACGGTGGCTTGGTACTCAGTATTTTTCTTGCCCGGCAAAGGCAGGTGCTGCCAGTGGGCAAAGACGGGGGAAATATCTGAAGGTTCACTTATTCTCGGACCGGTCGAGGCGGCGCAACCTGCCAGCAACAGGGCGATAGTGAAAAAAATACTGATTGTTTTCATAGGTAACACCAGTCAAAACAAAAGCTAAATCAACGCAATGCGTTCTTCAAACAAGTGGCTTTCGACCAGAGGCCGCAAGGATACTGACTCCACAACGTCTATCACGCTTGACTTTTGAGTTGAAGAAAGGTCGATAGTTTTGGCTGGCATGGCTGTATTCTCGCAGGCAGAGAAATTGCAGGCAACAAAAAACCCCGCTACGTTGCCGCAGCGGGGTTTTGATTTCTAAAGAATCAACTGACTTACGTCAGCGGAAAATTAGAACGAGTGCATCATACCAAAGCTGATTGCGGTCTGAGTCCTATCAGCGGTTGCGATAAGATTATTTACGTTTGCAGCTGGGGCATTACCAGTGTTAGTGGCAGTGGCAGAAAAGTTAACAGGGTTAACCGTGTTAGCCGCGTTAGATGCTATGCCATAAATGCCGTACAAACTGGTGCGCTTGCTCAAAGAGTAACGAGCTTGCAAGTTGGTCAGGTTGCTGCCTTCAGCGTTGGCAAAGTTCGCAGCCAAAATGGTAGCTGGGTTCAACTGGTAAGAAACACCAGCAACACGAGCAGTACGCTCTTGCATCACACCGCCAGGAGTTGCAGCGGGTGCGCCACTGGCACCAATTGCGCCGCCAGCCATGCTGTTGGTAATGTAGCCAATACCACCTTCAAGCGCACCAACCTTGTAACGTACACCAGCTTGTGTAGTGGTTTTGTTACCTGAAGCGGCCGTGTTTGAAGCGTTAGCTGAGGAAGTTGAAGCACCTTCCAGACGGTTCTGACCTGCAGCGTTCAAGCGCAAACCACCGTTGGTGTACACAGCACTCCAGCTGGTTATGGAACCGCTCATGTCGTCTTGAGCCAAAGTGTTACCCATGCCGAGCTGACCGGCCAAAACCAAGCCACCAAACAGTCTTGGGGAAACGTAAGTGATGGCGTTTTTGGTGTAGAAATCAGCATAACCAATTGCCGAGGAAATGTTGGTAGTGAAAGTGTTGCCACCAACAGGCACAATGGCAGCGTTGTTTGCAATCAGCAGGTTACCGCGCAAACCAAGGGTCACTTCACCAAAACCACCGGTCAGGCCAACGTATGCACCACGACGAAATAAACCGTTTTGGTTCAGTCCGCCGTTGTTGGTTTGAATGTCGGTCTGAGTCAGGAAAATAGCTCTCATTCCACCGCCCAAATCTTCGCTTCCAGAAATTGTGACTTGAGAAGAAGCAATTTGGCTGTCTGTGTAAGCGATGCCGTCATTGGTACCGTCACCTTTGGTGAAGCTGGTAACAGAAGCGTCCAGAATACCGGAAATGGTGACCGAAGACTGGGCAAAAGAGGTGCCAACGGCAGCCAGGGCAGCCAAAGCAACAAGGGTTTTTTTCATCATTGAGAAATCTCCAAAGGTTAAACATAGGGCGCCGACGGAATTTCGGCTCCCCGGGCCAACCTCCTCATTTAAGGAAGTTGAGGGTATTTGACCAAAGCGCCGCACCCTTGGCAAAGAAAATGAGCAACATCACCCGTTATCGAGGGCCTTTCGTTGTCACTTTGCAACAAAGTGGGATGGGCCTGAAAGCACTTGCCAGCCCAGCACCTTGAAATACTTGCGAAAATCCTGTCTAAACCCTGATAAGAAAACCACGACTAGCGCCATCATGACCATCGATTCCCTGCTGACTGCTGCGGACACAGCCCTGCGCACCTTGTTTGCCTCCCCGCACGCCGCGCTGCCCTGCCCCAGGCCGGAACATGCGGGCGCAGAGCTGAGCGCTGAGCTCAAACAACAGTCTGCCGCGCTCATGCGGGTCAACCATGTGGGCGAGGTGTGCGCCCAGGCGCTTTACACCGCTCAAGCGCTTGCGACTCACAATGCCGCGTTAAAAGACCATTTCACAAGGGCCAGCCAGGAAGAAACCAACCATCTGGCATGGACCCGCCAGCGCCTGGACGAGCTGGGCGGCAGGCCTTCGCTGCTCAACCCGCTGTGGTATGCCGGGGCTTTTGGGCTGGGTCTGCTGGCCGGTCGGCTGGGAGACCGGCTAAGCCTGGGCTTTGTGGTGGAAACCGAGCGCCAGGTGGAGGCGCACCTGCAAAGCCATATGGATTTGCTGCCCGCGCAAGACGCGTCTTCTCGCGCCATCGTGGCACAGATGCAGGCCGATGAAGCCCGCCACGCGCTGGACGCCCAAAATTCAGGCGCTCAGGAACTGCCCGCGCCGGTCAAAGGACTCATGACGATGGCAGCCAAGTTAATGACGTCGGTGGCGCACCGCATCTGAACCTCAGGCGTCTTTGACCTCAAAGCTGGTGGTGATCTCGGCGGTTTTGCCCAACATGATGGTGGCCGAGCAGTATTTGTCGTGGCTCATGGCAATGGCGCGCTCAACGGCTGCTGCTGGAATGCCTTTGCCGGTCACAGTGAAATGCATGTTGATTTTGGTGAACACTTTGGGGTCAACTTCTGCACGCTCGGCCTCAAGCCGCACCGAGCAGCCGCTGACCGCATGCCGGCCGCGTTTGAGTATGAGCACCACGTCATAGGCGGTGCAGCCGCCGGCACCGGCCAGCAGGGTTTCCATAGGGCGCGGGGCCAGGTTCTGCCCGCCGTTTTCGGGCTTGGCGGCGTCGGGCGCGCCGTCCATCACCAGGGTGTGGCCACTGCCGGTTTCGGCTACAAAGCCCATGCCTGAGCGGGCGCCTGTGACGCCGGTCCAACTGACGGTGCAATCCATGGGGTGTCCTATAGGTTTAAATTGGCTTGCGATAACCGCCAAGCCGGGCGGCAATCAACGGTAAATTATGACTAAACTGCCTGGGTCATGAAAACCAAACACCTGCTCCCTGCCGATTACCTGAAGAAAATCCTCAACGCCCGTGTCTATGACGTGGCCATAGAAACCGCGCTGGAACCGGCCAGGATCTTGAGCAAACGTCTGAACAACACGGTGTTGCTCAAACGCGAAGACCAGCAACCGGTATTCAGCTTCAAGCTGCGCGGCGCCTATAACAAAATGGCGCACCTGAGTGCGGCGCAATTAAAGAAGGGTGTGATTTGCGCCTCGGCCGGTAACCACGCCCAGGGCGTGGCTTTGGGCGCGCGCAAGTTGGGATGCCGCGCCGTGATTGTGATGCCCACCACCACTCCCCGGGTCAAAATAGACGCGGTGCAGGCTCTGGGTGGCGAAGTGTTGCTGCATGGCGACAGCTATTCGGATGCCCATGCGCACGCGGTGACCCTAGAGAAAAAGCAGGGTCTGACCTTTGTGCACCCGTTTGACGACCCCGATGTCATTGCCGGGCAGGGCACGATTGCCATGGAAATTCTGCGCCAGTTGCAGGGCCTGGGCAGCGCCAGTGACGCGCTGCTCAACCCCAGACTGGACGCGGTGTTTGTGGCCATTGGCGGAGGTGGACTGATCAGCGGTGTTGCCAGCTACATCAAGGCGGTCCGCCCGGAGATCAAGGTGATTGGTGTGCAAATGAACGATTCCACAGCCATGATGCAGTCGGTGGCGGCGGGCAAGCGCATCACGCTGGCTGATGTCGGGCTGTTCTCGGATGGCACGGCCGTCAAGCTGGTGGGCGAAGAAACCTTTCGCCTGACACGCACTTTGGTGGATGAGTTCATCACTGTGGACACCGACGCGGTGTGCGCCGCCATCAATGACGTGTTTGTGGACACGCGCAGCATTGTTGAGCCTGCTGGCGCACTGGGGGTGGCGGCGATCAAGCAATACGTGGCCAAACACAAGAAAAAAGGCGAAACCTATGCCGCGATTTTGTGCGGCGCCAACATGAACTTTGACCGCCTGAGCTTTGTGGCCGAACGCACCGGGGTAGGCGAGGAGCGTGAAGCGCTGTTTGCGGTGACCATCCCCGAGGAACGCGGCAGCTTCCGGCGTTTTTGCGAGTTGATCGGTAACTTGCCCGCTCCAAGTCAAAGCGCAGGCGCCAAGCATGCAGATAGCAAAAGCGGCGCCAGCAAGGGCAATGCCGCCGTAGCCCGCAACGTGACCGAGTTCAATTACCGCATCAGCGACGCAGCCCAGGCGCATGTATTTGTGGGGCTGACTACCAGCGCCAAAGGGGAGAGCGCGCGGATTGCCAGAACCTTTACCCAGCAAGGCTTCAAGGCACTGGACTTGACCCACGACGACCTGGCCAAAGAGCACATCCGGCACATGGTGGGCGGGCATTCCAAGTTGGCAAAAGACGAGCGTCTGCTGCGTTTTGTCTTTCCGGAGCGGCCGGGGGCGTTAATGAAGTTTTTAAGCCTGATGCGCCCGGGCTGGAACATCAGCCTGTTCCATTACCGCAACCAGGGTGCCGACTTTGGCCGCATTTTGGTCGGGCTACAGGTGCCCAAGGCCGACGCCGCCGCGTTCGAGGCGTTTTTGACCACGCTGGGTTACCCCTGTGTGGAAGAAACCCTCAATCCGGCTTACCGCCTGTTCCTGCAGTCTTGATGCTTAAATTGCCCCGAGAACCCCGTCAATAATAAGGAGTTTGCTATGAATTTTGAAATGATCACGGTGAGCACACAAGCCGACAAGGTGGGAATCGTCACACTGAACCGGCCCAAACAGCTCAATGCACTCAACGACCAGTTGATGGACGAGTTGGGCAGGGCCCTGAAAGCCTATGATGCTGCCCCGGAGATTGGCTGCATGGTCATCACGGGCAGCGAAAAGGCCTTTGCCGCCGGAGCTGATATCGGTGCCATGGCCAATTACAGCTTTGCCGACGTGTACAAGGGCGACTACATCACCCGCAACTGGGAGCAGATTCGCAGCATCCGCAAGCCGGTGATCGCAGCGGTTAGTGGCTTCGCGCTGGGCGGTGGCTGCGAACTGGCCATGATGTGCGACTTCATCATCGCCGCGGACAACGCCAGGTTCGGCCAGCCTGAAATCAAGCTGGGCATTATTCCCGGTGCCGGGGGTACGCAACGACTGCCACGTGCCGTGGGCAAGGCCAAGGCGATGGACATGGCACTGACCGGGCGCATGATGGACGCCACCGAGGCCGAGCGCGCCGGGCTGGTCAGTCGTGTAGTGCCCCTTGACAAGCTGATGGAGGAAACACTGGGCGCTGCGCTGATGATTTGCGATTATTCGCAGGTGGCAGTGATGGCGGCCAAAGAGTCGGTGAACCGGGCGTTTGAGGGGGGTCTGACAGATGGCGTGATGTTTGAGCGCCGCCTGTTCCACGCGCTGTTTGCCACGGCCGACCAGAAAGAGGGCATGGACGCCTTTGTCAACAAGCGCAAGGCGGTGTTCTCCCATAGCTAGGCGCGGCAAATAACGCGCCAAACAAAGTTGTCAATTGGCTATAATGCGGCTCCGTGGTGATATAGCTCAGTTGGTTAGAGCGCAGCATTCATAATGCTGATGTCGGTGGTTCAAATCCACCTATCACCACCACCATTTGATTAAAGAGCCACTGCAAAACAGTGGCTTTTTTGTCTTGGATCGTGCTCCTTGGAGCCCGGTTCTGTGGGTTTTGTGTGCGTTACTTCTTCAACCTCAGCCTCTGGATATTCACCATGAACCGCTGTGTTTCGATGCCCTTGGGCGCGCCGCAAACCCTGTCGGCAAACTACAAACCAATAGTACTGGCCACTCGTGTCCAGGCGAGTTGGCTCGTCACTGTTTTACTTGCACTGCTTGTATTGCTCAGGCCAGGACTTGCAGGTGCCAGCCAAGACCAGCTGCCCGAGCGCACCCCCCCGATTTCCAGACTTGCCAAGTTTGGTGTGCTGGTGATCACTCAGCCCCCCGAGGCTTTGTTGGATGGGCGGCCGGCCAGGCTGTCGCCAGGTGCCCGGATCCGGGGGGCCAACAACATGCTGGTGCTGTCCGGCTCCCTGGTGGGGCTGGAGCTGCCGGTTTTTTACACCCGCGAAAAGCCGGGCCTGGTGCATGAGGGCCTGAGGTCTGAGGGTCTGGTACATGAAGTCTGGGTTCTGAGCCCGCAGGAAATGCGCAAACTTCTGGAGAATCCGCGATGAGCAAAAAAGTCTTTATCAAAACCTTTGGTTGCCAGATGAATGAGTATGACTCGGACAAGATGGCTGACGTGTTGCAGGCCGCGCAGGGCTATGAAAAAACCCAGAATGTGGACGAGGCTGACCTGATTCTGTTTAACACCTGCTCGGTGCGTGAAAAAGCCCAAGAGAAGGTGTTCTCTGACCTGGGCCGCGTGCGGCATCTGGCCAAAAAGGGAGTCCAGATTGGTGTGGGCGGCTGCGTAGCCAGCCAGGAGGGCGCCGAGATCATCAAACGCGCACCCTTCGTAGACGTGGTGTTTGGCCCGCAAACCTTGCATCGCCTTCCAGAACTGCTCAACGCCCGCAAGGCAACGAACAAGCCGCAGGTGGACATCAGCTTTCCGGAAATTGAAAAGTTTGACCATCTGCCACCCGCTCGGGTGGAGGGTGCGTCGGCCTTTGTGAGCATCATGGAAGGTTGCAGCAAGTACTGCAGCTACTGTGTCGTGCCCTACACCCGTGGCGAAGAGGTGAGCCGACCGTTTGAGGATGTGTTGGTGGAAGTGGCAGGCCTGGCCGACCAGGGGGTGAAAGAAATCACGCTGTTAGGGCAGAACGTGAACGCCTGGCGCGCCCGGATGATTGGCAACCCAACTGCGCTCACCCCTGATATGGCTGACTTTGCCACCTTGCTGGAGTACGTGGCTGAGATTCCCGGAATTGAGCGTATCCGCTACACCACCAGTCACCCCAATGAATTCACCGCGTCCCTGATTGCGGCTTACGACAAAATTCCCAAACTGGTGAACCACCTGCACCTGCCGGTGCAGCATGGCAGTGACAGAATTTTGATGGCCATGAAGCGCGGCTATACCGCCATGGAATTCAAAAGCACGGTGCGCAAGCTGCGCGCCATCCGCCCCGACATGGCGATGAGCTCAGACTTTATTGTCGGCTTCCCCGGCGAGACCGAGGACGATTTCAAGCAGATGATGCGGCTGATTGAGGATATTCACTTTGACAACAGTTTTAGTTTTATCTTCAGCCCACGCCCTGGTACCCCGGCGGCCAATCTGACTGATGACACACCGCACGCTATCAAGTTACAACGCTTGCAGCACTTGCAAAGCGTGATCAACAACAACATCGCCAGCATCAGCCAGAGCCGGCTGGGCACCGTGCAGCGCATTCTGGTGGAGGGCGCGTCCAAGCGGGATGGGGGTGAACTGATGGGCCGTACCGAGTGCAACCGGGTGGTCAATTTTGCCGGACAGCCCCGGCTGGTTGGCCAGATGGTGGACGTGCGGATTACGGAAACCCGCAGCTACACGCTAAGGGGTGAGGTTGTGAAGCGGGAAACTACAGCCTTTTGAGCAAGCGCCCTGTAGACACAGCCTGAGCAATGAAGGCATTCGTGCAATAACAAAACGAACTGCGTTGGTGACTGCTTTGGTGACTGCTTTGGTTTAAGGCAGGTGAAGGCGAGTGACTTCGGGTCAAGGCTGGACGACCACTGCGTCGAGCTTGAGTGCCCGTATCTGCCGGGCAGCTGCGTCTGCCTGAGCGCGGTTGTCAAACGGGCCCACACGCACGCGGGTCAAGGTGCCCTTCTTCTTGCTTTCAATAAAGTCGGATACCACTGGCAGGCCGGCCGCCTTGAGTTTTTCATGTGCATTGCTGCCATTGCTGGGCACCGCAAACAGGCCCACATTGATCAGGTAACCCTTGCCCTTGATAGCCATCGACTGGGGTGCAGCGGGTGTCAGGGGTGGTGTGGCTGCAAGCGAAGCTGTAGAGGGTGAGGCCATGGGCGGGAGCGGTTCAGGCGCAATACGTGCAGGTGGCAGTACGACTGCTTTTGGCGCTTCCTCCACGGTGGCAACGGCCAACTCCTGCTTGGGCTCTTGCGGGGCCGGAGTCACTGGCATTGTTGCGGCAGCAGTTTCCTCGACCGGGGCATTAGACGACCCGAAGGTCAAGGCTTTGGGCCAGAAGGCACAGCCCGACAAGACAAAAGCAGAGATCAGGGCGACGCCTAAAAAGCCCTTTGAACGGGCAGAGTCAAACCGGGGCTGGGATTGGGGTTGGTGCGATTGGAACATCAGACAAGTCTTTCAGGGATGAACGTGTTGGATTGATGAGTGTCTACGCTAAAGGTATAAAAATAATAGCAGTTAGTTGAGTGCCAGCCTTCAAAACGGCATCTTGGGCATGCCTTTCATGCCGCCCATACGTTTCATCATTTTCATCATGCCACCACCCTTCATTTTTTTCATCATGTCCTGCATCTGTTCAAACTCCTTGAGCATGCGATTGACGTCCTGGACCTGTACCCCAGCTCCGGCAGCAATGCGCCGTTTGCGGGTAGCTTTGATGAGGTCTGGCTTGCGTCGCTCAAGAGGAGTCATGCTCTGAATGATGCCTTCCTTGCGCTTGATGTCCTTTTCGGCACGGTTCATGTCCACCTGGCCTGCCTTGGCGGCCATGGCGGCCGGCAACTTATCCATCAGGCTGGAGAGTCCCCCCATCTGCTTCATTTGCTGGAGCTGGCCTAAAAAGTCATTGAGGTCAAAGTTTGCGCCGCTTTTGACCTTGGCCGCGAGCTTTTGCGCACTTTCCATGTCCACACCGGCCGTCACCTGCTCGACCAGTGCCAGAATGTCGCCCATGCCCAATATGCGACCAGCGTATCGGTCAGCATCAAAGACCTCAAGGCCGTCAATTTTTTCGCTGGTTCCGGCAAACTTGATTGGCACGCCAGTGATAGTGCGCACAGACAGGGCGGCACCACCGCGCGAGTCGCCGTCGGTTTTGGTAAGAATAATGCCGGTCAGGGGCAGGGCCTCTTTGAACGCGCGAGCGGTGTTGATAGCGTCCTGGCCCTGCATGGCATCGACCACAAACAGGGTTTCCACCGGATTGAGAACTGCATGGAGCTGGCGGATTTCCGCCATCAGCGCTTCATCGATCGCCAACCGACCAGCCGTATCCACCAGCAACACATCAAAGTAGTGCTTGCGGGCATGGTCCAGGGCGGCGCGGGCAATGTCCACCGGTTTTTGATCGGGCGAGCTTGGAAACCACTCGGCTCCGGCCTGAGCGGTCACGGTCTTGAGCTGTTCAATGGCGGCCGGGCGATACACGTCACCGGACACCGTGAGGACTTTTTTCTTGCGTTTTTCAATCAGGTGGCGGGCCAGCTTGGCCGTGGTGGTGGTCTTACCCGCACCTTGCAAACCAGCCATCAAAATCACTGCTGGAGGCTGCGCGGCCAGGTTGATGTCGCTCACGCCCTCGCCCATGGTGGCAACCAGTTCGCGGTTGACGATGCCCACCAGGGCCTGGCCTGGCGAGAGCGAGCCTAGCACCTCCTGCCCCAGGGCCTTTTCCTTGACCCGGGCGATGAAATCGCGAACAACAGGCAAGGCCACATCGGCCTCAAGCAGCGCCATGCGCACTTCACGCAACATGTCGGCCACGTTGGATTCGGTAATCCGCGCCTGGCCTCGCATTTCCTTGACGAGGCGGCTGAGTTTGTCGGAGAGGGCGGATGCCATGGTGAATGTTTCCGGTCGGGGGATGAAAACGCTAAACTGTGACCATGAGTTTAACGACTGCTTCCATCGTCCCGCTGTTGCTGAGTCTGGCAGCCATTGTCAACTACGCCATTGCGGCGGCTGCGGGCCCCCGAATGAGCTCGCGCACCACACGCGGTGTTTCGGTGCTGGGCTGGCTGCTGCACGGCGTTGTACTGGCCTGGGGCTTGTTGGGCGACACACCGATGTTCGGTTTTGCGCCTGCGCTGTCGCTGACAGCCTGGCTGGTGATTGGCGGCTATGCGATTGAGAGCCATGTTTACCCGCAGCTCCAGGCACGCTGGGCGCTCTCTGGCCTGGGCTTGGGCGCGATTGTTCTTGCTTTGGTTTTTCCTGGCAATCCGCTGCATGCGAATGCTTCTGCCTGGTTGCCCTTGCACCTGGCCTTGGGTATTGCCTCTTATGGTTTATTTGCTGCTGCTGCTGCCCATGCCTGGCTGATGAACCGCACGGAAGACCGCATCCGCGTGGCCGCAGCCTCGCACAGCGGGCTTCCCCTGCTGACCATTGAGCGGCTGACCTTCCGGTTTGTCAACGCCGGATTTGCCCTGCTGAGTGCCACCTTGTTGCTGGCTATCTTGTTTGGCGAGTCTCTTTACGGTGCAGGCACCGCCTGGCGATGGGATCACAAAACAATATTCTCCATTCTGTCCTGGTTGACGTTCGCTGTATTGATCATTGGTCGCGTGCGTTTTGGCTGGCGAGGTCGAAGCGCTGCACGGGTTCTTTACATCGGAACGCTCTTGTTGTTGCTGGCTTACGTAGGTTCGCGCTTTGTGATTGAAATCGTTCTCAACCGCAATTCATGAAATTTTTTCTGGTCATCGCCGTCGTGATTGCTGCTGTATGGCTTTGGCGATCTGGCAGGAAGTCTAAGAGTCCGGTCAAGCCTCCCGATCGCTCACCCCAATCGTCCGCATCGACCCAGGAAATGATAGGCTGCCAGCTGTGTGGCACCCATTTGCCTGTGTCCGAAGCCCATCCAGGAAAGCTAGGCATGTACTGCAGTGCAGAACATCGTCATACCGCCGAGCCCTGAATGAAGACGGCGTCTGACGCCCGTCTGAAAATTGTGATGCCACACAGAGACGATACATACCCATGAACCACGCTGTATCTGCTGCTCAAACCGCTCTATGGTGTGGCGGCTGGTACCGTTTTGCACACCACAAACCCTCTCCCAATTTTGGCGAACGCCCCGATGGCCGCAGTATTGACCTGGTCGTGATCCATTCCATCAGTCTGCCTCCAGGCCAATTTGGTGGGAATGAAGTGCTTGATTTTTTTGCTAACGCGCTCGATTGCGATGCGCATCCTTACTTCAACCAGCTCAGAGGTGTTGCAGTGTCCGCGCACTTCCTTATCCGGCGCAATGGCGATCTGTATCAGCTTGTCGACTGCGATCTACGCGCCTGGCATGCCGGCACCTCGCATTATTTAGGGCAAGACAACTGCAATGACAACTCCATTGGCATCGAACTTGAAGGCATTGAAGGGGGTGATTTTGAGATGGTGCAAATCGAGACGCTGACCAGTCTGTGCGCCGCACTGCCCCAACGCTACCGAATCAATCACATCGCAGGGCATGAACATGTAGCCCCGCTGCGAAAAAAGGATCCAGGTACTGGATTTGACTGGAGACTTTTACAAGAGAGTTTGGGCTGGCCTCATCGGTGTTTTCCCGAAGATGTTTTAACCCCACGGCAGACTTAATTTTCTTCATTCTCTGCCAATGCACAACAGATCATTCAGGCAACCACGTCGCAGCCAGGTTTGACGCCGTAGTGGAGACAAAAACCTCTGGGAAGCAAGCGTTTTAGCGGGGCTTTAACGTGACCCTTATAGCCATCAAGGCCGCCACCAGCACAGAGGCGGTGTGCAAAGGACGAAAATAAAAGCGGTTGCGCTTGAGTCCTTTGCGAAAAAATCCCACGATACAAAAAACACTACCTGTAGTGTCTTGCTAAGGCCTTGGACACCATATATAGTGGAGTGTGCTGAACTTGCAGGCCAGCCGACTGGAGCCACAAATCGACTGGTGCAACAAATCAACAGCCTTATGAAATAACAAATCAATCTGAGCAAGACGAGGAAAAAATGCAAACCGCCCTGAATGTTTCGTCTCCAACCGTATCCGGCGTCCTGCCCCATCAGGCTCCTGAGAGCAAAACAGGCCATTCACTCGCCAACTACCAGATCATTCGACGCAACGGCGCTGTTGTGCCCTTTGAGCCCGGCAAGATTGCTGTGGCAATGATGAAGGCGTTTCTCGCCGTTCATGGAACACAAGGCGCAGCTTCTGCCAGCGTTCGAGAAGTGGTTGAAAGTCTGACCCAAAATGTTGTTCGCGCCATGGTGCGGTCACGACCGGGCGGTGGCACCTTTCATATTGAAGACGTCCAAGACCAGGTTGAACTTGGACTGATGCGCGGCGGTCATCATGAAATTGCCCGCGCTTACGTGTTGTACCGCGAGCGCCGTACGCAAGAGCGCGCAAAACAAACCACGCCGCAATCCCCACAAGCACCAGTCATTCACGTCATCGCGGACGGCCAACGTGTGGTACTCGACCTGGACAGGCTAAAAAACCTGATCGACTCGGCCTGCTCGGGTCTGGGCGAGGACATTAAATCCGAACCCATCATGGCAGAGACCATGCGTAACCTTTATGACGGCGTACCCATGGACGAGGTCTACAAAGCGTCGGTCCTGGCCGCAAGAACGCTGATCGAAAAAGAACCAGACTACACCTACGCCACAGCAAGACTGCTGTTTCATACCATTGCCAAAGAGGTGCTGGGCCAAGACATTGCTCCTTCAGACATGGCCCAGGCCTATGCCGACTATTTCCCGGGATTCATCAAGAAAGGCGTCGAGAACGATCTCCTTGATGAAAAGCTGCTGCAGTTTGACCTGAAAAAACTGGGGAACGCACTCAAGGCAGAACGTGACTTGAAATTTGATTACCTGGGCTTGCAGACTTTGTATGACCGCTATTTTCTGCACGTTCGTAAATCCCGTATCGAATTGCCGCAAGCGTTTTTCATGCGGGTTGCAATGGGGCTGTCACTTAACGAGATTGACCGTGAAACCCGAGCGATCGAGTTTTACGAAATTCTGTCTTCTTTTGATTTCATGTCCAGCACACCGACACTTTTCAACAGCGGAACTTTGCGCTCGCAGCTCTCGAGTTGCTACCTGACCACAGTGCCGGATGATCTGGATGGCATTTACGAGTCCATCAAGGAAAACGCCTTGCTCTCCAAGTTTGCAGGCGGACTGGGTAATGACTGGACACGGGTGCGTGCACTGGGTTCCCACATCAAGGGGACGAACGGCGAATCCCAGGGGGTTGTTCCTTTCCTCAAGGTTGTCAATGACACGGCTGTTGCCGTCAATCAGGGCGGCAAGCGCAAAGGTGCTGTCTGTACGTATCTGGAAACCTGGCATCTGGACATTGAGGAGTTTCTGGAGCTGCGCAAGAACACCGGCGACGACCGGCGCAGAACCCACGATATGAATACGGCCAACTGGATACCTGATCTGTTCATGCGCCGGGTCATGGAAAAAGGGACCTGGACACTGTTCTCGCCGTCCAACGTACCAGATCTGCATGACAAGTTTGGTGCAGACTTCGAGCGGGCTTATGTCGCCTATGAGGAAAAGGCAGCCCGAGGCGAGATCACACCTGCACGCACCTTGCAGGCCTCAGACTTGTGGCGCAAGATGTTGACCATGCTGTTCGAAACCGGACATCCTTGGATCACGTTCAAAGATGCCTGTAATGTGCGTTCACCCCAGCAACATATCGGCGTTGTTCATTCTTCTAACCTGTGCACAGAAATTACGCTCAACACCAGTGACACTGAAACCGCTGTTTGTAACTTGGGCTCGGTCAATTTGCTCAATCATCTGACCCAGGACAGCCAGGGCGTCAAGACGCTTGACCACGCCAAGCTGCGCAGGACCATCAACATCGCCATGCGCATGCTCGACAACGTGATTGACATCAACTACTACGCTGTCAAGAAAGCCCGTGACTCAAATATGCGCCACCGGCCGGTGGGTCTGGGCATCATGGCATTCCAGGACAGCCTGTATGAATTGCGCGTGCCCTATGCAAGCGATGCAGCCGTTGCATTTGCCGACAACTCCATGGAGGCCGTTTGTTATTACGCTTACTGGGCTTCTACCGAATTGGCACGGGAGCGCGGTAAGTACTCCAGCTACAAAGGCTCGCTGTGGGATCAGGGCGTTTTGCCGCTGGATACGCTGGATATGCTTGCGCGTGAACGGGGAGGTTTTGTCGAAGTAGACCGCTCGTACACGCTAGATTGGGATGCCTTGCGCAAGAAGATTGCCCAGGACGGCATGCGCAATTCCAATTGCGTGGCGATTGCGCCGACCGCAACCATTTCAAACATCATTGGCGTAGATGCCTCTATTGAACCCTGTTTTGGCAATCTGTCTGTCAAGTCCAACCTGTCGGGTGAATTCACCGTCATCAACAGCTACCTTGTGCGTGACCTCAAGCGCCTGGGCTTGTGGGATGACGTGATGGTTATGGACCTCAAACATTTCGATGGTTCGCTCAGCCCGATTGACCGGGTACCACAGGAAATAAAGTCTTTGTATGCCACTGCATTTGAGGTGGAAACATTCTGGCTTGTAGAAGCTGCCGCACGCCGTCAAAAGTGGATCGACCAGGCCCAGTCGCTCAATATTTATATGGCCGGCGCTTCGGGCAAGAAACTCGACGACACCTACAAACTGGCCTGGCAACGCGGCTTGAAGACCACCTATTACTTACGGACCATGTCAGCCACCCATGCAGAAAAATCAACGGTCACTGCAGGCAAGATGAATGCTGTTTCGTCGGGCGGTTCAATCAAAGGCGCGGCCATGTCAGCCCTCGATACGGCGGCATCAGCTGCACAAGCACAAATCAGCGAAGCGGCAACTGACATCAAGTTCTGCGCTATCGATGATCCAGGTTGCGAAGCGTGCCAGTAATCACCTACTCGCAAGGCATTGCATCCCCTTGATAGCGATGCAATTGAACAACAATATTGAGCGCAACATCAATGAACGCTTTTCATTTGAACGTGCTGCTCTGATAATCTGAAGATTGGAATTTTTTATGTTGAACTGGGACGAAGAGATCAAGCCCACACCGCAAATGCCTTTCGCACTCGGCTCATCGAGCAGCCGTATGGAACACGGCTCTTTGTCTACGCCCCACCTGCGCATTGTTAACGACGAAGTTGCGCCCCACACCAAAACATTGCAACCCCCAGTAACCCCAGCACCGCGTCGGGTTCGGGCCGATGACAAACGCATCATCAACGGCCAGACTGACGTTAACCAGCTGGTTCCCTTCAAGTACAAGTGGGCATGGGAAAAATATCTGGCGACCTGCGCCAATCATTGGATGCCCCAGGAAGTCAACATGACCCGGGATATCGCTTTGTGGAAAGACCCTAACGGCCTGACCGAAGACGAACGCCGAATTGTCAAACGCAACCTGGGCTTCTTTGTGACTGCCGATTCACTGGCTGCAAACAACATTGTCCTGGGCACTTACCGCCACATCACTGCACCAGAGTGCCGTCAGTTCTTGTTGCGTCAGGCATTTGAGGAAGCGATTCACACGCACGCTTACCAATACATCGTAGAGTCGCTCGGATTGGACGAAAGCGAGATTTTCAACGCCTACAACGAAGTGCAGTCGATCCGCGATAAAGATGAGTTTCTAATCCCGTTCATCTCGGCCATCATGGATCCGCATTTCCATACAGGAACGCCGGAGACAGACCAAACCCTGCTCAAGTCTCTGATCGTTTTTGCCTGCCTGATGGAGGGCCTATTCTTCTACGTCGGCTTCACGCAGATTCTGGCCCTTGGCCGCCAAAATAAAATGACAGGAGCAGCTGAGCAATATCAGTACATTCTTCGCGACGAATCCATGCATTGCAATTTCGGTATTGACCTCATCAATCAGCTCAAGTTGGAAAATCCACATCTATGGACACCAGAATTCAAAGCCGAGATCAAGGTTCTGTTTGAGAAGGCGGTTGAGCTGGAATACAAATACGCTGAAGATACGATGCCCCGCGGAGTATTGGGAATGAATGCCTCCATGTTCAAAGGATACTTGCGCTATATCGCCAACCGCCGCGCTGTTCAGATTGGTCTTGAAGCTCTGTTTCCGAATGAGGAAAACCCTTTCCCCTGGATGAGTGAAATGATAGATCTCAAAAAAGAACGCAACTTTTTTGAAACCCGTGTGATTGAGTATCAATCCGGTGGCGCTCTTTCCTGGGATTGATAGATATCCAATGAATTTTGATTACTCACTTGCAGTCAATAACCCCGCAGAGGGTTGTGATTGCATGTGTCCCCGAGTTCATGGTGCTGGGTTGATGCCCAACACCATGGATCGCTTCGTGCCCTCCAACTTGCATGAAGTGCTCTTTGTAAATTGATCAAGGAGAAAATGATGGCAACTGCAAAAAAACCGGCCGCTAAGAAGGCCGCTCCCGCGAAGAAAGCTCCGGCTAAAAAAGTCGTAGCGAAGAAAGCTCCTGCCAAAAAAGTCGTAGCCAAAAAAGCTCCGGCAAAAAAAGCAGCAGTTAAGAAAGCTCCGGCTAAAAAAGTAGCGGTAAAAAAACCTGCTGCGAAAAAGCCAGCAGCCAAGAAAGCAGCCAAGAAGCCGGCTGCGAAGAAAGCCGCGAAAGCACCCGCTGCCAAAGTAGC
>JBEIGE010000041.1:0-17403 GCA_040382055.1 Hylemonella sp.
CGATAGGAATCCCCTCAAAACTTTGCATCACCAACAAATCGCTGTCACCCGACACAATCACATCGGCCTGCGCCAATAGCGCCAAAGCCAGCACCTCGTCATCGTCGGGGTCACGGCACACCGGCTGGGGTAGGGGCGGCGTTTGCAGCACTGTCACCACACTTACATGGTCGGCCAGCACAGCATGCGCCTTCAGATTGATTTGATTCATCCGCTTGGTGGGTGATGGCCGGGTTAGCACAAGGGCCAATTCGTCCAGCAAAGCCTGACTGCCGAACAACTGTTTGCCGGAGTTCTTGCCCAATTGCTTTAGCCAAATACCGCGCAGTTTTTCTCCCTCAGGGTCTGCGCTTTGCCAGACCCCCCCGACGAGTCTGCGCTTCCCTAAAACGCAACCTTTTCAAACTGCGACAAAAGCATTGCATTTTGTCCTGACCAGCGCTCCAGAGCGGCGGTGTCTTTGGCGTGCAACCAGGTCAAAAATGCCAATGCCAGTTGGCGCGTGGCTACCTTGATCTGGGGGTTGAGCGCCACACCTCCGGTACCCATGCGGTCGGTGAAGATGCTGTGCGAGCCGTCTTTGAAAACAGCCAGCACCTTTGCGGCCTGGGTGGTTGCGCCTGTGGCCTGGAACAGCGCAAGGCGGTCCGCCACCCCAGAGTTGTAGCCCGGAATCTGGATGTCGTCTGCCGTGGCGGTGATGTGCAGGGTAGGGACGTCTATTCCAGACACGATGTTGAGCGGATCGCCCAGGCCATAAAACGGCGGGGCAGAGATCAGGATGGCTGCGCTGAAGCGGGTATCTTTGACCCACACGGTAGAGCCATTGATGTCAACTTTTGCGCCCACCAGCAGCATCGTTGTGTTGGCTCCATAGGAATGACCCGCTGCAATGAGACGTTTGACATCCATGAGCTTGCCCACGGGGTCGCCCAGCAGGCTGTCGAGCGCAAATTTGACATCTTTCACGCGGTTGAGCGCCTCACTGTCCTGGGCCGCATCGGACAAACGCGACGCAAGTTTTAAGGGGTTACCCCACCAGATTTGGCGGTCGCTGCCCACATGCTGCACATGCAGGCTGGCATAGCCATGTGCGGCAAAGAAGCGCCCCAGGTAGGTGTAGCCGTCCATGGAGCCACCAATGCCGTGTGAGAAAACAACCAGCGGAACCGTGCCTGCACCCAACTTGTGGCCTGCGGGCAGATAGAGCTTTGCCGGCACTGCCCGATCACGGGCGCTATCTTTCCATTGAAAGGTTTGGGTGGTGAACAGCGCGGGGTCTACCGATACAACTGCCGCAGCATCCACAGGTGTTTGTGTGTTGGGTGTAGCCTGCCCAGTTGCAGCAGTGGCGGGCTGGGCACAGAGTGCGGCAAACGCAAGCGCAGCCAATGCCAGCCAGCGGTGTTGCCAGGCTTTGAGGAGGAACGGTGCAAAGAGAAGGTGCGGCAAGAGTGTCATAAGGCTTGGTTTATGGGTTGGCGTTGGGGACTAACAGGCTGCAATGCAGGCAGGTCGGCCCCCCACATGCGGGCCCACAACCAGCGCAAGCTTTCACCTACCGGTAGGCGGTAAGAAAATTGCTTGGCTGGTGGTGGTGTCTGGCCTGGGGCCAAAGGCGGGCCCAGTAAAAAATTGAAGATATAGGCACCCTCTTGGCCCATGCGCAGATCGGTCAGCCATAGTTGGCCGTCTTGCAAGCGCATGCGCATCAGGCCATCTGTAAACCGCAGCATGCGTTGCACATGGGGGTGCTTGCCATGCGTCTCCATCAGGTCTTTACCAAGGTCGTGCTTCGCCCAGCGCACAGGGCGGTTGCCATCAAGAAGCGCGTAATACCCCTCGTAGTAGTGGTCGCCCTCAAGCGCTACCGCACGCCACAGCAGCGTGTTCAGGGGTGCGGGAGTGACCAGCAGCGTCTGCGCTTTGATGCCTTGGCTTGCCAAAGAGCGCTGCACAGATTCTGTAGCCCAGGCCTGGGCCAACAGGCTCCAGCCCAGGTAGAGGGTGCTCAGCGCCAGCATTGACGCGTTGAAGCGCAAGCCCAGATGGGCGTGACGGTACACGGCCAGGGTGACACCGGCAATGAGGGGCAGGGTGTACAGCGGATCAATGATGAATATGCTGCCCGCACCATAGGCCTCATCGCTAAAGGGTTGCAGCAGCTGTGTGCCATAGATGGTCAGGCCATCCAGCAAGGGATGGGTGGCCATGGCCGCCACCATGGCCATGCACCAGCGCCAGCGCAAGGGCCATTGATGGTGCAGCTTTGCGGCCAGCAAGCCCAGCAGCGCGCCAGCCAGCGATGTCCAGAGCAAGGCATGCGAATGCCCCCGGTGCAAAACCATATTGAGCACGGCATCGCCATGGTCCAGCAACACGTCCAGATCGGGCAGGGTGCCAGCAACACCGCCCCACAGCGCAGCTTTCCAGACGGCGGTTCGCCGCCCCATCAGGGCAATGCCAATGCTGGCCCCCAGTGCCAGTTGCGAAACAGAATCCATTGAAGTTAGGCTTTGTGCGCCCGATAGCGGTTGACGCGCAAATATAGCGAAATGACGAAGCCCATAAGCAAACTGAGGATGACAACAGGCGGTTTGCGCGAAGTCTGACCGCGATTCAGGCTGTGATTGTTGGGTTAACGCTTGGATTCGTAGGGAGTGTGAAGTCTCGCTTGGAAACTTTCAATTCCCTATTTTCTTTTCAATCGGGGCTGCGTCAATTAGCGCAACAGGTAGGTGCAGGTTAGCCGTAAAGGATGGAAAGCAGTGGCATTGGGTTTCACATCCAAAAACGTCATGGGCGGAAGATGTGATGAGCCACACCTTCTTTTTCGATAACCACATCCAATTTGGAATCAGTCCAATCTGGGGCGGCCGTCAAGTCCATGATGGTTTTCTGGCCAGACTGAATGCTTTCAACCGATTGAGTCAAAGCACCAACTCCGGCCCTCACCATTTTTGCTCTATTGCTGGGGAATACCAAAACAGATATTTCCAGACCTGTGAAGTTTTGTTGGTGATGCATTTTTTTATCTGCGGTCACCAACACATCAAATTTGCCGTTTGCTTCCCTAAGCAATAAGCCGTTCTTCATTGACGCCCACCCTGCGTCTTGCACCGTTTGAACCGCCCAATCGGGTCTGGTTTCCGTTAACCAGTGCTTTAGTTGTCTTGGCAAACATTCGTCAATCAACACACGCATCATGCCAAGGCTTGTTCACGCTCAAATGAAGCTCCTGCCTCTTTAAGAACCAACAGGGCGGCGTCGCGGCTGAGCGTTGGGTAGGAATCCAAAATTTCGTCAAGGCTCAGTCCATCTGCCAAATTCTCAAATAAAACAGCAACAGGCACGCGTGTCCCCTTGAATACCGGGGTTCCGCCGAGAACATCAGGGTCTGTAGAAATGATTGTTGAGGTCATCGTTTGAGGCTGGGTCGCGAACTCGCGATTAACCAGAATATGTACCAATCAAAGTCTATCGTTAACAGACTGGGCTGTCCAGTTATCCAGATCCAGTGACGGATCTATTAACAACCAAAGTTCAGGCGTATGAGCTTCTGCCCGAGTTCGGTAATTTCTGCCAGCGGCGGGTTGGCAGACAAGCGGCTTTCCAGTTTGGCACCTTCGACGCCCCATCAGGGCAATGCCAATGCTGGCCCCAAGCGCCAGTTGCGAAACAGAATCCATTGAAGTTAGGCTTTGTGCGCCGGATAGCGGTTGAAGCGCAAATATAGCGAAATGACGAAGCCCATAGGCAAACTGAGGATGACAAAAGATGCGTTTGCGTAAGCGATCATTTAACTGCGCTTATCGCAACAGGATGAATTCGATGATACGTGCGTCCACGTAGAACAACGTCCAGGCTGCAAAAGATCAAAGCAGTCATACACTTTTCTGAGCTTAAGTCTCGGATACAACATCAAGCAATAGTCCGCAAGACGATCTACAGACTGGATCGAATTTGCGTCACATTCCTATTCATGCGTTCACGTGTGACTTTCAAGAAAATCCACCGCTTTATGCCACTCAGATTGACACCGAAGCGTGAGTAGAACGCGTCTGGCGAGTCAAACAAACCAAAGTCTTGGTTAATGCCATCTTTTTGAATGTAGGTGTCCTTGCCAAACCAATCGACACTAGGGCTTTGCAGGTCAGGCGTGGCCGCACCAAAGCCACAAAACGCACCGCGGTGGCTGGCAAAGCGTTTCTGCAGTGCCCTCAGGTATTCGCGATCGAGAATGAAACCCTCGAGTTGAATCCATGAATCACCATGCCAAATCTCAACCCAACTGTGAATGATGTTGCGCGGCGCGAGTTGGTACGCAACGCCGGTGATCGCCCCTTTCTGCAAGGCCTTGTCGATGGTGAATCCGTGAAATCGGCAAGGCACACCCACGGCCCTGAGTAGCGCCATGAGTAACGTGCTTTTGGTGTTGCACTGACCTATGCCGTCGGATAGCACTCCCGATGCGGGCAGATCGTCCGCTATGTTGTATCCGAACTGAATTTCGTCGCGTACAAAGTTGTAGACCGCTCCTATGCGTTCGTATTCAGCGAGCTGTAACCAGTCCCTACGAGCAACAAGTTCTGCAATGGCTGGGTGATCATAATTGAGCAGGGGTGTAGCCTTGCGCCACCGAGCCAGTTCAGCATCCGTTGGGGCGGTGATTGGTGCTTGCGTAATGATCATGCTGTCTGCTTTCATCTGTATGTAGCCCACCGTTTGCGATCACAACTTAATTGGGTTACCTACCAGCACGTGCCGGTAGCGTGGCCCAAACCGCTTGGCGAACAGGTCAATGACCTCATCGCTGCTGTCGTGTCCGCCAATACCGAGCAGTTGGATGTTGCTACGGTCTAGCAGGTCCATCTCCGCCTGTATCTGCTCCAGTGTGATGGGTTGAGTGATGCCCTCACCCGAGGCTAGCAGTCGTTGAAGGTTCAGGCCCATAAAGGTACGGCGACCGCTGGGAACCGGGTAATGCAGGTCGCCCACGATGCCATAGATCGGCACATTAAAGTCGCGCTGGATTTGCGCCAAAAGTTTGGGCACGGTTTGGTGCCCGCAGCCCACGATAACGACGAGGCCTTTGCCCGCCACATGGATGACCATGGCCTGCTCGTCTATGCTGCCCATAGTCAGCTTGCGCGCAATGCCACCGGTGCTGGCAATGCCGGGCAGAAGCGCCGTAGCTTGAGTGATCGTTTCCACCGCCGTGCCGGGATACCTCAGAGGAGCCGGTGCAAACACCCGTTTGCCCGACAAATCGTTCTGCGTCTTGCCCAATGAAAAGGAGCCACCCCGCTCCCATTGGAAACCACCTACATGGTCATGGTGCGCGTGGCTGATGAAGATAGCATCAATTGAGGCCTCTGCTACACCCAGCGCTGCCATGTTGTGCTGCAGTGGTGACGGCGCTTCGTCCTTTTCGTTCCAGCCCATGTCAAATAGCACAGTGTGTTTATCTGTCTTGACCAGATAGGACACACCCGCCTCGGTGCGCAGGCTTTTGATCTTGCTGTGCCAGTTCACCAAGGGAATGATCTCAAGCGTCTGGGTGCTACCAAAGTCCGCTAGTTTCACACCAGATTCAGGACCTAGCTGCGTACCCACCGCAACTGGCGTTGCTGGGGCCAGCGTCGACACCATCCACGCTGCAAAAAAGAGCCCCATAAACAGCACCAAGCGCCACATGATCTGACGCCGCAAGCTGTAGCCGACAAAGCTGGATTGCAAGTCCTGCGGAATCGGCATGGGCCGGATGGGCGACACATTGGCACCCCCAGTGTTGCCCAAAGGCACCCACCCAAAAATATAACCCAGCGGCACAGCAAGAATCCGCGTGATCTGTCCCATTACCTCGCGGCGATCCTGGCGTGCATATGCCAAGCGCAGCATCCACAGGTGCGTGAAAAGATGGCCCCAGAAATAACGCTGGCCCACGATGTGTGCGCGTTCTAGGTGGTGGATGGTCTGGGCCCATTGGCGCGCCGCATAACGGGCTTTTGCGAAGTCCATCTCCTCTTTGAAAACCCTCTTTGCGTGACTTGTCATTTGGAACACCTTGTTGATATTCAAACGAAACACCATTGTTCCGGCCCTTGTGACAACGGTATTGAACGATTCGGCAGTGCGGCTCCGCTGTTGTTCAGCGACGCTGAAGGATGCGGGATGCCTGTTGCGGCGTGATACCAAACACCTTGCGCATGGTGCGCGTGAAGTGGGCCTGGTCTGCAAATCCACCGGCATAGGCAGCATCCGCCAGAGACGCCCCGGTCATCATTGCTCGACCAGAGGCTTCCAGTTTTCGCCAAGTCAGCCATTGCGATAGCGATGTGCCGAGGCTTTCGCGCGCCAGTGTCCGCAGCCGTGAGTCCGACACACCACACATGGCCGCGGCCTGGGCGATGGCATCGCTAGCAGTGGCACCTGTCAACCAGTCCAAGGCATGTGCAATTCTGGGGTCCAATACGTGGTTCCTGGGGGGCGCTAGCTGGGCTAATGCGGCTAAGCAATCGGCAAGTGTCACGGCATGGCGCAGCGTTTCGATCACGAAAGGGGCCAGTGGCGATATTCCGGCATCACCAGCACCTGCCAGCAATGTGCAGACCAAGGGTTGGTGCGGTTCAATATGCACCAGCGTCACCGCTTTTGTTGGTAGCAAGTGATGGCGGTGGCCTGGGCGTGTGATGAGGCCCTCTGCTGTGTGGATGCGCCCAGCAGCATCTTTTATGCTGAGAACACCAGCTTGGGCAACCGACAACTGGATGGACGCGTGGGCATGTACCGAGTTGTCTGCTGCTTGCCCCCGAAAAGCCCACATCGACTGACTGAATGCAAACGCACCTAACCACTGGGTCATGGCAGCAACACAATGTCAGGCATCAACGGGCGGGCACGGCTTGCAGGGCCTCCACGCCAAGGCATCTTAAGCCTTAGCACGGTTCTCCTCGACTTGGCTGGGACGTTCTGGGGCTCCATCGGATCGCTGGCTCAGTAGCCACCCGCCCGCCACGTCAGGATTGCATTCGCGGTCTCGGCCGGATATTCGAGGTGTGGAAAGTGTCCCGACTTCTCGATTTCCAAACCTGAGACGTTCCGCCCGCTGCCGCACTTCTGCGCGGTGGCCACCAGCATCTGTTTGCCGCCCGTGGGATCAGCCTTGCCGACAATCATTTTCAGCGGGACAGCCGATCGGCACAGCGCGTCTGTCCACCGCGCGTCGTTTGATTCGCGCTCTGCCACTGTCGGCAGGATCTTGTGCGCCAGGCGCGAATCGTTCGGATAATTCAGCAAGGACCAGGCGGCGACCCAGTCTCCGGTAGAAATGCGCTTTTCTGGTCCCGTGGTCTGGCTTAGCCCGCCGACGAAAGTGTCCTGTGATGCCGCGCGGTTGACCATGCCACCCATTGGACTTAGCAGGGCCTTCTGCGTGGAGGTGGGTTGGAACTGTTCGGCAAACAGTGAGCCATTGATCAACACCACCGACTCAATGGTGAAGGGCAATTTCGTCTCTCGCTCGCGGGCCAGCAACTCCTGGACGACGGCGTTGCCGATGTCCGAACCGATCAGCCGGACCTTGGTAAGAGCCAGCTGCCGGGTTAAAGCAACGACGAGATCGGCATGTTTGCCGATGCTGTAGGCATAGTCGGCGGGCTTGGCCGAGTATCCGAATCCGAGCAGGTCGGGCGCGATGAAGCGTGCGTTTTGTGCCATCGGCGCGGCAATCCGTCTGAAGTCCCAAGACGACGTTGGGTAGCCGTGCAGGGCCACAATCGCAGTTCCTGTGCCCTGGTCTACGTAGAAGACGTTGTGACCCTCGAATGTGAAAGTTTTCCCTATGGCCTTCCACTGTTCAGGTGATGGGGTGTTGTCGTTGGAGGCCTTGGGCGACAACTCCCTGGTCTGTGCCTCCCCCTGCGCACTTGCGTTGTGCGCGACCCATACACCGCACAGGGCTGCGCTCACCACGAGACCCTGGACCATTTTTCCGGCAGTTTTCTTCATCACGAATTCCTTCTTGGTTACGACTTGTTTAGGACTTGTTGAGTTCCGACGGCAAAGCAGTCCCTGGCCAAATGCATCTCCTTGCTGAAAACCGTTTTGCATGGTTTGCCATTTTGTAGACGTTGCTTGCATCGAAACTCGCGTAACTATGACTGCATGAACGCAAACCGTATTGAACGATTCGGCTGTGCCGAGCAGATGTAATTTAGACTGAATGCAAACGCACCTGACCGCTGAGGCATAGTGGTTTCACTCGTGGACACGCGCGTGGCACCGTAGATGGCCCACCACTGTTGTACAAAGTTAGTGAGGGCATCCATGAGATGCATGCGCAAATAACACTGTCAGGGTTTGCAGGCCACACTAACCGCCCGAAGCAGGGCCATCAGCAAGGTGCCTTTGGTATTGCGTTGCCCTATGCCGTCGGACTGCACCGTGGAGGCTGGCAGGTCATCGGCGATGTTGTAGCCAAACGCAATTCCATTGCGCACAAAATTGTAGATGGCACCAATGCGTTCGTATTCTGGCAGTTGGGTCCAGCCTCTGCGTGCAATTAGGTCGGCAATTCTACTGAATCGGCGTCACAACGTGATCTTGTTGCCCGCCTGCACATGACAATAGCGCGCTCTAAATCTTTAGGCGAATAGCCCTATGACCTCGTCGCTGCTGCCATGCCCGCCGATAAGCTGTCAGTCTTGCGCCAGTCGGTCAGTGCCAATATCAGTAGACCTGTCAAAAAGAAAGAAAAGCGGAGTATCACCAGCGGTCTCACCCAAGTGTCAGGTCCAACATAGATCAGAATCCCGACTGGCCATTGAACATAAAGCAGGAGAAAAGCGAGCAAACGCAGTGCCGGAGTATTAGTGGGTAGCACCAAACCCAGCATAAAAAGGCCGACGTAGCTCACGTGGAATTTGACGAGTGACTCCCACACTTGAAATTCGATTTCGCCAGCGCCGATAGGTATGGCAGCTCGTGCCATCGAGATCAAAGTAAGGTAATGCAAATTCTCGAGCAAATCTAAAATTGCCGTTGCCATGAGGAGGCCGATGCTCGCCACAACTATTGTTCGATGTTCGGTGTTCTTCAAGAGTCGAACCCCCAGCAATAGGAAACATGTGCCGTAGAAAAGTACAAAGGCATTGTCGAATCCGATGACTGCTTTTAGAGTACTCGGGTTTTGCAAAAGCGCCTGGACATATTGATCGGGTGCCTGGAACCTCTGCAAAGGTTCCTGACCGATGCCTGTGAATACGTAGATAAGAATCATTGCCAGCATCAGTGCTGCAGCGGTTAGTGCTAAGCGCTTCATAGTGTTTGTGAAGTCCATGGTGCTACCTCCAATAGATTAGGTGTTGCCAAAAGCCACGAGCTCCAAGCCGGAACTCAGACTTTGCGTACCGTTTTTGCCAACGAAGAAGAAACTGCCTGCCAAGGCGCAGACAACTACTACACCACCAAAAGGACCGTGATGTAGAGCGCCAGACGCCGCAGAATCTGACGACGCAGGCTGTAGCCAACAAATCATTTCCTTGCCAAATCCATCTCTTCATTGAAAATCCGTTTTGCATGACTTGACATTTGGGTGACCTTGTCTGCGTTGAGATTGAGCGTCAACTATGACGGTACCAACGCAAGCCGTATTGAACGATTCGGCTGTGCCGCTCAGATTCACTCAGGCCCAACGCACGATGAGCGAGGCTGACTTTGGTGAGATACCAAACACCTTGCGCATGGTGCGCGTGAAGTGGGCCTGGTCTGCAAATCCACCTGCATAGGCAGCCTCAGCCAGTGATGCGCCCGCCAGCATCGCCCGGCCCGAAGCCTCCAGCTTGCGCCAGGCCAGCCATTGCGACAATGATGTACCCAGGCTCTCCCGCGCCAGTGTACGCAGCCGGGAATCTGATACACCACACATGGCCGCAGCCTGTGAGATGGCATCACTGGCCGTGGTACCGACCAGCCAGTCCAAAGCCTGCGCAATTCTGGAGTCCAGCACCGGGTTATGGGGCGGTGCCAGTTGGGTCAAGGTGGCCAGGCAGTCGTTGAGGCTGACCGCCTGACGCAAGGACTCGGTGATCTCAGGGGCCAACGGCGAGGTACCGGCTTCGCCCGCCACTGCAAGCAGGGTGTTGGCGATTGGCAGATGCGGCTCAATATGCACCATCGTCACCGCTTGAGCGGGTAGCAATATATGGCGAGAGCTTGGGCGTGTGATCAGGCCTGGCGCGGTGTGCAACCGGCCATCTGCATCCAAAATGCGTAGACTGCCAGTCTGTGCAACCGACAATTGGATAGACGCGTGGGCGTGCTGCGAATTGTCCGCCGCCTGGCCCCGGTATATCAGGACGGACGGTCCAAAGAAGAACGACCCCAACCACTGCTGCGTCATGATCGGTTATCCGTAGAACCCGGCGTACGCAAAAGGGGCAAGCTATTCGCCATCATCAACATAAGTGCCCCCACGTCTTACCCGTCCAACGAGAGAACTTGGGCGAGCCGCTATCCACGCCTCCAACCACCAATCTACTCAACACTTCACAGTCATTCATCGCATATGTCCACGATGTTCTTCATGGACGCAAGTATCCCCGAATTAATCCTGCTGCAAAAGGCTTGGTTAAATGACCGCTTACGCTTTTGCGCTAAGCTTGGCAAGCATTCAGAAGCTGATTTTTAGCTTGACGCTGCAGCAGTCAAGCTAACACGATAACAATCATGAGAAATGGCGATGGGGCAGGTTTTTGAATCGGCACAATTGCATTGCAGTCCACCTACTAGGCGGCTCGCACGCCGCTGGCTGACGGCGTCTTAGTTGGCGGCCATATCGATGCGGCTGGACAGGGCCAGCCACTCTTCTTCAAGAACCAGCAGTTCGTCGTTCACCCGTTTGAGGTTCTGCCCGAGTTCGGTAATTTCTGCCAGCGGCGGGTTGGCAGACAAGCGGCTTTCCAGCTTGGCACCTTCGCCGCTGAGCGTGGCGATGCGGAGTTCCAGCTTTTCCAGGTTGTGCCTGAGCTGGCCGGATTTGGGGTTGTCCTGCTTTTTGGGCAATGCCGGCGCTGGCTTGGCGGCCTCTTTTTTGATCGCCTCGCGCTGACGCTTGGCTTCATCCAGCAGATAGCGCTGGTAGTCGTCCAGGTCGCCGTCAAAGGGTTCTATGCCGCCGCGTGAGACCAACCAGAATTCGTCGCACACGGCGCGCAGCAGGGCCCGGTCGTGGCTGACCAGCATGACCGTACCCTCAAACTCATTGAGCGCCATGGACAGCGCTTCGCGGGTGGCCAGGTCCAGGTGGTTGGTGGGTTCGTCCAGCAGCAAGAGGTTAGGCCGCTGCCAGACAATCATGCACAGCACCAGCCGGGCTTTTTCACCGCCGCTCATGCTGCCCACAGACTGTTTGACCATGTCGCCGCTGAAGTTGAAGTTACCCAGAAAGCTGCGCAAATCCTGTTCGCGGGTGGCTTGTCCGGCCAATTTGCCGGTCTGTGTCAAGCGCTTGACCAAATCAATCATGTGCTGCAGCGGTGTGTCCGCCGGGCGCAGCACATCCAGTTCCTGTTGCGCAAAGTAGCCAATGCTCAGGCCTTTTCCTTCGGTAATTTCACCGGCTATGGGCTGCAGGTCACGGGCGATGGTTTTCACCACGGTGGACTTGCCCTGGCCATTGGCACCCAAAATGCCGATGCGCTGGCCGGCCAGCACCGAGCGGCTGATGTTTTTCACAATCACGGTGGGCGCAGCCGATGCTGCTGCGTCTTGTGGGGGCGGATAGCCAAAATTGACGCCGCTCATGGACAACATTGGGTTTGGCAGGTTTGCCGGTTCCTTGAACTCAAAGGTGAAGTCGGCCTCGGACAGCAGGGGCGCAATTTTCTCCATGCGGTCGAGTGCCTTGACGCGGCTTTGGGCCTGCTTGGCCTTGCTGGCCTTGGCCTTGAAGCGTGCGATGAACTTTTGCAGGTGGGCGATTTTGTCCTGCTGTTTGGAGAACGCGTTTTGCTGCAACTCCATCTGCTCGGCGCGCATGTCCTCAAACTTGCTGTAGTTGCCGCCATAACGCACCAGCTTGGCCGCGTCTATGTGCAGGGTGACCTGGGTCACGGCGTCCAGAAATTCGCGGTCGTGGCTGATCACCACCATCGTGCCTTCGTACTTTTTCAGCCAGGCTTCAAGCCAGACCAGGGCATCCAGATCCAGGTGGTTGGTGGGTTCGTCCAGCAGCAACAGATCGCTGGGGCACATGAGGGCACGCGCCAGCTGCAGTCGCATGCGCCAGCCGCCTGAAAAGCTGTTGACGGGTTTATCCAACTCGGCAGATTTAAAACCCAGACCCAGGATGAGTGCCTGCGCGCGCGCCGGGGCGTCGTGGGCCCCCGCGTCATGCAAGGCCATGTAGGCGTTGGCCATGCGTTCGCCATCGTCGGTGGCCTCGGCTGCGGCCACCTCGGCCTGGGCGCTGCCCAAAAGCGTGTCGCCTTCAATCACGAAGTCGGTGGCGCTCATGGCGGTCTCAGGCATATCCTGGGCTACCTGCGCCAGCCGCCACTGGGCAGGAATAAAGCAGTCACCGGCGTCCTCATGCAAGCTGCCGTTGAGCAGGGCAAACAGGGTCGATTTACCGGCCCCGTTGCGGCCAACCAGGCCGACTTTTTCTCCGGGGTTGATGGTGGTCGATGCGCTGTCCAGCAAGACCTTGGCACTGCGCCTCAAGGTCACGTTTTTTAAAGTAATCATCTCGGCAGCGCCTCACGCGGAATTAAAAGAACCTGGTCGTCGCCCGCGCTGGTTTGCAGCCAAACCACTTCCAGCTCAGGAAATGCGGCTTCAAAATGATCACGCTCATGGCCTACCTCCAGCACCACCACGCCCTGCGGGGTCAGCTTGGCGTAGGCCTGCTGCATCAACTGGCGAATGAAATCCATGCCGTCGCGCCCACCGGCGCGGTTGCCATCCAGCGCCATGGCAGGCTCGGTCAGGTATTCGGGCGGCAACTGCGCCATGCTTTGCGCATTGACATAAGGCGGGTTACACACCATCAGGTCATAGGGTCCACCCACCGAGGCCAGCCCATCCGAAGCCATCAACGTGATGCGGTTGTGCAGGCCATGCTTGGCCACATTGATGGCGGCCACAGCCAGGGCGTCTGGCGAGAGGTCTGAGGCATCGACATGCACATCAGGAAAGACCATGGCAGCCAGAACCGCCAGACTGCCGTTACCGGTGCACAAGTCAAGGACGTTGCGGGTGTCGGGTGAAAGCCAACTGTCCAGGGCATGGCCAAAATCGGGCTGAACCAGCAATTCGGCAATCAGCGAACGCGGAACAATGCTGCGCTCGTCCACGTAAAACGCTACGCCCTGCAGCCAGGCTTCTTTGGTCAGGTAGGCGGCAGGTTTGCGTGTTTCTATTCTTGCTCTCAAAAGTGTATCTATGGATTCAAGCTCAGTAAGGCCAAGCGGCCTGTTTTTTACTGAATCCAGGTTGTCTAGCGGCAATCCGAGTTGCCACAAAACCAGCCACACCGCTTCGTCAAAGGCATTGCTGGTGCCGTGACCGAAGGCCACACCGGCATCCTGGAGTTGTCTGGCACCGGCTTCTATGCACTCAAGAACGCTTGAGCCTTGCGTCAGGGGCAAGCTCATGCGGCCAGATTTTCAAGAACACGGCGGTAGATGTTCTTGAGCGGCTCGATGTCAGACAGGTGGATGTACTCGTCAATTTTGTGAATGCTGGCGTTGGGCGGCCCCAACTCAACAACCTGGGGGCAGATTTTGGCAATAAAGCGCCCGTCGCTGGTGCCGCCCGTGGTGGAGAGTTCGGTCTCCAGCCCGGTCTCGGACCGGATGGCCTGGCGAACGGCTTCTACCAGGGTGCCGGGCGTGGTCAGGAACGGCAGGCCGCCGATGGTCCAGGCCAGGTCAAAGTCCAGGCCGTGTTTGTTGAGCACATCCACCAGCCGCTGCTGCAAGCGCTCGGGGCTTGATTCGGTTGAAAACCGGAAATTGAAGTCCACCACCACGTTGCCGGGAATCACGTTGCTGGCACCCGTGCCGCCATGGATATTGCTGATTTGCCAGGAGGTGGGCTGGAAAAACGCATTGCCCTGATCCCACTGCGTGGCCACCAGCTCCGCCATGGCAGGCGCAAACAAGTGCATGGGATTTTTGGCCAGGTGCGGGTAGGCAATATGACCCTGAATGCCTTTGACGGTGAGCTTTCCGCTCATGGTGCCACGGCGGCCGTTTTTGATCATGTCACCGGTGCGGTTAACGCCTGTGGGTTCCCCGACGAGGCAAAAGTCGATCTTTTCACCCCGGTTCTGCAGGGCCTGGCAGACCACCACAGTGCCGTCATGGGCGGGGCCTTCTTCGTCGCTGGTGAGCAAAAAGCCGATCGAAAGATTGGCCGCGGGTTGTGCCGCAACAAATTCTTCCACCGCCACAATGAACGCGGCGATCGAGGTTTTCATGTCGCTGCTGCCCCGGCCATAGAGTTTTCCGTCACGGTGCACCGGGTCAAACGGCGGGCTGCTCCACTGCTCCAGCGGACCGGTGGGAACAACATCGGTATGACCGGCAAATACAATCAATTTAGGAGCATCAACCCCAGTCTGGGCATGGGCTGAAGGCCTTTTTGCCCATAAGTTCGTCACGCGAAAGCTGTCTGGCCCGCTGACGATGGACTCACAGACAAACCCCAAGGGTGTCAGGCGCTGGGTGATCAGAGCCTGGCAGCCGGCGTCCAGCGGGGTTACCGAGGGCCGGGCGATCAGCTGTTCGGTCAGTTCAAGGGTCAGACTCATGCGTGTGGGGTATCTCTATAGAAGGAATGGAACGTGAGCGGGTCAACGCCAGCGTTGGTGGCTGCTGCGCTTAATCCCGCAGCAGATCATTCAGGCTGGTCTTGGCGCGAGTTTGGGCATCGACGCGCTTGACGATCACCGCACAGTACAGGCTGTACTTGCCGTCCGCGCTGGGCAGGTTGCCGGAGACGACCACCGAGCCCGCAGGGATGCGGCCATAGGTGACGGTGCCGGTGGCGCGGTCATAAATTTTGGTGCTTTGACCGATGTAAACACCCATGGAGATCACCGAGTTTTCCTCAACGATCACGCCTTCAACCACCTCGGAGCGCGCGCCGATAAAACAGTTGTCTTCAATGATGGTGGGGTTGGCCTGCAAGGGCTCAAGCACGCCGCCCAGGCCCACGCCGCCAGACAAATGCACGTTTTTGCCGACCTGGGCGCAACTGCCAACCGTAGCCCAGGTGTCGACCATGGTGCCTTCATCGACATAAGCCCCGATATTCACGTAAGAGGGCATCAGGATGGCCCCTTTGGCAATGTAGCTGCCGCGCCGGGCTACCGCAGGGGGCACCACGCGCACACCGCTGTCCTTCATCTGCGCTTCAGTCAAGTGGGCAAATTTGGTTTGTACCTTGTCGTAAAACCCCAGATCACCAGCCTTGATGACAGCGTTGTCCTTGAGGCGGAAAGACAGCAACACGGCTTTTTTGATCCACTGGTGCACGGTCCACTGGCCGACGCTTTGGCGTGTGGCCACCCGCAGGCGGCCTTTGTTCAGCTCGGTAATGACGTACTCAACGGCATCACTGACTTCTTTTGAAGCCGATTTGGCGGAGATGTTGGCCCGGTCTTCCCAGGCGGTGTCGATGATGTGTTGGAGTTGCTGTGTCATAAAGGTACTTAAAGGTTTTCGAGTTTCAGGTTCTGGATCGGATAAATTGGACAATTCTCTGTGCGGCTTCCTGGCACTCTGCAGTGCTGGCAACCAGGGCCATGCGGATACGCTTTGCTCCCGGATTGACGCCATGGACCTCACGCGCAAGATAACTGCCGGGCAAAACGGTGACATTGTAAAGAGCGAGCAGATCCCGTGCGAAATCGGCGTCATTGCCTTGGATGCCTGCCCAGAGGTAAAAACCGGCGTCGGGCAGCGCCACATCCATCACCTCGGCCAGTACCGGTGTGACCTGCGCAAATTTGTCGCGGTACAGCTGGCGGTTTTCTACGACATGCTGTTCATCGTTCCAGGCCGCCACGCTGGCGGCCTGAACCACCGTACTCATGGCGCTGCCGTGGTAGGTGCGGTAGAGCAAAAACTGTTTGATCAGCGCTGCGTCACCCGCCACAAAGCCACTGCGCATGCCTGGAACATTGCTGCGTTTGGACAGGCTGGTCATCGAGATCAGGTTTTTGAAATCATGCCGCCCCAGCTTGGAGGCCGCTTCCAGCCCGCCCAGCGGCGGCTCATCGCGGAAATAGATTTCGCTGTAACACTCGTCAGAGGCAATCACAAAGCCATAACGGTCACTGAGCTCAAACAGTTTTTTCCATTCGGCCAGCGGCATGACGGCACCGGTAGGGTTGCCCGGCGAACACACAAAAATCATCTGGGTTCGCGCCCATAGCTCTGGCGGCACGCTGTCCCAGTCCACGGCAAAGTTAAGCGCCGGGTCGCTGGCCACATAGTGGGGTTGCGCCCCGGCCAAGATGACTGCGCCTTCGTAGATTTGGTAGAAGGGGTTGGGGCAAAGGACGGCAGCACCGGGTTTTGAGGCGTCAACAAGGGTTTGGGTCAGGGCGAACAGCGCTTCGCGAGAGCCGTTGACAGGCAGAATTTGCGTGGCAGGATTCACGGCTACCGCGTAACGCCGGTGCAGCCAGGCCGCCACCGCCTCGCGCAGGGCGGGCTCACCCGCGGTGGCGGGATAGCTGGACAGCCCGGCCAAGTGGCTGGTCAGTGCGTTTTTGATCAACTCCGGTGTTGCGTGGCGGGGTTCCCCGATGCCCAGGCTGATGGGGCGGTAGTCGGGGTTGGGCTGGACACCGGCGAAGAGTTGTTTGAGCCGCTCGAACGGGTAGGGCTGAAGACGGGATAAATTCGGGTTCATGGTGGGCGATTATCGTTTTGATTCGATTGCGCATTCGGCATCTGGCCACGGTGGCCGCATCGGATTCAGATCCTGGCTGACCTGATGAATAATAGGGGCGTGAATGCGTCTGTGGCAGACCCTGAACCGTCAGCGACTTCCGGCGCTCCAGGATTAGTCTAATTTCTCAATGTAATCAACAAGTTAGCTTCAAGCTGAGTCAAGCGTGCGTCTCAATTCCATCAAACTTTCCGGTTTCAAGTCGTTTGCCGAGCCCACCAATTTTGTGCTGCCCGGTCAACTCGTGGGCGTGGTGGGCCCCAATGGCTGTGGCAAGTCCAACATCATGGATGCAGTGCGCTGGGTATTGGGCGAGAGCCGCGCAAGCGAATTGCGTGGTGAGTCCATGCAGGATGTCATCTTCAATGGCACCAACTTACGCAAGCCCGCCAGCCGGGCCAGTGTGGAGCTGGTGTTTGACAATGCCGACCACCGGGC
>JBEIGE010000042.1:0-16872 GCA_040382055.1 Hylemonella sp.
CCGAGTGCTCGCAGGCAAACCCGTTTCCGGTTTCGCAGCGGTAATAAAACTCAATCATTGAGAGTCTGGCGAAGCGCCCGACTATTCTACGAAACCCACTCGTAGAACGCGTAAAGAGACCATAGGGTATCCAAAAATTGTAAGGGCTGTCAAGCGATTAGTTCAAAAGGTTGCAAATTACACATGCTGCCAATATCGACGTGTGAATAAGGCAATGGAGTGCTGTACTTCACAGGCGAGCGATTTTCTCCGGGGGTACGTTCGAGACAGCCGGAGATAATGACTTGCCCTCTATTGGAGGACAAGTCTTAAAGCGGAAGTCCTGTTTGCATTTAGGAATTTAACCCCACGCCAGACTGTAGCTAAAACGTAGCTACGTACAACCGTTATTGACTTATCAGGACTTAACGTAGCTGACTTCAACACAAAACAAGCGATGCAAGGTGTTGATTTTAAACGACTATTTTAAAGTCAGCTATCCTGTTAATCCGTAGGTCCCTGGTTCGAGCCCAGGTCGAGGAGCCAAATTTCCCTTTTGGGGTATAGAAAGCCTGCTAGTTAATTGCTAGCAGGCTTTTCTTTTTCTTACTTGCCTGATCCCATCCCTTTACTCCTTGGCAGGTGCATGCCTGCTATTTTGAGATCAAGTTCATTCCGTCAGATGGAGAGGGCATTTTGCAGTCGCCCGTGCGGATGCCATCGAGAAAAGCACCAATGGCCCTCACTGTGAGCAACTCGGTTTTGCGTGACAACCCGTTGCCGGCAAAGTTCAGGTGACTAGCGCCGTCAATCACACCCAACCATTTACACCCGGGCGGCATGTCCTTGTAGGGTTCGGTGCGGGTTTCCCACGAGGCTCCACCCAGCTCCGTATCGCGGGTGCCGGTCAGCATCAGCACCGGCTTTCGGATATCCGACCAGGCACCTTGAGGGAATATCGAACCGACGCCTTGCGGCGACAGGGCAATATAGGCTGTAAAAGAGTTGCTGCCCTGGGCGTCCACTTTGTTTCTCGCGCCCGCGTCGATCATGGCAGTCGCAGCTCCCATGGAGTGTCCTATCAGCAGCTTGGTCGCCGAATTGCAGTGGGTGTCTGCCCATTTCCTTGCGGCGGCAATGTCTTGCAACCTGCCTCGATAAGCATCGGGGTCGGTGATCAATTCGGCCAAGCCCCCACGCAAGCCCTCACGGCGTACTTGCTCGCGCAGTGCACTTCTGCCACTCTCTTGGTGAGCGACCACCACGGCCAGGTATCCCAAAGCGGACAGCGCGTCTCCCAAGTACCGGTAACCCTTTTCAGAGCCACCAGCACCCGGCGAAATGACAGCAACACCGGCACAGCTACCTGCAAGCGGCGAGTAGGCAGTGGCCTCGACACGCTTGTAGTCTTGCCGCTGCAACTGCAGGTGCTCCTGCGCACTGGTCAGGCTAAGCCAGCCCATGAGCAGCAAACCGACGACACCGCCAAAGCGATTGCTGCATCTCACTGAAAACACAGGTACTCCCAAACGCCGTTGGTATCGAACAGCGGCTTTCCATTTCCATCGAGCGGGGTGGACGTATCGACCACCGTGATCCCGTGATTTTTGAGTTGTGGTCCCAGCGCGGTACTGGCCGGGTTATAAGACAGTGAGGTTCGAAACTGGCGGGAGCCGGATGCCGGTGTACCACCGTCGTTAAACAACACCGGCCCGGAACCTGGTTTGGCCAAACCCAGGCTATCCCAATGCGCAGAGGCATGTGCGTTAGGCACCAGCGTGTCGCTGTCAGCACCGAAACCGTACTGCAAGTTTGCTGACGTGACGTTGGCCCTGTCTGCGGTCCAGGTGGCGGGCTGGTCGGTTAGATCATTCCAGTCTTCTGGCGAGGAAAAGTAAACCGCGCGGCTCAATGAAACAGTTTTAGCCAAAACGCCGACATGCCCACCGCCCTGGGAGTGACCGGCAAGTACGACCTTGCTCCAATCCACGGTGTTCTCAGGGGTCAAAAACTGTCCCCAGCTCTCGGCGGGTTGGTTGGCCTTGAGCCAGACCAGCAACTTGTTCAAGCGGTTGACGATGGAATCTGCCGATGACACTGCACTCTGGCCAGTCACCGGCGAGCCACCGCCAAAAACAACCACGTTGCGTGCATTCCAGTAGCAGTTGGAGACCCCGCTGGTCTGGCACAGGCTGCCCATGGCTGTTTGGTTTTCATAATTAAGTCCGACCGCATGGAACCCCCGCGCGGTGCCCGCCCGGAGAATGTAGGTGTATTGCGTTGGAATTGCCTTGGTACCGGGAATGAATACCAACAACTTACCCCGGGCGCTAACTGCTGGCGATGGGTTGATAGCCAGGTGGGGCGCCTCTGCGGTGCTGGGAGCGGCTGTGATGTTGCTGTCCGTAAGGGTTGCATTGACTTGCCGCTCAACCGAAGGTGGGGCACTGCTCGGGGGTGTCCCGCTGGCTCCTCCACCTCCACCTCCACAAGCAGCCAAGGCCAGCATCGCACAAAACAACAAGCCCAGCTCAAGCGCCCTGAACTGCGTAGATGAAAGACGATTGGATTGCATAACCCGCGTTTACCCCAGAATGTTTCGGCACCAGATCGGCGCGTAAATCACGCCATATTAACCCACCGGCGATGGCCCGAGTCAAGCCCTGAACCTGAACGCTGGCCAAGAACGTCAGTCGATCCAACCGCATCCCAGACCAAACAAGCTTCACGCTCAATAAAAGCACGCACCTCCCCTGGCGTTGCCACGTTGGACATCAGAAGCAGTCCCATACCAGATAAGGTGCGCAACCTCGGCTCGGGTGGCGTGCCACAGGCCAGCTCACCCACCACCATAGGGTGGCTCAACACTTCATCAAGCTCCATCAATCGGGCAAGCAGAGGGTTAGGACGCCGGAAATGATCCACCCAAACAGATGTATCCACCAGAACCGTCATTACGCATCTGGCTCGGTATTTCGACGGGGAACGTCGGCATATCCGGCATGGAGCCACCTAAAGCTGCCAAGCGTTTAGCAGCCTCGATCCGCACAAAGGTTTTCATAGCTTCACGGAAAACTTCTGCCCGGTCCATACCCGGATCGGCCACTTCAAGTGCCTTTTCGTACAAGGAATCTTCGATGGTGACGGTAGTTGTTAATTCCCAATCATTGATGCTGTTGTGCATCAAATTAAGCATCAAGATTACTCACGATGACTTGCACGGTGTACGCCGCACTTGACCAGAGGCTTGGCTTCAAACAAAGCTTTATAGGCATAAATGGGTGTGCTGTCGCTCATATCCTCTCCCTTCTTGTCGTAAAGCCTAAGCCTAGCTTGAGCCCTTCGCCTTATCGAGCAATTTCAAGCCGGCCTCTTCCTTGCCGGCACCCCGCGCGGCATGCAAGCGAAAGCGAGTCTCAGCATCAAACTCGGCCAGCATCACCGTCGTCATGTCGTCAATCAGGCGGTTCAAAGGGGTGGCCCGTTTAGCCGGTGCGCCAGCGCTCAAAGCCCCTAGGGGTGGTCAGTTGCAGAGGACTGTCGCGCACATACACCGGTTGCAGCCAAGTGTGGTGCCTCTCGGCCAGCGCAATGGCTTGTTGCAAGGCGCGGTTGTCGTGCAGGCGCAGGTCGTTTCTGAACCAGTAAACAACGCCAGAGTGGGCTTTTGATGATGTCATTTATTCAGCGCTATGGCTTGGAGACGCGGGGTGCGGGTACCGACCATGGTCAACAAAATCGGTAATACTCGTCCAATAATCGTCGGCGTCAAAAAGATTTGACCATCGAGCCTGCCAATCACCATACTTTGCTTGTTTATGTAGGCTCATGGAAAGCTCTCGAACCTTGACTTTTCAATGAAATTTATAGACACCGAATTCCCTGTTCTTGCATTTGTCGACATCGAAACCACGGGCGGCAATTCGGACCGTGACCGGATCACTGAAATCGGCATCAAGACACTGGCTAACGGGCAAGAAAGTGCTTGGGAGTGCTTGATAGATCCTCAAACCTTCATTCCTCAAAACATCCAGAGATTGACGGGAATCACGCCTGCCATGGTGGCGGGCCGCCCTCCATTTGACGAACTCGCGCTACAAATTGAGAAGGAGCTTGACGGAAAGATCTTTGTTGCTCACAACGCACGCTTTGACTATGGCTTCATCAAAGCTTCTTTTAAGCGGTTAGGTATGGATTTTCGACCGAAGGTTCTGTGCACCGTCAAGCTCTCGCGACTGCTTTTCCCGCAACAGGTCCGGCACAACTTGGACACCCTCGTCGCCGTACACGGGCTGACGGTCAGTGCGCGGCACCGGGCCTTGGGCGACGCCGATTTGCTGGTCCAGTTTTGGCATGTGTGTGAAAAGACTTTCGGCCAAGCGCGCTTGCTTGAAGCGGTGCGTCAATTGGTGAGCCATGTCAGCCTGCCGCCAAACATCAGCCAATCCGTCATCGATTCAATTCCGGACACACCGGGTTGCTATGTTTTTTACGGCGAGCACCACGCCCCTTTGTACATTGGCAAAAGCATTTCAATGCGCAGTCGTGTGATGGGCCATTTCCAAAGTGCGCTTACCGTCCGCAAAGAAATGAAGCTGTCCCAACAAGTTCATCACATCGAATGTATCGAGACCAGTGGTGAGTTGAGTGCTTTAATTTTGGAGGCAAAGCTCATCAAAGAGCGGATGCCGAGCATGAACATCAAGCTTCGCCGCTCAAAGGACTTGTGCGCATGGCAATTGAGCCAGGACTCATCAGGCTGTGACAGACCCACACTAATTACACACAAGCACTTACAACCCGGCTTTCAAGAAAATCTGTACGGGCTTTTTTACAATAAAAAAGAAGCGCTGGGTTACTTAGCAACCGTCGCCAAGAAGTACCAACTGTGTGAGGCCTTGCTGGGCTTGGAAAAAGTGGACGAGGGCAAACCTTGCTTTGGCTACCAGGTCAAACAATGCAATGGCGCATGCATTGGCAAAGTGTCTTTGGCGGTGCACAACCTAAAGTTGCAAACAGCCCTTCAGCTTTACAAGGTCCCGGTTTGGCCATTTGCCGGTGCGGTTGAGATAAAAGACGGGAACCGCATGATTGTTATTACAAAATGGTGCTATTTGGGCACCGCCAACGACCACGATGAGCTGGACGACCTTGCCCAGTCTGAAGACTTAAATTTTGATCTTGACATCTACAAGATCGTCAAAAAAGCCTTGACTGGTTCTCACAAAATAAATGTTGTGAAGCTTTTCAGTACCTAAAAAGCGACGGCCTTGTATGACGCAATGGGGTGATCTTTATCAAAATCTGAGCGGTACTGACTGTCACTTGGGTGTCGGCAGCTACAAATGAAAGTGAAACACTCGCATGATGGCCTCCGGCAGGGGGTGTTACACCGGTAGTCCCCATAATCTCCGCGGGGAAGGTAAGGGATCCGAGACTACACCGCGCATCTCAGATACCCAGACCCTTCAATGCCGGCTCAGGGTATCGATAGCCTGCTGCAGCATTTTTCGGAAACAATTGGCTGAGATGATCCAGCTCCTCTGAATTCAATACGACTTCAAAAGCCGCCATGTTTTCATCAAGGAAACTGACGTGCTTGGTACCCGGAATAGGGAAAATATCCTTCGCTTGCGAATGCACCCAGGCCAAGGCCAACTGCGCGATCGTCACATTCTTTTGGTTTGCGATTTTTTCAACTTTTTCAAGTAAGCTCACGTTTTTGGCCAGATTTTCAGCCTGGAATCGAGGCTGATTTCGTCGGCCATCCTTCTCTCCCAGGGAGTCGATTGACTTGATGGCCCCACTCAGAAATCCACGACCAAGAGGGGCATAGGCCATCAGGGCGATCCCAAGTCTCCTGCAAGTAGTCAGGATTTCACCTTCAACATCTCGGCTCCACAAAGAATATTCAGTTTCCAATGAAGTGATTGGATGAACCTGGTGGGCTCGCTCAATGGTGGAAGCTCCAGCCTCTGAGAGCCCCAGGTATCTGACCTTGCCCTGCTCCACCAATCGCTTCATGGCTCCTACGGTGTCTTCAATGGGAACCGTAGGATCAACCCGATGCAAGGCATATAAATCAATGACATCCACCTGCAACCGTTTCAATGACCGGTCACAGGCAATCGCAACATGACTTGGATGTCCGCCTGTGAAACCGGTATCGCCACCTCCTGCAAGAGCCAGGTTGCCGAACTTGGTACAGATGAATACCCGGTCTCTTTGTCCTGCCAACGCTTTTCCAACCAGGGATTCATTGGCACCATTACCATAGGCATCTGACGTCACAATCATGTTGACACCAGACTCAAGCGCATGATGGATAGTGGCTATCGACATCGCATCATCTGGCTGGCCATAAAGTATGGACATACCCATGCATCCGAGTCCTTGCGCAGAAACCATCGGCCCATTCAGTCCAAGTTGTCTTTGTTTCATGGCCGATCCCATTGAAATGTGTTTTATTGCTGTGTTGTGGAAATTATTTCACCTTGTCGGGATGACCGGCAACATGAAATAGCTTGCCTGATTAGCACCCGTGTGTACCGTCACAGCGGCAGAGAATATGGCTTCAGGTCGATCGGAAGGCTCATCATGGATAAATGGCCCGCATCCCTTCATGGGATTTTTCATGTTCGAAAGCGTCGCCGCGGGTCCGTCCCATTCATAGTCTTTACCCAGAATGGTCAAGGCAATCTGATGTCCTTTTGGAATCACTATTGAGGTGGGCCAAACTTCGATATCAAGTTCATACACCTGACCAGGGGTCAAGGGTTGTTTCTCATCATGTGTGTGGTAGGGACGGTAGGGCTCACTCAATCTGGCATCGAGCTTGCGATGCGAGGCGCGCAACCAGCCCTGTCCAACGGGCGTGTGGGGATCCAGCGCACCCTGGAAAACCACTTCGCGTCCTTGAGGATCCAGCACGCGAAACACGACAAAAAAGTCCGCATCGCTGGAAGCCGAACTCACAAAGAGTTTCAAGGCAGAGGGGCCCGTAATTTCACAATCAGACTGAAGCGCCGGCGTGGTGAATGTCAACCCGTTTTTCATCGGCAGATAGGTGACACTTGCACTATCCTGTGGCACATGCTGCGAGAGTTGCTGATCCTGAGCATTGAGATAGAACCGGGTCCATTGTGTTCGGGCAATAGGCCACTCGTTCTCTTGGCGCAATTCAAAGCGGTCGATATGCCTGACCTGAAGTTGAACCTTTGGTTGTTGGCTCTCCCATCCGTTTTCAACGCCTCGTAAATAAAAGTCGAAGAACTTTTTTTTGTAAAGCGACACCGTAGTCTGTGTAGTAGCCCGCCCAATGCGCGCCACCATGCATTTCCAACCACTTATGTTTGGAACCTGCACGAACATATCCTTCAACATTACCCCGGTTGTGCAGACCATGCCCACCCCAGTTACCGCATGAGAGCAACGGCGTTTCAATATTTTCGAGAATAGGTGTTCTTTGGGCGTAATAGACATCGTCCAGATTGTGTTCACAGAGGTCAGACCACATCGGGACCCGCCTTGAAGCCAGTTCGGTCTCATCCAGGGTATGAGGGCCACAGACAAGTTCTCCAGTCACTTTGCTGACAGGTCCTCTCTCGCCAACACCATGCTGTACTTTTCGGACCTGCATGTCCTGCCAATGTTTCACAAAGGTACACAAAATACCGCCATGGTGTGTGGAGTCCCGATAGCGGTCTGCATATCCTTCCCACACACAAATAGCGGCCAAATGAGGAGGCTTGAGTGCAGCGACACGCCATTGATTACTGGCGTAATACGAAATCCCGGACAAACCAATCTTTCCATTACTCCATGTCTGGGATGCGGCCCATTCAATGCAATCGTATAAATCGCGGGTTTCGCGAATCGAATGATGATCTATCACACCGGGTGATTGACCCGCTCCACGTGAATCAACACGGACACACACATAGCCGTCAGGCACCCATTTTTCCGGGTCTGCGACCTCCCAGTTCTGGTACAGGTTACTGGATCCCTGTGCAGTGTCCGGATGGTCCTCGACCATTTTGTTCCAGGCAGTTGGGTATCCCTCCTGGAATGAAAGGCCTTTGCCATAAGGACCATAACTCAGTAACACGGCATAGCGACCAGCCTCTACAGGTCTAAAGATATCAGCGCGCAAGACCAGTCCATCGTCCATGATGATGGGAACATCCCAATCGATGCGCATGCCATCTCTGATCTCTGATTTCCAGTCATTGGGGTGGGGGGCGTTCATATTGAATGTGTCCTATTGCGGTTGATAACCAATGGTCTTGACAATGTTCCCGTATTTTTCTTGATCCTCTTTGAGTACCCGCTCGAAATACTGCGGCGATTCATTCACAACGGTAAGCCCCAATCCATTGAGCCGTTCAGTAATTACTTTGTCGGATAGGGCAATGTTGATCGATTTGTTCAATTTCTCAATCACGGCTGTGGGAGTTCCGGCAGGGGCCACATAACCGAACCAACCCAATGCACTGAACCCCGGCACAACATCTTGAGCAATTTGTGCATCAGGCCAATCAGCCACGCGATTAGGAGAGCTGATAGCGATCAATCGCAATTTTCCCGCCTTGATGTGCGGAGCGAATGGCGCCATGCCCAGAATCCCTGCTTGCACCTGACCGCTCAGGACATCGTTGGTCACCTGGACGCTACCTTTGTAGGGAATATGCAAATAGGTAAACCCTGCTTTTATACGCAAATCCTCGAAGGTCAGGTGAGGATAGCCACCCTCCCCGTTAGTCGCCACCGACAATCTCCCCGGGTTCGATTTGGCGTAATCGATCATTTCGCGCAAATTTCTAAAAGGCGCATCCATGTTGGCCACGATGGCCTGATAGTTGGTGGTTGTCAGGGAGATCGGCGCGAAGCTTTTCAATCCATCGTATGGAACTTTTTTGAAGGTGTGCGGTATGACGACCAGATTACCCGCCTGACCAACTCCAATGGTGTGGCCATCTGGTAGGGCTTTGGCCAACACAGACAACCCGACCTGTCCACTTCCACCCGGAATATTTTCAACAATCACAGGTTGACCCAACATCTCGGTCAACTTGGGGCTGATCATGCGGGCGGTCAAATCAATTGAATCACCTGGTGGAAACGGAATGATGATTTTTATGGGTTTGTTCGGCCAGGAAGTTTGCGCCATCACGGAAAAAGGGCTCAGTGCACAAATGGATAACATGAACACGAAACACGAACCCACCATTCGCTTGTACGCGTAAAACATACCGATACTCCAGAGTAGTAGTTGTTAATTTTTAACATGAGACCCCGGAAATAGCCATCGCGGAATTACCCTAACATGCTTGGAATGCAGCCGCCAACACCCAAGGGACGTTCAGTACCGACCGTCCTTGCAACGCATGGGCGTGGACACGGAACAAGCAGTGAATGTTGGTGGATTTTCTGCGGGACAGCGGAATTTCTTGGTCTTCCACCGAAACGCAGCTTTCCGCCTGACACGGCTTTCTGAGAAGGTAAGGGTCATGCAGAGGGCACACACAAAGCCCCGTTGCGCGGCAATTTGTTCCGTACGGACGCGATACTCTCTGGCAAACATGTTTTGACAGCGGCTGCTCATTTTCTTAGTGTTAAAGTGCTTTGATAAAAGTTTTCTGACTTGATTTGCCGGCACCGGTGTATCAGTTCGTCATCTGTGTTCATCAAGGAAGTCTTATGAAGAATTGGCTTAAAGCTGCCGCCGCTGCGGCCTTGTTGGGATTGGTTGGGCCGCTGGCCCTGTTTTCTGCCCATGCGCAGACGTTCACCAAACCCATTCGAGTGATCGTCCCCTACCCGGCTGGTGATTTGGCCGACACCATTGGGCGGCTGTTGGCGCCGGGGTTGCAAGAACTTCTGGGCCAGCCCGTGGTGCTGGACAACAAACCCGGTGCATCCGGTTTGCTCGGACTTCAAAGCGCGTTGCAAGGACCCAACGATGGTCATACTTTTGTGATCGGGCAAATGGGTAGCATGGCCGTAGCGCCGATCTCCAACAAGCAGCCGATTGACGTGAGAAACGAATTTGTGCCGGTGGCCATGGCATATTCAAACTATATGCTGTTAGTGGTCAACCCGGCCCTGGGGGTCAAGAGCATTCCCGAGTTGGTTGCTTATTCCAAGGCCAATCCCGGTAAGCTCAGCCTGGCCACCAACGGCGAAGGAGGGTTTCCGCATTTGGCGATGGAGCTATTGAAAGAGCGGGTCGGGCTGAGCTTCATCCACGTTCCCTACAAAGGTAGCGGCCAGCCCTTGACAGACACCATCAGTGGCCAGGTCAGCATGACGATTGCCGGCTTTTCCAGCGTTTACCCGCAAGTGCAGGGCGCACGCTTGGTGCCACTTGGGGTAACCGGCAGAGCGCGCAACAAGGATGCGCCGGATATTCCCACTTTCGGCGAGAGCGTGCCTGGCTATGAAGCACTTGGCTGGTTTGGATTTTTTGCCCGTAAGGACACGTCTCCGGCCAATGTGACCGCCTTCAACAACGCGGTCAACGCTGTACTTGTCCGGCCCGAGATCAACCAAAAAGCGCAAGGCCTGGGTCTGGACACTATTTCTGGTACTCCGGCCACCTTGGGCACAGCCTGGCGCACGGACTTTGACAAGTGGGGCGGCCTGTTGCGAAAGCTCAACCTTGACGCCAAGTAAATAACAAGAAAGACCTGCATGAACATCAAACCACCGAGTTACGAGCCCTTTGGCTGGCACCACTGGCACAACGATTTTTGGATGTCCTACCAGTTCCGCCGCGGACTGGGCGAAACGCAAGAGGGAGGCGGCGCCGTCAGCGAGGTGTTCCAAGCCGGCAGCAAGATCATTGCCAACGACTTTGAGAGTTGGCACAAGGAATGGACGCACATTGCCGAGCGCAATGACCGGCGCGGCGACGAGGAAATGGCCCTAGACCACGTGCGCAGTGCCATGAACTGCTGGCTACGCGCAGCCAATTATTTTCGAGAAGCGGAGTTCTGGCTGAAGGCTGAAGATCCGCGTCGTCTGGCGACATTTGACCGCTGCGAAAAAGCTTCGCACAAGTTTCTGGCGCAGCTCACGCCAAGGGGGGAAGTGGTCGATATTCCATACGAGCCTGGCAAGCCCCTCCCGGCTTACTTCATCCGCTCACCAAACGGTGGGGCCAGGCAACCGGTGCTCATATCTGTCGGCGGACTGGACTCTTTCAAGGACGAGTTGTGGTTCATGACCGCGCGCGGCGCGCTGCAACGCGGCCTGTCGGTCTTGCTGGTCGATGGACCGGGACAGGGCGGCGCACTGCGACGACATGGACTGGTAACACGCTACGACTACGAGGTACCGATTGGCAAATGCATCGACTGGCTGGAGCAGCGCAGCGACGTGGACACCTCTCGCATTGCCATGAGCGGCTCCAGCCTGGGCGGCTATTACGCAGCGCGGGCCGGTGCCAAGGAGCCGCGCCTGGCGGCCTGCATTTCTCACGGGGCGATCTGGGACATTCACGAGCGCTGGAAATCGCGCGACGAAAACCACGGCCTGGCCGGACACATCAAGTGGGTGTTCGGTGCCAAGACCATGGCCGAGGCAACCGAGATTGCGCGGCCCTTCACATTGGACGGCGTTCTAGAAAACATGAAATGCCCTTACCTCATCATCCACGGCGGGCACGACGTGCTGGGCGTGGAGTCGGTCAAGCAGGTCTACGACTACGCCAAGCGGCACGGCATAAACGCCACGCTGCGCCTGACCAGCGAAGAAGAAACCGGGGCCGAGCATTGTCAGCACGACAACCCGACGCTGGGTCAGGAGCTGATGATTGACTGGCTGGCCGACGTCTTCAAGATCGACCAGAAACAACTTTCCTTTTTTGCAGGGTAATTCGATGAGCCATTGGTTTGAATATTTCCCGACCAACCACATGTGGTCGCAGGGCATGATGTTTGGCATCGAGATGGCAGGCTGGGGCGCTGCTTCGATCAGCGAGATCGACCAAATCGGTCAAAAGCTGCGCGGCCACGAGGGCGACAATGAGTTGTGGTGGGCCGAGTGGAACGCCATGGCCAAGCGCATTGAAGGCTTTGGTGATGACGAAGAGGCCAAAGGCCATCGCCTGACTTCGGGCGCGTACTATTTGCGTGCGGCCATTTACTACTTCTGCGGTGAACGCTTCTTGCCGCCTTCAGATCGCAAGTGGGACACCTATCGCAGCTGTCTGCGCTGTTTTGAAAAAGGCACCGAGCGACGGTTTCCGCAAATCGAGCGCGTAGAAGTGCCTTACGAGGACACCACCCTGCCCGCCTGGCTGCTTAAGGCCGAAGTACAGGGGCCAGCCCCAGCGGTCGTCATGTTCGACGGCTTGGACAACGCCAAGGAAATGAGTGTCTTGTTTGGCGGCGTGGAGATCGCCAAGCGCGGCATCCATGTGCTGGCCATCGACGGCCCCGGCCAGGGCGAGGCGCTGCGCCTGCAAGGCATTGCCAGCCGATACGATTATGAAGTACCGGCTGGCGCCGCCTACGACTGGCTGGCCACTCGCCCCGAGATGGACATGAAGCGCGTTGCCGTCATGGGCTTTTCGATGGGCGGCTATTACGCACCACGCGCAGCGGCAATGGACCAGCGCTTTGCCGCTTGCGTGGCCTGGGGCGGCCACTTCGACTACCACGAGTCCTGGGTACGCCGGCGCAAGATCATGGAAACCGGCGGCTCCAAACTCTCGGCGCCCGGCTTTCAGCTGCCATGGGTGCTGGGCATGCCGGACATCGACGCTTGCATGAAAAAGCTGGAGAACTACCGGCTCACCGGCATCGCCGAAAAAATGACCTGCCCGTTTTTCTGCCTGCATGGCGAGAACGACACAATTGTGCAACTCGACTTTGCACAGCGGCTCTACGAAGCCGTGGGTTCCAAGAACAAGACGCTGCGCGTACTAAGCGCCTACGAGGGCGGCAGCGAGCACTGCCAGGAAGATAATCGCCAAGTCGGCGCCAACATCATTGCCGACTGGCTCATGGACAACCTCTAATTCAGCAGGTCTCGGGCGGTGCGCCGGCACGTGAAAGTTAGTCGCGTCTGCGCCAAAAACGCCCATGACAGGATGAGCGGAGTCAGAAGCAACTCCACGAACCGCAGGGGACGTAGTATTAGCAAGCCGATAAGTTGCAGTCGTCTGATTTTCAGATACTGGGAGGTGCGGACAATTACGTCGGCCTGAGCCCGGCAATTGCTCTGCGACCGACGTGGTGCATGTCCAAGGTCATGGTGGTGTCTCCAGATCTTCTGGCTTATGCGGCCAGCGGCTGTGAATGGCCTTCTCGAGCGGGCCGCCCAAGATCAAAACCACGAAGCTCAGGCCGGTGGCTACCAGCGCCAGCACCCAATAGCCAAGCCCGCAGGTCACGCCCAGCGCCGCTGTGAGCCAGATTGATGCCGCAGTCGTCAAGCCGTGAATGCGGTCTGAGGTCGAATTCTTGACAATGACCCCGGCACCAAGAAAGCCAATGCCCGTGACAATGCCTTGGACGGCTCGCGTGGCATCCCCATTGCCGCCCACGAGCTCAGCCGTACTAACAATCAAAGCCGAACCCAGGCCCACCAGCCCCATGGTGCGCACACCCGTCGGTTTGCCGTGCAGGTCGCGGTTCAAGCCGATGAAGCCGCCAACGATCGTGGCGGCAACAAGGCGCAAAGCAATCTCAAATACCTGATCCATGAGACCGATACTAGTCCCTTCGGCTTGGCCTTGTTATCACCGTATGCACGGTGGGATGTCAATACGGTCAGTTTTTTTCAAGGCACTTGCGAAAAGTGCGCACACAAATCCAGGAATTCGGTCAGGCTGGGGTTCTCGCCGTTCTCTTGCTCCAGAATGTCGGCCACCAGCGGCGCTATACCAGCAGCGAGTCGGGCGTCGAGGAACAGTAGGCGAGAGCGCCGGGCCAGCACGTCTTCGACGCTGCGGGCGTATTCATGGCGCGCTGCAAATCGCACCATGGCTTCGGACAGGCCCGGAGCGATCCAGCGATCAGCGCCGGGCAGCGTGGCGATGAATTCACGCTCGGCACCATAGCTGTGCATGCCCTGGCCGTCGCGTAAGCTTGGATTGTTCTCGCCCTGGCCCGGCGCGGGGGCGCCTACCAGCGTCATTTGGGCGGTACACGAGACGGGCATGGTCTCAACCAGCCCACGCTCCAGGCATACGCTGAGCACGTCTTCTGCCATGACCCGGTAGGTGGTCCATTTGCCGCCAGTCACGGTGACCAGGCCGCTGCGGCTCACGATCACGGTGTGTTCACGGCTGAGTTTTTGTGTTGCACCCTCGTCGTCGTGGTGTTTGACCAGCGGGCGCAGGCCTACCCAGACGCTTTTGACGTCCGCGCGGGTGGGAGCCTTGCGCAAGTACCGTGCGGACTCGCCCAAGATGAAGTCTGTCTCCTCCTTCAAGGGCGTGGGCTCCAGCGCCAAGTCTTTGGAAGGCGTGTCGGTGGTTCCCAAGATGACTTTGCCCAACCAAGGTACAGCAAACAAGACCCGGCCATCCGAGGTTTTAGGCACCATCAGTGCCACATTGGATTGTAAAAACTCGCGGTCCACCACCAAGTGCACGCCTTGGCTGGGTGCGACCATGGGCTTGACCGGTGCGCGGCCACCAGCCCTGTTGGCCGCGCCGTCGCGCTCACGCAAGGCGTCAACCCATACGCCAGTGGCGTTGATGACGCAGCGAGACTCAATCTGGTAACGGGTCCCGGTGTGCCTATCGATGCATTCCAGTCCAGCAATCTTGCCCTGTGAATAGACGAGCTGCTCGGCAGAGCAATAGTTGATGAGCAGCGCACCCTGCTGTGCTGCGGTACGTCCGATGGCCAAGGCGAGGCGGGCGTCGTCAAATTGGCCATCCCAGTATTTGACGCCTCCGCGCAAGCCCTGGTTCTGCGCGCTAGGCAAGAGCTGCTGGGTTTGGGCGCTGCTCAACATGTCGGTCTTGCCCAGACCGGCCTGGCCTGCAAGTTGGTCGTACAGCGTCAGGCCCAGTGCGTAAAAAGGTGTTTCCCACCAACGGTAGCAAGGAATGACAAAGGCCAGAGCCTGGGCAATGTGGGGCGCACTGTGCAGCAAGGTGGTGCGCTCGCGCAAGGCCTCGCGCACCAGTGAAATATTGCCCTGGGCCAGGTAGCGAACGCCACCGTGCACCAGTTTGGTAGAGCGAGAGGAAGTGCCTTTGGCAAAGTCCTGTGCTTCCACGAGTACCACCCGAAGACCTCGCGACGCGGCGTCCAGCGCTACACCTAGCCCGGTTGCACCGCCACCCACAACCGCGATGTCGTATCGGGGATGAGCAGCCAACTGGCCCAGCAATTCCTGGCGCTTCGTTGGTAGCGGCGGTGGGACTAGAGGATGGACATACATAGTTCGGATATAAGCATTGCGCGTGCAGTCTTCAGGACCCACGAACAACTATAGGTAATTTGGGGTTGGAAGCGTGCCTTGAAGGCACGCTTCCTGGCGTCACAATGGGCGCCTTTGCAGTACCAGCTTAGCGAACCTTGCCGTTTTTCCAGGCGTTGAGCAGCGTGTCATACGCAATGGTCTCGCCCTTTGGCTTCTCATTCGCCAGTTTCTTCCATGGTGCACCCTTGTCACTCAACCATTTTGAAGAATCGCTCTTGGGATTGAGCTTGGGCGCACACTTGGACATACCCGCGCGCTCCAGACGCCCCATGACCTGGTCCATTTCCTCGGCCAGGTTGTCCATGGCAGCTTGAGGGGTCTTTTCACCCGTTACTGCCACTGCCACGTTTTTCCACCAGAGCTGGGCCAGCTTGGGATAGTCGGGCACATTGGTTCCGGTAGGCGTCCATGCCACACGTGCCGGGCTGCGGTAGAACTCCACCAAGCCACCAAGCTTGGGCGCCATGTCTGTCATGGTCTTGGACTGAATATCGCTTTCGCGGATGGGTGTAAGACCAACCACGGTCTTCTTCAGCGAAGCGGTCTTGGATGTTACGAACTGGGCATAGAGCCAGGCAGCAGCGACTTTGTTGGCGTCATGGTCTTTGAAGAAAGTCCATGAACCCACATCCTGATAGCCGTTTTGCATGCCTTGCTTCCAGTAGGGGCCGTTGGGGCCGGGCGCCATGCGCCACTTCGGTGTGCCGTCAGCGTTCACAACAGGCAAACCTGGCTTGATCATATCGGCCGTGAAGGCGGTGTACCAGAAGATTTGCTGGGCAATTTGGCCCTGTGCAGGCACTGGACCGGCTTCACCAAAGGTCATACCGATGGCTTCTTTGGGCGAATATTTTTTCATCCAGTCGATGTACTTGGTCAAAGCGTAAACGGCTGCTGGCGAGTTGGTCGCACCACCACGCGATACGGATGCACCGACTGGTGTGCACTTGTCCTCACCAACCCGGATCCCCCACTCGTCGACGGGCATGCCATTCGGAATACCAATATCAGCCGTACCCGCCATTGACAACCAGGCGTCAGTAAAACGCCAACCTAGCGAAGGGTCCTTCTTGCCATAGTCCATGTGCCCATAAATTGGCTTGCCGTCGATGGTTTTGACGTCTTCGGTGAAAAATGCGGCGATATCTTCGTAGGCGCTCCAGTTAAGCGGCACGCCCAGTTCGTAGCCGTATTTGGCCTTGAACTTGTCTTTCAAGTCCTTGCGGGCGAACAAGTCAGCGCGGAACCAGTACAGGTTGGCAAACTGCTGAGTGGGCAATTGATACAACTTGCCATCAGGCGCGGTGGTAAAGCTGGTACCAATAAAGTCTTTGATATCCAGTCCCGGGTTGGTGTATTCCTTACCGGCACCCTTCATGTAGTCGGTCAGGTTCAGAATCTTGCCGTAACGGTAATGGGTTCCGATCAAGTCGGAGTCGGATATCC
>JBEIGE010000043.1:0-16472 GCA_040382055.1 Hylemonella sp.
GCCTGAATTTATTTGGCCAGGAAACCGGCTTCCTTCATCAAGTCCTGATGTGTTTTTTCAGCAGTGGTGAGCCACTTTGTGAAATCAGCGCCCGTGAGGAAGGTCTGGTTGAACGCGCCTTTTTCCATAAACTCTTTCCAGTCAGAGGTGGCACGAACCTTGTTGAAAAGATCAACGTAGTATTTCAGTTGGTCTGGCGTTGCACCCGCTGGCATGAAGATGCCGCGCAACATAACGTAATCAGTGTCAACACCGGCCTCTTTGCAGGTTGGAATGTCAAACCAGGATTGAGTATCGGTAACTTTGGTTTTGTAGGGCATGCGCTCATCGTCAAACACGCACAAGGGCGTGAGCTTGCCAGCACGCCACTGTGCCACGGCCTCAATCGGGTTGTTGACGCTGGAATCAATATGCTTGCCCACCAGTTGGACGGCCACATCGCCGCCGCCCTTGAAGGGGATGTAAATGAACTTTGTACCTGTGGCTTTTTCAAGTCCCACCGTCAGAATCTGGTCCTCCTGTTTGGAGCCTGTGCCCCCCATTTTCATTTTGTTGGGGCCTGCCGCTTTGACGGCAGCAATGTATTCCTTGGCAGTCTTGTAAGGCGCTTCTGCATTGGTCCACAAAACAAACTGATCCAGTGCCAGCATCGCCACAGGCGTCATGTCTTTCCAATTGAAGGGTACGCCCGTCGCCATGGGAGTGGTGAACAGGTTGGAAAGCGTGATGATGATTTTGTGCGGGTTGCCTTTAGCATCTTTCACATCCAGAAAGCCTTCAGCGCCAGCACCTCCTGATTTGTTGACCACAATCATGGGCTCTTTCATCAATTTATTCTTGATGATCACGCCTTGGATGAACCTGGCCATTTGGTCAGCACCGCCGCCCGTACCAGCAGGTACAACGAACTCAACCGGTTTGGTGGGTTCCCAGTTGGCTGATGCCGCTGTTGTTGCCAGCATGGCTGCAGCTGCCACAACACCGAGTGCAACTTTTAAAAAACCAGATTTCGCATTTGTCTTGTAGATCGATTTCATGAATGTCTCCTGAAGATAAGTTTTTTGAAAAAAGCCGTGAACCCTGCGACTACTTATATTTTGGTTGGCCGCATGGTCTATCCAACACCTTGGATTTCTCTTGACGCGCGTCAATTTTTTTGAATTCAGCACCCGACTAAGGGTTAATGCCTACGAGGCGGAAAGTCGGACGTGACCCTTTGATTTCAACATCGTAACCTCGAGCAACTTGACCATGCCATAAGTGGTGTCAATGTGCGGCGTTGGTGTCTGCGTCAGTCGTCCAAGCTCAACCACTGACCCTACCAAAGCGTCGATTTCCGGGGCTTTCCCAGCCTCAATGTCTTGCAGCATGGAGGTTTTATGGGCACCAACTTTTTCAGCACCTTCGATGCGCTTTTCCAGGCTGACGCGAAAGGTGATGCCCAACTTCTGGGCAATTGCTTGAGCTTCGCGCATCATGTTGGCGGCAATCTCCCGCGTCAGTGGGTTTTGGCAAATATCGACCAGGGTGGAATGTGTCAAGGCACTGATTGGGTTGAAGGTCAGGTTGCCCCAGAGTTTGAGCCAGATCTCGGAACGGATGTTGTCCAATACGGGTGATTTAAGCCCGGCCTTGATGAAGCAGGTTGAGACTTCAGTGGCGCGCTCGGAAATTGTTCCATCGAGTTCGCCAACCGGGAATCGCTCACCTTCAATGTGTTTGACTACACCGGGTGCTATCAGCTCAGCAGCCGGGTAGACCACACAGCCCAAGACGCGTTCAGGCGGTATTTTTTTGAGAATTTCACCGGTCGGGTCAACGCTCTTGACTTGACTGCCTGCCAGTTCGCCGCCATGCTTGTGGAAGTACCAATACGGAATGCCGTTTTGCATAGTCACCACCACCGTTTTGGGTCCAAACAGATGATGCACATCGTTGACAACCGCTTCGAGCTGATTGGCTTTGAGCGCAATAATCACCACGTCCTGGGGACCCGTTTCGGGGTAATTGTTGCTGGCCTTGACGTTTTTGGCGATGAGTTCTGCCCCGTCATGGGTGATGAGCTTCATGCCGTTCTTTTGTATGGCCTCTAAATTGGCGCCGCGCACCATGAACGTGACGTCTTCGCCCGACAGGCCAAGTTTTGCTCCGACGTAGCCGCCAATCCCACCAGCCCCGATAATTGCAATTTTCATTTCATTTCCCCAAGTTTTAAAATCATTCAAAGCGGTTCGTTAGTTTGCCAATGCCCGCAATTTCGACCGAAACCGTGCTGCCAGCCTTCATGGAGCCAACGCCTAATGAGGTGCCACAAAGGATGATATCCCCAGGAAATAGCGTCATGTCCTGCGAAATCAGGCTGACCAGCTTGGCTACAGAAAAACGCATGTCGCTGATGGGGTATTGCTGACGCACGTCGCCGTTGAGAACGGTTGTAACCACCAAATCGTTCGGGTCCAGGCCGGTAGCCACTGCAGGACCGATCGGACAAAAGGTGTCGAACCCCTTGGACCTGACCCACTGCGCAAACGTGGGGTCGCGATTGAGGATATCTGCATGAGTGACATCGTTGGCGCAGGTATAGCCAAAAATAAAGCTGGGTACTTGGGATTCATCGACGCCCTTGCATGTTTTGCCGATGACGATACCCAACTCTCCCTCAAAGACGACTTTTCCCTCGGCGCTGGGTTTGCAGATCGTCTCATGAGGATTGAGGTAAGCGTTGGGGGACTTCAAGAAATACAAGGGCTCGGCGGGGTCTTGCAACTTGAGCTTTTCGGCAAGCGCCATGAAGTTGTTCCACAAGGCAATGACTTTGCCGGGCTGGGTCGGCATCAAGAGTTTGACATCACTCAATGCAACAGTTTTTCCGGTATCAGTTGCACCATTGAACATGTCACCAGAATGAATACGAATAATCCCTTCATCAAGGATTCCAAACTGTACGTTGTTGGAAAACTCGAACCGGACCCAACGTTGCGACATCTCTATCCTTTTTTAAAACGTTCTTTAAGGGAGAAAACCATTAAGGGCTGATTGTTTCCACCGTGGCCATGAATAATAGATGCAGAAGCCTTTTAGGTGTCTACCGCCAGTTTCAGCCCGAATTCCCGGACGTAATCCGCAGCCGACAATTTTTTCCCGCCCTCGGCTTTGAGTTTCAAAATTTCTATCATCCCGCCCTGGGCGTTGACGAAAATGGCGTTGTCGCTGATTGATGCGATTTCGCCCGGCTTGCCCTTGACCGCCGAGAAGGTTCGGCTCACATGTTTGCGACACTCATAGATGGAAACCTGTTGGCCTGCCAGTGTCGTCCAGGCCCCGGGTGCAGGGTTGCAGGCACGAATAAGGTTGTAGACCTGATCCACATGGTTGGCCCAGTTGATTCTGGCCTCCTCGGTGCGAAACCAGCCCTCATAACTGGCCTGGGACTCATCCTGGACGAGCTCGGTATGTTTACCGGCTACCACCAGGTCAGCGGCCTCCAGCAGCGCCGCTACCCCCAGCGGGAAAAGTGAGTTGAAATAAACGCTGCCTAAAGTGTCGTCCGGTCCGATGTCGCAACTTTTCTGCAAAATCACAGGCCCTTCATCCAGTCCATCCGTTGGCCTGAATATGGTCAGGCCGGTTTGGCGGTCGCCCTTGGCAATTGGCCAGTTGATCGAGGAGGGTCCCCGGTACTTGGGCAGCAGTGAGGGATGAAACTGAATGGTTCCATGTTTGGGAATGGACACCAGGTTTTGCGGTACAAACTGAAGAACATAAGCCATCACACCGATGTCTGCTTTAAGTTCTGTCAAGGTTTGTGCCGCTTCTTCGCCTTTTAGGCTGGGAAACTGAAATACCGGCAACCCCAGAGCTTCGGCAGCAACGCGTAATGCATCTGGTTTTTCCGTTGGCTTTTCAGGTTTGCAAAAAACACCCACGATGGTGTCTCCCCGGGCTACAAACGCTTCAAGTGCGGCTTTGCCAAAATCCTGCTGACCGATAAATGCAATTCTCATGATGACCTGCTCCGTGCTTCGGGTGTTGTGTTCAGGGTGTAATTTATCTCAGGAAAAAGTAGGCCGACATGGCGTACAAAAGCAAGGCAAAAATGCGTTTGAGAGGTCGGGTGTCCATTTTGTGCGCGGTACGTGCCCCCAGTGGCGCTGTGCTCATGCTGGCCATTGACATGATGAGCAAGCCCGGCAGGTAGATATAGCCCAAAGCGCCAGCAGGCATCTCGGGCAGACCCTGGCCGGCCCAGATATAGCCCAGGGTACCAGCCAGAGCAATCGGAAACCCTAATGCAGAAGAGGTGCCTACGGCCTGATGAATTTTGATGTTGCACCAGGTCATGAAAGGTACTGAGATGAATGCACCACCAGCACCCACCACGCTGGAGACGAGCCCGATCAAGCCGCCCATGCCGAACAAGCCCAAAGGCGGTGGCAGGCTACGGCTTGGCTTTGGTTTGCGCTCGAGCAGCATTTGCGTGGCAAAAAAAGCGACAAAACAGCCAAAAACGGTGCCAAGTACCTTGCCCGGCAGGGCCGACGCGATCTGTGAGCCCAGCAAAGAGCCCAAAATGATTCCCGGCGACAAGGTTTTGACAACCGGCCAGAGCACAGCCCCTTTTTTCTGATGCGCCCGAAGCGAGGACAGGGAGGTAAAGCAGATGCTGGCCAAGGAGGTAGCCACGGCCATCTTGAGAACGTATTCAGGAGGAAAGTTCTTGCCGGCCAGAATAAAGGCCATGAATGGCACCATGATCATGCCGCCACCAATGCCCAGCAAACCGGCCAGAAAACCACCCACCGAGCCCATGAGCAGAAACTCAAAAATCAACAGGGGTTCGAGGGTCATTGAAATAAGGGGTGTCTGCAAGTGTCATCAGACCGGCATCCTGAACCGGGGTTCAGGTGGGCGAGGTCAGCATTGGCTTTGGGTTCATCTAACGCGAGATGATCACGCCAGCCAGGCGATTTTCCAAGCCCGGGCTCTATGAGCATTGGTTCAAGGAAATATAAAGCCTGACGACACCGCAGACACGGTCGATTGTAGGCGCATCAGTCAAAGCAGGCGACCATCTTCGCCAAGAGCCTCATCAAGGCGCTCCAACAAGGACAACAGAAGCGCATCGCTTTCATCCATCGATGGGGTAGGGGTATCTTGGGACGTTGCAGGGGCTCCAGGCGTTACAACCGCTGGTCTTTCGGTCAGTTCAAAGGCCAAGTTCAGCGAGGCCAGAACTGCAATCCGGTCACGCGCCTTGATTTTGCCTTTGTCACGGATCTTGCACATAGCGTCATCCACGCGTGCAACCGCTTCGAGCAACCGTGACTCGCCACCTTCTGGACAACCCAGTAGATAGCGTTGCCCCATGATTTGGACTTCGAGTTGGTTCATTCCTGACCTTTGTTGGACTCTTGAGCCGTAGCATCCGACAGCCGCACCAGCAGGGAGTCCACCCGGGCGCGCGCAGCGCTTAGCCGGGATTTCAATGAATCCCGCTCGTTGGTCATGGTCTCAAGTTGGGATACCAACAAAGCATTGGTGCGCTGCAATTCTTCATGCCGCACCAGCAAACGCTCAACGCGATCGATTACCTGCTCAATATGGGGGGTTTTTGCCATCGACTCATTGTAGGGTTTGAAAAGCCGTTCTCAAGGTAAACTGGGCCCGTTGGTGCTCGCGGTGTGGTTCACACGCTGCAGTTCAACGGGAAGCAGGAGGGTGAGTCGACCAAGACGAACCTAACCTGCGCTGCCCCCGCAACGGTAAGTGGACGAGTCGCGAGACTCTGCTTTCATCACGGCCACTGAAAACTTTGAAAAGTTTTTGGGAAGGCGATGTAAGTTGTCCATCAGCCCGGATACCGGCCAACAAGGTGGTCGCACGTTTACGTGTTGCCTTGACGCTCATGCCCTGGCGGGGAAGCCGGGGCGGGTTTTTTTCCGGTTTACCCTTATGAAATTTTTCAGCCTTTTCAGGCTTCTGATGGCCTTATTGTTCCTTGGCGCGACATTTTCGAACTCCAGTGCCCAAAACCTTTCGTCTTTACCCACAACGGTGGTGACTGCTTACAGGACCGAACAGCCGATCACTGATGTTTTATCCGACGTCAGTGTGATCGATCAGGCAGAAATTGTTCGATCTGGCATTGGAAGCTTGTCCCAGCTGTTATCTCGTTTGCCCGGCTTGCAAACGATTACTGGCGCGGACGCTGAACGTGTTTACATCCGGGGTGCAGACTCTCGAATGACTGCTCTGTACATTGACGGCGTGAGGGTTGATTTGCAGGACGGCATAAGCCTGATTGGAGGTGGTGCACCCTGGGAGTTGATACCCCTATCAGCGATTGATCATGTAGAGGTATTGAGAGGACCTTCCAGTGCAGTCTACGGCTCTGATGCCATGGGTGGTGTGATCCAGATTTTCACCAAAAAGGGTGACAACAATGGGGCTAGGTCGAGGTTTTCACCTTTCGCAAATATTGGCGTGGATACGCTCAGCACCCGAAGATTATCAACAGGATTCAATGGTGCAGGAGAGGGATGGGATTACAACCTTGGACTCGGTATTGTTGATAGTGACGGCATCAACACCCGGCCCGATCTTGTGAAAACACCGGATCGTGAAGCCTTCACCCAGCGCAGTGCGAATTTCAGTTTGGGGCGACAAATCACGCAGGCTCAGCGGCTTGAATTCAATAGCTTGGATACCCAGTTTGACTCCCGTTATGTTCCTTTCGGGGGTGGTACGGCATACCAGGCTAAGTCCCAACTCAACACGTCCAGCTTGAAGTTGCGCTCGGTCTGGAGCGACCTTTACAGCACTGATTTGACGGTCAACCGCTCCCGTATTGTCAAACGCGATGATGCCCCCAACGATTATGTAACCCGGCTCAATGGGATATTGTTTGAGAATCGTTTGAAAGTTGCTGGTGGCGTTGTAACTGCGGTTCTGGAAGAAAAAAGAGATCAGTTTGAAGCCCAGCCCAGCGCTTATGACCCGGCTTTTACTGGAAGCCGATCACAAAACGGCGCCGCTGTTGGCTATGGTCTTCGCCGGGGAGCACACGCTATGCAAATTAACACCCGAGCAGACCGTGACAGTTTATTTGGTATCTATCAGACTGGCGCTTTTTCTTACGGCTACTTTATTTCACCTGATTGGCGAGCCACAGCCTCATCGGGAACGGCTTTTCGTGCACCCACTCTCGAGCAAATCTATGGGCCTTACGGAAGTCCTCAATTGCTGCCAGAAACAAACAGGAGTTCTGAAATCGGTCTGCAATTCAGTGAGCCGAACCGATCATTCAAAGCGGTTATTTATCGCAATGAGTTTAGGAACTTAATAAGTTCTAGCTCCTCTTTAGCAACTTGTTCAGCTGGGTTTTTCTGCTACTTCAATGTAGGGCGTGCTGTGATTCAGGGATTGACTCTGAGCAGCAAGTTGGTTTCGGGACCATATGAATATAGGGGCTCCTATGATGTGCTGGACCCACGCGATGAAATTACCGGCCGTGACCTGAGCCTTCGTGCTCGCCAGGTGCTAAACGTGGGGGTGGATCGACAGGTCCAAGCTTGGCGCTTTGGTGGCGAGTTAAAAGCCGTGGGCGAGCGCTTTAACAACGCTTCAAATACCGAGCGTCTGCCGGCATATATGCTCGCCAGTATCAGCGCCGGAACTATGTTGAGTAAAGAGTGGCGCTTTGTAGCTCGACTTGACAACATAACCAATGCCAAATACCAACAGGTATTGAACTTCGCCACACCTGGACGAACCTTTTTTATGGGCTTGAATTGGCAGCCTACCCGCTAATGGGACCCCAACGCATCATCTGCATGACCGAGGAAACCACAGAGTGGCTTTACCTGCTTGGGCAGGAGGCGCGCATTGTGGGTATCTCGGGCTACACCGTCCGCCCGTCCAGGGCGCGCCAGGAAAAGCCTAGGGTCAGTGCGTTTCTGAGCGCCAAGATCGATAAGATTCTGGCGCTCAAGCCTGATTGTGTATTGGGTTTTTCCGACTTGCAGGCTGATATTGCCGCGGCGCTGATTCGCCAGGGCATTCAAGTGACAGTGTTTAACCAGCGCAGCGTGGCCGAGATTTTTTCGATGATGTTTCAGGTGGCGGGCATGGTCGGTCAGGGACAGCAGGCTTTGGAGTTGATCGCAGCCATGCATCAACGTCTGCAGGCGATTGAAGTCACTGCCCGCAGCTTGCCCCGCAGACCCCGGGTTTACTTTGAGGAATGGGATGAGCCGCACATCAGTGCCATTCGCTGGGTGTCTGAGCTAATGGGCATAGCCGGCGGCGATGACTGTTTTCCTGAGCTCAGTACGGAGTCTTTGGGAAAAAACCGCATCATTACAGACAGTGACGAGATCGTTCGGCGCAACCCGGACATCATCATCGGTTCCTGGTGCGGGAAAAAATTCCGGGCAGAAAAAGTGGCAGCCCGCCCAGGCTGGCACGCCATCAGTGCGGTAAAAAACAAGCAATTGTTTGAGATCAAGTCTGCAGATATTCTGCAACCTGGTCCGGCTGCGCTAACCGATGGCGTGGCGCAATTGCACCGCATCGTCATGGACTGGGGCGCAACGGTTGCGCTGGCTTCATGAGGCGCTTCTTCAAGCATTTTGCGCCTGCAGGCATGGTCTTTGCCTTGTTGTTCGCTCTACCCGTACAGGCCATTGAGGTTAAGGATGACCGTGGCCTTAGCCATTCTTTTGTGCAAGCACCACAACGCATTGTCAGTTTGCTACCTTCCCTGACTGAAACCGTCTGTGTATTGGGTGCCTGCAAGCGGCTGGTAGGAACAGACCGCTATTCCGACTATCCGCAAGAAGTCAAAAGTCTTGTCAAGGTGGGAAGTGGGCTAGACCCCAACATTGAAGCAATCGTTGCCTTGCGGCCCGATGTGGTGCTGACGGCCAATTCCCCCCGGGTGGTCGAGCGCTTAGGCAGTCTGGGCATACGGGTGTTGGTGCTGGAACCCAAAACCCATGCTGATGTGCGCCGTGTGCTCGAAAATCTGGGTACTTTGCTACAGGTCGCTGATGCCCAGAGCGTTTGGCGCGCAATCGATGCCGACCTGACCAGCGCTACTGACAGCCTATCCGTCCAGCGTCAAAAACTGCGTGTGTATTTTGAGGTGGGTCGCGGACTTTATGCCGCCAGTGAGTCGTCTTTCATGGGGGAGACTTTGACCCGTCTGGGCATTGTGAATATTGTCCCGGCCGGCTTGGGTGCTTTCCCCAAGCTCAACCCGGAGTTTGTAGTCCGGGCCGATCCCGACTTGATCATGGCGGCTAAGGCGGATTACCCCGAGCTCATCTCACGGCCGGGATGGCGCGGGATGCAAGCCATCCGCATGAACCAGGTGTGTGCTTTCAGTCAGCAGCAGTTAGATGTGCTCTTGCGACCCGGCCCCCGCTTGGCTGAAGGAGCACGCCTGATGGCCAAATGTATCCAGGACAAAGCGCCATGAATCGCCCATCCCAACGCGCCAGGGCCCTGAGGCTGGTTGTTCTATTGCTCCTGATCACCGTGGTTCTGGTACTGCTTAGCTTGGTCATTGGTAGCAACGGAGGAACCCCCGTCCTCAGTCTGTTAAATGAAGCCGTCAGCCGGCAAATCGTTTGGGATATCCGGCTGCCCCGGGCTCTGGGGGCAGGGCTGGCTGGTGCCTTGTTGGGCTTGGCGGGTTCCTTGGCTCAGGGCCTGTTTCGCAACCCGCTGGCTGACCCTTATTTGCTGGGCAGCGCGTCCGGTGCCAGTTTGGGTGTGGCGTTGGCGCTGTTGGGCGCTTCTCACGCTACAGTTGTGTTTGGCCTGTCCTTGAGCCGAGCTACTGGTTCTTGGCTTTTGACTTTGGGGTTGACGGGGGCAGCTTTTACGGGCGCCATGCTGGCGGTTCTTCTCACCCTGTTCTTGGCGCGTGGCGTACACAACAGCATGCGTCTGCTGCTGGCTGGTGTGGTGGTTGGTGTGGTGCTGGGTGCCGTGACATCGCTGGTGTTGCTCCTGGCCCCCGAGGCCTTGCAATCCATGCAGGCCTTCATGCTCGGTTCCACCTCATACCTGGACCGGTCTGCATGCTTGCTGATGGCAGGTATATGGTTGCTGTGCATGAGCCTGAGCTGGCTGCTGAGTCCGGTCCTCGATGGCCTGGCCTTGGGTGAGTCTACGGCTGCCAGCCTGGGGCTGCGGCTGCTGCCCATGCGGGCTTTTCTGGTTGGCGTGTTGGCACTTGCGACGGGCACAGCGGTTGCTCAAACCGGCTTGATTGCTTTTGTCGGCCTGGCCGCACCGCATCTGGTGCGCGCCTTGATCAAGACCACGCACGGCTGGCTGGTGCTGTTGTCCAGTCTGATGGGGTGTGTCTTGTTGATGTCGGCAGACCTACTGGCGCGCTGGCTGATTGCGCCGCTGGAGCTGCCGGTCGGTGTTGTGACGGCGGTGCTTGGAGGCGGCTATCTGTTGTGGCTGATGCAGCGCTCGGATCCGCTGAAAAACCATGGGACGAAGTGGTGATGAGTCTTTTTAATCCGACAGTGAAGTCATCTGATGCTTCAAATTCTATAGCTCTAGAAGCCACGGATATAAGGGTTAAGCTAGGAAAAGTTCAGGTCCTCCATGGCGTTAGTTTGACGATTCCTGCCCGGCGTTGGACCAGTATCGTCGGTCCGAACGGGGCCGGCAAGTCTACGTTGCTCAAGGTGCTGGCGGGCCTGCTGGCGCACACCGGAAATGTCTCGCTCTATGGCCAGCCTTTGGGCTTGATGGATGCCCGGTCACGGGCGCGACAACTCGCCTGGCTGGGTCAGAATGAAGCCAGTGCCGATGACCTGACCGTGTATGACGTGGTCATGCTCGGGCGTTTGCCGCACAAGCCATGGCTGGCACCTGCAGGTCCCGCTGATCATGAGGCTGTCAAGCAGGCGCTAGCTGCCACTCAAGCCTGGGATTGGCGAGCACGCACGCTAGGCGAACTTTCTGGCGGTGAACGCCAGCGCGTCTTGCTCGCCCGCGCTCTGGCGGTGCAAGCTCAGGTCCTGCTGATGGACGAACCGCTGGCCAATCTGGACCCGCCGCACCAGGTGGACTGGCTGCAGCTGATGCGCTCACTGGTGGCCCAGGGCAAAACAGTGGTCAGTGTGCTGCATGAAGTTACCCTGGCTTTGCAGGCCGACGAGATGGTTGTCATGGCGCAAGGGCGGGTGAACCTCCAGGGAGCCTGCAACTTGCCCGGCACGCATCAGGCGGTTCAAGCTGTTTTTGACAACCGCATTGAGATTCATGCGCTCTCTGGTGGTGCCACACAATGGGTGGCTTTGCCCAGAATAGAAAATTGAATGCAATGACACACCCTCCCTCACATCCGGTCCTTGACGATCTTTCCGACCTTGATTTGCAGCAGCGTCTGCAGCACAAGCTGAACCAGAAAACCAAACCGCTGGGCTCGCTGGGGCAACTTGAATCCCTGGCGTTACAGCTTGGTCTGATATTGGGCACAGACATGCCAGAACTTCGTCACCCGCAAATGCTGGTGTTTGCGGGTGACCACGGCCTGGCCGCGCGCGGGATTTCGGCTTTTCCGAGCGATGTGACCTGGCAGATGGTGGAGAACTTTCTCGCCGGTGGTGCCGCTGTGAGCGTGCTGGCGCGCCAACATGGTTTGGCTTTGACTGTGGTGGACTGTGGGGTCAGGCACGACTTTCTGGCTGGTTTGCCAGCTGGTGGCCAGCGCAGGGGTTTGCAAGTGCGCAAAGCCATTGGGGCCGGGCAGGGTACGGCAGACGCATCACGCTCGCCCGCAATGACGTCCCAGCAATGCCAACAAGCCATTCAGCATGGGATTGAGTTGGTTCGCGCTTTGCCGGGTAACGCTGTTTTGCTGGGCGAGATGGGTATAGGCAACACCTCTTCTGCGTCCATGCTGCTCTCACGCTTGGGTGGTCTGGATATTGACCAATGCACCGGCGCAGGTACCGGGCTGGATGCACAAGCTGTCCTGCGTAAAACCGCCGTGCTGCGCGAGGTACTTCAACTGCATGCGCATGCTAAAGAGCCCCTGGTTGCACTGGCGGCCTTGGGCGGTTTTGAGATCGCAACCATGGTGGGTGCTGTGCTTCAGGCCGCGAAGGAACGCAGAGTGGTGGTTGTGGACGGCTTTATTGCCTGCAGTGCAGTACTGGTCGCTCATGCGTTGGAGCCGCTGGTGCTGCAGCGTTGTGTCTTTGCACATCGCTCGGGTGAGCGTGGCCACGAATTCATGTTGCAGCACTTGGGCGTGCAGGCACTCCTGGACATGGGTTTGCGTTTGGGTGAAGGCTCGGGTGCTGCGTTGGCCTGGCCGTTGTTGCAGTCGGCCTGTTCGATCCTGCGCGAGATGGCGAGTTTCGAGAGCGCGGGAGTTTCCTCAAAAACCCGGACTGAAATCAATTCCTGATGGCCCCGTCTACTAATCCAGCGCCTGCTTAGCACAGCGAAACTTATGCTTCAATTCATTCGCCACTACCTGCTGGCCGTGCAGTTTTTTACCCGCTTGCCTATTACCGGACGGCTAGCGCAATGGGTGGGCTACAGCCCGGCCATGCTTCGTTCCAGTGCGGCGCACTTTCCAGGCATTGGTTGGCTGGTAGGTACGGTTGCCGCACTGGTCTTTGCTGCTGCCAGCCTTTGCTTGCCGGATACCGATGCGACGCCGTTGGTGGCCGCTGTTCTGTGTACGGTGGCCACGATCTTGTTGACAGGGGCTTTTCATGAGGATGGACTGGCCGATGTGGCTGACGGCATTGGAGGCGCTTTTGATCGGGACCGTGCCTTGGAGATCATGAAGGACTCCCGGCTGGGTACTTATGGCGTGCTGGCCCTGGTACTGGGGGTCATGGCCAAGCTTTCCTTGTTGGCCTTGCTTGGCAGCCTCAGCCTGCTGCTGGCCTGTATAGCCCTCTTTCTGGCTCATGTGTTTTCGCGCATGCTGCCTCTGCTGGTGATTTCAACCATGGTCCATGTGGGCGATACCGCCACTTCCAAATCCAAACCCCTGGCTGAGCAGATCCGCCTGAGCGGTTTGCTGGTTGCCAGCATTTGGTGTTTGATGGCTTTTGTCATTACTCTGTATATGTTTGATGATATGGATTTGATAGCGCCCGTGATGGTTGGCGTGTGTGCTTCTGTCCTGGCCTTGGGCTGGATGTGGCGCATGTTTGCGCGGCGTTTGCAGGGTTTTACCGGGGACTGTCTAGGGGCTACGCAGCAGGTGTGTGAAGTGGCTTTTTACCTCGGCCTGACACTGGGCGTGGGCTTGTGGCCGGATCTGCAAGGGCTTGCCGGAGCTGCAACGCCTGGGATTTGAGTTCAGTGCGATGAAGCTCTGGCTGTTGCGCCATGCACAACCGCTCATTGATACGGGCATCTGTTATGGTGCCATGGATGTCGCGGCCGACAAAGTAGCCACAGATGCCGCTGCGATGTCATTTGCGCAGCTTGTACCAAAATCCCTCACGGTTTTGACTTCGCCGCTACAAAGATGTGAGCAATTAGCTCAAGCCCTAAAAGGGCTTAGGCCTGATTTGACTGTCAGGCAAGACATACGGCTTGCTGAAATGGACTTTGGTTGCTGGGAAGGTGTGCGCTGGGCTGCGATCGGACAAGAAGCCTTTGACCCCTGGATGGCTGATTTTGGGTCTTACTGCTTCGGTGGCCGGGAAAGTGTGAATATGTTGATGCATCGCGTGGCAGCGGTACTCCAGGAGGCCCGGACTCTGGATACTGAGGTGATATGGATCACCCATGCGGGCGTGATCCATGCGGCCACTTTGATTGCCCATGGCACGCAACAACTAACACACGCGGACCAATGGCCAAAGGAGGCACCCGCTTTCGGTGCCTGGTGCCAGATTGAGCTTTGAGATGATTCCTCAGGTAACAACAGTGGCTTGCACTTTGGCTGGCTCTGAGACCAGACTTGGCGTCAGGAATAAGGTCCTGGACAAGGTCAGGAACCGGATTGTGAATTGGGATGCAAATTGGGGTTTTGGGTTTTCGGTAGGAAATCGCAATAGCTTGACACACTGCAGCGCCAACATTGAGGCGTGCGGGCCTGGCAGACGTAGCGTCCATGCAGGATCAGCCAATGGTGGGCATCCACCAAGTATTGGGGCGGAATCCGCTTGAGCAGCTTCAACTCAACCGCCATTGGCGACTTGCCTGGTGCCAGACCGGTGCGATTGCTCAATCGGAAAATATGGGTGTCTACCGCCATGGTGGCTTCGCCAAAGGCCGAATTCAACACCACGTTGGCAGTTTTCCGGCCTACTCCGGGCAGCGCCTGAAGCGCCTCACGTTGCCGGGGAACCTCACCGCCATGGCGCTCCACCAGAATCTGGCAGGTTTGCAGGAGGTGACGGGCTTTGCTTCGGTACAGCCCTATGGTTTTAATGAAGCCCTCAAGCTGCTGCGGGCCCAAGTCCAGGATTTGCTGGGGCGTGTTTGCCACGGCAAACAGTCTACGGGTGGCCTTGTTGACACTCACGTCAGTAGCCTGGGCTGAGAGCAGAACCGCAGCGAGCAACTCGAAAACCGAGATGTACTCCAACTCAGTTACAGGCTGGGGGTTGGCTGCCTTGAGGGTTGAGAAAAAAGATTCAATGGCTACAGCCTTCATGCCAATTCGCGGGCTTCGGACAATTCGGAAATGTCAAAGAAGGAATCTGGCTGGGGGATGGCCTGGCGCAGCCAGTCAGGATCGAGCTTGAGTGCCTCGATCACGTCTGCCGGGATTGCGTCGATGATGATCGGCTCGCTGAAGGGCATTTCGGCCAACCAGCCCGCCAGATGAATCACGCCACCCAGGGGATTGAAAGGCTTTGCGTTGAGCGGGTCAGAAGCAGTATCAAGTCCCTGCACGATCTCATCCGGAAAGTTCCAGCGCCGCGCCAGTTCGGCTGTCACCTGGGTTTCGGTATAACCCAACAATTCTTGTTCACGCCTCCAGCGTTGGCCGGGTATATGGGGCTGCCGTTCGATCTCAGGCAGTTTTACGGGGTCGAACTCTGCGATCAGCAACTCGCCCAAGCGCACCATCATCCCTGCTAACCAAGCCTGCTGAACGTCCAGGCCTGCCCCACCTGCCAGCCATTTGGAGAACCCGGCGCAGGCCATTGAGTTTTTCCAGAAATCCTGACGATCAAGCCCCTGTATCACCGGAAAGGCCTCATTGATGCAGGCTGATAGAGCAAGGGTGCGGATCTGGGTCAGGCCGACCATGGCGACCGCGTCCTCCAGGGATTTGACTTCTCTGGGCATACGGTATCCCGCACTATTGGCGATACGCAAGATTCTAGTGGTGAGGGCCGGATCTTTGGAAACGATGCTATGAATCGTCGCAACGCTGATATTTTCATCTTGAAAACTGCGAACCAAAGCCCTTGACACTTCGGTCATGACAGGTAACTTGACAGTTAAAAACAAAGCAGCGAGATCGGACATGGCAAATCCCTAAATTGAGGAAACAGAACGTAATTTCTTTTTTACCAGAAAATCAACCAGTTGGTCCTAGACATCACCTGGGTTACAGTTTGTTTCAAGTTAAGCACAGGAATTGCTTTTTTTATTTCTTATTTCATTACGCATCCATCTTACATTGAATCATCATGCATTTTGCCAACCGCCTGAACAACGTTGAAACCTCTGCCATCCGCGAGCTTTTCAAATTGTTGGGCAAGCCCGGGATCATTTCCTTTGCGGGCGGCTTTCCAGATTCGGCCATGTTCGATGTGCAAGGCATTAAAGATGCCGCTGACCGCGCCTTGACCCAGGAGCCCGGTTCTGCATTGCAGTATGGTGCTACCGAAGGCTATCCTGCGCTTCGTGAGCAGCTAAGCCACTTCATGGCCACCAAAGGGGGTGATCGGCCAGAGGCTAACGTAACGGTGCCACCAGACGGACTGATTGTGACGACTGGAAGCCAGCAGGCACTTGATCTGATTGGCAAAACGCTTATCAATCCGGGCGACACAGTGATTGTTGAGGGGCCAACTTTTCTGGCGACTATTCAGTGTTTCCGGCTTTATGGTGCCAACGTCATTGCTGCGCCCATCGACGACCAGGGTGTACAAACCGATGCGCTGGAAGCCTTGATCGTCCAACACAAGCCCAAGTTTGTTTATTTGATTCCCACATTCGGCAACCCCAGCGGCGCCACCTTGAGCCTGCAGCGCCGCTTGGAGGTGCTGAAAATGGCGGTACGACATCAGATACCGGTGGTTGAGGACGACCCCTATGGCGACCTGTATTTCGACGTGCCTCCACCGCCCAGTTTGCTGGCGCTGTCGGAACAGGTGCCTGGCAGTCGCGACTGGCTGATTTACTGTGGCTCGCTGAGCAAAGTGCTTTCTCCTGGCCTGCGTGTGGACTGGCTGGTGGCGCCACCTCAATTGCTGGCGCTGGCCACCATGTGCAAGCAGTTCAGC
>JBEIGE010000044.1:0-15796 GCA_040382055.1 Hylemonella sp.
ACGCGCCCGGCCAGATCAGCGGGCAGGGTGGCGTCTGCCGGCATGCTGATGACGACTTCGGCGTGCGGGTTTTGCCAGCGCAAGGCTTTGACCGTACCCGTCAGGTAGATAGGCTTGGCATCGTCAAAGCTGGACCAGCCATGGTGCGCGGATGCCGCAGACATGAAGAGCGCAGGGGCGCCAGCGATTGAAAGGCTGGGCAGGGAATACAGAAAATGACGTCGTTGCATGGTTACTTCCTCCTTGGCATGGACTTAAACATAGGCGATCCAGCGCCCGCAGGCAATGATTGCCAGCCATATTCCTATAGACAGCACCGCCTGCAAGCGGCTCCAGTGATTGTGCGGGTTCAGCGGTCCACGGGCGTGCAGCACGCCGGCGTTGGTCGCAGCAGCAAACAGCAGCACCATTTTGAGCACAAACGCGGGGTTGGCAATCATGTCATCCATGCGGGCCAGCAGCAGCGACAGGCCGGCAAATACCGCCACGGCAAAGCCGGTCAGGGTCCAGGGCAGGATGTGCTTGGCCAGGCGGTTGGCATCAAATTCGCCCAGCAAACCCAGCAGGCGTAAATCCACAATAAAGATGCTGCCGAACAGCAGGCCCATACCCGCCAGGTGCATGACTTCAAGCCCCGGATAGGCGTAGGTGCTGGTTTTGAGCCAGATCACCAGCTCCCAGCGGCCCAGGGCGTCCAGTGCAGTGCCAGCAGGTGCAGTCGTCATGCTGTTCAGCGACCCCGCAGGAACAGTGCATCCAGCTCACTAATGCTGATCTGCCGCCAGGTGGGGCGGCCGTGGTTGCATTGGTCTGAGCGGTCGGTTTGTTCCATCTGGCGCAACAGGCCGTTCATTTCTTCCAGCGTCAGGCGACGGTTGGCACGCACCGCGCCGTGACAGGCCATCGTGGCCAGCAGCTCATTGCGGGCACGCGCGATCACGGTGCTGGCTTCGTGCAAAGCCAGCTCAGCCAGCACGCTGCGCGCCAGTTCAACCGGGTTGCCTTGCGCCAGAGCAGCCGGGACGGCACGCACCGCCAGCGTTTTGGGGGAGAAGGGGCTAATTTCCAGCCCCAGCGTGAACAGGGTTGCCGCATGGGCCTCTGCGGTGGCCACTTCTTCGGGTGTTGCCGCAAAAGTGGCAGCAATCAGCAGGGGCTGGCTGGCCAGGGCGCTTGCGGCACCGGGCTGAGCCGCCAGTTTGTCCAAGGCGTCCATCTGAATTTTCAGTCGCTCATAAACGATACGCTCATGGGCTGCATGCATGTCCACCACAATCAGCCCGGCGCTGTTCTCTGCCAGGATGTAGATGCCTTGCAACTGCGCCAAGGCACGCCCCAGCGGCCAGACTTGGGCGGCGTGGTCCAGAGCAGGGGTTTGAGCGGAACTGGCCGGGGTGTCGGGCTTGAAATTGCCCTGACCCTGATTCACATGCGCTGGCTCAAGCTTGCTGGCAGGTTGCCAGAGCGCCTGGAGATCAGATACCTGATTTCCGCGACTAGCTTCAAAATTCATAGCAGGCTGTAACCAGCCCGTCTGGGAAAAAGCCGTTTTTTTAGTGAATGGCTCAAGGTCTGCCTGGGGCTGTTTGTCGTCAACGGCGGAGCGGGGCACAGCCAGCGCATTCTCTACGGCGTGCCGAACAGCCTGATGCACCTCGCGGCTGTCGCGAAAGCGAACCTCAATCTTGGTGGGGTGCACATTGACATCTACCCGCGCCGGGTCAATCTCCACATACAGCGCATACACCGGCTGGCGCTGACCATGCAACACATCTTCATAGGCGCTGCGGGCGGCGTGGGTGAGCACCTTGTCGCGTACAAAACGGCCATTCACATAACAAAACTGCTGATCGGCACGGGCGCGCGCGGCGTCCGGAATGCCTACCCGGCCCCATACCCGAATGCGGGGGGAAGAAAAAGCGCTGCCAAAAGGCGTTGCCAGCCTGCCGGTGAGCGATTCGTCCAGCTCAGTGCCAGAGGCGAGATGGGTGTCCACGGCAATGGATTTTTCGGCAAACTCAGTGCCCAGCACATCGCAAAGCCGTTTTTCCAGGGCATCGGGGCCTTCGCAGGCACGCCACTGCTCAATGAGTTTGCCCTCGTGCCAGATGGCAAAGCCCACATCGGGTCGCGCCAGCGCATGGCGACGCACGGCTTCAATGCAGTGGGCCAGTTCGGTGGCATCGGTTTTGAGAAACTTGCGGCGCGCCGGGGTGCTGAAAAACAGCTCTTTGACTTCTACTGTGGTGCCTGTACTGCGCGCCACAGGCCTGAGTTCACCGCTACGACCCTCCAGCATATAGGCGGTATTTGTGCCGTTTGCCCTTGTGGATATTGAACAGTCTGCAATGGAATTGATAGCGGCAAGGGCTTCGCCCCGAAACCCCATGGTGCCGACGGTTTCCAGATCTTGCAGGCTGCTGATCTTGCTGGTGGCATGGCGTTTAAAGGCCATGGGCAGCTCGTCCTGCACAATGCCGCAGCCGTTGTCTTCTACCGCGATCAGCCGCACCCCGCCGGCCAGCAGCCGCACGGTAATCTGGCTGGCGCCAGCATCCAGCGCGTTGTCCACCAATTCCCGAACCACCGAAGCAGGCCGCTCCACCACCTCTCCGGCGGCAATCTGGCTGATCAGCTCATCGGGCAACTCCCGGATCGGGCGGCGCGGCAGTGGGGGGGGGGGAAGCAGAGGGGCATTCACCAAAGTATTTTAGGCGGGTCGTGCTCGGGCCGTTCATGGCTGGCTAATGCCATGTTCGCCAAGCGATGGGTACGGACTGGGCACGGACTCGAAACTAAGGCAAAGAAACCAAAAATCACCCGCTTGGGGGATAGGCGAGCGGTCCAACGATTGGGATACTCAGGTTTCTGAATTGCAATCAAGGACGAACGATGTGGAACAGGCAAACAAAATGGTGTCAGGCGCTCAGGGGTTTGATGATGTGCTTGGTCACGACCTGCGGGGCCTCTACATTGGCCCTGGCCCAGGAGCCGGGCAAGCATGGGCTGGACTACACCTATGCCGAGGGCAGCCCGCAGTACTGGCGGGGCATGCATAGCACCCGGCCCGGCAACTTTGTTTTCAGAAAAGACCCGCACATCTGGGTGGTCAGCCCCGAGATGGCCAAGAAGGCAGGCCTGCCGCTGGAGTGGGCCAGTGAAGAACTGCAAGGCGTGAGCGCTGCGGCCTGGCGCATGCAGCCGGGTGACGAGCAGTGCGGCTGGGGCGGCAACCCCAATGCCTGCAAACGCGACATGGTCTGCACGCTGGACTTGTACTTTGACCGCCAGACCCAGGCCCTGCCGTGGGCACCGAACCGGCTGGTGGCAGATTTTTACTGGCAAGATGTATCGAGTGCCTGGCATTTGTTGCCCTCGCTGACTGGGCCAAGAGAAGCCAATGGCGACGTACCGAGGGGAAGCAAGTGGAGCAAGTACGCCAACCTAAGTGAATCCCCATTCGCCGATCCCAAGACGGGGGAGGAGTTGGAGTGGTATTGGGCTGAGCGTGAGCACGGTGCGGCCCGAGTGATTGCCTATGACCGTGAGATGCACGGCCGTTACGCCTTTGTACGTATGGCCGCTTATTGCGGAGGTGGCGAACCCCAGCAAACCATGCATCTTGAGTTGCGTCGAACTGCACCGAACAACTTTCGTCAAGTGCTGTCGGTGCACCACAAGGTGCGTATGCCGCTGACCTGGCTCAAGCGTGTCTGGCGAGCCACCCAGCAGCAGCAAGCCCAGGAGCAGGAGTTTTACAAGAACATCTGGAACAACATCAACAACGGAGACAAAAAATGAGCGGCATCCAAATCGCAGACATCACCTCCAAGACCCTGCTGGGGGCTACTTTTGCCCAAGCGGCTTATCCGAACAGCAGCGGTGCAACGTTTGATCCCCCTGTAGGGTTCAAGGAGGTTAAATTTGATTTCACCCCCACCGCCGACTCCAGCCTGACCGGTTTTTCCGCACAAGCTTATGTGAATGTGCAAACCGGTGAGCTGGTGATTGCTTACCGGGGCAGCGACAACCCGTGGGAGGCGGTCAACGCGGCGTCTTGGGCGGCCAACGGTACTTGGCATCCACAGTTAACCGATGCCACCAACTACGCTGCAGCGGCGAGGACGGCGGCGTTGGCAAAGATCAATGATTACCGTGAATCGCAAAAACTAACACCCCTCACCCAACTCCCCAACGACAACATCCTGGTGACCGGCCACAGCCTGGGGGGCTTGCTCTCGCAGGTGGTCAGCAAGATGTTTGGCTGGTCGGCGCAAGTTTATGACTCGCTGGGCGTGGCGCTGAAAGGGGCCAAGATGGTCGTGGACACGGCCATTTACAACAATTAGGGTGAAGTGCCTGGCAATGTAATGAGCGGAGCCAACAAAACCCTGGCTGGCCTGGACAGGCTAAAGAGCCGTAAGTTCACAACCCGGCGTTGCCGACGAATCGCCAGGCTGGTACGCAGACACCGAAAAAGTCGCTGGCACATCACGCATTCCAACGAAATGCACGCTGTAAATCAGCAACTCGTTCATAACTTTTAAAGGAGTCAGTTCAGATGAAAACAACGCTCAAAGCCCTGTGCCTTCAGATACTGGCTTTTTCTCTTATGGCTTGTGCCTTAAGCCCGGCACAGGCGCAAGACAAGCCCAGGGTTGGCAGCAGCGAGTCCGGTGAGGGAAACCTTCCAAAACGGTCGTGCCAGTGGTCAGAGAAGACTCCGCATAAGAGCTGGGGCTGCACCGGAATGATCGGTTTGATGCGATTGGGGCGTAACGTGCTGGTTGGTAGTGATCCCGGTCCTAGAAAAGAAGCGAGCTTCATTCTCTTCGGTACGGAGGAATTGCCCGGAGTGGGTGCGGAAGTGACTATCAGGCGGTCAGCGCATTTGCGTCACTCTTACTGGCCCGAGCGAGACGATCAAGATATTGGGCGAAATGAAAAAATCTGCACCGGTGTTGGTTGTATAGACAACTGGCAGAGGAGTAAATGCGGGAGCACGATCGGCGAATTTTCTGATAGCGCTTTGGCGATGAAAGGCCGGATGAAGCTGCCGCGCCTGAAGTCCCCGCTATCTTGCCCCGGCCCCACCGATCTCACCGATTACCTGGCTGCGGGCACGGTTGTCAAGATTTTGGGTTACCAACAAATGGGGGCGTTTTTTGTGCTGGTTCAGGTGGTCAAGATCGAGAGCATTTTCCCCCTGGACGACGAGAAGAAATACGACTTTGATCATCGGGAAATCATCTGAGTAAGCCACAAGACATAAACACACTTCGGGAGCGACAAATGGCAGACAAATTTAGTTTGACCAAGAGTTAATCGGGGTCAGATTCCAATTAAACCCTGAAACCACCACCATGGCGGTGAACGTTGATGCACTGTGTTTTGCTGTTAAATCTATAGCAAATAAGTCAATCAGCATAAGGCCTAGGGACCAATTCATCACCAGTGCCCGAAGGCCGTTTGAGAAAACGTATTTTCAGGTGACTCTCAGGCCACGGCCAGCATCAAATGCCCGATTTCTGCTTGAGCTGGGCGGACCTTGATTTCAATGTCGTAGCCAAGCCGTGTAAGACAGTCCATCAGCTTGCGCTCAGACAGGTTGGTGAAATCGCCGCGCATCATGTCAGAGACTTTGGGCTGAGTAATGCCCATCCGCTTGGCCGCCTCTTGCTGCGTCAGGCCAAGGTTTTTCATGGCTTTCCTGATTTCGATCACCAAGCCAGTTTTGATCTTGAGTTTTTCGGCATCGGCCAGGCCAAGGTCAGCAAACACATTGCCGGTACCACGATGCACTTCAACGCCATCAACAATTCGGGTTTTCATTTCCGCAACTCCTTTACATACGCTTCGGCAATTTTCAGCCTGGCGTGGATGATGTCCATGTCTTCTTTCGGCGTGGCGATGCCGCGCTTGCTTTTCTTCTGGAAGCAGTGAAGGACAAAAACTGCCTCAGCAAACTTGACGGTGTACACGGCCCGGTACGTGCCGCCAATATCGTCTTCCACAACCTCAAGTACCCCTGCACCACCAAAGCCCTTGAGCACTTTGGCGGCATCATGCTTGTCGCCTGCCTGTGCCAACGACATAGCAAAGCCGAACAGTCGCCGAACGTCAGCTGGCAAAGCCATTAAATCTTTGTGGCTGCTACCGATCCATTCAAGCGGTTTTTCGTTTGCCGTCATGTTTGAAATATATATGAAAAAGTATAAATGTCAATCAGCACCCCTGCACCGTTTCTCGCGGAGTAGCCGCCAATCATCTTGGCAATCAAGCGCGCCAGCGAACTCATCGGCCAGGTGTTCGGCGCCCGCGTCGCCTTTGGCGTCGCGAGCCAGGCCCAGGCCTGTCAAGGCAAGAAAGATGCGTTTGCGCGTCTCTTGGTAGCCAATTTGAATCCAGTGGTGGAAAGGCTGATTTGTCTCATACTCTCAGCTCTACTCAATCAAAGTGCAGATTGAAAGAATATGCAGAGTTTCCGTAACCTGGGCTTATGAGATGAGATGTGATTTGAGACTGTGCAGATGAAAAAAGAAACCCTGGGGCTGTGGCTGGGCGTATTGGGCGTGGCCGTTTTTGCGGTGACCTTGCCCATGACTCGGCTGGCCACCGGAACCGAGGACGCGCCGCAGCTTTCGCCCTGGTTTGTCACCTTTGCCCGCGCCGTGATTGCGGGTGCCTTGTCCGGTGTATTTTTGTTTTTAACCCGCTCGCCGCTGCCCACCCGCAGCCAGCGCAAACCCTTGTTTCTGGCCATGTTGGGCAATGCCTTGGTTTTTCCGCTGCTGCTGGGTCTGGCCTTGCGCCAGGTGTCTTCAGGCCATGCGGCCGTGTTTACAGCGCTCACGCCCCTGGCCACTGCCGCGGTAGCCGCCGTGGTATTGCACCAGCGCGCTCACTGGGGCTTTTGGGCTTGTGCGGTTTTGGGCAGTGCGCTGGTGGTGGTGTTTTCACTCTTTCGCGCCTCCATGCAAGGCCCGGGGTTTAGCCTCGAAATCGCCGATGTGTTGCTACTGGGTGCAGTCTTGGCAGGTGCCGTTGGTTATGTTTACGGAGCACAAATAACGGCAGAACTGGGCGCAGAACGCGTGATCTGCTGGGTTTGCGTCATGGCTTTGCCGTTGACCATTCCCGGAACCCTGTTGAACTGGCCCGAGCGGCCCATCAGTCTTCAGGCCTGGGGCGGTCTGGCGTATGTGGGGGTTTTTTCCATGTGGGTGGGGTTTTTCGCCTGGTACCGTGGTTTGGCCATGGGCGGTGCGCTGAGGGTTAGCCAAACGCAGCTGCTGCAGCCTTTTCTCAGCATTCTTGCGGCTGTGCCCTTGTTGGGTGAGCCCTTGGAGGCCGTAACCCTGATTTTTGCGTTGGGCGTTGTCTTAACCGTGTTTGCAGGCAAACGCCTGGCGTCCGCATAGGTGGTATCAAGAATGTCTGCCACTTGGTCAGAGGACTAAGATCAGCTCTGTAGATCAAAAGGGCTATGCCATGAATACTGTTTCAAATCATCACGCGGATTCCTCTGCAGGGCTGACCACAGCCCCGGTCTTATCGGCCGATGTGACGGCCCGCCTAAACGCCTTGTTGGAGGCCGAGCGGGCCGGAGCCAAGGTGCTGGCGATTTTTCAGAAAGACACCACTTTGCAGCCTGAGGTGCGCGCGTTTGTGGATTTTTTGCAAAAAGATGAAGGCCACAATGCGGTGGTTCTTTTCAAAACCATCAAGCGCCTGGGTGGCGAGCCTTCCAATATCACCGGGGCTTTTGTCGAGAAAATTCTGGCTATTGAAGGGCTGGCCCCGCAACTCCAGTTTCTCAATCAGGGGCAAAGTTGGGTGGCGCGAAAAATCAACGAGGTGTTACCGCTGGTGCACGAGCCGCAGGCCAAGGAAATGCTGCAGGCCATGAGTCAGTCGCATGTGGACAACATCAAGGCCTGCGAGGCGCTTCTGGCAGCGCATTTTTCAGCCTAGTCACGTCTGTCTGGACAATCCCTGCCAATTACTCAATATGGCCCAAGGCCCGCAGAATTTTCTCGGGTGTCACGGGTTGTGACCACACCTCGGCTTGCAAGGGCCGCAAAGCATCATTGATGGCATTGACCACTGCGCCGGGCGCACCAGCAGTGCCCGCTTCACCGGCACCTTTGGCACCCAGCACCGAACTGCGCGTGGGTGTTTCCACGTGCGCAACCACAATATCGGGCATCTCACCGGCCATCGGAACCAGGTAGTCGGCCATGCTGCCGTTCTTCATCAGACCTGCATCGTCGTACAGGCACTCTTCAAACAGTGCGCCGCCTATGCCCTGAACAATGGCACCCCGAATTTGCTCATCCACCAGCATGGGGTTGATCACGCGGCCGCAGTCTTCCACAGCCCAGTGTTTGAGCAGTTTGACAAAACCGGTTTCGGTGTCCACTTCCACATACGAGGCCTGCACCCCGTTGGTAAAAATAAACGGGTAATCCCGCTGCGCATAGTGACGCGTGACCATCAGCTCCGAGGTAAAGCCGGCTGGCAGTGTGTCGGGCCGGTAGTAGGCCACCCGGCCAAGCTCATGTAAAGGCAACAGCGTTTCACCTGTGGTGATATCAATAACGCCACCATTTTTAACATCCAGGCTGGCTGCTTCACGCTTGAGAATGGCCTCGGCCACTTTAAGAATATTGACCCGCAAGGCCAGCCCCGCCTGCAGCACGGCTTCGCCGCCTATGCCTGCCCCGCGTGAGGCCCAGGTACCGCCGCCATAGGGAACGGTTTCGGTGTCACCCGTGATGAGTCTGACCTGGCTCATGGGCACACCGATGGCATCGGCTGCGATTTGGGTGAAGATGGCTTCATTGCCCTGGCCCTGTTCACCCACACTCACCATGACAGCCACGCTGCCTGCGGGCTCAAGCCGGGCTGTTGCACCGTCCTGGGCGGAAATGCGTGCGCCACCCACACCGTAAAACGCTGCACCGGGGTTGGTGAGCTCGATCAGCGTGGCAAAACCTATGCCCCGGTAAATGCCTTGTTTGCGCAGGCTGGCCTGCTCGGCGCGCAGTGCCGGGTAGTCCATCAGCGCCTCAATCTTGCGCAGGCAGGCTTCGTGTGACAGTACTTCGAGTTTGATGCCCGAAGCGCCTGTAGCTGGGTAGGCGTCATCCGGGATGACATTGCGCTGGCGCATCAGCAGCGGGTCCATGCCCAGCTTGGCGGCAGCCAGATCGACCAGTCCTTCGGTGACGGCGCAGGCAATCGGGTGGCCCACGCCACGGTACTGGCAGGTGGGGGTTTTATTCAGGAACACCACATTGAGCTTGGCCCGGTAGGCCTTGTGTTTGTAGGGACCGCCGGTCAGGTTGACGACCTGATTGCCTTCTATGCCGCTGGTGCGCGGGAACATGGAAAACGGCCCGATGCCGGTGACATCATCGATCTCAAAAGCCAGGATGTCACCGTCTTTGTTGGCCGCAATACGGCCCTTGATGCGGTGTTCGCGTGCATGAATGTCGCTGGTGAAAGATTCCAGCCGGTCGGCAACAAACTTGACCGGGCGTTTGAGCAGGATAGAGATGGCGACGGTGGCAAAGTCGTCCGGGTAGGCGTGCACCTTGATGCCGAATGAGCCGCCTACGTCTTTGCAGATCACACGCACGCTGGATTCGGGCAGGTCGAACTGGCGCGAATACAGGTCTTGCATCATGTGCGGCGCCTGCTGGGAGTGGTACACGGTGAGCTGGCCCGAGGCCGGGTTGTAGTCGGCAATCTGGCAACGCGGCTCCAGCGTCACACCGGTGTGGCGGCCAAAGTCGAAAGTGGCTTCTGCGACCACGGCCGCGCTGGCAAAGGCTTCATCGACCCCACCGGTGTCAAGGCTTCGGGTAAAGCACAGGTTGTCACCAAGTTCGGGGTGTATGACAGGCGTTGCAGGGTCCAAAGCCGTGTTCATGTCCAGCGCAGCAGGCAGTGCCTCCCACTCCACCTGCACATACTGCAGGGCGTCTTCGGCTTGCGCGCGGGTCTTGGCGACCACAGCCACCACGGGTTCGCCTTGCCAGCAGGCACGGTCGATGGCCATGGGGTACTGAGGCGCAGATTTGATACCGGCCAGGTGGGTGAGGGTGGCCACCCAGGGTTTGCAGATGGTGGCCAGGTCTTTGCCGTCATAGACCGCCAAGACGCCTGGCATCATGCGTGCGAAATCGCGTTCGATGCTGACGATACGGGCATGCGCAGCAGGCGAACGCCAGAACACCACATGGCCCATGCGCGGCAATTCCAGATCGTCCACATACTGGCCACGTCCTTCGGTCAAACGCTCGATATTGGGCCGGGGGATCGCCTGTCCGATGTGGCGAGCGTCTTTCATCGGCCCGGTCATGGGCGGTGCATGTGGGGTGAGCGGTGCCTCAGCACGCGCTAACAAGGCTTTATTCAGGGACTCTTGCAGTTGGCGGTTTTCCGGGGCGTTCATGCGGCGGCTCCCTGCTGGCTGGTTTGGGTGGGGTTGGTAAGACGCTGGGCCTGCACATCACAAATGGCGTCCACGATGGCCTGATAACCGGTGCAGCGGCAGTAGTTGCCGGACATCCATTCACGGATTTCAGCGCGGTTGGCCTGAGGTTTTTTGTCCAGCAACTCACTGGCAGCCATGAGCATGCCGGAGGTGCAGAATCCGCATTGCAAGGCATTGTGTTTGACAAAGGCTTTTTGCAGGTCACGAATCACGCCTGTCTCCGTCAGGCCTTCTATGGTGTCCACCCGATGTCCGTCGGCCTGCACGGCCAGCACCAGACAGCCCCGCACAATATTGCCATCCACACGAACCGTGCAGGCGCCGCACACACCGTGTTCACAACCCAGATGCGAACCTTTGAGGCCCAGGCCTTCACGCAAAAAATCAATCAGGTGTGTGCGGGGTTGAACCTGATGCTGAGCCAGACTGCCATTAACGGTGATGCTCACCGCTTGGGGTCCGGTGTCGAGCTCGTCTGGGAAAGGGGGCTTTGAATGGGTCATGGTGATGCTCTAGAAATTCAGGCAGCGTTCTAGCTGGCGTGTGGCGCAGTGGATTGGGGTTGGCGAAGTGAAAGCAGTGCACGCTTGAGCATGACCCCGGCAAGGTGCAGTTTGGCAGCTGCGCTGTGCGTCAGGTCGGCTTCGGGCTGCAGTTCTGCGCGCAGGGTCTGCAGGGCTTGGGCCAACAATGCATCAGACCAGGGCTGTCCTTCCAGAACTTGTTCCGTTGCAACGGAACGCTCGGGCTTGGTGGCAATACCCAGCCAGGCCAGGCGGACATGGTTGAAGGTTTCTCCCTGTGCGCGAGCGCTGGCAGCAATGCCCACCACCGCGTAGTCGCCGTGACGTCGCGCCAGCTCATCAAACGCATGGCGTTGCAGGGCTTGGCCTATGGGAATTTCGCAGGCAACAATGATTTCATCGGGTCTCATGGCGGTGGTGTAAAGACCTGTGAAAAAGTCTTGCGCAGCAATACGGCGCTCGCCTTGCTTGCTACGGGTGATGACCACACCATCCAGAGCCAGCAGGCAGGCCGGCCACTCTGCAGCCGGGTCGCCATAGGCGATCGAGCCACCGAAAGTGCCAAGGTTGCGTATGGCGCGATGAGCAATATGCGGAGCAGCTATGGCCATCAAAGGGGCGTGTTGCGCAATCAGCCCGGAGGCTTCAATCTCGCTGTGCGTGACCATGGCGCCGATGCGCAGCACTTGCCCGTTAAGACGCAAACCTTTGAGTTCCTGGATTGACTGCATGTCAATCAGGATCGCCGGTTCAGACAGACGCATGTTCAGGGTGGCCATCAGGGTTTGTCCGCCGGCGAGCAAGCGGGCGTCGTCGCCGTGGCGTTCAAGCAGCGCCAAAACTTCGGAAACATGATGAGGTCGCGCGTAGGAAAAAGCAGGTGCTTTCATGGGGGTGTCTCGGGCTTAAACGGAATAAGAAATTTTCAAAACGAGGTTCAGCGGTGATGGCGGTTGTGGGGTAGGGGGCGCTGTCCGGGCTAACGCAGCCCGTGTGAGCCGATCCACACGCCCAGTGCGGTAGCCGCGCAACCCGCAAAAAACCACAGCAACCTTGATTTTTCATTGTCAAGCCAGTGACCTTGCGAAGCGTGATGCGGCGCGCCTTGATCAGGCTTGACGGCGCTTGCGGTTGCACTGATACCGGTCTGAGGTGCCAAGCCCGCAGTGGCCGATGACATGTCCGGTGACTGCAGCTCCTCTGCATCTGGCGTCATGTGGCTTTTCAGGGCATTGAAAAACAGGCCTGCCAATTGCTTGGCTGACGCGTCAATCATGCGCCCGCCAATCTGCCCAAGCTTGCCTGCGACTGAAGCTTGAGCCGTGTAGTCGAGTTGGGTGCTTTCGCCCTGCGCAGTGAGCGTGACGACGGAGCTGCCTTTGGCAAATCCAGCGCTGCCGCCTGAGCCTTCAAAGTTCAAGGTGTAGCCCTGCAGGGGGCGCACATCGGTCATCTTGACCTTGCCAACAAAATTGGCACGCACAGGGCCGAGCTTGAGCATGACCCGCGCGTGTAATTCTTCCGGTGAAATCCGACGCACTTCCTCACAACCAGGAATACAGGCGCGCAGCACCTCGGGGTCGTTTAAGGCTTGCCAGACCTGATCGGGAGGGGCGGGGAGGGTCACGCTGCCTTGCAATTCCATGGGGTCAGTCCTTGCGGTTCAAAAAAGGTTGAATAAAAGTTAATCGTCGCGGCTTGGGGTTTGTCCGGATTCGCAGCTTATTGACCAAGCGTTAAATTAGGTGCTAATGTCGATCAAAGATTGAATGTCTTCCATCCGTAAAAACCCTGCTTGCGCAAATTCAGACACGTTCAAGATCCCGCGACGGCGCTTGCCCGCGGCAGCTCGCGAGCAAATGATTGTGGATGGTGCTGTCAAGTTTTTCTCTGAACACGGACTTGGTGGGCAGTTGCGCGATCTCGCCAGGGGCTTGGGCATTACGCATACCCTGATGTACCACTACTTTCCGACCAAGCAGGCCTTGATCGAGCGGGTCTATGCGGATTTGTTCGAAGGTCGTTGGCGTCCGGAGTGGCAACTTTTGCTCGATGATCCCAAGCTCGACGTGCATAGCAAGTTAACCCGCTTTTATTGCGAGTATGCCAAGGTCATTCTGGAGCGTGACTGGGTGCGTGTGTTTGTTTTCTCCGGCCTCAGCGATCGGTACATCACTGACAGGTATTTTGCTTTGCTGGGTGAAAAACTCTTCCCCCGTCTGGTGCGTGAAAGCCGCCGCCACCAAGGAATAGCCCTTGGCAATGAGCAGCCGACCGACCGCGAAATGGAAGCCATCATGGGGCTGCACGGCAGCATCTTTTACATGGGGGTGCGTCGTTGGGTTTATGGGCATGTCAAGAATGACCAGCTGATAGACAAAACGACTGACAAAGTCCAGCAGGTCTTTGACGAAGAGGTCATTGCGGACAGGGTCCGGGCCTATCTGATTTCCTTGGAGCCGCCCAGCCCTTCCAGCGTGCCAGTCAGAGCAAATCACACGCCGCTTTCACTAAGTACATTGCCCATAGTCAAGGAGCTCACGTCATGGCCATTTCACTGAATCACTTCTCTATCCGGACAACGAATCTGGATGCAACCCGGGTCTTTTACGAAGATGTGCTGGGCCTGACGGTCGGGCCTCGTCCGCCTTTTCCATTCCCTGGCCTGTGGCTTTACAACGGTGATCATGCCAACTATGCCAATGCCATGGTTCACGTGATCGGCATCGATCCCAATGATCCAGAAGGTCTGAAAAAGTACCTGGGTGATCGCGATGTCGCGTCCTTGCACGGCACAGGAGCTGTTGACCATATTGCCCTGGCCATCACAGGCCTGCAGGACATGGTTGATCGCCTCGCCAGACTGGGGGTGCCGTGCCGTGAGCGAACCGTCCCGGTGCTGGAATTGCATCAGTTATTCCTGGACGACCCCAGTGGGGTTGTCATTGAACTGAACTATCCTGCCCATGAGCAAGCAGCGCGTGCGGCAAAGCTCGCCGGAGTTGCTGCCTGATGGCCCGGATCATCGTCATTGGCGGGTCTTTGGGCGGATTGTTGGCTGCCAACATGCTGTTGCGTGTTGGCCATGAAGTGACGGTTTTGGAAAAGGCGACCAGCTCGCTGGATGGCCGCGGTGCTGGCATCGTGACACATCGCCAGTTGGTCACAGCACTTGAGCGGTGTGGCATCAGTTCGGACACGCCGCTGGGTGTTGCCATCAACAAGCGGGTTGTGCTGGACCGTCTTGGCAATACGGTTGACCAGGCCAATATTCCCCAGGTATTGACATCCTGGAGCCGTCTATACGCGTTGTTGCTTGGGGCTTTTCCTGCTTCTGCCTATGTGCAGGGTGCATCAGTCAAAACGGTACAGGAAACTTCGCAGGGCATTCGCGTTTTTTGCGATGATGGTCGCACGTTTGAGGCCGATCTTGCCGTGGCCTCGGATGGCATTCGTTCTCCGGTTCGGGTCGGGCTGGCACCCGAGGTTCAGGTGCACTATGCCGGTTACGTGGCCTGGCGGGGTGTCTGTGATGAGTCAGTGCTATCCAAGTTGACCCTCGATACGGTCTTCGATACGTTCGGGTTTGGATTACCGCCGGGTGAGCAGCTTATTGGCTACCCGGTGGCGGGGGTTGGTAATTCTGTGGGGCGCGGCCAGCGCCGCTACAACTTTGTCTGGTACCGCCCCGCACCGGATGATGGGACACTGAAATCCTTGATGACCGATGCCGATGGAGTGCATCACCCGCTGGGTCTGCCACCCAACAAGGTGGCCTGGCAGCATGTGGCAGCGGTTCGCCAGGCAGCCCGCGACAAACTGGCGCCTCAGTTTGCTGAAATGCTGGAAAAAACGGCGCAGCCTTTTTTGCAGCCGATTTATGATTTCTGCAGCACCAAGATGGCTTTTGGCCGCATAGCCCTGATGGGTGATGCAGCCTTTGTAGCCCGACCCCATGTGGGCATGGGCGTGACCAAGGCTGCTGAAGATGCAATGGCCCTGACGGATTGCATTGTTGAGCATGGCGCGAACGCCCAAGCGCTGATTCACTTCGAATCCATGCGCTTGCAGCCGTGTCAGTCTGTGGTTGAACGTGCGCGCTGGCTGGGTGCTTACATGCAGTCCATCACGCAAACCTCGTCTGTGGACAGTCTGGAGCGTGATACCCATGCTGTGATGATGGAGACGGCGGTCGACCTGTCGCCACAGGCTCGAATCGCAGTTCGATCTGGAACCCTGCAAATTTAATTTCTCAACTCTAAAACAACAGGAGATAGCAATGAAAAAACTTCCTTCAGCCTTGAATCCCAGCCGTCGCTCGCTGATTATTGGAGGGGCTGCGGTTGCAGTCGCACCATCTTGGGTGGGCGTGGCCAAGGCTCAAACAGGCAACATCAAAGTCGGCTTTCCGGTTCCGCTGACCGGGGCCTATTCGTCTGAGGCACAAGACCAGGTCAAATGTGCAGAAATTGCCATCAAGGACTTCAACGAAAGTGGTGGTTTTAATGGCCGCAAAGCCGAGTTGCTGGTGCGTGATGACAAGCTCAATCCGGGTGAAGCAGCGACACGAACTCTGGAACTGATTGAAAAAGACAAGGTCGATTTTGTGGTCGGATCCCTATCGGCGGCCACCCAGTTGTCGATCAATGCCGTCTGCCGGGACCGCAAGATCATTTTCAATTCGATCAGCCAGTCAGATGCCATCAATGAAGCCAAGGACTGGAGCCTCTATACCTTCCACGAAGCGCTTAACCCGCACCTGACAGCG
>JBEIGE010000045.1:0-14843 GCA_040382055.1 Hylemonella sp.
GCACCTTGGTGGGCACCCCATACAGCTCGGCCAAGTCCGCATCAATGATGACCCGCAGGCCGCGTATCACCTGAATACGGCCCTCAATGCGGGGCACCAAGGGGGCGGGTGTGGTGGTTGTCGCTTTACTCATGGTTCTCCTTCAGAGTTTCCGCTTTCCCAGAAAAAACCCAGTCCCGCATGTAGTCAAACTTGGCAGGCAGTTGCTGCTGCAGGCTCTCAGGCTGGCGGGCGTAGCAAGCGTAAGTTTCGGCAAAGTCTTCGCTCGCATTCAGTGCCCCATAGCGGGTAATGCACAGCGAGCCCGGAAAAATCTCGGTTACCCAGCGTTTTTTGACACGGCTGTTGAGCGCCAGGAAAAATACAAAATGCCCTATTTCGTGGTGCAGTACGTGCAAAAGCAAATCTAACGAATCAATTTCATACAGAACAATGCGTCGTTCTTTTTGTCGAAACTCGCCTTTGCGATGCCCCGACGCGCGGGCACGGTATCTGTGCCACGCTTCGCCGGGCAAGCCAAAAGGGGCATACACAATTTCGCGCAGGCCTTCTATGTGGTGGTTGGGCAGTAGGTCAAGGGCGGCCACTATTTGTCCCACGCTGACCACTTGCTGCTGTGAAAAGCCAGAAATTAAAAGACGCAGTTTGCCTGCGCCGCGGAAGTATAAGAAGACGACTGAGTTACCGCCGGCACACTATCAAGTCAGTCGCTGGCCATACCGAGTCCCTAGATGCTGCGTGGTTTTTTACTGCAATGCCTGCAACACCGCAGATGGATTTCGGTCAATCACATTGAGCAAAACCAGTGATGCACCGCTGGGTGAACGGTCGCCGCGCTCCCAATGGCGTAGCGTCGCAACTGAGAAGCCAAAGCGCGCGGCAAACTGTTCCTGCGTCAGACTCAATCGCTCACGCAAACTCGAAACGTCTACCGCCTGCGGTTGATACAGTTTGATCCCTTCGGCTTTACGACCTTTGGATTTTGCGTGTGCAATGGCCTCATCCAGGCCTTGCTTGATGCTAATGAATGCGCGTGTCATGGATTTTCCTTTCATGATTCCAGCCAGATATGAACCAACAGTTCGACCAGATCGTTCAATTCTTGGCGTTCAGCTTTGCTGATATTGGCCTTCTCGTTTTTTGCGAATAGGGTCAGCAGATACAACGGCATACGATCGCTGTGAACGTAATAGATCACCCGTACCCCACCTGATTTTCCCTGGGTGCCGCGGCCCCAACGCAGCTTTCGCACGCCGCCAGTACCTTCCATCAGGTCGCCGGCCTTGGGGTGTACGGCCAAATAATTGACGATGTCCAATCGCTCGGCAGCACTCATAAGCTTTTCGGCTCGGCGAATGTATTCGGGCAATTCGGCGATAGTCAACATCGGGTCAATTGTAATCCAATGGATTATTTATACCGATTGAACCTGTAATCAAAGGTGCCGCCCGCCCTGGTGCCATGAGTCGTGGGGTAGTCAAATTTCGATTATTAAGATGACAACTAATTTATTGAGCTTGCCATCGATTCAGGGGCAAAAATCCTCATTTCAGGTGACCCAGATTTGAAGGCTGTGAAAGCATACGAGCGGCTACGAGCGCTCAACCTGCCTGGTTCAAACGTGTTTCGAAGCTGTAAACCCGTGCCACACTTCGCCTGATTTGCTAGAGTTTTCTATTAGTATCCGTGAGCGCAGTTCTTCATTTTTAACACTCAACATCTGGTTAACAACATGCTTTCACCCAAAACCAAGTTTCAAACCTTTGCATTGTCTTGTGTCGCTGCCGCGATGCTGGCAGCCTGCGGGGGAGGTGGCGGCGGTGGAGGCGGAAGTTCTGCAACGAGTGCCTTGTCCGGGACGGTCATCGATGGCTACATCGAAGGAGCCAAAGTCTGTTTGGATCTCAATTCAAACGGAGCATGTGATTCGGGCGAACCCACCGCAACAACAGACAGTGGTGGCAAATATCAACTTTCTCCGGGAAACATCAATACGACTGGCCTGAATGTCATTGCAGAAATTCCCGTTACGGCCAAGGACTCCGACGACGGTGGTTTGACCTTGCTTGCAGCCGGCAAGTCGGCCTATACCATGGCCACACCAGCGACAGAACCCTCCGTCTTGACACCGATCACCACGTTGATTGTGGGCAAAGTCAAAACAGACAATGTGTCCTCCTCAACCGCCAAAACACGTGTACTGGAAGAGCTTGGATTACCGTCCGACACGAATCCCTTTGCAGACCATGTGGCTGCCGGAAACACCATCGTTCATGGAGTCGCCCGCCAAATGGCGGCCCAACTACAACAGGCGCAAAAGGACTTGCCATCGGGCACCACAGCCCAAGAACGTCTGACGAAATTACAAGATGCCATCAAGACAATGCAGGACGCAGCTGGGTCAATTGCCCTGGAGTCGCCAGATGTGAACCCCTTGAACATGCCGCTGACGCTATCCACCGTCGCGACAGGTCGCTTGTTTGCTTACAAGATGCCAAGCGCCATGGGCAAGCAAATCAATGCAAGCGCCATGCTGTTCACACCGAAGTCTGTAATGCCATCAGGCGGTTGGCCGTTGATCGTATTTGGTCATGGCACGGAGGGCGTCGCGAAAAACTGTGCCTCCAGTGTGACCATGAAAGCCACCGGTGCCTGGAGTTACGCCAGTCTGGTAGCTATGCTCGTTTCCCAAGGGTTCGTTGTCGTTGCTCCGGACTATGAAGGGATGGGAAGCACTGCAATGGGTGTGGAGGCAGGTCATCCCTATCTCAACCTCGGGAGTGCCGGTCGATCCATGGCCCTGGCTGCAGTTGGCGCCAAGAAACTGATGACTACACAGCTCTCCGGTGCTTGGGCGACGTTGGGACATTCACAGGGCGGACATGCAGCCTTGGCCGGAGCCCAGTTCGCAGGACTGGCCAAAAAGCAGGAAGCCAGCCTAACCTACAAAGGCGCCATCGCCATCGCCCCGGCATCCAATCTAAAAGCGTCTCTCAACGCTATGGCATCGGTCATTCAAAACAACTCACAGAACACGGCGAATTACTATGTAGGTTATGGCACTGTCGGTATGAGCAATTTCTATGCGGCTTACGTCGTCAAAGGAACCCAGAGCACGCCCTCACCAGTGACGCCCGCCACTGTATTCGGAGCGCGGATGCTGGCGGTCTACAACGCCAAAGTAGGAGCCGAATGCTTTGATGATTTCAGTACATCCATCTCTATTGATATTAACCAATATGCTGGAACCAACGGCGCGACACCAGCCGGATACACAGGGGTCATCAACTCAGCGATCAACACGCCTTACGTTACTGGTTTGTTAAATAGTAATGAGCCTGGTCAAATGAAGTTGCCCGGTAACACCTTGATTGTTCAAGGGGCAGCAGATACCACCGTACTGCCATCCAGCACCCAGGCCTTGCTGTCCACGATGCAGGCCAAAGGATCGCAGGTGTCACTGAGCTACCACGAAGGCAGTGCTGCCACCCATTCAGGCGTACTGGGTATCCCTGCTGCGCAGACAGCAATGACCAATCATTTGGCGAGCATATTTGCTGGCAACTAAAGGCAGTTTTTTGCCCCGGGCTTTCGACTTCGTGGTCAAGTCAAGGCCGGTGGGTGCCAAAGCCACACTTGCTGGTATTGAAGTGAGGTTTGAGAGCGCCGGCCCACGCTGGCGCACAAGGCGGTGCAAGAGGCCCATGTGGCGTCTGAAGTGATTGCCGGTAAATTGCAGGGTAATAAAGAGTTGACCGTAGCCGCGTTCAATGCCCGCGCTATCCGCAGCGTGGCTTATACCGACCCTGATGTGGCTTGGGTCGGCCTGACTGAAGACCAGGCCGAGGTGCAAGGCATCAAGGTTAAAAAGGGCTTGTTCCCCTGGAATGCGTCTGGCCGCGCCATTGCCAACGGCCGTGACGAAGCCGTTACCAAGTTGCTGTTTGATGACTCACCCGAAGACCACGGCCACGGCAAGATCCTGGGCGGCGGCATGGTGGGCACCCATGCGGGCGACATGATCGGCGAGATTGCCCTGGCCATTGAGATGGGTGCGGATGCGGTGGACATCGGCAAGACCATCCACCCGCATCCGACGCTGGGGGAGAGCATTGGCATGGCGGCGGAGGTGGCGCATGGCAGCTGTACGGATGTGCCGCCGGCGAAGAAGTAAACCAGCCTCCAAGCTACCCTGATAAAGCCCGAACTGGAAACGGTTTGGGCTTTTTGCTTTGTGCGTTCGTGCAATCGGCACGCGGGCCACCTCTGTGGGATGAGTGCGATGCGCAGATGGGCGATGGTGTCGATGTGGAGCCGGACTGGGACCATACGGCACAACAAGCATCAGAACTTGAGGTCGATCAGCGCATCATTTGGTTGGGGGCAATTGTGGTTTTGCCAACCCTTCGAGGCAGGCTGCGCCCATCACCACCCAAACCGGGTCATACCGAAAAGCTCGGGCGCCTGGCCCAGCGCAATCACCTAAGCAGACCCCAATATGCAGGCTTGTGATGCCCCAACCCTGTGCCATAATTTTGCTGATGCGGTTGGATTTCCTACCGTAATCCTATGGCAATGCTGACTGTACGCAATGTGGCCGACGACGCGCATCGCGCATTGCGGACGAAGGACGCTCTACATCGGCGCAGTACCGAGGTCAATGTGCGTGAGATTCTGGCGATAGCAGTTAATCCGGGATCCGGCCTTTGACTGGTTGAAGCGATTTCAGCACTGGGCGTCAAGGTTGGCCTGACGAGCGAGGATTCCGAGGTCTTCCAGCAATCGAGAGACCAGATGCAGGCTTAGCCCATGAGGATTGAATGATTGTTCTCGATACCAATGTCGTTTCCGAGGCGATGAAACCTGTGCCCCAGTCGGCTGAGCGGGCTTGTCTGAACGATCAAGCAGCCGAAACATTTTTTCTGTCCAAAGTGAGTTGGTCAAACAAAGCCTCGTTGGTTGAGTGCCTTGACGTGGCTTGCTTTTCGCGTTGCCATGTCTGAGCGCATCGCTTTCGATGATCGCGGTCTGATCTACCGGCAAGGGGATCGTTGCCGCAAGACGTTCTTTATCGACTCGGGACTAGTCAGACTAAGCCGAATCTATGCCAACGGCCGAGAAATCGTTATCGATATCGTCGGAGTGGGCGAGGTGGTTGGCAATCTCACCGAGCGCGAAGTGTGGACGGCTACCGAAGAGGCTCGCGCGTTTGGCCCTTGTACGGTCATGGTCATGGCCCCGCCGACCGCAGTAGACGCGATGTCGCCAGAACTCGTCCAGGCTCTAATGCGCCGGGCGGACAAGTTGAAGGAGCGGCTCGTCAGCCATTTGGTGGAATCCGTAGAGCGAAGACTGACGCGGACCCTCCACGATCTTGCCTTGGACTTTGGCGTTCACTGTCCTCACGGCTTTTCGCTGGAAATTCTCCTCACACAGCAAGATCTCGCGGACATCGTTGGTGCCAGTCGCCCGGTCGTAAGCATTGCCCTGAATCGGATGAAGGAGCGCGGGTTATTGAACTACACCGCGCAGAGGGTGTGTGTTCATGCTGAAGCCATAGAGGCGTGGGGGCCAAAGGAAGGCGGGCCATCGCTGTTATCTAGATAACAGTCAGGTTAGCAGTGAATAGTTAGGATTCGCTCCCGCGGGTACCCCAGGGGTATTCGCATTGACTTCCCCCCCCTTTTTTGGAGCTAACAATGAAACTTAATCCCACGCAGCATGCCTTGCTTGACTACTTAACCATAGCCGCGTTTGCACTGGCGCCTAGCGTACTGTCGCTGTCAAATGTCGCTGCCATGCTGAGCTACGCGCTGGCAGCGGTGCATCTGCTCGTCACGGTTTGCACCGATTTTTCTGGCGGAGTGTTTCGGTGGCTACCCCTGCCGTGGCACGGCAAGATCGAAGCGATTGTGGCACCGGTGTTGATCATCACGCCCTGGATACTCGACTTCGATCGCATCGAACTGATGTTCTTTGTCGCTGCAGGTGTGGCGATTTTCCTGGTTTGGTTGGCTACAGACTACGCACCTTCGCTGCGGCGCCAACCTTCTTAAGTCAGCAGGCCCGCTTTATTAAAAAATACTATAGATCTAGAAAGGTGAAACAGAATAGAACTTAGCGATTCTGCATGAATGATGATGGGAGTGACTCTCATCGTCATCCCGCGCATAGAGTGCGTCGGCGGCGTCCTGCTTTCTCAAATGGGGTGCAAGGAAGCCACACGCATCGAAATCCAGCGTATTTAGTTCCGCGCCGGGCATGCCTACGCCGAGGTGCTGGTGCTGCTGGGACTCTTTGGGCCGTTGTTGGTGGATGTGGCGGCGCTGAATCCCGCCTTCAGCTGGTTTATGCGAATCGGACTTTTTACTGCACCGATGCACGTTTCCGCCGGCTTCTTCGTCGGCGCGCCGATGAAGAAGGGTGATCCCTCCCCCTGGGCGTTTAATCATTCTGGTGCGCATCGGCACAATTTTACTTGCCCCTTGCCTGCTAACCCTGGGAGTTGGGCTCCTGTAGTCGGCGCTTGCACAGAGGTTCTGTTGCGACAAATACGGGGTCCACCGGAAGGTTGGTCATTGAGGCTGCTTTCCTGGGGTTTTGCTTGGTTGATAGGTGGGGCAGCTCCGTGTTGTAAAACACCGGCCATTTGTTCATTCTCTGGTTGAAGAGGCTCAGATCTGTGAAGAGCAGGGGTATTGTCAGAACAGGCCCACGGCCACGGCAAGATCCTGGGCGGTGGCATGGTGGGCACCCACGCCGGCGACATGACTGGCGAGGTGCCCCTGGCGACAGTTCGGACTTGACTTTGAAGTCGATAAGCGCGTCAATTGGTGATGGATCGAAACAGCGGTTTTGCCAACGCTGCGGGGAATGGCTGTGCGTGGCACTGCCCAATAAGAGTCATTCCGGCCAATCTCGACAAATCTCGGGAAACTTGCCCGGTGCAATCATCCCGGCAGACCCATTGTGCAGGCTTGTGATACCCCAAACGTCTGCAATACTTGTGCTTATGCGCTTGGATCTCCTATCTGTATCCGTGGGGTAGTTGCTCGAGGGTTTTTTCGCGCATACGCAATATCAGCAAGGCCAAAATGCCGCTGGCGATGAGCCACATGGAGACGTGAATGGCTTTTTGTGAAATGGCATAGGTGACGCTGGAATAGGTCAGCCATGCGCAGGCGGCACAGAAAATCAGGGGAAGCACGGGGTAAAGGGGCACTTTGTAGGGACGCGTGGTGTGCACATCTGTCTGTCTCAACCACAGTAGGGCCAGCCCAACCAGGAACAGGAAACCCCAGAACACGGGGGCAGTGAATTCGACCATGGCAGAAAAACCGTCGGCTTCTTGGGTGCCCAAGGCAATCAAGCCCATGCTGATCAGGGCCTGCAGGGTCAAGGCTTGTTTGGGGCTGCCGATGTCCAGTTGCCATTGGCCCAATTTGCGCAGGGCTTTCCAGTCGCTGCCGACTGCAAAGTTGGTACGAGCGCCGACAAACATGGTGGCGTTGATGCTGGTCAGCGCAGCAATGGCCACAAACAAGCCCAGTGCTTTTTGCGCCCAAGGCCCGAAGGCCAGACCCAGCAGATCGCCGGCGGCGGTTTTGCTTTGGCTCAAACCATTCAAGCCCAGGCCCAACAGCAAGGCCGTGTTGACCAGCAGGTAAATGACCGTCAAGGCAAGCATGCTGGCCAAGATGACCCAGACCATGGTGCGGGGTCCCCCCTTCACTTCGGCCGAGATGTAGGCGGCTTCGTTCCAGCCGCCAAAGGTCAGCAAGACAAAGACCAGGCACAACCCCCATTGCGCTGGCGCCGGCGCTTGTGCAAACCACTGGATGGTGCCTGAGGCCGGGGTATCGATCCAGAAGCCTGCCGCGACAACGGCCAGCAAGCCAATGATTTCGGTCAAGGTCAACCAGTTTTGCATGCGCGAAGAGGCTTGGATGCCAGCCAGGTTGACCACGGTCAAGACAAGCACAATGAGCAGTGCCCAGATGGCACTGGAATAGGCGCCCAGGTTCAGCAGGGTGCTCATGTAATCGCCAAAAACAAAGGCCAGCAAGGCGATGGAGCCAGTGTTGATGATCGTGGCGCGCGACCAGCCGTAAATGAAAGAAATGTTGCGTCCAAAAGCCCTGTGCAGGAAATGGTAGTCGCCCCCGGCGTTGGGGTAGGCCGTGCAAAGTTCTGCATAGCAAAGCGCCCCCACGATGGAGATCAGCGCGCCGGCCATCCACAGCACCAGCGCCCAGCCGGCATCTCCGCTGATTCCGGCCACCAGTGAGGGGGTTTTGAAAATGCCGGCCCCAATCACGATGCCCACAATCAGCGCCACGGCTGAAAAGGGGCGCAGCAGGCGGAGCATCTGGACGGGGGCGTGGCTATCGGGTTTCATTTGGACCGTTCAACACGTTGCGGTGTTACTGTTGCGTTTTAAGGTCGGGTGATTTCGACAGGCGTTTGCGTGTAATCAGAGACAACCGTGCCCGTCATGCGGCGACCTTCTACACGGCCAGAGAAGGCGTGCAGCTTCCGGTCCGGGGTGGTGAACTGAAACTTGACCTCATCGCCACGCAATTTGGCGCCGATCAGGGCGTGGGTTTGGCCGCCACGGCTGAGTACCCCACCAATGTTTTGAAAGGATTGACTCATGCTCAAGCGCGCGGGCCCGCCAACCAGCCCGGTCATCACCCAATCGCCCTCAATGGGCGCGGGGACCACCCAAAAATAGCCCTGCGCATTTTGCTCCGACATGGTCTCGTCAGGCTCCCAGTCCCCCATCGTGAAAGCATGCGAAACCACCCGGGTGCCGGGCTTCATTTTGAGCAAGGCGGGGCGCAGCTTCAAGTTCAGGTGAGGCAGCAGGTACAGGGTGACCACGGTGGCAGAACTGAAGTCTTCTTGAAAGATGTCCCCTGTGATGATCCGAACTTTGTCGTTCATGCCCGCCTCGGCCACTTTGCGCTGGGCAAATTGGGCCATGTCGGGGTTGAACTCAATGCCCACCGATTGCGCACCGTATTTGCGCGCTGCCGTGATGGCGATGATGCCGTCGCCAGCACCCAAATCAAACAATCTGTCTTTGTCAGTGACTTTGGCAGCGGTGAGCATTTTGTCGATCAGCCCTGGAGGGGTGGGGATCCAGACCACATCTTTCCCGGCTTGTCCGCGCACGGGCTCGTAAGCCGTTGTGGCGGCTTGGGGGCCGGCCGCTTTGCTGTCAGGGGCGGCGGTGGTGGACGAGCAGGCCAGATTCAACCAGCCGGTCAGCAAGATGGGCAACAAAACACGGGATAAGGTCATGGTCGACTCCTGATGAGGTGCGTTGGGAGGGGCACTGCAGGTCTGAGCACAGCTGCCCCTATGTAAACGCATAAGGTTAATCATTTTTTGATTTAATTTTAATGAATTGTTTTTTTATTGCCGTATGAGTGGTTACCCTTGATTCGATCGCCATGGCCGGGATCGGGCTGCAGCCATGCGCTGTTAATTGTGGATAAACACAAATTCAACAACATGAAAAGCGGTACGCATCCATTGTCAAATTCCCTGTTGGTGACCAGAAAACAACTTTTATTCCACAGCGCCGTTGGGTCATGAGTCAAATTGACGCTTGTAGGATCGACGCGATTTCAGACTGGACAAGGAAAATTGCTGTTGGATGGATGGCAATGCTTTGTATTTTTATCAATTTGGAACCCACCCGGATCACAGCGCGCAGCGAAGCCTGACTGGCGGTTGAATTGCCGCACGCCACAAGGGCTCAGCCCAAGGGCGATGGGGCCGGCCAACGGTCTTACAGGCGCGCATCGATGCGCTCGCCCACAGGTCAAGCTCGACGGCTGTTCCGTTGGACCGCATCCGGGCGCGCCATTGCCAATGGAAGAGACGAAGGCGTGACCAAACTCCTGTTTTACGACTCACCCGCGCTCTATAACCGGTGCCATCCTGAGCGCACGTCTCAGGTAAATACTCGACACTCAAACTGGACAGACTCAGGGTCTGCGAAAGCCTACAACCTCTGCCACATGCGGAATCTTGCGGTTGAATTTTCTGCCCGTTTACATATAGGGGAAAGTACTCTCTTCAGTCGTTTGCAAACGTCAGACAATGATTAATCAACAAAATGTAACTAAGGAGACATTCCATGCCTAGCCTATCTTTCGCAACCTTGACATCCAGTCTCGTGATGGCAGCTGTGATCGGATTTTCTCCGGTTGCAAACGCTGAAAAATTTACCGTAAAAATTGGTTCTGGACATAGTCCGAGCTGGATTCACATATCTTTGTCACAGAGCTTTTTTATCCCGGAAGTCAAAAAGCGTGTCAAAGACAGAACGGGACATGATTTCGAGTTCATTGAAAACTGGTCGGGATCTTCTGTCAAGACTACCGAAGTGCTGGAAGCGGTTGAGTCGGGTGTGCTTGATTTTGGAGTCTTCTGCATTTGCCATGAGGCACAAAAGTTAGCTCTCAACAATTTCCCTATGTATTTGCCATTTGGCCCTAGCAACCCGGAGGTCTCGGTACGCGCAACCCGTAAGGTCTACGACACTACACCAGAGTTACCTCGCCAGTTCGAAAAATATGGCCAACGACTTTTAACCTTGGTGCCATTTGAGCCATACAACCTGGTTTCGCGTTCCCCGATTCAAAAGGCTTCTGACGTTAAGGGTAAGAAAGTTGGTGCTGCGGGCCCCAATGCATTTTGGGTCTCTGAAGCGGGTGCCTTGCCCGTTTCTGTTGCTGGCCCTGACATGTACACGTCTTTGCAAACAGGTCTGATTGAGTCAATGATCATATTTCTGAGTGTCATGGACTCCCTCAAACTTTTTGACGTAGCCCCCAATTTTGTGGATGTCGAGTTCGGATCCATGACCGTCACTTCTCTTACTGTCAACACGCGACGTTTCGACCGCCTGCCAAAAGATGTTCAAAGCATCATCCTGGAAGTAGCGAAAGAAATGGAAGTGCTAAGCGGCAAAGTTACACGTGAGATGGGTGAAAAAACAGTGGCTGCCATCAAGTCAAGGGGTGTTAGTGTGGTCAAAGTCAGCGAACCAGAGCGGAAAGCCTGGGCTGATATGTTGGTCAATTCACCCCGTGATATTGCCAAAAAGTATGAGTCTGAAAATAAACTGCCAATGACTCAGGTCATGAAGGCATATATTCAAGCCACTGAAGCTGAAGGATATCGCTGGCCAGTTAAGGCGAAGTTAGACTGATTCAGCACTCAGCATAATTTTATGTTGAAGGCCATCATCTACTCGGTTGATCGATTGGCTCAGGGCATGATGGTAGCGACAGCTTTTGTCGCTTTTGGAATGTCTTTTGCCATATTGATCGAAATTATTTGCAGACTGTTAGGAATAAAGTATTTCGGCACCGCCGAACACATTCGAAATATTTTGATTCTCATCGTGTTTCTGCAATTGCCCTATGCGGTCCGGGTACGCAGCATGCTTTTCGTGGATTTCTTCCAAAATTTAATGCCAAAACAGTTAAAAAATCTAAGCCAAAAACTTTGTGCTTTGGGGGGTGTTTTTTTCTTTGTTGTTCTCGCGTATGGCGCCTTCGATCCGGCCGTTCGGGCATGGGTCGATAACGAATACGAAGGCGAGGGTGTTGTCGACGTGGCCGCATGGCCAGCGCGTTTTGCTGTGGTTTCTGGGAGCTTGATGGCCTCCTGGTTCTATCTGTTACGTATGTTTGGGGTCGAGACAGAACTCAGGATTCCTGTGCACCAGGATATCTGAAGAACCTAGAGTTAAAACTACATGATCGACTACTTGCATTTGATTATCTTGGGCATGCTTCTTCTTCTCGTCTTTTTGGGCGTGGAGGTGGCAGTTTCTCTGGCCCTGGTGAGCCTGACGGCCATGTGGATTTCCACCGGCGACTGGCACATCACGGTTTCATTTCTGAGCAATACCGCTTATGAGGCTTTGCGCGACTACGTTTTTGCGGTCGTGCCCTTGTTTTTGTTGATGGGTGAATTCATTGCTCGCTCGGGTATTGCTTACGATCTTTTTTGGGCTATTGATCGATGGCTGTCCCGGCTGCCGGCAAGGTTTGCATACGCTACTGTTTTAGGCAATGTGGTTTTTTCTTTTGTTTCAGGCACCAGCCTGGCGTCTGCAACGACGTTCACATCAATCGCATATCCGCAGATGAAACGGGCGGGATACGCTGATCATTTTTCACTTGGGCTTATCAGTGGTACAGCATGCTTGGGCATGTTGATACCACCAAGTTTGCTGATGGTTGTTTGGGGAATCTTGACCGATATCTCGATTGGTCACTTATTTCTGGCTGGAATCATCCCTGGATTTTTGTTGGCGGGATTGATGATGATCTACATCGCTACGATCTCGCTGACCCATCCGCATCTGGTTGCCCACGGCCCTGGTTTTCAAAGCAAGTTGGCATCTACATCGAATGCCAACCAAAAACCTCCCCCGAGTCGTCGTGACCTCGTGCTCAGCAGTTTTGGGCTGCTGACGATTGTTGTTGGCGCGTTGGGCGGCATTTGGGCGGGTATTTTTACACCGACCGAAGGTGCTGGCATGGGCGCATTAGCGGCGTTACTTGTCGGCGTGTTGAAAGGCATGCGTCGCGCAGAAATTATTGATACCGTTCTTACGGCGGGTCGAGTTGCTGTTCCATTAATGATTCTTGTGTTCGCTGCACAGCTTTATTCAAGAACACTGGCCATGAGTGGTGTGGGCAATCAGATTCAGACATTGATATTGTCCGCTCAATGGGGTATGGGGCTAACGGTGCTTTTCATGGTTTCGATCTGGATGGTTCTGGGAATGCTGATCGACTCCATCTCCATCATGCTGCTCACAGTGCCTATTTTTTGGCCGATCGCCCAAGCGTTGGGCATGGATCCTTTGGCGTTCGCCATGATTGGCATCTTGATTGTCGAGGCTGGGTTGTTGACGCCTCCATTTGGTTTGGTTGTCTACGCGGTTAAATCTGTCGTTCCAAATAAAGAAGTCACCATGGCACAAATTTTTCTTGGTGCCACCCCGTACGTATTTCTGCTGATTTTTGTGTCGGCCTTGATATATTTTTTCCCGCCAATTGCAAGTTGGTTGGCAGGGTGGGTGTAGTGAAGAGTCCATTTCGATATAGGGGATTTTGATGAAGGCCATGGTTGTACCTCAATGGGGAGAAAAATCGGTTTTAATGACCCGACCGGAACCCAAGCCAAGCCCACGTGAGGCCGTTATGAGAGTAAGGGCTGCAGGGGTGGGTTTGACTTTGCTCAACATGCGCAATGGCAGTTTTGGTGGAGAGGCACCGCGGATCATGGGCCATGAGTTGGCCGGAGACATCGTCGAAGTTGGCTCTGATGTTACCGAACTCAAGGTGGGCGATCGGTGTGCGGTTTATTTTTACTTGACATGCGGCCGCTGCAGGTATTGCCGCGGCGGCCGTGAGACGCTGTGTGAAGCATTCAAGGGCTTTGTTGGTGTGCATCGCGACGGTGGTTTCGCAGAGTATGTCAGCCTGCCAGTTGAGAATTTTTTACATATTCCCACGGGGCTGAGTTACGAAGGGGCTGCTATGGCTACCGACGCGGTTAACACCAACTGGCACTGCATGAAAGAGCGTGCACGTGTCAATCCCCATGATCATGTTTTACTGATTGGTGCAGGCGGAGGTGTTGGTATTCACGGAGTACAAGTTGCAAAAGCCTTTGGGGCTCGTGTGATTGCCATGGATGTCTCTGATGAGAAATTGGAGTTGGCTCGTCAGTGGGGGGCTGACGAAGTCATACATGTGAAAAGAGAAGGCGACCTAGTTGCCGCGGTCAAAAGACTTACCGATGGCCGTGGTGTAGATGCAGCCATTGACTATGTTGGACACTCAGAAACTTTCCAGGTCGCCTACGACAGTCTTACTACATCGGGCCGTGCCGTGGTGATTGGTGTGGGTAAAGGCAGTATCCAGGTGCCGACGAGACCTTTGATGTTGACAGAGAAAACGATTACAGGATCTCGTCATTCGACTAGGACGGAGTTGATCGAAACTCTCGAGGTGATGGCCAGGGGAGTCGTAAAACCCGTCATCGGGATGCGCACACACTTTACTGAAATTGAAAATATTTTCGATGCCATTATTGATGAAAAATTGTTGGGGCGTGGGGCGTTATCCTACGATTAAAGCATTGACTCAGTATTCACTATAAGGGTTGTAAACCCTTCGCTTGACCTGTGCCGATAGTTGACGAAGTGACTGGATGGTTTATTAACCCACAACACTGGCTCATGAATCGCCCCGGTTTTGAACTGACCCCCAGAAGCTGGGCAAACTTCAAGGGGTTTAATGAGAAAGTGCACAACAGAGTTCAAGTTCTAGGTAGTCGGTAGTTTTTTTGCTGTGGACGCCGGAGCAAAGCACGATGGTGCGGCAGTGGTCAGTCCCTGAGGAAAAGATTCGAACCGGGTTGAGTCATTGCCGCTTGCACGGTATTGACGGGCCAAGGCCCAAGCAAAGCAAGTTCCCTGGTAAAACACACATATACTATCAAAATCATAGTAGACCGATCATATTTCACGGGCATCTTCGGCTTATTTGACCTACAAAGGAGACAACCATGGCGTTTGAAACCCTGAAGTCACGCTGGACGCGCACATTGCCACCATCAGTCTGAACCGTCCTGACAAAGCCAACGCCATGAGCGCCACCATGTGGCAGGAAATCCGCCAGGCTTTTGAGTGGATGGACCGCACACCAGAGGCACGGGTGGCCGTGTTGCAGGCTGAGGGCAAGTACTTCACCTCGGGTATTGATCTGCAGATGATGATGGGCATGAACGCCCAAATCACC
>JBEIGE010000046.1:0-14673 GCA_040382055.1 Hylemonella sp.
CCGTTGCCGTGTTGGTGATGGGTGTCTATCCCAAGCCTTTTACCGACGTCATGGAAGTTTCTGTGGCTGAGTTGCTCAAGCATGTTGCGCTTTCCAAATTGAACTGATCGAGCCGGGCTGATCACACTGAACTTATAGCGAACCGAAAGACTATTGATGATTGAATTACACAGCTGGATTACGGTTTATCCCGAAATCATCCTGCTGGTCATGGCCTGCGTCATCACGCTGGTTGACCTGGGGGTGAAAAGCCGCCAGCGCACCCTTACCTATGTGTTGACCCTCGCAGCCCTGGCTGGCGTGGCCCTGCTGCAGGCCATGTACGCCTTTGGTAGTGAGACCGTGTTCGGTGTGGGGCAGATGGTCGTCAGCGACCCCATGGGCAACTGGCTCAAGTGCTTTGCAGCTGTGGCAGTCATGGCAACGCTGGTGTATGGCCGTCCCTATGCGGCTGACCGGGACATGTTGCGCGGTGGGGAGATGTTCTCGCTAAGCATGTTCGCCCTGTTGGGCATGTTCATCATGATTTCCGGCAACAACCTGCTGGTGATTTACATGGGCCTGGAACTACTCACCCTGTGCAGTTATGCCCTGGTTGCACTGCGCCGCGACGATGCCGTAGCCACTGAGGCGGCGATGAAGTATTTCGTCCTCGGGGCTTTGGCCTCCGGTTTTTTGCTCTACGGCTTGTCCATGCTGTACGGTGCCACAGGATCGCTCAACATCAGTGAGGTGTTTAGAGACGTCAACTCCGGCCTGGTCAACCCTCATGTACTGGTGTTCGGTGTGGTGTTCATCGTCGCCGGTCTGGCCTTCAAGTTGGGCGTGGTGCCGTTTCACATGTGGATTCCTGATGTCTACCAAGGTGCGCCCACATCAGTGACGCTGATGATCGGCGCTGCGCCCAAGCTCGCTGCCTTTGCCATCACGATACGGCTGCTGGTGGAAGGCCTGCTGCCTTTGGCCAACGACTGGCAGCCCATGCTCATGTTGCTGGCCATAGGCTCTTTGCTGGTCGGCAATCTGGCTGCAATTGCGCAAACCAACCTCAAGCGCATGCTGGCTTACTCCACCATTTCGCAAATGGGTTTCGTGTTGTTGGGGCTGATGTCCGGCATGATCAACAACACCATTTATTCTGCTGCCAACGCTTACAGCTCGGCCATGTTTTACGTGGTTACCTATGTTCTGAGCACCTTGGCAACCTTCGGCGTGATCCTGTTGCTGGCCCGTGACGGCTTTGAGAGCGAAGAACTCGCCGATTTTGCCGGCCTGAACCAGCGCAGCCCGATGTATGCAGCCATCATGGCGATCTGCATGTTCTCCCTGGCGGGCATACCTCCCATGGTGGGCTTTTATGCCAAGCTGTCAGTGTTGCAGGCACTGATCACATCAGGTCAGGTTCTGCATTTGGGCTTGGCTATCTTTGCGGTGATCATGTCGCTGATCGGCTCTTTCTACTACCTCAGGGTGGTCAAGGTGATGTATTTTGATGAACCCATCACGGCCAGCACGGTGACGGCGCCCACACATGTGAAGATTGTGCTTGCGGTCAACGGCGCTTTGATACTGCTGCTTGGTCTGTTGCCGGGCGGCCTGATGGCGCTTTGCGGCAATGCCATCTACCTGTTGATCGTGAACTGAAATTTGCGGAAGTACACGCATGCATGATCAGCATCTGATCGAGACCTGCCTGTCCAGCCAGGAAGTTTTCAAGGGGCACTTCCTGCACGCCTTCCAAGATGCTGTCCAACTTCCCGATGGCAGCACCTCGGTCCGTGAGTTTGTTATTCATCCCGGCGCGGTGATGGTGATCCCGCTGCTTGAAGATGCAGCCGGCCAAAGCCGTGTGGTTCTGGAGCGCCAGTATCGTTACCCCTTGGGGCGAGTAATGATTGAGTTTCCCGCGGGTAAGCTTGAAGCAGGCGAAGATATTCTCGGCTGTGCCCAACGCGAACTGCTTGAGGAAACCGGTTACAGCGCCACCCACTGGGCACGTGCTGGCGTGATGCATCCAGTGATTTCTTATTCCACCGAGTTCATTGACATCTGGTTTGCACGGGGCCTGAGCCTGAGCGAGCGACAACTTGATGCCGGAGAGTTTCTCGAGGTCATCACTGCCACCGCAGAAGAATTGCTGCAGTGGTGTCGTAGCGGTGCAGTGACTGATGCCAAAACCCTGGCTGGCGCTTTGTGGTTACAGAATATGCTCTCAGGCGCATGGGATTTAAACTGGGTCGACTGCCGCCAGATGCCAGCGAGTCGATAATTCGGTCATGAAGGTTCTTGATCTGCGCTGTGATGCGCAACATGTGTTTGAAGGCTGGTTTGCGTCGGAAGACGATTTTTCCAGTCAGCTTGAACGCGGGTTGATTGCCTGTCCTCTGTGCGGCAGTGTGGCGATCTCCAAAATGCTCAGTGCCCCCCGTTTGAACTTGGGTGCAGTGTCCCCGCATCAGCCGTCTCAGGCTTCTGACCAAGCGGGCTTGCCGGCAGTAACCGTTCCAGCTTTGGCCAATGAACCGCAACTTGCAGGCAAGTATGAAGGCAAGCCAAGCGACCCCGATCATGACTGGGTTGCACCCTCAGCGCAACTGATGCAAGCAGCCTGGCTGCAGGCGGCGCGCCAGATATTGGCACAGACCGAGGATGTCGGCAGCCGTTTTGCAGAAGAAGCCCGCAAAATTCATTATGGCGAAACCTCTGAGCGGGGTATTCGTGGTCAGGCCTCGCGTGAAGAAACCGAAGCATTGCTTGACGAGGGCATTGCGGTCATGCCGCTCATGGTGCCCCATGCCTTAAAGGGTCCGGTTCAATAAGCTCTTTCATAGCGTACTGAGGTGTCGGCAGCGCCTGCATAGGACTTGCTTCATGACTTACCGGGTGAATTGCAGTGCAGCGAGTCGCGCATACACGCCATTGGCTGCCACCAGCGACTCGTGGTTGCCTTGCTCCACGATGCGCCCCTGATCAATCACGATGATCCGGTCAGCCTGTTGAACCGTAGCCAGCCGGTGTGCGATCACCAGTGTGGTGCGGTCCCGCATGGCGCTCTCCAGTGCAGCCTGCACCATGCGCTCACTTTCTGCGTCCAATGCGCTGGTGGCTTCATCCAGCAGCAGCAAAGGCGGATTTTTCAGCATGGCACGGGCTATGGCGATGCGCTGGCGTTGCCCGCCGGACAAACGCACGCCGCGCTCGCCCAGAAAGGTGTCATAACCCTGCGGCAGATTGACAATGAACTCGTGCGCAAAAGCGGCCCGTGCGGCAGCGTGCACCTGGGCATCGCTGGCACCTGGTTGCCCGTAGCGAATATTGTCCATCGCGCTGCTGGAAAAAATCACTGCATCTTGCGGCACGATGCCCACGCGTTGGCGCAAGTCGTGCAGGCTCAGGCAGTTGGTGGCAATGGTGTCGAGGCTGATGCTGCCTTCATCGGGGTCATAGAAGCGCAGCAGGAGCTGGAACACCGTGCTCTTTCCCGCCCCACTAGGCCCGACCAGAGCCACGGTCTCTCCGGCTTTGACATCCAGTGAGAAATTGCTCAAGGCCGCCTGCAGCGGGCGGGAAGGGTAATGGAACGACAAATTATCAAATTTGATAGCGCTTCCTCCAATCGGGGTAAGGGCCAATGCCGGATTCTTGGGGGATTGAATCGGCGAGCTACTACTTAGAAGCTCCATCAGCCGCTCCGTTGCACCGGCGGCACGCAGCAAATCGCCATACACCTCGCCCAGCACGGCAAATGCGGCAGCCAGAATAATCACATACAACACAGTCTGGCCCAGATGGCCCGCCGAAATGTCACCGCGCATCACCGCCTGAGTGCCCTGGTACAGGCCCCAGAGCAAGGCACCTGAAGTTGCAATGATGATGAAGGCCACCAGAATGGATCGTGCCAGGGTTCGCCGCTCGGCAGTTTTGAAGGCGTTCTGTGTGGAGGCATCAAAGCGGTCGGCTTCGCGGGTCTCGGCGGTGTAGCTCTGCACGACCGGAATCGCATTAAGAACCTCAGCTGCAATGGCGCTGGAATCGGCCATCCTGTCCTGACTGGCGCGTGAAAGTCTACGCACCCGCCGTCCAAACCCTACGCTGGGAATCACAATGAGCACCAGCACGCCGAGCACCTGAAACATGATCCAGGGGTTGGTCCAGACCAGCATGCTCAAAGCGCCGATGCCCATGACAGCATTGCGCAAGCCCATGGACAGTGATGAGCCCACCACGGTTTGCACCAGTGTGGTGTCGGTGGTCAGCCGCGAGAGCACCTCACCGGTTTGCGTGGTTTCAAAAAATTCCGGACTCTGCTGCAAGACGTGGCTATAAACTGCGTTGCGCAGGTCAGCCGTGACCCGCTCGCCCAGCCAACTCACCAGATAAAAACGAAACGCTGAGAAAACGCCCAAGGCCACAGCCACGCCAAACAGGGCGGCAAAGTGATCGCCAAGCGCCAAGGCCTGCTGGCCCCGATCCTGCGGCACCAGACCGCCATCAATCAGGCTGCGCAAAGCCACCGGAAAAGCCAGTGTGGCAGCAGCAGCCAGTACCAAAAAGAGGATGGCCAGAGCAATTTTCAGCCGGTAAGGCCTGAGGAATGGTATGAGTCCGCTGAGGGACTTGGGGTTGCTGGACTGGGGGCGATCAGACTTGTTTCGGGTGCTCATACAAGAAGTATCGGCGATCTTTACAGCCGCAACGGTGCGCCATACCCCGTCATTTCCAGATAACCCCGCCCGACACGCTGGCCCTGATCGTTGAAGAGATCACTCAGACCTTCCCAGTAAATGGCGCCGGTGGAGTTGCGACTGTCAAGCTCCTGGTTATCCAGCAGCGCCTTGACGGTGAAAGTACCTTTCGGAGTCTGTACCGCCCATTGCACCGGATAGCTGGTACCGCTTTGCGGGCTTTTCCAGGAATGCAAGGGTGAAAAAAAAACTTCGTCGGTCCGAAAATCGCGCATGCCGGAGCCGTCGCGGAACGATCCACCCGCCCACACCGACCCGCTTGAAGCCGTGCGGAGTCGGAAGGCGGTCAAGGCACTGCCATCGAACAGGTTCATGCCTATCCAGTCCCACCCCACCGCGCTGGGATGCAGCAAGGACTGGCTCCATTCATGGTCCAGCCAGGCAGCGCCTTGGCTTAACCCTGTTTTAACCACGCCGGCCTGATTGAATTTGAAGGCTTGTCCTTGCAGGGTGATCTGGCCTTGCACCGCGAGTTGCGGTTTGCTGTAGTAATAGCTGGCTTGCTCAGGTTCGGGCCCTTTGCGCGACAGGCCTTGCTGGCCCTGCAAAATCAGCGCTTGGGTTTCGGTGAACTCAAGATCGAGAGAAAAATCTTTTGCGGGAATGGTGGCTTGGTAGCGGTTGGTGTTGCGACTCAGTGACCAGTCATTGAGTCGCAACAAGGTATCGGTTTCGCTGGCCGTCGCCAGATCGTGCGGCAGCCCCGAGGAGCGGGCAATGCGCTGATCGTGCCAGAGCTTCTTGCCCAGCACATCGGTGACAGCGGCATGCGCAAAAATCAGCTGTTTGGCGGCAAAGCGCGAGCGCATGGCCTGCGTGGCAGCTACCCGCGAGCGAAAAAAAGTGATCTGAAATCCGAACGTGCGCGCACCGGCGTTGGCATGGCCGGTGATGTACCACCACTCAATGCCAAAGTCGGGGTGAGCACCAAAATCCCTTGGGAAAACCAATGTTTTGACGGGTAGGGCCAGCTTAGGGGCAGCGGCGCCCGGTGTTGGATTTCCCCAGGCCGCCTGGCTCAGGCCAAGCATCAGCAGCCCACGGCGCAGCGCATTGGGCGGACGCATCACCAGTCCTCCTTCACGGCCAGCACGGCATCGTGTCCGGCCGCTGCGCGCCCGGCCAGCCAGGCAGTCAGTGTGCCGGCCAACATCACGGCACCGCACAGCAGCAGCAGATGCAGCCAGGGAATAAGCAGATCCATGGTCCAGTGAAAACTCTGTGGATTGACAATATCCACCAGCACCACCGATACCGCCAGCCCCAGAGCCAGCCCGGCCACCGCGCCAATCAGCGTCCAGGCGGCGCCCTCTGCGGCCACCACCCCCAGAATCTGGGTGCGTGTGAGGCCCAGGTGCGACAGCAAGCCGAATTCCTTGCGGCGTGATAGCACCTGGGCACTGAAGCTGGCCGCTACCCCAAACAGCCCGATGCCAATGGCTACCGCCTGCAGCCAGTAGGTCACCGCAAAACTCCGGTCAAAGATCTTCAAGGACAGTGCGCGGATTTGCCGGCTGGTGCCAAACTCCAGCAGCTGCCCGCTGCCTGGGCCCAAGCGCTCGGCCATGTCACGGATCTCCTGCTGTAGGGGCTCCGACGCATCGGGTTGGTTGAGCCACAACGCCAGGTCATTGGCGCGCCGGTCACCGGTGAGTTGCTCAAAAGCCTGCTGATCAATGGTGATGGCGCCGGTCTGGCGGGCATAGTCGCGCCACACGCCTGCTACGAAAAAAGGAGCTGAAAGCTCATTTCCGGTAATGGCCAGAGGCTTGAATGCCTTGGACAGCGGGGTGAAGATAGCGCCCAGACGGGCTTCATGCAAGTCCACCATGGCCTCGCTCACATAAATGCCGATATGCCCGGCTGGCACGGGCAGGGCCTCGCTCACCAAGGGCAGGTTGAGCGCCGGTGAGTCAAGCGGCCGCGAAATCAACGCCACCGGGGGCCGGCCCGGGTCCAACAGCAGCGACATCACCCGCTGCGTCGTTACGCGCTGCACGCCGGGCAGCTGCGCTACGGCCTGCACCCAGTCGGGGGTGAAGTACACGGTGTCGTTGGCACCCAGGCTGCTGGCGCTGCGCACATACAGGTCGGCGGGTAAAACCTGGTCCAGCCACTGGGTCACGGAATCCCGAAAGCTGGCCACCATCACCGTGAGCGCCACCGCCAGGCTGAGGGATGCCACCACGCCGCTGACCGCCACTGCAGCCGTCTCGCGCTGGCGGCGCGCCCGTTCCACCGCCAGCATGGGCAGCAAGCGCTGCGAGACCCACGGCGCCACTTGGTTTAGCAGCACAGCAGTTAGCCAGGGCAGGGCAGTGATGCCGCCCACCAGCAGCAGGGCTATGGCGACATAAGCCGCCAAGGGCATACCAAAAATCGGTGGAACCCAAGCCAGTGCTATGCCGGATGCTATCAACAACAGACTCAGCCAATGGCTGTGCTGGGGTGCAAGACCGCTGCCCAAGCCTTTGAGTGTTTGAGCTGGGGGCAACTGTTGCGCGCGCCGTGCCGGCCACCAGCCACCAACTCCTGCAGCCACCACACCCAAACCACCATAAACCAGGGCTGCCCCGCTGTGCCATTGCAGGCTGGGTGCCACACCGGCAAAGTAGCCACCGCCAAGGTCACCACCGAGCAATTGCATGGCCAATGCTGCCAGCGCTGTTCCCAGCGCAATGCCGCAAGCACTGCCAAGGCCACCCAGAGCCAAGGATTCCAGCAGTACCAGGGTCAGCCGTTCGCGCCCGGTCAAGCCCAGGACACCCAGAAGCGCAAATTGCTGAGCGCGCTTGGCCACGCTCAAAGACAACACCGAAAACACCAGAAAAGCCCCAGTGAACAAAGCGACCAGGGCAAGCACGGTCAGGTTGACCCGGTAAGCGCGTGACAAATTACTGACGCGCTGCGCCGCATCACCCGGCTCACTCAGGCTCACGTTGTCTGGCCAGGCAGGTTCAGCGCTGATGGCTTGGATGAAAGCGGCCTGGCTGGTGCCCGCTTTAAGCTTGATGTCTATGCGCGACAACTGCCCCTGCTTGTCAAACAGCTCCTGCGCCGCAGCAATGTCCATCACCGCCAGGGCGGTGCCGCCAGCTTGGATATGCCCGGCTACCTGCACCGGCAGCAGACGCAGACCACTTTGCAAACGCAGGGCTGTCGAGTCAGCGCTGTCAGCCGACTGGCCCAGACTCTGCTGCGCTGACGGGTTGAGAAAAATCTGGCCAGGTGCAAACAAGGCCATGCGGTCAGCGGCTGCATTGAGTTGCGGCATCAGTTTGGGCGCCACATACCCGACGACCAGCGCATCAATGCCCACCACACGTAAAGACACGCGCTCGCCATTGTTCTTCACGGCATAAGTGCCAATCTCCAGCACAGGAGAGGCCAGCGCCACCTGCGGGTGCTGCGCAATGCGCGCAAATACGGCTTCCTCAAAGCTGCCCTGTATGCCGCGCAACTCCAGATCCGGTTGACCATTCACGGAGCGCACCGCCTGGGAAAACTCGTCCAGTGCCGAGGTATTGATCAGGTGTACCGAAAACGACAGAGCCACGCCCAGCATCACGGCCACCACGGCGGCCGCGTTGCGCCACGGGTGGTGTCTGAGTTCCTGCCAGGAAAAGGTTGTGAGTAATTGCAGCATGGGTTGGCTGATTAGCCGGTTAGATTGGATGTCGCGGGAAGGTTGATCTTGTGACGTGTGAACTGGCTAAACTCGATGTTGTGCCTTCAATTGTGCAGTGACTGACTGTGTTTGAATCTTCTGAGTGAAAACCTGACCATGTCCACCTTATCCACGCCCCTCTCTACTCCCTTGTCGACCTCCTTGTCCTATCCATTGATCGAGCTGCCTACCTTTGATGACGTGGCCGCTGCCGCTGTACGGTTGAAAGGCCATGCCCACCATACGCCTGTTTTGCGTTCCCGCACTGCGGATGAGCAGCTCAAGGCCCAAGTATTCTTCAAGTGCGAGAACTTCCAGCGCATGGGGGCATTCAAGTTCCGTGGGGCCTTCAATGCCCTCTCAAGGTTCAGCCCCGCGCAGCGTCAGGCCGGAGTCGTCGCTTTTTCCAGCGGTAACCATGCGCAGGCCATTGCCCTGTCGGCGCGCATGCTGGGCATGCCTGCCGTGATTGTGATGCCTACCGATGCGCCGCAGTCCAAAATTGAGGCCACACGCGGCTACGGCGGCGAAGTGATTTTGTACGACCGCTACACCCAGGACCGGGAGGCACTGACCCGGGACATCGCCGCATCGCGCGGCATGACGCTGATCCCGCCCTTTGACCACCCTGACGTGATCGCGGGCCAGGGCACGGCGGCCAAAGAGTTGTTTGATGAGGTGGGTGAACTTGACCACTTGTTTGTCTGTATGGGCGGTGGTGGCTTGCTCAGCGGCAGTGCGCTGGCAGCCCGCGCACTGTCACCGAGTTGCAAGGTTTATGGTGTGGAGCCGCTGGCCGGTAACGACGGCCAGCAGTCATTTCGCACGGGCAGAATAGTCCACATTGACACGCCCAAGACCATTGCGGATGGTGCGCAGACCCAGCATTTGGGCCAATACACTTTTGCCATCATCCGCCGTGATGTGGACGATGTGTTCACCGTCATGGATGGACAACTGGTACAAGCCATGCGTTTTTTTGCCGAGCGCATGAAGATGATCGTGGAGCCCACGGGTTGTCTGGGCTTTGCAGCGGCCTGCGAGGCCGGCGATCTGATTGCCGGCAAGCGCGTGGGCGTGATCATCAGCGGCGGCAATGTGGATTTGCGGCGCTTTGCAGAACTGGTCTGAGCCTCAATGAAGCCCTGGACGATACAGACGCGTGTCGCTGATAGAACACCAAACAACAGTTTTGCAGCAAAACCGCCCTAAAATTCGCCTGAGCCAGTCACCCAATCCAACAACCAGTCTGCTTCCGACCCCCATGTCATCAACCCAAGCCCTGGACCTTGTCATTTTCGGTGGCGCAGGCGATCTCTCGGTCCGTAAACTGCTGCCAGCGCTCTTCATGGCGCATCTGCACAACAACCTGCCCGAGTCCACCCGCATCCATGCGCTGGGTCGCCAGTCCTGGGACCGCTCTGCCTTCCTGCGCTTTGTGCAGGACAAGGTGACGCCTTTCATCGCCACCGAGCTGCGCCAGGATGATGCCTGGCAGCGTTTTCTGGACCGCTTGAACTATGTCCCTCTCGATGCCACCCAGGCAAGCCACTACACGGCACTGGGACAGGCCTTGCATCCAGGTTCGGATCGGGTCTATTACCTCGCCACCGCGCCCACGCTGTTCTCCGGCATCTGCGGTCATCTTTCCGCATCGGGCTTGATCGACAACAGCTCGCGAGTGGTCCTGGAAAAGCCGCTCGGCCACGACCTGGCTTCGGCGCAGAAAATCAACGATGAGGTAGGCCAGTATTTCCAGGAGTCCCAGACCTTCAGGATCGACCACTACCTGGGTAAAGAGACGGTTCAAAACCTGATGGTGCTGCGTTTTGGCAATACCATCTTCGAGCCGCTCTGGCGCAGTCCCTACATCAAGAGTGTGCAGATCACGGTCGCTGAAACAGTGGGCGTAGGCAGCCGTGCCGGGTTTTACGACGGCACGGGCGCCATGCGGGACATGTTGCAAAACCACTTGCTGCAGCTGTTGTGCATCGTGGCCATGGAGCCTCCGGTCTCCCTTGACCCCGATGCGGTGCGCGATGAAAAACTCAAGGTGCTGCGCTCACTGAGACCGATGACGGTGGCCGATGTGGCACGCGACACAGTGCGGGGGCAGTACGGAGCCGGGGCTTCCAACGGTGAGTCGGCAATTGCCTATCTGAAAGAAGACAACGTGCCGCCAGACAGTAGCACCGAGACCTTTGTTGCCCTGCGTGCGCATATCAATAACTGGCGATGGGCCAACGTGCCCATCTTCCTGCGAACCGGCAAACGGATGGCGCAGCGCTGTTCCGAGATCGTGATCGAGTTTGCTGATCTGCCCTACCGCCTGTTCACCGACTCACCACGCCAGTCGGTGAACCGTCTGATGATCCGGCTGCAACCCGAAGAACATGTGCAACTGCAGATGATGGCCAAGGAGCCCGGCAGCGGCATGCGGCTGCGCCCGGTCAACCTCAACCTGGACCTCGAGTCCGCTTTTACCGAGCGCCGTGCCGAGGCCTACGAACGCTTGCTGATTGATGTGATCAAGGGGCGACTGACCCACTTCATGCGCCGTGATGAGTTGGAAGCCGCCTGGTCCTGGGTTGACCCTATCCTCAACGGCTGGGCCCAGCTTAACGAAAGGCCCAAGGCCTATACCGCCGGCTCCTGGGGACCGGCGGCCTCTTCGGCCCTGTTGGCACGGGAAAACTCGGCCTGGGTGGAGGAGGCCTGATGGCCCCAGGGCTGTCGCGCAAGCTCCAGCAACACCACGCCAGCAGCGCGGCCGGCCTAGCGCATGACCTCGCTGCCTATCTCGCGCAGCAACTGCGCGAGGCCATACAAAGCAAAGGCCAGGCCATGTTGGCGGTCTCGGGCGGCAAATCGCCCATTGCCCTGTTTGAGGCGCTGCGTTCACAAGCCCTGGACTGGGCCAAGGTCATCGTGATCCTGGTTGACGAGCGCTGCGTTGCACCCGAGCATGCGGATAGCAACACCAATCTGGTTCGCAAACATCTGCTGCAGGACCTGGCTGCAGCCGCTGAGTTCATCCCTTTTTTCGACACCCTCACCGAGCCGCTGGACGATGGAGCGCTGGATGCTCTGGTGGACACGGCCAACCGGCGGCTGGCCACGCTGCCCTGGCCGATTGATGTGGCCGTGCTCGGCATGGGTGAAGATGGCCACACGGCCTCGCTGTTTCCCGCCGCGCCAGGGCTGGACAAAGCCTTGTGCAGCAGCGGCCCACTGGCCTGGGTGCGACCGGTCAACGCATCACATGCCCGTCTGACCCTCACCCTGCCTGCACTGCTGGCCTGCCGCCAACTGGTCATTTCCCTCACAGGCCAGGCCAAGCAAGCCATGTACCGACTAGCCCTCACGCAGTTGGACCCGGCGCTCCCCGTCTCGCTGCTGCTCCACCAGCAGCAGACACCGGTCATGGTCTGGCTAAGCTAAGCCCTGGCAGACCCCTGGTTCCAACGCCCCAAAGTGCACAACCTTGTGAATAAATCAGCGAGCGCCCCATGAATACCCCACACCTGCACCCCACCATCGATCTGGTCACCCGCCGCATCATCCAGCGTAGCAGTGGACCGCGCGCCGCTTACCTGCAAACAGTGGCGCAGCAGCGAAAAAGTGATCCGCAGCGCAGTGGGATGGGCTGCGCAAACATGGCGCACACCTCCGCCGCGTTGCCGACCAGCGACAAGTTGAAGATTCATGCAGAGCGAACGCCTCATATCGGCATCGTCACCGCTTATAACGACATGCTCTCGGCCCACCAGCCTTATGAGCTCTACCCCGAGTTCATTCGACAACATGCGCGCTCTTTGGGTGTCACGGCCCAGGTTGCCGGCGGCGTACCGGCGATGTGCGACGGCATCACCCAGGGCGCTGAAGGGATGGAGCTGTCGCTGTTCTCACGAGACGTGATCGCGCTGTCTACTGCCGTGGCGCTGTCACACAAGGTGTTTGACGCCGCACTGTTTCTGGGCATCTGCGACAAGATCGTGCCCGGGCTGTTCATGGGTGCGACGCAGTTCGGCCACCTCAGCGCTGCCTTCGTTCCCGCCGGCCCCATGACCTCAGGGCTGTCCAACGACGACAAAGCCAAGGTGCGCCAGTTATACGCCCAAGGTCTGGTCAATCGTGAGGCTCTGCTTCAGAGCGAAGCGCAGGCCTACCACAGCCCCGGAACCTGCACCTTTTACGGAACGGCCAACAGCAACCAGATGCTGATGGAAATCATGGGCCTTCACCTGCCCGGAGCCTCCTTCGTTAACCCCGGGACCCCATTGCGCGACGCGCTGACCCGGGAAGCCGTCCGGCGGGCGGTCATCAACACGGGCCGCACCGGCAGCCAAGCCATTTGCCTGGCCGACATCGTCAATGAGAAGACGCTGGTCAATGGCATCATCGGTCTGATGGCCACCGGCGGATCGACCAACCACACCATGCATCTGGTGGCGATGGCCCGTTCAGCCGGTGTGTTGATGGATTGGGACGACTTCGCCGACATCTCCAGCGTGGTTCCGCTGCTGGCGCGCGTCTACCCCAATGGCAGCTCGGACGTCAACCATTTCCACGCCGCCGGTGGTATGGGCTATCTGATGCAGCAGCTGCTCTCCAACGGCCTGCTGCATGGGGACGTGAGCACCGTCATGGGTCAGGGTCTGAGCGCTTACACCTACGAACCCTGGCTCGATGGAGATACTTTGGCCTGGCGTCCTGTGCCTCAGTACAGCGGAGATACCAGCGTGTTGCGATCGGTCGATCAACCCTTTAGCACCGACGGCGGCTTGCGCCTGCTGCAGGGTAATCTGGGCCGTAGCGTGATCAAGGTTTCTGCCGTCAAGCCCGAGCACCGCGTGGTGCGGGCCCAGGCGGTGGTGGTGAGTGACCAGCAGGACCTGCTGGCGCTGTTCAACGCGGGAAAGCTGGAGAAAGACTTCATTGCCGTGGTGCGCTACCAGGGCCCGCGCGCCAACGGCATGCCCGAGCTGCACAAACTCACCCCGCCCCTGGCGGTGTTGCAGGACAAGGGTTTCAAGGTCGCGCTCGTCACCGACGGCCGTATGAGTGGCGCCTCGGGCAAAGTGCCTGCCGCCATTCACCTCAGCCCCGAAGCCTTGGCAGGCGGTCCGATCGCGCGGGTGCAGGACGGCGACTGGATCATGCTTGACAGCGAGCGGGGTCTGCTGGAGGTTGAGGTGGACGCTGCTACGCTGGCCGCACGCACTGTTGAACATCAAGACCTCAGCCACAATGCCCACGGCACCGGGCGCGAACTCTTTGGCCTGTTCCGTAACCACGCCAGCACCGCCGAATCTGGCGCTTCCCCGCTGTTTGGCGACCGCACCTGAAGTTAACCACTATGACAACCCACTGTTTTATCCGCCCCGCGTTCAAGTCCCGCGTTGTGCCCGTGATTGTCCTGAGCGACCCGGCCCATGCCGTGCCGCTGGCGCACGCCTTGCTCGAAGGTGGCATTGATGTGATGGAGATCACCTTGCGCTCGGACGCCGCCCTGGCGTCCATCGAAGCGGTGGCCAAAGCCGTACCTCATATGCACTTGGGGGCGGGCACGGTGACACGTGTGTCCGAGGTGCAGCAGGTTGTGGATGCGGGTGCCAGGTTTGCCTTATCTCCCGGCTGCACCGACGCGCTGGTTGACGCGGTCAAGACAGCCCGGTTGCCCTTTATTCCCGGGGTGATGACACCGGGTGAGGTGATGCGCTGTCGCGAACTGGGCTTTACGCTCATGAAGTTATTCCCTGCCGCTCAGGCCGGTGGCATCAGCATGCTCAAGGCCTTGAGTTCACCGCTGGCCGACGTGATGTTCTGCCCCACCGGTGGCGTCAGCGCTGACAATCTTCAAGACTTCCTGAGCTTGCCCAATGTGGCCATGGTCGGCGGCTCCTGGCTCACGCCGGCCGATGCACTGGCTTCGGGCGATTGGGCCCGCATTACCGCATTGGCCCGCGCAGCAACGGCCCTGGCGGCTTGATTGGACCTTATGAGCGCACCTGCCTAAGCTAGACCTGCCCCGTCTGTCCCCACATAAACGAGTGCATGGACAGCATGCCGTAGGTCACACCGCCCTCCAGACCTTGGACCGTGTCGCCGGCGCGTTGTGCACCGAGTGCCACCAGGAGCGGCAGAAAATGTTCTTGCGTGGGATGGGCGCGTTGTGCAGCAGGTGCAAGGCTGCGGTAATTGACCATGGCGTCCAGGTTGTTGTCCAACACGGCTTGCCGCACCCAGGCTTCAAAAGCC
>JBEIGE010000047.1:0-13248 GCA_040382055.1 Hylemonella sp.
CCCGTTCTGGACAACTTTGAGTACCGCCTGGCCTAAATCAATCACGGCCATGGCGTAGTAGCTGCTCCAGTTGTAACGGGTGATGACATAAAAATTCTCGGTTCCGGCCACATAACTGGGGGGGTCGGAGCCGTTTTGCAGCTCTATCAGCGCCAGCAGGCCGGGGCCTGGCAACCGCTCCATGGCCGTGATGCCAACACCGTGTTTAGTCACCATAGACCGACTGGGGTCAAATCTTGGCCCCAGGCCCAATTCACCAGCGGCTTTGCTGGCACGAAGCTCATCTGGGGTCGTCAAACCGATGCGATAAACCGTGCGGGTTTCTTTTTCCAGATAGACCTTGTCTTTGAGCAGCATCGTCCAGGCTCCATATTTCACCTGTTCGTTGGCAAAGAACCTCACTGCTTCAAGCGCGTCCTGTTGCGACACTTTGTTTAGTTGATTGAGGTCGGGCCGCATTTCCTCTTCTCCCGCTCCATCTGGTTTTGTCCGCGAGATCCGCTCCATTCTGATGATGGCTTGTGAGATTTCCGGCGTGGGTTTGCCGCCTTTTAAATAATTGACAAGCGCGTTTTTCAAGCCAGCCGGCCAGGGCGTCATTGCTTTGGAGTTGTTTTTAATAAACAGCGCTAGTTGCTGACGTTCTTTGTCGTTGCTACCTGTGCCCACTATTTCGCTGCCGGGCGGCAATCCACCCCTGCCACCAGCTGAACCGCTGTTTCGCAACCACGCCATGACATTGTTGCCGTAGTGCCCCTGTGTCAAATACCTGGCCGCCTGCGCGGCGGTTTCCTGGTCAGCGCCTACTGCCGCTTCTCGAAGAATCGTTACGTTGCTTGGAAATTTTTCGGCATACTTTTCCCATTTCTTGACCACCTCAGGTGTCAACTGTGGTGCCACCCATTTTTTAAACTCTTCGTATGTACCTGGCGCTAGAGTCATAGACCGCAACAAACTCTGAATGTTGCTGCTAATACGTTGCTTGGGAATTTCTTGTTCAAAAGCCTTCAGCCACGTGTCGTACTCTTTTTTATCATTTTGCTGCTGAAATACCTTACATATTCCGCCGGTACTGCCCGCCCACCTCAAACAGCGCATTGGTGATCTGCCCCAACGAGCAAACCCGCACCGCGTCCATCAACACTTCAAACACATTGGCGTTGTCGATCACTGCTTTTTGCAGACGTTTCAGCATCGCAGGCGATTTCTTTGCGTGTTTGGCGTGAAACTCATCCAGCCGTTTTAACTGGCTCTGCTTTTCTTCTTCGGTGGATCGCGCCAGTTTCAGTTTGTCTTGTACAGCATCGCCGTGCGGGTTGCGGAAGGTGTTGACGCCGATGATCGGTAGCTCGCCGGTGTGTTTGAGCATTTCATAGTGCATGGATTCGTCTTGTATGCGGCCGCGCTGGTAGCCGGTTTCCATCGCGCCCAGCACGCCGCCGCGCTCGGCGATGCGGTCAAACTCTTGCAACACCGCTTCTTCAAGCAGCTCGGTCAGCTCTTCAATGATGAAGGCGCCCTGGGTTGGATTCTCGTTTTTAGCCAGACCCCATTCACGGTTGATGATGAGCTGGATCGCCATCGCGCGGCGCACAGATTCTTCGGTGGGCGTGGTGATGGCTTCGTCAAACGCGTTTGTGTGCAGGCTGTTGCAGTTGTCATAAATGGCAATCAGCGCCTGCAGCGTGGTGCGGATGTCGTTGAACTGAATTTCCTGGGCATGCAGGCTGCGGCCTGAGGTTTGGATGTGGTATTTGAGTTTCTGGCTGCGCTCATTGGCTCCGTACTTTTCTTTCAAAGCCACAGCCCAAATGCGCCGGGCCACACGTCCCATCACGGTGTATTCGGGGTCCATGCCGTTGCTGAAGAAGAAGCTCAGGTTGGGCGCGAAGTCGTCAATGTGCATGCCCCGCGCCAGGTAGGCTTCTACAAAGGTAAAGCCGTTGGACAGCGTAAAGGCCAGCTGCGAAATCGGGTTGGCCCCAGCCTCGGCAATATGGTAGCCACTGATGGACACGCTGTAAAAATTTCGGACCCGGTTATGCACAAAATACTGGGCAATGTCGCCCATGACTTTCAGGCTGAACTCGGTTGAAAAGATGCAGGTATTTTGACCCTGGTCTTCTTTCAAAATGTCGGCCTGCACCGTTCCGCGCACGTTTTCTTGCACCCATTCGCGGATTTTCTCGGTCTCAGTCGCTGTTGGGTCACGGCCGTTGTCAAGCTTGAACTTGTCCATGTTCTGGTCGATGGCAGTGTTCATGAACATCGCCAGAATGCTCGGCGCCGGACCGTTGATGGTCATGCTGACAGACGTGCTGGGGCTGCACAAATCAAAGCCGCCATACAGCACCTTCATGTCGTCCAGCGTGGCAATGCTCACGCCGCTGTTGCCTACCTTGCCGTAAATGTCGGGTCGCAGGCCAGGGTCGTTGCCGTACAGGGTGACCGAGTCAAATGCGGTCGACAGGCGCTTGGCAGCCATGCCTTCGCTGAGCAATTTAAAGCGCGTGTTGGTGCGGAAAGGGTCGCCCTCGCCAGCAAACATGCGAGTTGGGTCTTCCCCCTCGCGCTTGAAGGCAAATGTGCCTGCGGTGTACGGGTAGCTGCCGGGTACGTTGTCCAGCATCAGCCACTGCAAGACTTCGCCATCGTCGTGGTACTTGGGCAGGCTGACTTTGCGAATTGGGGTGCCTGATAGTGACTTGGTAACCAGCGTCGTGCGGATTTCTTTGTCGCGGATTTTGACCACGTATTCATCACCCGCATAGGCTGCCTGCATCTCAGGCCATTGAGCCAGCAGGGCTCGTGCGTCGGCGTCCATTCGGGCCTTGCGGTGGCCTGCCAGGTCTAGTGCGGCCTCGGCGGCAGGTGCGCGATTGGGTTTGTCTTCTTTGAGCATCGTGGCTGCGGCTTTGAGCTGCTGCACCTCGCGTGCCAGTTGGCCTTGGGCGATGGCGCGCTTTTTGTAGCCGCGCACCGTGTCGCTGATTTCAGCGAGGTAGCGGGTACGTGCGGCGGGTACGACGGGCGTTTGGTTGGTGCTGTGGTGTACGCCTGCTTTGGGCAGCACGCCCTCGGTTAACGTCAACCCCAGCTGAGCCAAGCGTGGCTTTAACGCCTGGTACAGCGCGGTCACACCATCATCATTAAAACGGGACGCCATCGTGCCAAACACGGGCATTTGCTCTGTCGGCGTGCCCCAGGCTTCTTTGTTGCGCTGCACTTGCTTGGCCACGTCGCGCAGGGCATCTAACGAGCCTTTACGGTCAAACTTGTTGATCGCCACAAACTCCGCAAAGTCCAGCATGTCGATTTTTTCCAGCTGGCTGGCCGCGCCAAACTCGGGAGTCATCACGTACATCGGCACATCCACGTGCGGCACGATGGCCGCGTCCCCTTGGCCTATACCGGATGTTTCGACCACGATCAGGTCAAAGCCCGCGCACTTGCAGGCGGCGATCACGTCGGGTAATGCTTTGCTGATTTCTGAGCCAAATTCGCGAGTGGCTAGAGAACGCATGAATACCCGTGGCCCGGCAGACCATGGGTTAATGGCGTTCATGCGGATGCGGTCGCCTAAAAGCGCGCCGCCGCTTTTGCGGCGTGACGGGTCTATGCTGATCACGGCAATGCGTAAGGAATCGTTTTGATCCAGCCGCAAACGGCGAATCAGCTCATCGGTCAATGACGACTTGCCAGCGCCGCCTGTACCCGTGATACCCAAAACCGGTATCTTTTTAATAGCTGCTTGCACACGGATTTGTTGGGCTACAGCCTCTTTTACCTCGTCATTTTCTAGCGCCGTGATGAGTTGGGCAAGCGCCCGCCAGGCGGCTTCGGTGTGGCCAGCAACGGCATCAATGCTGCTGGGCGCGAAGCCAGTCAGGTCTTTGTCGCATCGCATCACCATCTCGCCAATCATTCCGGCTAAGCCCATTTTTTGGCCGTCTTCGGGGCTGTAGATGCGTGTTACGCCGTAGGCATGCAGCTCCTTGATTTCAGGAGGCACAATCACGCCGCCGCCGCCACCAAACACCTGAATATGTTCGCCTCCCCGGCTTTTGAGTAAGTCCACCATGTACTTGAGGTACTCCACATGCCCGCCTTGATACGAGCTGATCGCGATGCCTTGTGCGTCTTCTTGCAGGGCAGCTGTGACGACCTCATCCACGCTGCGGTTATGACCCAGGTGAATCACCTCAACACCCATGCTTTGCAAAATACGCCGCATGATGTTGATGGCCGCGTCGTGCCCGTCAAAAAGTGATGCCGCAGTTATAAAACGCACCATGTGTGTGGGGCGATAGGTAGCGAGGGCTTTGTATTCTTCGAGTAAATCAGTCATGGGGTTTCCTCAAATCGGATAAGGCGCTAGATCAGCTTTAAAAACTCTTCCTGCAAACTCATTGCAGTCATGGCGGCGTTTGCGTTGACTTCGATCCAGCAGACAGTCCTAACAACGCTCAGATGGCAACGCTCACAGCTGATTGGTGAAAATGCGGGACTTTTCGGAGCTCCAATCCTTTTAATCTAACAATCAATGCATCTCTTTCGGCTTTGAAGGTTTCAACATTGCCTGCTTTGACATGACCAAAACCACGAATTTTTTCTGGCAAATTGGCAAGTGCTAGGACAATGCTGGCAGCTTCGTCACCCAATACAAGAGCCGGCAGGGCGCTTGATATGCTGTCGCGATAGCTGGTGATCAGCTCGCGCTCGGTTTTGCGCTCTTCGGTATACCCAAAAACATCGAACGCCGTGCCACGCAAACCGTTGAGACGAGCCAGAACCCTGAATGCCGTCATCATCCAACTGCCATAACGGCGCTTTATCAAATGGCCGTCATTGTCTTTTTTGCTAAAGAGCGGAGGGGCAAGGTTGAACGAGATGCTGTAGTTGCCCTCGAAGACGCCCTCAAGCTGCTCCTTGAATGCAGAACCGGTGTAAAGACGGGCCACTTCGTACTCGTCTTTGTAAGCCATCAATTTGAAGAGGTTGCGCGCCACTGCCTTGCTCACAGCATCGCCACGCCCGGCGCATCTTTCTGCGTCGCGAACAGTATCCACAAAATGCCTGTAGTCATCTGCATAAATCTGGTTCTGATAGCCGGTCAGAAAGTCCGCACGTTTATTGACGCTGTTCACCAGGGATTCTGGTATCTCCCGTACGACGCGTTGCCCTGGTGTGACGATTTTTTCTACCGCTGCCAAATCTTCTGCGGCCATGCGCCCCCATTGAAAGGCTTTTTGGTTGGAGGCAACCGCGACGCCGTTGAGTTCAATCGCCTTGAGAAGGCTGGAAAGCGCAACAGGAACTGCACCGCGTTGAAACGCATATCCCAGAATAAAGAGGTTGGCGGCAATCGAATCGCCCATCAGCGCTGTGGCGATCCGGGTGGCATCAATAAACTCCGCACCCGCGCCAGCTGCTTCGGTCATCAATGCACGGATCTGCTTCGCCGGGAACTCCCAGTCCGGGTTTCGTGCGAACTGGCCAGGTGGTTGCTCATGCAGGTTGATGATGGCCACAGTACGCTCGGGATTGGTTTTTGCAATCACGTCCGCAGAGGCTGCGGTGAGCTGGTCGCAGCCGAGTATCAGATCAGCCTCACCAGTGGCGATGCGCTGGGCCTTGAGTTGATCCGGTGTCCTGGCGAAGCGCACGTGTGAGGTGACTGCTCCGTTTTTCTGGCTCATGCCCGTCATGTCAAGCACACTGACGCCTTTGCCTTCGAGATAACCCGCCATTCCCAGCAGCGCGCCAATGGTGATCACACCCGTGCCCCCTATTCCGGTGATGAGGATGTTGAATGGCGCATCCAGTTCACGGGTTGCAGGAAGTGGCAGTCTGGCGAAGTCCATTTGCGATGCCTGGGAAGAATTCGAATTACGCTTCTTTAGCTGACCGCCTTTAACGGTGACAAAGCTGGGGCAAAAGCCCTTGACGCAGGAGTAGTCCTTGTTGCAGGATGACTGGTCGATGACCCGCTTGCGGCCGAAATCAGTCTCTTTGGGAAGCAGGGAGGTGCAGTTGGATTGGACGCCGCAGTCACCACAGCCCTCGCACACGAGTTCGTTGATAAAAAGTCTTTCCTGAGGGTCAAGCATTTCCTTTTTTTTGCGGCGACGGCGTTTCTCGGCTGCGCAGGTCTGGTCGTAGATCAGCACACTTATGCCCGGGAATTCACGTAGCTCACGTTGTACGGCATCCATGTCTTCGCGGGGGTGCAGTGTGGTTTCAACTGGCAGTTGGCTCCGGTCGGCATACCTGCTCAGGTCTTCCGTAACCACAGCTATGCGGGCAACACCCTCCGCCGACATCTGCTTTGCAATGGAGAAAACAGATATTGGACCGTCTACCTGTTGGCCACCCGTCATGGCCACTGCATCGTTGTAGAGGATTTTGTAGGTCATATTGACCGGAAAGGCCTTGTTTGCCGCGACGGCGGCTCGTATGGCCATGAAGCCCGAATGGAAGTACGTTCCATCGCCTAGGTTTGCAAATACATGGGGCAGTTTGCTGAACGACGCAGCACCCAGCCACGGCGCGCCTTCCCCGCCCATCTGGGTGGTGAGTTTGTTGAACTCGGGGTAGATAGACGTTGCCATGACATGGCATCCGATCCCGGCAAGAGCCAAACTTCCTGACGGCACTTTGGTGCTGGTGTTGTGGGGGCAGCCGGAGCAGTAGTAAGCCGGGCGCGGTGGCGTGTTCACTGCGCGCAGCAGTACGGCGTCCTTGGCTTGAAGAAAAGCCAGCCGCGCCTTGATCAAGTCACCGGTGCTGGTTTCGATGTTCAGGCATTTGATGCGCGCCGCAATGACGCGTGCAATCTGCGCCACTGAAAAGTCAGCCGTTGACTTGAGTAGCCAGTCGCCTCGCCCTGCGGCGTTGTGTACGTCCCATTCACCACGTTCGTCAAACTTTCCGATAACGCGCGGCCGCACGTCTTCGCGCCAGTTGTAGAGCTGCTCTTTCAACTGGTATTCCACCATCTGGCGTTTTTCTTCCACCACCAGAATCTCGTCCAGACCACGCGCGAAATCACGTATGCCTTCAGGTTCAAGGGGCCAAGGCATGCTGACCTTGAACAACCGGATGCCGATATCTGCTGCGACCTGCTCCGTGATACCAAGCTCGCCCAGGGCATCCAGTACGTCCATATAGCTTTTGCCACTGGCGACGATGCCAAGTCGCGCTTTTTCACTGTCGATGGTGACGTGGTTCAAATGATTGGCGCGGGCGTAGGCCATGGCCGCGTAAATCTTGTAGTCCTGCATCAGTGCTTCCTGATTGCGTGCCTGAACGCCCAGCGTATCAGTTGAAAGTCTGCAGTTGAGCCCTCCTTCTGGCAGCACAAACTCTTCAGGCAACAGGGTTTTCAAGGCGTACGGATCGGCTTCGATAGACGCGCTTGATTCGACCGTATCGGCCAGTGCCTTGAATCCAACTGCACAGCCGGAAAACCTGGACATGGCCCAACCATGCAGGCCAAGCTCAATGTATTCCTGTACGTTGCAGGGGTAGAGCACAGGGATCATGGAGGCGCTGAAAACATGGTCACTCTGATGGGGCAGCGTGGATGAATAGGCGCCGTGATCATCCCCAGCCACTAGGAGGATGCCGCCATGCTTTGCTGTACCGGCATGATTCATATGCTTGAGGACGTCGATGCTGCGGTCTACGCCGGGCCCCTTTGCGTACCAAAGCGCGAACACGCCATCGAAGCTAGACTCACCCATCAAGTGCAGTTGCTGCGTACCCCAGACTGAAGTGGCCGCAATGTCTTCATTGATGCCGGGCAAAAAGCGTACATTGTGTTCGTCGAGGTGTTTTTTTGCGCCCCACAAGGCCTCATCGAGTCCGCCCAGCGGTGAGCCCCGATAGCCGGAAATGAAGCCCCCTGTGTTTAGGCCTGCGGCCTTGTCGCGCAGCGCCTGTATCAGCGGAAGCCTGACCAATGCCTGAATTCCGCTGAGATAAATGCGGCCGCTAAACGCGGTGTACTTGTCTTCAAGTGACACTCCCACAGGGACTCCACCATTGGTGACAAGGTCAGGCGAGAGAAGTTCTTTGACAGGCATACTGTGTGTTCTTCCGGGTAAGGTCGGTTGAAATCGGTTGAGCTGGTGGTAGCCAGATACCTCGTTGCCAGGATCGTGGATGTGCGAATCTGGTATGGATGAGTATGCTGGATCGATTGAATAAAAGTTTTCCGAATAAGCCCAGAATAGGACCAAAGTAAAGAATTAGGATGGCAGTTTTCTACAATGCAGAGATAATATTTCCGCATGGATAAAACTGATCGAAAAATTCTTTTTGCGCTACAACGGAACGGTCGGGCTAGTTTGCAAGAAATTAGCCAATCGGTGGGGCTGAGCAGTACGCCCTGCTGGAATCGTATAAAACGGATGCAAGACGATGGCGTTATTGAGCGTTACACCATCAACCTCAATGCCGAAGCACTTGGGTTCGGTGAGACCGTGATGGTGCAAATCACACTTGATAGCCATTCAGACAACACGCTTGAGAAATTCGGCGAGACGCTGGCTAGTATTCCCGAAGTGGTGGAGGCCTATCTGGTATCCGCTGAATACGACTACCTTCTGCGCATTGTCGTCAAGGACAGCAAGGATTACGAACGCCTGCTGCGCGAAAAACTTTACAAGATCAAAGGCGTCCGGCACAGCAAGTCAAGTTTTGTTCTCAGGACGCTCAAAAAAGCAGATTTACCACTTTAGTGTCGGGTCATCGAAAGGGATACCGCTATTGAGCGTCGCAGAAAAGAAAAAGATATTCCGTTTCTGCATTCAACCTGGAAGGCCCAATTGGATGGATGCTCCCACCTCTAGCGGCATCGAATTGTGCCAAAGTGGAGATGCGATTTCATCCACTTCAACCGACAGGAGCTGTTGAATGGCATCCAAAACTGAGCCATTGGGGGTGCGGCGTAAAACAGGGCGAGTGGTATAAATGCGACTTTCTGTAAACGTCGCTGCCACCGCTGATCTGGCTCTACGAAGCCGTGCCGATGGCTCACCGCCTTGCAGCTGGCCTCAGCCCGCCGGAAACACACTCAATGCGCTGACCGGAGGTTTGAGTTACCTATAGAGAAGAGCGACTCAAGCGTCAGGCTTCAAATCTTGCAATCGAGGCCTCTTTGAACTCAATGCCTATGCCTGGCTCTTCGCCCGCGAATGCAAGTCCGTCGGCAACCTGCAGCGGATGGTTCAAAATTGGGTTCCACCAGTCCATGTACTCAAGCCAGTGCGCGTCAGGGTTAGCGCAAAGCAATTGATGGCTGACCTCAGGCCATAGATGGCTTGAGCAGGGAATGCGATAAGGTGCCACCATTTGCGCGACCTGTTGCCAGCCCGTGATTCCGCCGCTTTTCATGACATCGAGCATGACGAGATCGCGAATGCCAAGATCTAAAGCCGTACGAAAGTCTTGAGGCCCCCACCAGTTCTCTCCTGCCTGCAGTGGCGTTCGCACAACACTGGAAAGCCTTGCAAGTGCTTCGTAATCTTGTGCCAGAACAGGCTCCTCAATCCAAGCGAGATTCATGTCGTCCAGACCGCGCAATCGACACTCAGCCTCTGTCGGGTTGAGCGATTGGTTGTAGTCGACCATGATGGACACTTGCGAGCCAACAGCAGAACGAATCGCTCCAATGACAGCAAGATCTTCAGACAGCGTTCGATATCCAATTTTGGCCTTCACACCTTTAAACCCCAATTTGGCAAACTTTTCAGCATCCTTGGCGCACTGTACGGCGCCGTCAAATGCGATTGGTGCGTAAAGCGTGATCTCCTTATTGGAGGCGCCTAACAGAGAGTAAAGTGGCACAGCATGCTGTTTGGCCGATGCATCCCATAAGGCCATGTCGATTCCGGCTATCGCCATGCCGACCAAGCCTTGTGTGCCAAGGAGGCGAAATTTAGAATGGAGCAGATGCCAGATAGCGGAAGGCGCAACTGGATAACCTCTCAACAGAGATTCGAGGTTGTTGATGAAATCTGCCACTGGCTTTAGTGCGGAGGCGGTATAGGTGAATATGATGCCGTTGCCTACAACGCCAGCGTCTGTCATGACCCTCACAAGAACCAAGGGGCAGGCATCTACAACACCCATAGCGGTTCGGTGTGGCGCGGCTAGGGGAACCGAAACCGTGCGGATATGAAGGCCGTTGATTTTCATGGATCGTGGGTTGCGTAAACCAAGAGATACTTGGATTAGTTAGTGCTTTGAGAGTCTTAGATTGCTTTGCGAAGCATCACAATGAAAAGAGCTTGCCGGGATTCATGATGTTCTTTGGATCGAGCGCTGCTTTTAATGATCGCATGACGCTGACAGTGTCTTCTCCGTGCTCATCGATGAGATAGCCTATCTTGTGCAGTCCAACGCCATGCTCGCCGGTGCACGTGCCTTGCATCGCAATGGCTCTTCGCATCAGGCGTTGACTCACGGCTTCTGAATTCTTCAGCTCGCGCTCATTGCTGGGGTCTATCAACATCAAACAATGAAAGTTCCCGTCTCCAACGTGACCAAATACGGGGGCGGTCAAACCATACGACTGAATGTCATCGACAGTTTCGGTGATGCATTGAGAAAGGCTCGAAAGTGGCACACAAGCATCGGTAGTAACTGAGCGGCAACCGGGCCTGAGTTGCAGACAGGCGAAATAAGCATGATGACGTGGTGTCCACAAACGCGTCCGCTCCTCTTTAAGGCTGGCCCAACGAAAATCCCCTCCTGAATGCTCGGCAGCGATGTCTTGCATCACCAAAGACTGTTCGCGAACTTGCGTATGGGAACCGATGAATTCCAAAAACAAAGTGGGAGCTGGCTTAAGGTCGGTACGACTGTGTGAATTGATGGCGCGAATGGTTAACTCATCCAGCATCTCTGCACGTGCTAACGGAACACCCATTTGCATAGCAACAATCACGACACGCACTGCGCGATCAACATCTGGAAAATTCACAACGGCGGCAGCAACACACTCCGGTTGTGGATGCACTCGCACAGTGATCTCTGTAATGATCCCCAAGGTTCCTTCCGAGCCTAGAAAGAGTTGGGTCAGGTTGTAACCGGCCGATGACTTCCGGGCATGTCGCGCGGTGCGGATGATCTTCCCCTCTGCGGTGACAACCGTCAAAGAAAGCGTGTTGTCGCGCATCGTTCCGAAACGAACCGTGTTGGTACCTGATGCAGCAGTCGCAACCATGCCTCCAATCGTTGCGTTAGCTCCTGGATCAACTGAGAAGAAAAAGCCAGTATCTTTCAAGGCATCATTGAGCGCTTCTCTCGTAACGCCGGCTTGCACGGTGACACTAAGGTCCTCGGTACGAATTGACAGGACTCGACACATGAGCGAAAGGTCAATGCAAATGCCCCCGTGAATTGCCAACACATGACCTTCAATAGACGACCCCACTCCGAACGCGATGACGGGTACGGCGAAGGCTCCGCACTGACGAACGATTTCAACCACCTCATTGGTACAGATGGGAAAAACAACGGCATCCGGTGCCTGGGGCGTGTAGAACGACTCATCCGTGCCATGTTGATTGCGCACGGCCATGTTGGTCGTGAATCGTTCGCCAAACATCTCTCGCAAGCTCTCGATTAGCTGCGGTGGAGCTGGGCGCTTATGGATGGCGACCGGCAAAGCCATGCCGTGCTGTGGTGCATCTTTCACTTCTGCATGCCTTATAACTGAATCTTTGCAGTCTAGTTATTCTGATAGCAAAAGTGAAATACGAAATTGCGCTAGCGGTATAGGAAAAGCCGATCACTCGAGCAATCGCAGGTTTTTCCACGAGCCGTCTTTAATCTTCTCGCTGCAAAGCGCCTGCAACTTTTCATAGACCACTCGTGCAGCTTGCGTGAGGGCAGCTTCTTTTGACTTGCAAAGATAGATTCGCCTCGATAGTGCAGGACTGAACGAACGGGCGGACATCACGCCAGACTCGACATCCGACGTTACTGCTGCCCACGGCATGATGCTGTACGCTATTCCATTCAATACTGTACGTCGCATGATATTGATCGAGTTTGCTACGACACGCGGTTTGAGCGGAGGAAGATTTAGTTGTTGAAAACGCTGCTCAACAAGACCGCGCACCCCGTGGGCCATACCTGGCAGCACAAGAGGATACTTGGGCAACTCTGCTATTGATAACACATCAGATGGAGGACTGAGGTCGCTCCGAGAAACGAAGAACAGCTCTTCATCCATCAGTGGCGTAGCGGCTAAAAGTGAGGCGTCATCTTCACTCACTAATATGGCGATGTCTAACTTCGCTTGCAACAATCCACTTAATAGATTTCCACTGATTTCATCATGAATCTCCAGTTCGATTTCAGGATAACTGGCACTGATGCATCGGATTAAAGGCATTGCATACATTTGCGCTGTACTTTGAGGCAGTCCGAGTGATACGCGGCCACGGGGTCGCGCCAGGCTACAAAGAACTGCAGACTTGGTGTCCTCGATCGATCTGAGTATTTGCTGAGCATGTCGATAGAAAGCTTCCCCCTCATGTGTAGCACGGACACCAACGCGCAGTCGTTCAAGCAGCGCGCACCCCAGTTCTTCTTCCAATTGAGCTATCTGCTGACTTAAAGCGGGCTGCGCAATATGCAAAACTTGCGCGGCCCGCGAAAAACTTCCCGCATCAACGATACCGATGAAATAACGGAACTGACGGATTTCCATTTGCTTTTAAACCTCTAACTGCTTAGCGAGGCATTGTCGCTGCTAATGCCGCAGATCTAAGACGCTTCATTGATCGTCCGACATTTGAAGCAAAAGCCACGACTTGAATTCATTGAAGGCAGACTCATTACGCAAGAGCGGCGACTTCGATAGATAGTAGCCACCCGGCACAGTGATCTGTCGATCACCAACGGCTTGAAGTCGGCGTGCGTCAATCATTGGAGCAACGAAAAAATCGGGAAGGAGCCTTGTTACGTTTGGGGCGCTTCAGACGCAAGGACCACCCTTGCTCCTGGTACAGCCGGTATACCCGTTTGTGGTTATCCCTGAAGCCTTCGCGCCTGAGCATGACGTGCACTCGCCGATAGCCATAGTGCACTCGGGTCTGAGTGATTTCCTTCATTCGCAGAACCAGCGCCGAACTGTCGCGTGCTTTGGACTGATACAAATACACCACGCGACTGAGTTGGAGCACTGCGCATGCCTTGCGCATACTCGCACCAAACCGGTCCATCAGATCC
>JBEIGE010000048.1:0-11792 GCA_040382055.1 Hylemonella sp.
AGAGAGCTACCGAGGCCTGAACACCTACAGCGGTGTATATGCCAGCAAGGCAGCAGAAAACGATGCTTTTGAAAACGACTGGAACACGGCCCTCAATGCCTACAGCATCAAGCCCAGTTACACCAGCTTTCCCACAGACCCCGCGGCTTACAACGGTTACTCGGATGCGTTTGGTGATAACGCATCCAGCGTTGTGTTGGATGGCGATGCGGCTAACGATTCGGAATATCGGAGATGGGCATGAGTCGACGCTGGAAAGTGGATGGTAATCCGCTTTGGCGCAAACTATTTAGCAGCAACTGGTGGTGGTATGGGGAGGTCAATCCAGACCCCGCATCACTCCCTCCCTTAGGAAGCCGTCCCAAGTTTTGGCGGTGGGAGGTTGTTGCTGTGACTTGGATGCTGTGGGGTATACCAACAGTTTTCTTTGTGTCAGAAGAAATCAACAGTCGTTATTGGCCCTTCAACCACACCACAGATTATGTAGGTCGACTAGTAGGGACCAATTATCGCCATCCCCAAATCGAAGTCGAGTTGGAAGACAAAACAGTAATTCAAATGGCATTTCCAAAGCAGGATGGATTCGGAATTTTGACCAAAAACCGTCCTGTCGATCGATGGATACCGTTTGTTAATAGGCTTGAAAGTCGCCAATACGATTGCCCAGGTAAATTGCTTTTAATTGATGCTGAGCCAAGGAAATTCACCCTGAAGCCTTTGCTCAACATTTGGGAGGTGCGCTGTGCCAATGGTGGATTGGTGATCAATCAAGAAGAAATCGTAGCGGTTTGGAGCGAGCATAGCGGTTGGGCAACGGCTTGGTCGTACGGGATTGGTGGTTTGATGTTCTTTGTATTTGTGTTTGGAATCATTCGTCGCGAAAGGAAGTTGTATGTCAAGAGTTGATGTGACCTGCTCCCCATAAACCGCACCAGCTAATTTCCAAGAGGACCATCAACCCGCAGAATGGTGCGAAGGGAACGCGTCGTTGCCGTCACGGAAATTCAGGGTTCAATTGCCAGGCTTGGACTCAGATCCTCTTTTCAAGACTGATTAGTGGTTACCAGTCTTCATCCTTAACCAAACTAGCCAACCACCACTGCAGCCCCTGCGCCTATAGGCGCAATCTTTCCAATGGTGTGCACCGATTCACCTGCTGCGCGCAGGGTGGCGGCGATGGTTTCGGAGCTGGCAGCATCTACCACCACCACCATGCCGATGCCGTTGTTGAACGTGCGGTTCATCTCAATGTCGTCAATGCCCGCGGTTTTTTGCAACCAGGCAAAAAGCTCGGTCTGCGGCCAGCTGCCTTTAACCAAGTGTGCGGCCGTGCCCTCGGGCAGGACACGTGGAATGTTCTCCAACAGGCCTCCGCCGGTGATATGGGCCAGCGCTTTGATGCCGCCGGGGGAGGCTGCGTCGGCCGAATACGGGTGGGCGGCAAGCGCGGCCAACACGTTTTTCACGTACAGGCGGGTGGGCTCCATGATGGCCTGTTTAAAGGGTTTGCCGTCCAGGGTTGCGGGCAAGCTGCCGGATTCGTTGGCCCGTTCTATGCATTTGCGCACCAGGCTAAAACCGTTGGAATGCACGCCGCTGCTGGCCAAACCCAACACCACATCGCCGGGCTTGACGTCAGCGCCGGTCAGGATTTTTGATTTTTCTACCGCGCCTACGGCAAAACCCGCCAGGTCATACTCGCCAGCCGGGTACATGCCGGGCATCTCCGCGGTTTCGCCGCCAATCAGTGCGCAGCCCGAGAGCTCACAGCCCCTGGCAATGCCGCCCACCACAGCAGCGGCAGTGTCCACGTCAAGCTTGCCGCAGGCAAAGTAGTCAAGAAAAAACAGCGGTTCTGCGCCTTGAACCAGCACGTCGTTCACGCTCATGGCCACCAGATCAATGCCCACGGTGTCGTGCATGTTCCACTCAAAAGCCAGTTTGAGCTTGGTGCCCACGCCATCGGTACCGCTGACCAACACCGGCTCTTTGTAGCGCTTGGGCACTTCAAACAGTGCGCCAAAGCCGCCTATGCCGGCCAATACGCCTTCCCGCATGGTCTTTTTGGCCAGCGGTTTGATGCGCTCAACCAGCGCGTCTCCGGCGTCGATGTCAACGCCGGCATCTTTGTAGGAAAGGGGGCTGGAAGGTGTGATGTGGGTCATGGCAAAGGGCGGGAAATGGTGGCTAGTCAAAGATGAAAGAGCATCAGCGATGAAGACACCGATAGAATTTGGTCAGATTTTAAGGGCTTGACGCTTTTCATCCGCCACATGCAATTCACCTCCACCCAAAAAAGTGCTGCCGCCTGGGCTGGCATTGCTGCACTGTCAGCCGTGTTGCTGTGGTTGCTGGCCGCTGTGCTCACCCCTTTTGTGGTGGCAGCCGTGCTGGCCTATGCGCTCACGCCCCTGGTCGACCGGATAGACGCCATGGCCCAAGGGCGCGTGCCGCGACTGGTTGCTGTGATTCTGGTGGAGTTTCTGTTCATCCTGGTTGTGTTGTCCATCTTGCTCATGGTGGTGCCCATTTTCGCCAAGGAACTGCCCTTGATCCGCGAGCAACTGCCGGTTCTGGCCGACCGGGTGAACCAGAATCTGGGCCCCTGGCTGGCTCAGTTTGGCATCAAGGTCTCGCTGGATGTGGCCAGCATCAAGTCGTTTGCCCTGAAGTACCTCAACGCCAATGTTGAGGACGCCTTTTTTTCGGTCTTGTCTTCGCTCAAATTGGGCGGCAGCGTGGCCCTGGCCTTTCTTGGCAATATGGTGCTGATTCCGGTGGCCTTGTTTTTCTTGCTCAAAGACTGGGCCCGGTTCGTGTCTTTGGTTTTGGTTTTGGTACCCCCGAGGCTGCGCACCAGTGTCGATAGCTTCATGCACGAGTCCGATACGGTTCTGGGGCAGTATTTGCGCGGGCAGCTCCTGGTGATGGGCGCACTGGCGGTGTATTTCAGTGTTGCGCTCAGCCTGTTTGGCTTTGACCTTGCAATTCCGGTGGGGGTTTTTACCGGGCTCGCATTTTTTATTCCCTATCTGGGTTTTGGCATGGGCCTGTTGCTGGCTTTGCTGGTGGGGGTCTTGCAGTTCCCCGGCTTTTACGGACTGTTTGTTGTGGCGGGCGTCTACGGCGCGGGGCAATTGGTGGAAAGCTTTTTTCTGACACCCCGTCTGGTGGGCGAGCGCATAGGTCTGCATCCCCTGGCAGTGATTTTTGCGCTGCTGGCGTTCGGGCAAGTGTTCGGTTTTGTCGGCGTTTTGTTGGCCCTGCCTGCAAGTGCGGTGCTGCTGGTGGCCATCCGTCGCATGCGCAGCAGTTACCTTGCCAGCAAGCTTTACCTTGAATGAGCCATCCGGCATGAAGCAATTGGCTCTGGATATCGGGATGGCCACCGGCCCCACACTGGCCAATTTCTTTGCCGGTCCGAATGAAGCCGTGCTCAAGCACCTGACCCTGTGGCTGGGCGAGTCTTCACCAGCCACCAGCCGGTCCCCTGTTCCAACCTACTTGTGGGGTGCCGGTGGCAGCGGCAAAACGCATCTGCTCAGGGCGCTGCGCGAGAGCCTGGTCGAGCAGGGCGCTCAGGTGGGCTGGCTCGATGCCTCCATCCAGGAGCCGCCCGTATTCAGCGAGGCCTGGTCAGCGGTTTTGATGGACGACGTGCACCTGTACACAGCCGTTCAACAGCAAGCGGCCTTTAACTGGTTTGTCAACGCCATGAGCCCGAATGACGGGCCGGCCCTGCCCGTGGTGGCTGCTGGCAACAGTCCCCCGGCAGATTTGAAGCTGCGTGACGACCTGAGAAGCCGCCTGGGATGGGGCCATATTTTCAATCTGCACGTGCTCACCGAAGCCGAGCGCAGGGCAGTGCTGCGCCAGGAGGCCGATGCCCGCGGTGTTTTTCTGCGCGATGAGGTGATGGATTTCATGCTCACCCGCTTTTCCCGCGACCTGGGCAGCCTGATGCAGTTGCTTGATCATCTGGATCGCTATGGCTTACAAACCCAGCGAAACCTGACCATCCCGCTGATCAAGTCCATGCTCAACGCCACCTGAATACCGTGCTTGTCTCCAGCACTTTCGTTTTTCATGTCTTCAACAACCCTCAAAAAACTCACCCTGTTTGATCTGGATCACACCCTGTTGCCGCTGGATTCAGATTACGCCTGGGGCACCTTCACCACCGTGCTGGGCTGGACCGATGCGCAGGAGTTCAGTCGGCAGAACGATGTGTTTTATGCCCACTACCAGGCCGGTACGCTGGACATCCACGACTATGTGCGTTTTGCCACCCGGGCTGTGAAAAATCACGGCGCTACAGATTCAATAGCAGCCAGAGACCGTTTCATGAGGGAAATCATCCTTCCTGCCATCAAGCCACAGGCGCGAGCCTTGGTGGACAAGCACCAGCACGCGGGCGATGAGGTGCTGATCATCACCGCCACCAACGAATTCGTCACCCGCCCGATTGCAGACGCCTTTGGCGTGAGCGAACTTATCGCGGTAGAGCTTGAACACGAGCCCCCTGTGGGCAGCACCCCAGGCTGGATTACCGGTGAGATCCGGGGTATTGCGTCTTTCCGGGAGGGCAAGGTGTCCCGCATCAAGGCCTGGCTGGATCAGCAAGGTTTGGCACTTGACGATGTAGAGATCACTTTTTACACCGACTCCATGAACGATTTGCCGCTGCTGGAAATTGCCAACCACCCGGTGGCCACCAATCCAGACGCGCGGCTGCGCACCCTGGCACAGTCCAGGGGATGGCGCATACTCGACCTTTTTTAAGCGGTCTGGTCTCTCAGACACTGTCAGACACTAAAGCGCATTGATTTCCAAGGAAAAATGACTTGATCAAGAAATTTATCAACCGATTGCTGGGTAAAGCTGAGGTGCCTGCAGCACGCAGCAAAAAACCGGGTTTTGGCAAACGTGTCGAGATTCCGGCCTCGGTTCATGGCATCGACCCCAATCTGGTGGATGAACGGGCGCTCAACGTCGTGTTGACGCTGCAGAACGCGGGTTTTGAGGCCTATGTGGTGGGCGGTGCCGTGCGCGATCTGCTGGTAGGCCTGCGTCCCAAAGACTTTGATGTGGCCACCAATGCCACGCCCGAGCAGGTCAAGGGCCTGTTCAGGCGCGCTTTCATTATTGGGCGGCGTTTTCGCATTGTTCATGTGGTCTACGGCCGGGGCCGCGAGCATGAGGTGATCGAAGTCTCGACCTTTCGCGCCTACCTGGACAATGCTGCAGCCGAGCAGGTGGCCGGCAACGAAAAAACCAGCAAAAGTGAGCTGGCAGGAATGAAGCACGCCGTGGACAGCACCGGGCGTGTGCTGCGCGACAACGTCTGGGGCCCCCAAGAGGAAGACGCGGTGCGGCGTGATTTCACCATCAATGCCATGTACTACGACCCGAAGACGCAAATCGTGGTTGACTACCACGTCGGCATCAAGGACGTGAAGAACCGCGTGCTGCGCATGATCGGCGACCCGGCTACCCGCTACCGCGAAGACCCGGTACGGATCATCCGGGCCGTGCGTTTTTGTGCCAAGCTCAGTGCCCTGGGCTTCAAGCTGGAGGCCAAAACAGCCGCGCCCCTGGTCAAATCGCAGGAATTGCTGGCCGATGTGCCGCAAAGCCGTTTGTTTGACGAAATGCTCAAACTGCTGCAAACCGGTCATTCCCTGGCCTCGATTGCCCAACTCAGGGCGCTGGGCATGGCGCGTGGCATTTACCCACTGCTCGATGTGGTGGTCGAGCGTGCTGATCAGACCTTTGTGAATGCCGCCCTGATTGATACGGACCGCCGCGTGGGGGAGGGCAAGCCGGTGGCACCCAGCTTCCTGCTGGCCTGTGCCCTGTGGGCCGATGTGCGCGATGGCTGGGCGCAACGAATCACACAACACCAGCATTCGCATCCGGCGCTGCTCGATGCCATTGATGATGTTTTCAACGCCCGTATTGGCGACGTTTCAGGCCGGGGCAAGTTGGCCGCCGACATGCGCGACATCTGGATGATGCAACCCCGTTTCGACAAACGTGTCGGCAGCGCGCCGTTTGGTCTGGTTGACCAGCCGCGTTTCCGGGCTGGTTTTGACTTTATGCGCCTGCGCGCCGATGCGGGCGAGATTGACGAAGCCCTGGCCGATTGGTGGCAGGAATTCAGCACGGCTGACGACGTGTTGCGCCAGGATCTGGTCGATCAGGTGCGCCAGGAGCAGACGCGACAGCGTCCCCGCACGGTCCGTAGCCGCACTGCGCCAGCGGCTGCCGTTTCAGCAGCCCAGCTACCCGGCCAAACCATGGCGCAAGACTCAGCGCAAGCCACACCGCAAACCACAGACGCTAACCGGGATGGCGAGGCTTGGCCCGGCACAGAAGACGGCTCCCCTTCAGAGGCACCCAAAAAACGCCGTCGCCGCAGGCGCTCTGGCGCTGCTAAATCCCAGGGCGAAGGCCAGGGTGGTTCGGGCGAAGTTGCCTGATACCCTGTGCAAGTTGTGAGCCTTGAGCGTGCGCCGGTCACTGCCTATATAGGCTTGGGCGGCAATCTGGGTGATGCAAAAGCCACCGTAGCCAAAGCGCTGGAGCAACTCGGCACCTTGCGCCATACCCGGTGTTGCAAGGTTTCATCCATGTACCGCACCGCCCCGGTGGACGCTTTTGGCCCTGACTATGTGAACGCCGTGCTTGAGGTCTCAACCCGCCTGACAGCACCAGAACTGTTGTTTGAATTACAGCAACTCGAAAATGCCGCAGGTCGCCTGCGCCCCTATACCAACGCCCCGCGCACACTCGATCTTGACCTGCTCTTGTATGGCCAAGCCCGCATCAACAGTGCAACCCTGACCGTGCCGCACATGCGCATGCTGGAGCGGGCTTTTGTGCTGATTCCCCTGGCCGAAATTGCCCCGGACAAGGTGAGTGAACTGCAACTGCTGGCGGTGGCCAAGCAAGCGATAGCCCGTCTGTAGCCTCTTTTTACAGTCCGGTTTGTCGGATGCGGGTTGGCGGTAGGTGAGCTTTTGGACTATTGGAGACTATTGGACTTCTGCAATCAGTTCAATCTCTACACAGGCCCCCATCGGGATCTGGGCCACACCAAAGGCGCTGCGCGCATGGGCACCTTTGTCGCCAAAAACCTGAGCAAACAACTCACTGGCACCGTTGGTGACCAAGTGTTGGTCGGTGAAGTCGCTGCTTGAGTTAACCAGCGACATAACCTTGACGATGCGCACAACGCGGTTGAGGTCGCCCACAGCGCTCTGGAGCGTTCCCAGCAAATCAATGGCAATGGCCCGTGCTGCAGCCTGGCCTTCTTCCAGTGCCATGTCCTGACCCAGCTTGCCTACCCACGGCTTACCCTGCTTTTTGGCAATGTGGCCACTTAAAAAGACCAGATTGCCGGTTTTCACAAACGGCAGGTAAGCCCCCGCCGGTGTGGCCAAGGGCGGCAGGGTAATGCCCAATTCAGTGAGTTTGGTCTGGATGCTCATGGTATTTCCTTGAAGAGTTGCGATTGAAATGGCGGGGGAGCGCGTTGTCCGGGCTTATGGCGACGCGCCCCTCCGGTTAGCATAAGTGTATGCAAGCACGACGTATCCTGCCCGAGGGCGCAGCACTGCTGTTGCTGCCGGCTTTGACGGGCTGGCTCGGTGGTGTGGCTGTTCAGTTGCAGCAGCGTGAGCTTGATGCCTGGCCCGTTTATATGGCTTTTGTGCTTCTAGCCCTTTTGCTGCTTGGTCTTGTAGCTACGCAATTCATAGCGTTTCGCTGGAGGGCCGTTGGTGTGTTGATGGCGCTGGGTCTGCTCGCCTTTGGCACAACCGGATTGCGGGCCTCGGTGTTTCAGTCCCAGGCCTTGGCGGCAGAGTTGGAAGGGCGCGATTTAACCCTGACCGGGCTGATTGCCGCCATGCCGCAACGCAGTGATTCGGCCTTGCGTTTTCGCTTCAAGGTAGAAGAAGCCCAATTGGACGGCAAGCGCGTGAAACTGCCCCCGCTGGTGTATCTGGGCTGGTATGGCGGAGCCTGGCGTTCTGAGGGCGGCCAGGCCGAACTGCAGCGCGCTCCCGCACAGGTTCAGGCCGGTGAGCGTTGGAAGATGAATGTGCGCCTGAAAGCCCCGCACGGCGGGCTCAACCCGCATGGCTTTGATTTTGAGCTCTGGTTGTGGGAGCAGGGCCTGCAGGCCACGGGTTATGTGCGTGCAGGCCAAAAAGACCCGGTGCCTGAGCGCCTGGCCGCAACCGGGCAGTACCCCGTAGAGCAGCTGCGCCAGCATGTCCGTGATGCAATTTTTAACCGGCTGGCTACGCCCGAGCCGGGACAGGACCCTCGCGCTGCAGTCCGCTTGGCCGGCATTGTTGCTGCGTTGGTGGTGGGCGATCAGCAGGCCATAGACCGTGCGGACTGGGACGTCTTTCGCGCCACAGGCATCGCGCACCTCATGTCTATTTCCGGCCTGCATGTGACCATGTTTGCCTGGCTGGCCACGCTGCTGGTCGGCTGGTTGTGGCGTCGCTCATCCGGCTTGTGTCTGGCCTGGCCGGCTCCGCACGCCGCACTGACCGGCGGGCTGTTGCTGGCCATTGCCTACGCGGTGTTCAGCGGCTGGGGCCTGCCTTCACAACGCACGGTCTGGATGTTGGCCACCGTAACGCTGCTGCGCTTGTCGGCCAGGCAGTGGCCCTGGCCTATGGTCTGGCTGCTGGTATGCGCTGTGGTGGTCGCGCTAGACCCCTGGGCGCTGTTGCAGCCGGGCTTCTGGTTGAGCTTTGTTGCCGTAGGTATTCTTTTTGCTTCTAATTCAGGAGCAAACAATACCTATGCAGAAAGGGCTAAAGGGGATAAAGGGACTAAACTGTCTGAAAGAATGGTGAGCCAGATTGTGCGCATGCTGCGCGAGCAGTGGGTGATCACGCTGGCGCTGGTACCGCTGACCTTGCTGCTCTTTGGGCAGGTGTCTGTGGTGGGACTGGCGGCCAATGCCTTGGCGATTCCCTGGGTCACGCTGCTGGTCACACCGCTGGCCATGTTGGGGGTGCTGTGGGCACCCGTGTGGGACCTGGCTGCGCTGGCTATTGCCGCCATGTCAGCCGTACTGACGCCACTGGCTGCGCTGCCTTTTGCCACGCTCTCGACAGCGCAAGCGCCCTTGTGGGCGGCCTTGGCTGGCTTGCTGGGCGGCTTGTTGCTGGTGATGCGGCTGCCTGGGTCTTTGCGTCTGGCTGGCCTGCCCTTGTTGCTGCCGGTATTGCTGTGGCAGGCTCCGCGCCCTGCACCGGGCGAGTTTGCGCTGCTGGCACCCGACATCGGCCAGGGCAACGCCGTGCTGGTGCAAACCGCCAGCCATGCCCTGCTGTACGACGCCGGACCGCGCTTTTCCCGCGAGAGCGATGCCGGCCACCGCGTGCTCGTCCCCCTGCTGCGTGCGCTCGATGTGCGGCTTGACACCTTGGTGCTCAGCCACCGCGACATCGATCACATCGGTGGCGCACCGGCGGTGCTGGCCATGCAGCCTGCAGCCGAATTGATCAGCTCCATCGAGGACAGCCATGAACTGCAACTGATCCGGCCAGCGCGCCGCTGTGAGGCTGGGCAACGCTGGCGCTGGGACGAGGTGGACTTTGAGGTCTTGCACCCGCAACCGCAAGATTACGAGGTGGCGACGCGCAGCAACGCCCTGTCGTGTGTGCTGCGTATCTCCAATGGCCGGCAAACCGTACTGTTGGCCGGCGACATTGAGCAGCCGCAGGAGCGAAAACTGGTGAACGCTGCCAAGGCCCTTGAGCAGGAGCGCGGAGCAACGCAAACTGCAGCCCAACTCAAGGCTGATGTCTTACTGGTGCCACACCACGGCAGCAAAACTTCCAGCAGCGACATCTTTCTGGACGCGGTGGCTCCCACACTAGCCTTGGTTCAGGCAGGTTATCGTAACCGCTACGCTCACCCGGCCCCACCCGTGCTGGCACGTTATGAGCAGCGAAACATCCAGGTGTTTGATTCGCCCCGCTGCGGTGCGGCAGCCTGGCGTTCAGACCAAGCCGCACAAGTGACCTGCCAGCGCGACAAGGCCCAGCGTTATTGGCATCACCGCTTGCCCTGATCAGGCTTCAGGGCTTGCAGGCAGCCCCATTCACAATCCCATTCAGACCTTGTGATTTGGGATAACCAGTAAGAACCTTGGTAACTTAAAGAAAGAGCTGGCCGTTTGCGGCAGCACTCTCGTGGCGGGGTTGACGGGACACTCTGCCAAACCTCAAAAAACCCAATAAACACGCGGTTTTGCACCTTTTGCCACTAATTTGGACACCCAAAGAGTGGCTCACTTCAGTGTGCAAGCGAGCCACCACTGTAGTGCAGGTTTCGAGTCCCTGTTTGGCTTTCGTACCAACGACCGCGTAGCCACAAAAATGGGTGCAAATGGGTAAAAATGGGTGCAAATGGGCGTCTTATTGGGTTTGATCGATTACATGGACATACCTCCGACCGCCCCTTAATTGGGTGTAAATGGGTGTATTATTGGTTCCATGTTGCGCGCCGAATCCCTGCAAATCACTCCAGAAGTCCTCAGCCTGATCTCTCGGATCGATGAGTTCAAGGGCGCATGGCGCGCACTGGGCACGCTCGCACCGGACCGACTTTTGGCCTTGCGGCGCGTCGCCACTATCGAAAGCATTGGTTCCTCCACCCGCATCGAAGGCAGCAAGCTCTCCGACCGTGAGGTCGAAAAACTGCTATCTAAGCTTGAGATCAAGTCGTTCGAGACCCGCGACGAGCAGGAAGTGGCAGGCTACGCCGAGCTGATGGATCTGGTGTTCAGTTCGTGGCAGGACATTCCTTTCAACGAAAACCACATCAAGCAGTTGCACCAGACCCTGCTGCACCATAGCGGAAAGGACGAACGGCACCGGGGCCAGTACAAGACCAATTCCAACAGTGTGGCGGCCTTCGATGAAAAGGGCACCCAAATCGGTATCGTGTTCGAAACCGCCAGTCCGTTTGACACACCGCGTTTGATGGCGGAATTGGTGGCGTGGGTCGCCCAAGAACGCGACAAGGCGCAACTGCACCCCCTGTTGATCATTTCAATCTTTGTCGTGGTCTTTCTGGAAATTCACCCATTCCAGGACGGCAACGGACGCCTCAGCCGCGTACTGACTACCCTGCTGCTGATTCAAGCAGGCTACGCCTACGTTCCCTACAGCTCGCTGGAAAGCGTGATTGAGGTCAACAAGGAAGCCTACTACCTGGCACTGCGCCAGACGCAGGGAACCATTCGGACAGATGCACCCAACTGGCAACCGTGGCTCGTGTTCTTCCTGCGGTCTCTCGCTGAGCAGGTTCGTCGACTGGAGAAAAAGGTCGAGCGCGAGAAGATCGTGCTTGCCGCCTTGCCGGAGCTGTCCTTGCAGATTGTGGAGTTCGCGCGCGAGCATGGTCGAGTGTCCATTGGTGATGCCATCAAACTAACAGGCGCCAGCCGGAACACGCTCAAACAGCATTTCAGAAATTTAACTGCGCGTGGCAGCTTGCATCAGCACGGCAGCGGGCGCGGCGTCTGGTATGACCTGCAGTAAAAAATGACACGTCAGACCACCGGGTAAAAATTAAGTTGTACGCAACAATTTAAACCCGATCAAGAATCGCTTTTGTGTCTTTCAGGGCTTGCTGGCAGCCCCGTTCTGGACAACTTTGAGTACCGCCTGGCCTAAATCAATCACGGCCATGGCGTAGTAGCTGCTCCAGTTGTAACGGGTGATGACATAAAAATTCTCGGTTCCGGCCACATA
>JBEIGE010000049.1:0-11374 GCA_040382055.1 Hylemonella sp.
CGTTATGCTCATATTTTCATAGCAGAATACTCTTAATCCATGAGGACTAAGAGCCAATTTCAGCGCTAATAAAGCCTTAATTGCCCCGACTGCGCAGCTCGTCCACCCGTTTTGAAATAGCAGCCACATCAGCCAGGTTCTTGGTGTTCGCCAGATAGCACTGCAGGTCTGCCACGGCATGCTGGGTGTTGCCCAACTCTGCGCGCGCCAAGCCCCGGTCTCGGTAATCCGGCCAGGAATGGGGCAAAAGCACCAGCAGGCGGTCCAACACAGCCACCAGCATCAGCCAGTCTTCCTGAGTCTTGTGGACTTCCTTGAGGTTGCGCAACATGCGCTCAATGATGTCGCGGGAGGCGGCTGCCTGCAGGTAAAGCCCCAGGGGAATTGCGGCGTCGGCATTGTGGGCCATATGCCGGGCCTGAAACGGTTCAAGCCGGGCTGCGAGTTCCTCACGGCCCAAGGAAAGCCCAGTAAAAGGATCGATCACCACCTGACCCTTGGGCAGGTTTACCTTGACCATGAAGTGGCCCGGAAAACCCACACCGCAGGCAGACAAGCCTATGCCTTGCGCCAATTCCAGCCAAAGTACTGCCAATGAGATGGGAATACCCCGGCGGCTGCGCAACATGACGCTGACATAGCTGTTATCCGGGTCATAGTAGTCGTTGCGGTTGCCACCAAAATCGAGGTCGCGAAAAAAGAACTGATTGAGCACCCGCAGCCGCTGCAGGGGTGGTGCGTCGGCCGGGATGCGCCGCTTGACACGGACCAGTAGCTGATCGACCTCCGCCAGAACCTGTTGCACGTCGAGCAAGGGGTATTCGTCCTGCGCCAGACTCACCGCGGCTTCAAGCAAGGGGAAATCCTGGTCACTCTGAACCAGCGAGCGAAAATACTCCAGCGCTGTGGGTGTATCCAGGGAAAGGTTCATGGTTTAGCGTCGGGCAAACTGGGCGAGCTTCAAACCGCTGGCCCAAAGTACCCCAAAATAAAGTGCCGCTGAGCCCACCAAAACAGCAGCCAGCAAGCCTATGCGTTTGAGACTTTCAGACTGCATGGCAATCCAGTCAACAGACCCTGCTGACCATATCAAAAAGATAGCAAGAAGTGAGCTCCCAGCAAGGACTTGCAGCGTATAAACACCCCAACCAGGCTCAGGCTTGTAACTCTTGCGCTTGATCAGCCCAAGCAGCAGCCAAAGCGCGTTGATCAGCGCACCAATGCCAATCGACAGCGACAGGGCAGCATGCTGCATGTAAGGCACCAGAACGATATTGAGCAACTGCGTGATCAGTAAAACCACCAGGGCAATGCGTACAGGGGTCTTGATGTCCTGGCTGGCGTAATAACCGGGTGCGAGCACTTTGATGGCAATCACCCCTACCAAGCCGACGCCCCACCCCATCATGGCGGCCGTGGTCTGCAGTACATCGCGCTCGGTAAAAGCACCATAGTGGTAGAGAACAGCCACCAGCGGTTTGGCAAAAATCAGCATGCCGAGCGCACTTGGAACAGCCAGCAGAACAACCAGCCGCAATCCCCAGTCCAGCATGGCTGAGTACCGCGCAGCATCTTCAGATGCTTTGGCTGCAGCCAGTTGGGGCATGAGCACCACGCCCAGAGCAACACCCAGCAGAGCGGTCGGGAACTCCATAAGGCGGTCTGCATAACTCAGCCAGCTCACACTGCCTGGCGTCAGGTGGGAAGCAATTTGGGTATTGATCACCAGAGAAATCTGGGCAACGCTAACGCCCAACAGGGCAGGCAGCATCAGGCGAGCCACACGTCTGCAACCTGGCTCATCCCAGGCGGCTTTGATGTCTGCACCATGCCAACCCAGTTTTGGCAGCAAAGTCAGTTTTCGAAGGGCAAGGATTTGAACAGCCAGCTGCAAGATGCCACCAACGATCACGCCGCCCGCCATGGCATAAATGGGTTCAATTCCCTGGTTACGAAACCAGGGGGCACCGAACCAGGCGGCCATGATCATCGACAGATTGAGCAACACAGGCGTTGCAGCCGGAATGGCAAACCGCTTCCAGGTGTTGAGAACCCCCGAAGCCAAGGCGACCAGTGACATGAAACCAATATAGGGGAACATCCAGCGGGTCATGACCACAGCGGCATCAAAGCCAGCGGGTTCCTGCTTCAAGCCACTGGCCAGAGTCCATACCAGCAAGGGGGCAGCAACCACCCCCAAGAGGCAGGTGAGCAACAATGCCCAGGTGAGAACCGTCGCCACCCGGTTGATCAGTTCACGGGTGGCAGCCTCGCCATGTTGCGCCTTGGTAGCGGCCAAAACCGGTACAAATGCCTGGCTGAAAGCGCCTTCAGCAAACAGTCTGCGAAAAAGGTTGGGTATCCGGAATGCGACGTTGAAGGCGTCTGTCATGGCGCTGGCCCCAAAGGTGGAGGCCATCAGTAATTCACGCGCCAGTCCGGTGACACGCGACACCAGGGTCAGCAGGGAAACTGTGGATGCGGCTTTGAACAAACTCACGGGGGAAGTGTAGCCGCTGGAAGTCACCGTTCTGACAATCCGGATGACTTCTGAAACAGGCCCAAGGCAAGCGTATCGCCAGCGCTGATACAATAGAGGGCTTTGCTGACAACATCCTCAGACACAAGGAACTACTTTTATGGCATCTGGAAAACCGAAGAAAAAGAACCCGCGCTTGGCGTCGGGCCGTAAACGCGTCCGTCAGGACGTCAAAATCAATGCAGCGAACACGTCGTTGCGCTCAAAATACCGCACCGCAGTCAAGAATGTCGAAAAGGCCGTCATTGCCGGCGACAAGACCAAGGCCACTGAGCTGTTCGCAAAAATGCAAGCCGTGGTGGATACCGTGGCTGACAAAGGGATTTTCCACAAAAACAAGGCTGCTCGCGACAAGAGCCGCCTGTCAACCAAAGTGAAAGCTTTGGCTCTCGCCGCCTAATTTTTAGGCGAATCGCACGAATCCTGCTTGCAGGATTCGCCGTTTGTAACGGGTGCGCTGTCCGCAAAGTGAAAAAACCGTCCTCAGGACGGTTTTTTTATGGCTTCATGAAATCCGGCTTACTCAAGGTTGGGGGATTCATCGGCATTCTTCACCTGCAGGTTGTTGTCCTTGGCGAAATTGAGGCAGAAATCCCAGGCCATCACGTCGTGATCTCGTAAATCAGGATGAATAACCACGCATTTCACATCACCTATGGACCTTGGCACGCACCAAGGTGAATAACTGAGCTGTCGACCTGATTGCGTGCCCCCCGGTCGAAACTGACTCATCACGCCGGCTAGTCTTTCAGCCCAGTCGCTGGGACGGAACGTCTTGCCGTTGTGGGTTAACCCCAGAATCAGCAATTTTTTATGAGACGTATTGACCATCAGGAGGGTAGTAAATTGACCGCGCGCCTTAATTTGCGGCAGTGCACAATAATTCTAGCCGATGGTGAGAACGTCTAGAATGGTTTTCCAGCGGCCCAACCCATGGATGGGCCGATTTATTTTGTGTCTCTTTCCCGGAGCTTATGCCCATGAATGCCCCAGCCCAGCACTTCATCGAAGCCTCATCACCCCACGTGATGAATACCTACGGCCGCCTGCCCATTGCCCTGTCGCATGGTCAGGGTTGCCGTGTATGGGATATCAACGGCAAATCATATTTGGACGGACTGGGCGGGATTGCGGTCAATACGCTGGGGCACAACCACCCCAAGCTGGTGCCCGCTTTGCAGGATCAGCTCACCAAACTGATACACACCTCCAACTACTACCACATCACTGGCCAGGAAACCCTGGCAGCCAAGCTGGTGGAACTCTCGGGGCTGACCAACGTGTTCTTTTGCTCTACAGGTCTGGAAGCCAATGAAGCAGCCCTGAAGCTGGCGCGCAAATTCGGCCACGATCGGGGCATTGAACGGCCAGAAATAGTGGTCTATGAAAAGGCCTTCCATGGCCGCAGCATCGCGACCCTGAGCGCAACCGGAAACGCCAAGGTTCAGGCTGGCTTTGGCCCCCTGGTTGAGGGCTTTGTTCGGGTGCCAATCAATAACATTGAATCCCTGCAAGCGGCTACTGAAGGCAATCCGAACGTGGTGGCAGTTTTTTTTGAGGCAATACAGGGTGAAGGCGGCATCAATCTCATGCATATGGACTATCTGCGGCAGGTCCGTGCGCTGTGCGACGAGCGTAACTGGCTGATGATGATTGACGAGGTGCAGTGTGGCATGGGACGGACCGGCAAATGGTTTGCCCACCAGTGGGCCGGCATCAAGCCAGATGTCATGCCCCTGGCCAAGGGCTTGGGCTCAGGCGTTCCGATAGGTGCAGTCGTTGCAGGCCCCAAAGCAGCGCATATCTTTCAACCAGGCAATCATGGCACCACCTTTGGTGGCAACCCGCTGTCAATGCGGGCTGGTGTAGAAACCATACGCATCATGGAAGAAGATGGATTGATGGCCAATGCTGCGCTGATGGGTGAATACCTGAAAAATGCTTTGCACACGGAGTTGAACGGTATCCCTGGTGTCAAGGAGATCCGAGGGCTCGGTTTGATGATTGGGGTGGAGTTGGACAAACCCTGCGCTGAGCTGGTCAAACAAGCCGCTGACCAAGGGCTACTGATCAGTGTCACGGCAGATACTGTCATCCGTTTGGTACCACCACTGATCATCACGCGAGCAGAGGTTGACGAAATCGTTCGAATTCTGTGCCCGTTAGTCAAGCAACTGCTAAGCACCAACCGCTGAAATGGATGCAAGGCATGAAGCACTATTTGCAATTCAGCGATTTCTCGGCAGAGCAATACCATTACCTGTTTGCCCGCGCGTCGCTGATCAAGAAAAAATTCAAGGCTTACGAGAAACACCATCCTCTGGCTGACCGTACGCTGGCCATGATTTTTGAAAAGGCCTCGACACGAACCCGCGTCAGCTTTGAGGCGGGCATGTACCAACTGGGCGGCAGCGTTGTGCACCTGACCACTGGCGATAGCCAACTAGGTCGGGCTGAGCCTATCGAGGACAGCGCGCGGGTCATCAGCCGGATGGTTGACCTGGTGATGATTCGCACCTACGAACAGGAAAAAATTGAAAGTTTTGCGGCTCATTCCAGGGTTCCCGTGATCAATGGCCTGACCAATGAGTTTCACCCCTGCCAGATCCTGGCGGATATCTTTACGTTTATTGAGCATCGGGGCGCCATTCAGGGAAAAGTGGTGGCTTGGGTGGGTGATGGCAACAATATGGCCAATACCTGGTTGCAAGCCGCTGAAGTGTTGGATTTCAAGGTGCACCTGAGCACGCCCGGCGGCTACGAGGTAGACCATAACGTGGCCGGGGTACGTAGTCGTGAATCATACAAAGTGTTCGCTGACCCCATGGACGCTTGTGCCCAGGCGGACCTGGTCACCACCGATGTCTGGACCAGCATGGGTTTTGAAGCTGAGAATGAAGCGCGTCAAAAGGCTTTTGCAGATTGGTGTGTCGACGCTGACATGATGCGCGCCGCCAAGGACAATGCGCTGTTCATGCACTGCCTGCCTGCTCATCGCGGAGAGGAAGTCAGCACAGAGGTGATCGATGGTCATCAGTCCGTGGTTTGGGACGAGGCGGAGAACCGTCTGCATGTACAAAAAGCATTGATGGAATACCTGCTGCTCGGGGAAATTCAAGCCTGAGTGCAAGCCTGGAGCGGTTCAACCGCGATACAGCCAAGGCATGTCCAACAATCGCTCGCCCAGCAACCTGATGGACAGGTCGCGCCCCCAACTGGCCAGGCCAGTGAGATGAAAAATACTTCCATTTCTCAAGGCACGCTTTTGGACCCGCGAGTTACGCTGCCATCTTGAGTTGGCATAGCGCTTGAGCAGGCCAGTCACATCCGTGTTGATGTTCGGTGCCGCTTCCAACATCAGTTGCCCCAGGCAATCTGCGTCCTCAATCGCCATACCAGCGCCTTGGGCCAGGTAAGGCCGCATTGGGTGCGCAGCATCACCCAGCAAGGCCACTCTGCCACAAGCGTGTTCAAAAGCACCTTGCATAGGGCGGCGATCGCACAGGGACCATAACCGCCAGTTGCCAGTGGAGTTGATCAAGTCCTGAAGGTGAGGATGTGTTCCTGAAATAACCTGACGCAGGGTCTCAGTGGTGGTGTCGTGATCCCAACTTTGCAAGTCCGTGCTGACCTTACCGTGGGCGATAACCACCACATTAAGCCAATCACCCTGTCGTACTGGATACTGCACGATGTGCAAGTTGGCCCCGAGCCAGACCTTGACTTGCTGGCTCTTGAGATGCGTGGGTAATTGGGTTTGTGGCAACAACGCCCGGTAGGCCAGATGGCCTGTAGGACGTGGCTGCCCATCACCCAGCATCAACTCACGAACATGGCTCCACAAGCCATCTGCACCGATCAACGCATCGCCCTGGAGCATCATTCCCTGCTTGGTTTGAACTCGAATCAATCCTGGCAAATCTTCATAACTTGCCAACGCTTGATTGAGGTCAGTTTGCACACCCGCCTGCCGAACTGCCTGCAGCAACAACTGCTGGAGGTCTGCACGGTGAATGGCTGCATAGGGTGCACCATATTTCTCAACGCTGTCTTTTCCCAAGCGCAGCAATCCAATTTCATGTCCCGAGACAGCATGGAAGATTTGCAGGCGATCCGGATAGGCTGCAACCTCATTCAAGGCTTCAATAAGGCCCCAACGCTGAAGCACCCGTGTGACATTTGGCCCGAGCTGAACACCCGCACCAAACTCTGAAAAAATCGGATTACGCTCAATCAACTGAGCCTGCCACCCCGCGCGTGAAATGGCGAGCGCAGCTGCGAGGCCTCCGATTCCACCGCCTGCAATGATGGCCTTACCAGACATGAGTCAGCGTGTCGAACTCAGGACAGAGAATTATTCAACACGGGTCACAGTTACAGGCTTGAAGCCCAGATCTGCCGCCTTGCCCTTGCGGCCACGCGCGAAACGGGCATTATTGAGGCTGCGAATTTCCAGTGTTTCCTCGCGCTCTTTACCACCGCGACCCAGACCCTCAATGCGGACGCTGCGGGTGTAAGCGGCCGCACCGGCTAAAGCATCTTTAGCTTCCAGATCAATCAGCATCAGTCCGCGCCCACCATTGGTCATGACCTTAAGCTCGTTGAGCTCGAAGGTCAAAATTCGTCCGCCGGTTGAGGCACAAGCCACATGCGTCGCAGCGCTGACCGAAGTCCCGGGCGCAGAAACCACAGACGGCTTACAGATGATCTCATCGGCATTACAAGTGACAAAGGACTTACCGGCTTTCTGACGGGAAATCATGTTTTCAACACAAGCCATGAATCCATACCCACCCGTGCTGCTAAGGAGCAATTGGGTTTGTGCTGATCCGGCAAAGTAGTGAAGCAGTTGCGTTCCTGACTCCAGTTCGATCAGTGAGTTGACGGGTTGACCATCGCCGCGACCTCCAGGGAGCATTGAGACTGGGATTGAGTAGATTCTTCCGTTGGATCCGAAGGCAAGCAAAGTGTCCACCGTTCGACACTCGAAAGCAGCATACAGCGCGTCTCCAGACTTGAAAGCATATTCAGCGCCTGAACTAGAAGCAACACCCGCAGGAGCGCTGGCAGAGCGATCCTTCGCCCACCCTTTCTGGGCCCTGACCCAGCCCTTCTGGCTGACCACCACAGTGACCGCCTCGTCCACGATCTTGACCTCAAGTACAGCTTTGCGTTCAGTCTGAATCAGGGTCCGCCGGGGGTCGGCAAACTGCTTGGCATCGGACTCGATTTCACGTGACATCAAGCGTCGCAAGCTAGCAGGGTTACCCAGGATATCTTCCAGCTTCTTTTTCTCGTCGCTCAAGCTGGCCAATTCTTGTTGGATTTTGATAGCCTCCAATCGGGCCAGTTGCCGCAAGCGGATCTCAAGAATGTCATCGACTTGACGCTCGGACAAGCCAAAACGCGCAATCAGTCCGGCTTTTGGGTCGTCGGATTGGCGGATGATGGCAATCACCTCGTCAATGCTGAGCAGAACCAGTTGCCTTCCCTCCAGAATATGAATCCGGTCGGTGACTTTGTCCAATCGGAATCTGGAACGTCGCTCAATGGTGGTCTGACGGAATTCAAGCCATTCGGTCAACATCTGACGAAGCGACTTCTGCGTGGGCCTTCCGTCCAGGCCGACCATGGTGAGATTGACCGGGGTCGAGGTCTCCAGGCTGGTGTGCGCCAACAAGGTTGTGATGAGTTCCTGCTGTTCAATACGGCTGGTTTTAGGCTCGCATACCAGTCGAACTGCGGCTGACTTGCTGGATTCGTCTCGCACAACATCCAACACGGACAACAACGTTGCCTTGGTCTGAACCTGTTCAATACTCAGGGCTTTTTTGCCAGTCTTGATTTTGGGGTTGGTGATCTCTTCGATTTCTTCCAGTACCCTCTGAGTACTGACACCCGGCGGCAACTCGGTTATTACAAGCTGCCACTGACCTCGCGCAAGATCCTCGATCTTCCAACGGGCACGACATTTGATGGAACCCCTGCCCAACTGATAAGCATCCTCAATATCGGCCGCAGGGCTGATGATTTGCCCACCACCCGGGAAATCCGGCCCGGGTATCAAGCCAAACAATTCCTCATCAGAAAGCTTAGGGTTCTTGAGCAAAGCCATGCAGGCTTGAGCAACCTCGCCAAGGTTATGGCTGGGAATCTCGGTAGCTAAGCCAACTGCAATGCCACTGGCACCATTGAGAAGATTAAAAGGAAGTCGTGCCGGAAGCTGGCTAGGCTCCTGGGTCGAACCATCGTAATTAGGCTTGAAGTCAACTGTTCCTTCATCGATTTCATCCATCAACAAGCTGGTTATTTTTGCCAGCCTGGACTCGGTATACCGCATTGCTGCCGCACCGTCACCATCGCGGCTACCAAAGTTACCCTGACCATCAATGAGTGGATACCGCTGGGAAAAATCCTGAGCCATTCTCACCAATGCGTCATAGGCCGCCTGGTCACTGTGCGGATGAAATCGGCCCAGCACATCACCCACCACACGAGCTGACTTGACAGGCTTGGCACCAATAGAGCCGTTGGGCCCACCGAATCCCAGGCCCATCCGGGACATGGCGTAAAGAATACGACGCTGAACAGGTTTTTGCCCATCGCACACATCCGGCAAGGCCCTGCCCTTGACCACACTTAAGGCATATTCAAGGTAAGCTTTTTGGGCGTAATTGGCCAGGTTGAGCGAGTCATAGCCTTCAGGATCGCGCAGTGAGGTCTCAAGTATCAAAGCATCGGTCATGGCATCAATCCGTGGTCATCTCAACACCGGTCGCGATACCGGCCTGAATCGAAGAGATCATGTTGGCACGTCCCAAGGCTCCACCATTGAGGGGAGAAATCCGGACAAGGCCAGAATCATGGCCGTTCGGTTTGGCAATAGAAGGTGTTGGGGTCTCAGATGAAGAAGCTACGGATTTGAGCGCATCATAAATTTCTTTGACCATCACAACATAAGCCTGGGTTTCTTTGTAATTTGGTACTCGATTTCCAGCACGCTTAACTGCACCTTCACCGGCATTGTAAGAAGCCAGTGCCAGATCGAGCTGACCTGGAAACAGGTCGATCAAAAAACGCAAGTACCGGGATCCGGTTTGAATATTGACCGCTGGGTTCGCCAGCTTGGTCTCTAGGGATAACCAGCGATCACCCTCAAGACCGAAGCGTCTGGCCGTATCGGGCATAACCTGCATCAGGCCAATCGCTCCTTTGCTTGAAACCGCACTGGGGTTGAATGCGGACTCAGTGGCAATCACTGCTTTCAAGAGCTCATAGTCGATCCGAAAAGTCCTAGACGCATCTTTGAGTAGAGGTTGAACCTGGCGGTAACGGCTTGAGGATTCAAAGAACTCAGCCAGTTTAGGGTGTAGCAAGGGGGGAGCAATTTCAGTTTGCAAAACTGGCTTCAGATCTGGCTTTTCTGCACGAATTGGTGAGCGGTAAAACAGAGAATAACGCCCATCAATCCGATCAGATGCAATGTGGGAAATGCCTTGTTCATCGACAAATCCCCAAACATCTGCGGAAACAGATTCATGAACAGTCAAACAGAATAGGAGCGTCAGTAATGCGATGGGATGACTTGAAAAAAACTCACCAAGCCAATACAAAAACCTTTGGAAACGCATCAAATATCCACCTCAACGCTATCACCATGAAGCTCCATAAGTTCTCGCCGTGACGCCGCCTCTCCCTTACCCATGAGCTTAGTGATGAGATTTTGGGTTTGCAAAAAGTCCAGCGAGCCCAGTTGTACAGGCAGGAGACGCCGTGTATCGGGATTTAGCGTCGTCTCCCATAGTTGATCGGCGTTCATTTCGCCCAAACCCTTAAAGCGGCTAATGTTCCACGCTCCTTCGCGAACCCCTTCCTTGCGGAGCTTGTCCAGAATGGCGGCCAGCTCGCCTTCGTCCAGGGCATATGCTTTTGACGCCGGCTTTTTCCCTCTTGCAGGCGCATCCACCCGAAAAAGCGGTGGTCGTGCTACAAACACATGTCCAGTGTCGATCAACTTGGGGAAATGTCGAAAAAAGAGCGTGAGTAAAAGCACCTGGATGTGAGAGCCGTCCACATCAGCATCAGAAAGGATACAGATCTTTCCATACCTCAAACCGCTCAAGTCTGGCGTGTCTGAGGGGCCATGCGGATCAACGCCAATGGCGACAGAAATATCATGCACCTCGGTGTTGGCAAATAGCCGGTCGCGCTCTACTTCCCATGTGTTGAGTATCTTGCCACGCAAAGGCAATATTGCCTGAGACTCTTTATCTCGCCCCATTTTTGCGCTACCGCCGGCGGAGTCACCCTCGACCAAAAAAACCTCATTGTGGGCAATATCCTTGCTTTCGCAGTCTGTCAGCTTGCCCGGCAAAACTGCAACGCCTGATCCCTTACGCTTCTCAACCTTCTGTCCGGCTTTCTGCCTTGTCTGGGCGGCTTTGATCGCAAGTTCTGCCAGTCGTTTTCCGAATTCGACGTGCTCGTTGAGCCAGAGTTCAAGTGAAGGACGCACGAAACTCGATACCAGACGCACGGCATCACGGGAGTTGAGCCGCTCCTTGATTTGCCCCTGGAACTGCGGGTCGAGTACTTTCGCCGAAAGAACATAACTGGCGCGGGAAAACACATCTTCCGGCAATAGCTTGACGCCTTTGGGCAGCAAGCCATGCAAATCTATGAATATCTTCACCGCGTTGAAAAGACCATCTCTGAGGCCACTCTCGTGGGTGCCTCCGGCGCTGGTGGGAATCAGGTTGACAAAACTTTCACGAATTGGCTGTCCCTCCTCCGTGAACGCGATGCACCAAGAGGCGCCCTCCCCTTCAGCAAACG
>JBEIGE010000050.1:0-11320 GCA_040382055.1 Hylemonella sp.
CAGTTCAGCGACGCCCACACCAGCACCTTTGCCCAAGCAACAGCGGCACACTACCTCAAGGCGGGCCGCATGCCAGCCACCTTAGCCCATGTCCGACGCGTCTATGCAGAGCGCGCACAAACCATGGGCGCGTGTCTGCACCAAGCGTTGGGGGATTCAATTGAATTCACACAACCCGGCGGCGGTCTTTTTTTCTGGGCCCGTCTCACCGGTGCAAGGGGCAAGAGCAACGACGCAGCAGCTTTTGCCAAGCGGGCGATTGAGCAGGGTGTTGCCTTTGTTCCAGGGGCCCCGTTTTTTGCCAGTGCACCAGACCTGGCCAGCTTGCGGCTGAGTTTTGCCACAGCAGATGTCAGCAAAATCCGAGACGGTGTATCGCGGCTGGCTCTGGCTCTTTGAACTCAAAGCATCCACCCCATGGCCACAACCACCATTCAGACGGACACCTACAAGCTGTTTCCATCTCCACGCAACCAGCACCGCGAACTTTTCAGCCACGAGGTGTTTGTGCCGTATCCCTACGCAATTGTTGATTTGCCAAGCTTTCATTTCAAGGGCAAGGCCAGCCTGTTTGCTGCCTGCCGCCTGGCTGATATGAAAATGGGTCAGTTGGTGACGCTGGAGCTGGCTGATGACGAGGTCAAATTCAAGGCGCAGTTTGTGCCGGATTAGCTTTGCCGGATCAGATCTGGTTCGGGTTGACCGGCTCAGCCATGGTTGCCCCAAAAATCCCTTTCTGATGTGCCAGTTGGTTTGCCAGCACGCTTAAAGCGCGATAGGCCTGTGCAGACTCTGTATTCCATACTGCCAGTGCGTTGCCCTGTTGCAGCACAAGTCCGCTGTCACCCCGGGCTGCCGGCCCGGTAAGTGCGGCAGCGGGGCCGAGTTTGATTATGTTCTCCACCGCATTTCGCAGTAAATTGACACGCAGGCTGGAGGCCAATTCATCCGGAACACCCGACTGGTGCCACAGCGCCTCGGCCACGCCTTGTAACACCGGCAAGAAGTTGGTGGCGAAGACCGCTGCGGCGTGGTAGAGCATTTTTTGGTTGGAAGCCAATGCAAACGGGCGAGCGCCGATGGCCGTGAACAGGGGTTCCAGCAAGTCATAGGCCTCTGAGCTCCCTTCTATGCTGCAGGGTGTGCCTTCAAACTGATGGAGGGCGGTAGCCGGGTTGGCAAAACTCAGAATGCAGTGGGCACTGGCTAGACGCCAGCCACAAGTCTTAAGGGGCAACAGCGTATTGATGTCGAGTGCGCCGCTGCAATGAAAGGCGGTTGGAGGCTGCTGAACTGCCCCAGGCATGTTGCCTGGCGGCGTTTTTGATAGTGAGTGGGCCAGCGCAGCCGCTGTCTCTGAAATCAACCTGTCCGGGACGGCCAGCATCCATAAGTCGGCGGGACGCATGTCTTTAAGGCTTGTCACCGCCCGTCCGGCACCAATGAAGTCGAGCGCGGCGGCGGCGGTGTCAGGCGATGTGGTCAAAACGTCCTGGATTTCCAGCACGTTGCTGTCATGCCAGAGTTTGCCCAGTGTTTTGCCAACGCGGCCACAGCCAATCAGATTGAGCTTTTGCATGGTCTGTGGGATTACCCAGCTAACGAAGTGGCCACGGTCTTAAACCCAACCGAACCAGCCCAGTATGCCGCCGGCGGCCAATAGCCACAAAAGATGTACCCGGGTTTTCCAAACGATAAGGGTGCTGACTGCGGTAATCAGCCACAGTCGCCAGTCGTTCAGAAAATCGCCATGGGCGCTAGCCAGAATCCAGCCGGTTGCTATCAGCAGTGCCACCACAATGGGCGCCATTCCTTGTTTGAACGCGCGTACGGCGGGTCTATCGCGGTTCTCATGGCCCCAGCGAGAGGCCATATAGGCCAAGGTGGCGCTGGGGATCAGAATCCCGGACATCGACAGCAGGACACCCAGGAACGCCTGGGCTAAACCCCCGGCGTTCAAGCCCACGTTCCAGCCCATCAGTGCAACAAACAGGACATTGGGCCCGGGAGCAGCTTGCGCGATGGCAATGGAGGCGTTGAACTGCGCTTCGGTCAACCAATGCTGCTGATCAACCAAAAAACGGTGCATATCGGGCACGGTAGAGATGGCACCGCCCACGGCCAATAACGAGATTGAAAAAAAATGGCTGAAAAGGTTTAGCCAGTCAGCTGCAGCCATGTGCAGTTGAATCACCTCGTTCATGGCTTGATCCTGCGATAGGTCAGGCCGCAGGCCAGAGCACCCAGGCCGATCAGAGGGTAGGCAAGAGGCAGGCGCAGCACCGCCACCGCCACAAAACACAGCCCGCCCAGTACCGCACACAGGGGTATACCAAGCACATGCTTTTTGATCACACCCAACATCTTCAAACCAGTGGCTATGATCAGGCCGGCCGCCACCGCACCCATGCCGCGAAGCGCACCAGCAACGCCTGGATGATCTGCAAATTGGGCATACACAAGCGCAATCACCAGCAGCAGCATCAGCGGTACCACCAGAATACCGGCCATCGAAGCCAGCGCACCTTTGAGGCCGAAGTAGCGCCCACCGATGATGATGCACAGGTTGATCACATTGGGTCCCGGCATGATCTGCGCTACTGCCCATTCCTCGGCGAATTGTTCATTGGTCATCCAGCGCTTGTTTTCCACCAATTCGCGCTGTACCACGGCCAGAACACCGCCAAAACCCTGCAGCGCAAGCACAGTGAAAGAGATAAACAGGTCGCTTAAAGATTTAGGTTGCGACATGGGCTCAGCAATCGGCTTGTCGTGATTTTCAATGCGAGTCATGTGCGAATTGGGCTGCAAATGGTTATTGCAACTGATCCTAACGCATTGGACCCGGCGCCCCGAAGAGTCATTCTTCTCTTGATCTGCCAGAAAACCCCAGACTTCAATGGCCCTTGTGGCGGCTTTGTGGCTGCTTGCAAAGGCATAAAACCTTACACTCTGTGCCTTCCACAAGTTTTATGAACGCTCCTCTCGACGTCTCCTTATTCGCGCGCGCCGCCAAGCCGCTGTCCAGTTACCGTAAATACTGGGCTGCCCGATTTGGCACGGCTCCGTTTTTGCCCATGAGCCGCGCCGAAATGGACAAATTGGGCTGGGACAGCTGCGACATCATCATCGTGACAGGTGACGCCTATGTTGACCACCCCAGCTTTGGCATGGCTGTGATCGGTCGTATGCTTGAAAACCAGGGTTTCCGGGTTGGCATCATTGCCCAGCCCGACTGGACCAGCGCCGAGGCGTTCAAAGCACTGGGTAAGCCCAACTTGTTCTGGGGCGTGACGGCGGGCAATATGGATTCGATGATCAACCGCTACACCGCCGACCGAAAAATCCGCAGTGACGATGCCTATACCGCTGGTGATGTCGGAGGCAAACGGCCGGACCGCGCTGCCATTGTTTATAGCCAGCGCTGCCGTGAAGCCTTTAATGACGTCCCCATTATTTTGGGTGGCATGGAGGGGAGTCTGCGCCGGATTGCGCATTACGACTACTGGAGCGACAAGGTACGCCGCAGCATTGTGGTTGACGCCAAGTGTGATTTGCTGCTTTACGGCAATGCAGAGCGCGCCATTGTGGAAATTGCCCACCGCCTGGCAGCCAGAGAACCGGTACACCATATCACCGACGTGCGGGGCACCGCCTTTGTGCGCCGCCCGGATGACGATACCGGCCAGGGTTGGTTCGAGATCGACTCCACCACGGTAGATGCGCCCGGTCGCGTAGAAGACCACATCAACCCCTACATGACGACATCCGAGGCAGCACAGTCCCAAGGAGCGACCTGCAGCAAAGAATCTGCTCCTAACTCAATAGCAGTAAGTTCAAGTAATCAAAGGGCTGACTCCAAAAAACCGTCCGAAGTCAACCCTGCTATCCAGCCCCTGACCTTTGTTCCCAACCCGGCGCTGCAAAGCCGTGGGAAGTTCAAATTGCCACCGCGTGACAGGTCGGTCATCCGCTTGCCGAGTTTTGAACAGGTCAAGGCCGACCCGGTGCTGTATGCCCATGCCAACCGCGTTTTGCATCTGGAAACCAACCCTGGGAACGCGCGTGCGCTGGTGCAGGCCCACGGGGAGGGCGCCACTGCGCGCGATGTCTGGATCACCCCGCCACCGATTCCCCTGACCACGGCCGAGATGGATCTGGTTTTTGATCTGCCATATGCCCGCAGTCCGCATCCGGCTTATGCGGATGATCAGGGCGGTCACAACGGGACTACCAAAATCCCGGCTTGGGAGATGATCCGATTCTCGGTCAACATCATGCGTGGCTGTTTTGGCGGCTGCACCTTCTGTTCCATTACCGAGCATGAGGGCCGCATCATTCAGAGCCGGTCAGAAGATTCGGTGATCCGCGAGGTCGAGGATATTCGCGACAAAGTCAAGGGATTTACCGGGGTTATTTCCGACCTGGGTGGACCCACCGCCAACATGTACCGCATCGGCTGCAAAAGCCCGGAGATTGAGGCGGCCTGCCGCAAACCCAGCTGTGTTTACCCCGGTATCTGCGTTAACCTGAACACGGACCACAGTGCGCTGATCCACATGTACCGACGTGCCCGCGGGCTCAAAGGCATCAAGAAAATTCTGATCGGCTCCGGCCTGCGTTATGACCTGGCGGTCGAAAGTCCGGAATATGTCAAGGAACTCGTCACTCACCATGTCGGGGGCTATCTGAAAATTGCACCTGAACATACTGAAGGTGGCCCGCTGTCCAAGATGATGAAGCCCGGCATCGGCAGTTACGACAAGTTCAAGCAAATGTTTGACAAGTACTCAGCCGAGGCTGGCAAAAAGCAGTTTCTGGTGCCGTATTTCATTGCCGCCCACCCCGGTACCGGCGATGAAGACATGATGAATCTGGCCATCTGGCTGAAGAAAAATGGCTTTCGTGCCGACCAGGTACAAACTTTCTATCCCAGCCCCATGGCTACCGCAACGGCCATGTACCACACCCAGATGAACCCGCTCAAGGGCATCCACCGCGACGATCGCAGCGAGCGGGTAGATATTGTTCGCGGTGACCGGCGGCGGCGTCTGCACAAGGCTTTTTTGCGCTACCATGATTCAAACAACTGGCCACTGTTGCGTGAAGCGCTTAAGGCAATGGGGCGTGCTGACTTGATCGGCAATGGCAAGCACCACTTGATCCCTACCTGGCAGCCTTTGTCGGATGGTGGTTACCAAAGTGCCCGCCGTAAAAACAGCACGCCGGTAGCCAAGCCACGAAAGGGCATGTTGCTGACCCAGCACACGGGCTTGCCACCGCGAGAGACCGGAGCCGCCTCAACCGTGCTTGGCAAGCCTCAGGTCAAACCCCGCAAGCGTTAAGAAGGCTTGCGCTGCGTAGTTTGCCAAGGGCTTGGTTCATTTGGCATAGAGAATCATTTGCGTGCAGCGGAAAAGCGCCAGTGTTTTACCGCTTTCTCGGTGCGTGGCAGTGGCATCCCACACCTGAGTGGATTTACCCAGATGTACTGCGGTTGCTGTGCAGTCCACATGTCCGTCCCGGGTGGTGCCCAGGTGGTTGGACTTGAGCTCAATTGTGGTAAAGCCCACGGCCCCATGAGGCAAGTTGGCAACACACCCATAGCCAGATGCGGTATCCGCCAGCGTGACGATGCTGCCCGCATGCAAAAACCCGTTTGGCGACATCAGACATGACTGCACTTTCATCGTGACAAATACCGTATTGCCTTCAACCTTAAGCACCTCAATTCCCAGGTGCGCTGGCAAATGCCCCAGGCTGAGATGATTGAAAAATTCGGTATTCTTGATGTCTGACATGGTCGTCTGATCCTGAGTTAAATAGTTTTAAACCCTTGCTCAGTAAGGTTTTAGCTCTATGAATTCGGAAGCGTTATGAGGGGAATATCCCGCTCTGATGCCAGGATTTCCAGTTGCTGGCAGGTCATCTTCAACATGAAGCGTTCTATCAACTGGTGCATGGTTCGAGCCATCATGCTCTTGTAAGCGCCCACCGGCATGCCCACCGCAACGGCCAGTGTGTTTGCAAAATGAGGCTCCAATGCGGCCAAGGCCACTCGCCCGTTCCGACACGCATAAACCCGGTAGCCAGCATGTCCGCCACCCAGCACAGCGCCAGGCTGGGTGGAGCCCCAGGTCAGCGGCAGGGCTAACCAGTCGACGGCGTCAGACAACGCTACCTCTTTTAATCTCCCTTTGCCTTTTTCACGCTGAATCAACACAAGTTGCAGAACGGCCTCACACGTCATCAACGCGCCACCCATGTCGGCAAAAAGTGTAGGTGGCATGTCTTGACCCCTTACCAAACCCCGCTCCGCCTGGTAAGTCAGGTCGTGCCCGGGCACCTCAGCGCCGCCGCCGGGAGCGCCCACAATCCTGACCACGTTCAACGCGGGATACTGTTTGTGCAAGGTTTTCCAGCCCAGGCCCAGCTTGAGCAATGCCGAAGGCCGGAACGATGTGATCAGCACGTCTGAGTGCGCAAGTTGACGGTGCAGGAGACTTTGACCGGCCAGGGTTTTCAGGTCTGCTGTGAGCACCTTGATACCTTCGCTCATGATGTCATAAGCTTTACGGGTGTAAGTCAGTAGCGGGTCGCCAAGGGGTGGTTCAATCTTGCTGCATTTCGCACCCATGCTGCGCAGCCGCATCAGGGCTGCGGGGCCAGGGTAGTTGAGCGCCAGGCTGAGGATATTCACGCCTTTGAGGGGTTTCATGGTTGGCCAAAATCCAGAGGCAAACCCACATAGTTTTCAGCGAGCGCGGTGGACATGGCTCTGGAGTTCACCAGGTACTCCAGTTCGGCCTCCTGAATCTTCTGACCGAAGCCTTCAGAATCTGGAAAACGGTGGAGCAGGGAGGTTAGCCACCAAGAAAAACGCTCGGCTTTCCAGATGCGCTTGAGGGCGCGCTGTGAATAGGTGTTGATGCCAGCATCGGATTTTTCGGCGTAATGCTCAATCAAAGCGCTTGACAGGTATTTCACGTCGGTGGCCGCCAGGTTCAGGCCTTTAGCCCCCGTAGGTGGCACGATGTGAGCAGCATCACCTGCCAGAAACAAGCTGCCAAAACGCATGGGTTCGGCTACAAAGCTGCGCAGGGGGGCAATGCTTTTCTCAATGCTCGGACCGGTCACGATGCGCTCAGCCAATTCAGGATCGAGGCGGCGCTTGAGCTCATCCCAGAAGCGGTTGTCGCTCCATGCTTCTAAGTTGTCGTCCAGTGGGCACTGAACGTAGTAGCGGCTGCGCGTCAGGCTGCGCATGGAACACAGCGAAAAGCCGCGTTCCGAGTTGCCGTACACAATGGCGTGCGGGGAGACAGGCGGCACATCGGCCAGCACGCCTAACCAGCCAAAGGGGTAGACCCTTTCGAATTCGGTGAGAGCCCCTTTGGGTACGCTGGCGCGGCAAACGCCATGGTAACCGTCACAACCGGCAATGAAGTCGCACGTAAGTTCATGCGACTGACCATCTTTGCTGAAGCGTACCTTGGGGCATGCACCCTCAAAGTCCTCAATAGTCACGTCAGCTGCTGAATAAATGGTGGTCAATCCAGCATCTTGGCGGGCTTGCATCAGGTCGCGAGTAACTTCGGTCTGACCGTAGGCCGTGACGACTTTGCCGTTGGTCAGGCCATGTACATCAATGGCGTGGCGGCTACCAGCAAAAACCAGTTCAATGCTGTGGTGTATCGTGCCCTCCATGCTGACCCGTTGGCCTACACCAGCCTCGTGGAGCAAGTCCACCGTAACTTGCTCAAGAATGCCCGCGCGGATTCGGCCAAGCACATAGTCACTGCTCTGGCGCTCCAAAATCACCGCATCAATACCGGCTTTGTAGAGTAATTGTCCAAGTAACAAACCTGAAGGGCCTGCGCCAATGATCGCGACTTGAGTTCTCATTTAACCCCTTTGTTGATGAACCAAGCAAACAACGTAGCCTGCTTAGGGAGCCGCCTTAAATGGCCATGCGACCGGAAAGCCAGAGACCAATGATGGCGAAACTCAGGAGTACGCTAACAGCGGTAAGCCATCGCAGGCTGGAGCGAAAATTATCCTGCATGGCAATCAGTTGCGCATTTTGATCTGCCAGTGTCTTGATGATTTCAGAAGAGGTGGCCATCTGGCTGTGCAACTCAGCCACGGATGTCCCTAACGCCTGTAAACGCTGGTCAAGCTGGGCGATCGCTTCGGATTCTGTCAATGACGTAGCTGAGACGGGCACCTCGGTTGAATCTGCAGACGGCATCTTCCTGCCCACGGCACCCCAGAGCTTTTTGGCGCCTTCAGCCACTTTGGGGGCGTTGCTGATCACATCAGACCAAGGGACAACTTTCAGTGCGGCAAGCCAAGGAATAGACATCGGAAATCCTTCTCAGAAGGCCGCATTTTACCGATCGATGGATCAGGACTGAAACTGGTAAAGCTGGAAGATGGAGTTGGGCGCTTTGGGCCTGCTTGGTGGCGTCAGCGGTTTGAATTTGAAGCGGTTATCCAGTTTGATTTTCTGCGCGGGCTTCTCGATGGCCTGGAAACCGGGGGTATCTTTGAGAAGTTGCACCGCCTTGGCCAGCGAATACGACTGAAGAAAATCATGAAAAATCACCTGCATGTCGCTTAGAAACTGAGGCTGCTTTTCTGTTGTTTGGGCCATGTCGAGCGTAACCGCAAGCTCTTCATGCAGTTCAGCCCGAAAGGCATTAACGACATCGATGACTGAGATTTCATCGAGGCTTCCGTTAATCACATACCCCCCACCCGGGCCTTTGAAGGCAAATACCAAGCTGCTCTTTTTTAGCCTGGAAAAAATATCCTCGAGGTACGAGGTGGATAACTTGAGACGTGATGAGATTTCGGCAATAGATACCGGACCGTTCTGGCACAGAGCTGCCAAGGTAACAACCACATCGACGGCGTTGGTGATTCTTCGGGACAACACGTTGATCTCCAATCTGTTTGAGTTTCAAATTAACAACCTATGTCTGAGTCGAAATATTAGCAGAAGTTCAATTTAATTTTGAATTTATTTCAATAATGCATAGATAAATATGAAAATATTTGTAAAATACTACTCATAATCTATGCAAAAGGTAGCTCCGTATGATTAATCCAGACAATTCGATCATTGACCCAGCAGCGGGTGCCTATCGCATCGGCGCAGTCGCAAGGCTCACTTCAATACCTGTGACAACGCTGCGCGTGTGGGAGTCGCGCTATACCGCTTTTAGTCCCGTCAAATCACAGGGTGGTCATCGCCTTTATTCTGATTCGGATGTTAAAAAAGCAGGTTTTTTGAAGTTGCTGACCGGCGCGGGGCATGCCATCAGCTCAGTTGCCGGGCTGGACATAGGCGCTCTGTCGCGCATGGTGCAGGAAAGTCGGTCATCATCACTGCACATGGCCACCCGAACCTTGATGAGCAACAGTTTGTCCATGGCTGTGGTGGGCTTGGGTATGGCCAGCCGGATTGAGGCCAAAAAATTCACCCGCTCGTTCTCGAGTCATGCCATCCGGTTGACCGATGTATTTACAGATCTTCCCCAGGCGCTGGGTGCCTCCCTACATGAACATCCGCAAATCCTGTTGGTTCGTCTGGGCTCCTTGCAGGCCTCAACCCCTGCAGAGCTAAGTGCCTTGCTGGCAAAGCATCAGATCGTGCAGGCCATCCTTATCTACAGTTATGCCCACGAGTCCATTGTTGAAGCCATCAAAAAAAATGGCGTCATTGTGAGGCGCGAGCCTATCTCGGACGATGACCTGTCTGATTTGCTCCGGTCTGTCCTGATCATGGATGCGGCCAATTCGGTTAATGCGGAGTCAAGCCAACCCTTAATTCCCGAGCGCAAGTATTCCGACGAAACCCTGGCCCGTGTGGCGGCAATTTCCACCAACGTTCTTTGTGAATGTCCCAAGCACGTCGCCGAGTTGATCAGCCAATTGGCCAGTTTTGAGCAGTACAGCAAGGACTGCCTGAACAGCAGTCCTCAGGACACCCACTTGCACGCTTACCTTAGCTCCGTGTCGGGATCGGCACGCGCGTTATTTGAGCGTGCCTTGGAGATGGTGGCCACACACGAGGGAATTTCCCTGGAGCCAATTGCCAATAGACATTGACTTTAATTGTCCCAATCGCTACTGGAACCTGAATCTGAAGAGCTCTCGTCATCCCAGGAGCTGGCATCGTTAACGCCGAAATTATTGCCGCCCATATCAGGGTTGTTGACACTCGTAAAACTGTTCGCTGAGGTGTCCTGTTGCCCTGGATTTTTGTTGTGGTCACCCATCAACGTTTTACCGATGGCATCCGCGGCCATCATGCCCGCACCCACAGCCAAACCGGTGGCAACACCGCCCATGATTTTTCCGCCCAAACCGCTGCTGGCTTGCTGCGGGTAGGAATTTTGCATTGCGCCTGCGTTGCTACCAACACCAAAGGTTTGGGGGCCGGCCAGACCGCCCGGGTTCATACCTGCAGTGGTCATGTTGTTGGGCTGCATTCCGGCACTGGCGCTACTGCTCACGGGAGTGGTAACCGGTGATGTGCGCCTGCGAAAAATGAAATAAGCTGCTCCAGTAACCGCAGCAGCCAGCAGAAGCGGAATGGCCCATGAATTGCCTTTGTCATTACTGGTGCCAGATTGGGGTGAACCCGTTTGATAATGGCTGCTTTCAGCTACTCTTTTGGTAGCGCTTGCCGTGCTGCCCGTGTTGGCAATCTGGTTGCGCAGACTTTGCAATGCCTCTGGTTTAGCAAAGGCCATGGCCGGATCAATTTTTTCTGCGGTGGCCAAGTTGGCGCGTGCCAGATCAAACTTGCCTTGTCGCGCAAACAGTTCAGACCGCACAAAATGGGCTTTGGCGCTGTTTGGATGAGAAATCAGCACCTGCTGGATCATGGACTGGGCTTCCTCAAGCTTGCCGGCCTGAGCGGTCGCGTAGATCTGCGCTAGAGTGGGCTCGGACTGAGCCAAGGCCATTCCAGTACCCGATAGGCCGGAAATTGCAACTGCCAATAGAAACTGGCTGATACGCTGAAGCAGTAGGAAGCCTTGCATTGGATGGACCTTTGGATGTGAGGGGACGGAACCACTGATTAACATAGCCATTTATGGGGCCACGCACGACGTTTACAAGCTATGTCAAGGATCGTATGGAACAGAAAGACGATATTTATCCACGCTAATTGAACCGATAAGTCTTCAAACATGACTTATCAATACACCTTTAATCTTATTTGAAGCTGATTAGATCAGGACTTAAGCAGGGCTTGCAACTCTACCTCCTCAAATCCAGCGGCGCGTCGCGCATCCAGATTGAA
>JBEIGE010000051.1:0-11062 GCA_040382055.1 Hylemonella sp.
CTTGCTGTCGCTGGAGGCGTGGTGTTGGCCGCGCTGGTGGCCCACAGTGCCTGGACTTCGCGCAAGAATCAGCCGCGTCAGGCAGACCTGGAGCCTGACCGGATTGAGCCCGACATGGCCGCAGCGGACATTGCTGCCGAGCCCACTGCGTTTGCCTTGCCGGTGCCAGAACGCAAGCCCACGCTGGACCCCCTGATCGACGTGATTTCAAACATCTCCCTGGAGGGGCTGATCTCGGGCGATGCTGCGTTGGCGGCGATGCCCCTGACCCGGCGGGTAGGAACCAAGCCCTTTGCGGTGGAAGGCCTCAATGAGGCAACCCAAGTCTGGGAATTTCCGGTGGCGGGCCAGCGTTACAGCCAGTTGCAGGCCGGGGTTCAGTTGGCAAACCGATCGGGTGCCCTGAACGACATCGAGTACTCGGAGTTTGTGGTGAAAACCCAGACGTTTGCCGACGTCCTGGATGGAACGCCCGAATTTCCGGAAATGCGCGATGAAGTGGCGCGTGCACGTGAGCTTGACCAATTTGCCGGCAGTCACGATGCCCAACTGAGTTTTACCCTGCGGGCGGTGAACTGCGCCTGGAGTCCCGGTTATGTGCAACAGCATGCGGCAAGGCTGGGTTTTGTTGCCGGTGCGATTCCTGGCAGACTGGTTCTGCCGGCGAGCGAGCCAGGTCTGCCACCGGTTCTGGTGCTGACTTTTGATGCGCTGGCAGCGCTGGCTGAAGACCCCAGCCAGTCCGCCATTTGGACGGTCATGCTCACCCTGGATGTGCCCCAGGTGGCCCGGGCTGAGCAGGCTTTTGTGCGCATGCGTGAAGCCGCCAAAGCACTGGCCCAGGCCATGGAGGGCACCGTGACCGACGACAACGGCAATCTCCTGGGCAATGACAGCATGGACATGATTGGTGCCCGGCTTGAAACGCTGTATGACACGCTTGAGGCCCGGGATCTTGCGGCGGGCACCTTGCTGGCGCGGCGTCTGTTCTCTTGACCTGATCGACGCAAAAAACTGATGGCCAGTCTGTTTGAACCGCCGCAGCGACTCACAGAGTTGAGACGGCTGTTGCATCACCATGCACACCGCTATTACGTGCTGGATGAGCCCGAAATTCCGGATGCCGAGTACGACAAGCTATTTCAGGAGCTCCAGGCCCTTGAGGCCCAATACCCTGATTGGGTGACGCCGGATTCGCCCACCCAGCGTGTGGGGGGCAAACCACTTGACCATTTTTTACCGGCCCGCCATGCCGTGGCGATGTTGAGCATTCGAACCGAAACCGACACCCAGGCCAGCGGCGCGCAGAATTTTGACGCCCGGGTCAGGCGCGAGCTTGGCCTGACCGAGGCGGATCCGCCGGTCCAGTACGTGGCAGAGCTCAAGTTTGACGGTCTGGCAATCAATTTGCGCTACGAGCACGGGGCGCTGGTGCTGGCTTCAACACGGGGCGACGGAGAGGTGGGTGAAGATGTCACCCAGAACATCCGGACCATCGGGCAAATCCCTTTGCGGCTGGATTCGTCTTTGGTGCCTGATGTGCTGGAGGTGCGCGGTGAGATCTATATGCGCCGTGATGACTTTGAGGCGCTCAATCAGCGCCAGCGCATGGTCGATGGTGAGAAAACGTTTGTCAACCCGCGCAATGCTGCGGCCGGTGCCGTGCGCCAGCTCGACCCCGCCATTGCAGCCCAGCGGCCCTTGAGTTTTTTTGCCTATGGCCTGGGCGAGATCCTGCCTGTGCCCGCCGAGCAACTGTTCGGTACCCACATGGAACTTCTCATGGCGCTCAAGTCATGGGGTTTTCCGGTAGCAGCCCAGGTGCGTATTGCTTCAGGCGCTTCTGAATTGATAGCATATCACCGCGACATGGGTGAGTTGCGTGACCAATTGCCTTTTGACATTGACGGCGTGGTCTACAAGGTCAACCGCCTGTCCTTGCAGCGGCAACTGGGTTTTGTCACGCGCGAGCCGCGCTGGGCTGTGGCCCACAAATACCCGGCCCAGGAGCAGCTCACCACCGTGCTGGCCATCGACATTCAGGTGGGTCGAACCGGAAAGCTCACCCCTGTGGCCAAACTTTCCCCGGTGTTTGTGGGGGGTGTGACTGTCACCAAAGCCACCTTGCACAATGAAGACGAAGCCCGGCGCAAGGATGTGCGCGTGGGCGACACCGTCATAGTCCGGCGGGCAGGTGATGTGATTCCCGAGGTGGTGTCGGTACTGCTGGACAAACGCCAGGGCCAACCGGCGCAGTTCACCATGCCGCACACCTGCCCGGTTTGCGGTTCGGTGGCGATGCGCGAAGACATCAAAGGGGAGGAGGGCGCAGATTACCGCTGCACCGGTGGACTGTTTTGCAGTGCTCAGCGCAAGCAGACTATTCTGCACTTTGCCCAGCGACGTGCCGTGGAGGTTGAAGGCTTGGGCGAAAAGCTGGTGGACCAACTGGTGGATGCCGGAATCATCCGGACTTTGCCCGACTTGTACCGGCTGGGTCTGAGTTCACTTGCGGCCTTGGAGCGAATGGCAGACAAGTCGTCCCAGAACCTGCTCGCTGCACTGGAGAAATCAAAGCAAACCACCTTACCGCGCTTTCTTTTTGGTCTGGGCATACGCCATGTTGGGGAGGCCACGGCCAAGGAACTGGCGCGCCACTTCGGCCAGATTGACGCCATCATGACTGCTAGTGAGGAAGATTTGCTGGCCGTCAATGACGTTGGCCCCATCGTGGCTCGCAGTATCCGCACTTTTTTTGACCAGCCGCATAACCGCGAAGTGGTTGAGCAATTGCGTGCCTGCGGCATCAACTGGCCTGATGGTCAGGCTGCGGTTCTCGCATACAGGCCGCTGGCAGGAAAAACGTTTGTGATTACCGGTTCGCTGCCCAGCTGGAGCCGGGATCAGGCCAAAGCACTGCTTGAGGACGCCGGGGCCAAAGTGGCTGGCTCGGTGAGCAAAAAAACCGACTTTGTGCTTGCAGGTCTTGATGCCGGAAGTAAATTGGACAAAGCGCTTGAGTTGGGCATAGCCGTGATCGACGAGGCCACCTGCAGGGAGATGATTGATGGCGGTTCGTGACATTCTCAAAATGGGCGATGCACGTTTGCTGCGGCTGGCCCAACCTGTGCTGGAATTTGACACTGACGCGCTGCACCTGCTGATTACCGACATGCTGGACACCATGCGCGCTGCCAACGGAGCCGGCTTGGCTGCTCCGCAGATCGGGGTGGACCTGCAACTGGTTATTTTTGGCAGTGCAGACCGCAACCCGCGCTACCCCGACCGCCCCATCGTGCCGCCCACGGTGCTGATCAATCCGGTTCTGACGCCTTTGGGCAGTGATCTTGAGAGTGACTGGGAGGGTTGTTTGTCAGTCCCTGGTCTGCGTGGCATGGTGCCACGTTGGTCTCGCCTTCGCTACACAGGCTTTGACCAGTTCGGAGACGCCATAGACCGCACGGTAGACGGTTTTCATGCCCGCGTGGTGCAACACGAATGCGATCACCTGATCGGCAAACTCTACCCCATGCGCATGCAGGACTTCAGCCAGTTCGGCTACACCGAGGTGCTGTTTCCCGGAATTTCGGACATCGAGGACGACTGAACCACGCGCCAAGCGGGGTTGGAGCTGCGGCCGATACTCCCCCCCAGTTCCGGGGTGAATCGGGGGTAGACCTTGGATTGTTAGAAATCGAAGCTATCGCCTTCACGCGCCAGCCGGACATCGAGATTGCCGATCAGATGGGCGTTGCTGAGCAGTGCCTCCTTGAATACAGCCTCAAGCGCATCGTCACTGCGGGTGGGCTCATGGTGGGTGCAATAAAGCACCTTTGCGCCGGCTGCGTGGGCGCTGGCAATGCTGGAGCTATATGTGCCGTGGCCCCAGCCTTTTTTGGCCGGATATTCCGAGTCTGTGTAAGAGCAGTCCGCTATCAGCACATCAACGCCCTGCAAGGCATGGTTGATGGCACGGGACCGTTCTTCAACCCACAACGCGTATTCACCAAAGGCGGCGTCTTCAGGCGCATAGATGTTGTAAGGCGGTTCGTGGTCGCCGGTAAAAAACACCGATTTGCCATTGCACTCAACCCGGTACCCGAAATCAATAACCGGGTGATTCAACAGACAGGGCGTAACCTTGGCCGAGCCGATATGAACGGCTTGGTTGGGTTCAAGCGTGACGTACTCGATTCTGGCTTTGAGTTCCTCTTCACGGACCGGAAAATAGCTGTTTTGAAGTTGCACCGACATCACCCGTTCTATGCCCATTCCAGCGACGGGATCAAAGGGGCCGTGTAATCTCAAGGTGTTGCCGGGGATGAAGTTGGGAGCAAAAAAAGGCAGCCCCTGAATGTGGTCCCAGTGGGAATGGGTGATCAGCAAATGGGCGGTTATCGGCAACTCGGACAGCAGTGTTTGCGACAGAGGAAAAATACCCGTTCCGGCATCCAGAATAATGAGTTCGTTGTTATCAGTCCGGATTTCGATACAGGTTGTATTGCCGCCATAGCGTACCGTCATGGGACCCGGAGAGGCAATCGATCCGCGTACACCCCAAAATTTGACTTTCATGTTGTTTTCCGAGTTGCTCTTACCTCGCCCTGGCTCGCCTGCAGCAAAGCAGCTCGGGTTGGTGAGAGTCAAAATTCTAGGTCAAAAAATTCCGCCACACGCCTGCGCTTGACAGGTTAGCGCAATATCCCATAATCCCTGCAAAGAATTTAATTGTTCGGCTACCCGGGATGTACCGATGTCTCCTAGTTACCTGAAATTTCAGGCACTGCAATTGTTGAAAATTATTCACTTTCCTTGGCTGTGGTGTTTGGCGCTGGTGATGCTGCCACACACCACCCGGCCATGAAAGCGGTCGCTTATATTCGCCGCCACGCTGTGCGTCTGGCAGTGAGCCTCTCGTTTCTTGTGCTGCTGGTGCTCAATGCGGTGGGCGTGGTGAACTTGGGTTTTATGCAGCGGCTGGAGAATTACACCTACGATATGCGGCTGCTGTGGACCATGCCCGGCGGCATAGACAAACGCATTGTTATTCTCGATATCGATGAGCAAAGCCTGAAGGAGCAGGGCCTCTGGCCTTGGCCGCGCAACCGGCTGGCGCAGATGATGGACCAGCTGTTTGACCACTACCAGATTGATGTGCTGGGCTTTGATGTGGTGTTTGCCGAGCGCGATGGCAGTTCCGGCTTGGCCAGTTTGGAGCAGGTCGGGAAAACGCAGCTGCGCGGCGACCGGCGGTTTGCAGAGGTGATGGCCGAGCTGCGACCGCAGTTGCAATATGACCAGCTATTTGCCAATAGCCTGAAGAACCGGCGCGTGGTCATGGGTTACTACTTTCGCCATGACCAGCAGACCGGTGCCGGGGTTGGTCAGTTGCCCTTGCCTGTGCTGCCACGGGGTAGCTTCAATCCTGGCGCTGTGGGCGCGGTGGTGGCCAGCGGGTACACGGCCAATCTGCCTGAGCAGCAGCAAGCGGCAGCATCCGGCGGCTTCTTTAATGCTTCGCCACTGGTTGATACGGACGGTGTCTACAGGCGCGCGGCCCTGCTGCAAATGTACGGCGATGCGCTCTACGAGTCTCTGGCTTTGGCCGTGGCACGGCTGGCTTTGCGCGAGCCCGGGATTGAACTGGTGTACGAGCAGGGCGATCACGGCGACTGGGTGGCGCTGGAATCGCTGAAACTGGGTCCGCGCCGCGTGCCCTTGGACGCAGAGGCGGCTGCCCTCGTGCCATTTCGCGGCCGTCAGGGTAGTTTTGTGTACGTGTCTGCCTCCGATGTTTTGCAAGCCAAGGTCGATCCGGCGCTGCTGCGCGGCGCGATTGTGCTGGTGGGCACCACAGCCCCGGGTCTGCTGGATTTGCGCACTACGCCCATGAAGGAGTCCTATCCAGGCGTTGAGGTGCACGCCAACATGGTGGCCGGTATTCTGGATGGCGACATCAAGGAGCGACCTGCCTACACCCTGGGACTGGAGTTTGTGCTGTTGCTGTTGCTGGGTCTGGGACTGGCTTTTGCCTTGCCTGCACTGTCACCGCAGCACGCCACGGTGCTGATGCTGGGTGTCATCACTGCCTTGGTGATGACGAACCTGTATGCGTGGCAACAGCAGCATCTGATCCTTCCGCTGGCCTCTGGCCTGGTTCTGGCGCTCGGGCTCTTTGTGTTCAACATGAGTTATGGCTACTTTGTTGATTCGCGCGCCAAGCGCCAGTTGGCACGCTTGTTTGGGCAATATGTGCCGTCTGAACTGGTCACTGAAATGGCGCGGGACCCGCAGGCGTACTCGCTGTCGGGAGAAAACCGGCAGATGACCGTGCTGTTTTCTGATGTGCGCGGGTTCACCACCATCTCCGAGGGCCTGGACCCGCAGCAGCTCACCGCGCTGATGAATGAGTTTTTGACCCCGATGACACGCATCATCCACCGCAACCGGGGCACCATTGACAAGTACATGGGTGATGCCATCATGGCTTTCTGGGGCGCGCCCGTGGCCGATGCTGACCATGCCCGCCATGCGCTGGAAGCAGCACTGGAGATGGTGGCGACCTTGCGCTCACTCGATGAAGCTTTCGAAGCGCGCGGTTGGCCCCCAATTCGGGTTGGCGTTGGCCTGAACACCGGCGAGATGACGGTCGGCAATATGGGGTCGGAGTTTCGTTTGGCCTACACCGTGATGGGTGACGCAGTCAACCTGGGGTCGCGCCTGGAGAGTTTGACCAAGGCGTATGGCGTGCAGATCATGGTCAGCGAATTTACCCGCAGCGCGGTACCGGACCACGCTTTTCGGGAGCTCGACTGGGTGCGCGTCAAAGGCAAGGACTTGCCGGTCAAGATTTTTGAGCCACTGGGTCCCGTCAGCACGCTAAGCACGCAACAGCAGCAAGAACTCGCGATGCATGCGCAAGCACTGGCGCTGTACCGGGCGCAGGACTGGCAAGCTGCCGCGCTAGCCTTTGCAGACTTGCTGCAACGGGAGCCCGGGCGGGCGCTGTACCGCATGTATGTTCAGCGGGTTGCCGATTTTGCCCTCCATCCTCCGCCTAGGGACTGGGATGGAACCTATAACTTTCAGCACAAATAAACCAGTGGAGAGATGTATGGATACCAGCATTGCTGATGAGGCCGATAGCGTAGCGGGACTGCTCAAGCGCCTAGAAAAACTCAACGAGATAGGCGTGTCCCTGTCAGGTGAGCGCGACATCACCCGTCTGCTGGAGCACATCCTTCTGGAAGCCAAGTCCATCACGCGCGCTGACGGCGGCACGCTGTACCGCATGCTGGAAGATGGCCGCACCCTGCGCTTTGAGATTTTGCGCACCGATTCCCTGAATATCGCGATGGGCGGAACATCGGGCAACGCCATCAATTTCCCTGATATCTCCTTGGTGATAGACGGCAAGCCCAATGACAAACTGGTAGCCGCTTATTCAGCCATTCACGGTGTGACGGTCAATATTGAGGATGTTTACGGGGACCACGACGGGTTCGACTTTTCCGGAACCCGCGTGTTTGATGAACGCAGTGGTTATCGATCCAAGTCGTTCCTGACGGTCCCCATGCGCGATCACCATGGCAATGTGATTGGTGTGCTGCAACTCATCAATTCGATAGCGCCGGTCACGGGGAAGGTGAGGGCGTTTTCGGGTGCGGATCAACAACTGGTTGAGTCTCTGGGCTCACAAGCGGCAATCGCCCTGAGCAACCGTTTGCTCATGACGCAGCTGGAGGAGTTGTTTGAAGCGTTCATTGGCCTCATCAACCTGGCGATTGATGAAAAATCGAGCTATACGGGCGGACATTGTCAGCGCGTACCTTCCCTGACCATGATGCTGGCCGAAGCTGCGGCGGCGATGCAAGAGGGCCCCCTGGCGGACTTCCGCATGAACGACACTGACCGCTACGAACTCAAAATTGCCGGTTTACTGCATGACTGTGGAAAGATCACCACGCCGGTGCATGTCGTGGACAAAGCCACCAAATTGCAGACCCTGTTTGACCGTATTGCCCTGATTGATACCCGCTTCGAGGTGCTCAAGCGTGACGCCGAGATTGCAGCCCTGCGTGAACAATTGGCATCACGGACCGAGGGCAATACGGCTGCCGAGGCCGCCGCCTTGACGCGCTTGACCCAAGCCCGCGCTGCATTGGACCAGGAGCGCGACTTTATCCGGACCTGTAATGTGGGTGGTGAATTCATGAGCGATGCCGATGTGGCGCGTGTGCGCGCCATCGGCTCTGGCCACCAATGGCGCAATGTGGACGGTGTGCAGACCGAATTTCTGACGGCTGAGGAAATGGACAACCTGTGCATCCGCAAGGGCACGTTGACATCGGCGGAGCGAGACATCATCAACTACCACATTGTGGCCACCATCAAAATGCTGGAGCGCTTGCCCTGGCCCAAGCATTTGCGAAATGTGCCTGAGTATGCGGGGGGGCATCATGAACGCATGGACGGCAAAGGCTATCCCAAGGGCTTGTCGCGCGAACAAATGTCGGTGCAGGCGCGCATCATGGGTATCGCCGATATCTTCGAGGCACTCACGGCCTCTGATCGACCTTACAAGCCAAGCATGAAGCTCTCACAAGCCATGAACATCATGAACGACCTCAAGCATGCCGGGCACATTGACCCTGACCTCTTCGATGTGTTCTTTCACTCGGAGGTTTACAGGCGTTATGGCGAGCAATACCTGAGTCCGGCGCAACTCGATGAGGTGGTGCTCAAGCACTAGCTCACCGGCGCGTTGCCATCAAACGCGCCACGTCGACTACTGCACCTCGCACGCCAGGTCATCAGGCGTGTCGCCGCTCACATCGGCTGGGGCTGCACCAGGTGTGCTCCCTGGACCAGTTCCAGGTGCGGTTCCAGTTCCAGTGCCAGGTGCGGTTTGTGGCTGCTCCTCTCGCTTATTCTCATCAAGCTTGGGGATGGTCGGCGGTGGGGTAAAGCCAATACCAGGGTCACGCGGCAACAACACCGGCACGTCGCTCGGTGGCACAAAACCCACTTGCCCGGCGGTCAGGATCAGGCCGGGTATCGTCGCTGACTCAGGCACGGCCGGCGCTGCCAGCGTGCTCAGAATGATGGAGCCCCGCGTGGTTTTGACATAGGTGCCGTCTGCCAGCGCTCCGCAGTCGCCGGCACACAGGCGCATGTCGAACTGGGTGCCGCGAATGCCGATGGTGGCGGTGGTGGTTTTAAGCTGATAGGCGTCCTGCTTGCCGCGCTTGCCAATCAAGCCAGTCACCGTGCGCAATCCGCCTTTGAGTACCGATAGCACCGAGTCGTCGGCGCTCGGACGGTCTACTTCAAAGGTGTAGCGCTCGATCTTGAGCTGGGTGTTGGGCCGCACCACCAACTCGGCTTTATCGGTCATTTCGATACGGGCAAAGCCTGCAGCCCCGGACAGCACCGTGTCGCCCACCGCCAGGGCCAGGCCACTGGCACCCTCCACGCGGCTACCGTCGGCCTTGAGTACCGAGATCGGGCCGGAGAGGTGGGTTATCGTGCCTTGGCCCCATGCACCGCTGATGACGGCGAACATAGACAACAAGAGAATGCTCAGCACCCTGCTGTAGGGGAGCAGACGCCATGCAGGCCCGAACAGCCCCCCCCGGGCGGGCGAAGGATGGCCGTCTCTTAGCGGCAAGTTTTGGTTTTGGTGCAGGTTAATTGTTAGCTCCTGCGGCACATCAGTTGCCGGCCGCGGCTCTTGCTGGGTGTCACCAGGTCTTGGGCGGGACGACTGATTGAATTTCCGGCCACCACCAAGGTGATCAGACCGCTAGGGTCTGACTGGCCTGCACTTGCAGTGCCAGTGCTGGGCGGGTCAGCGAGGTTGAAGCTTAGTATGCTGGGGCTAAGCGAACTGCTGCTGTTGCCGGCCAGCACCGTAGCCACGGCTACCGCGATGGCAGCTTCGGTCCTGGTTTCGGTGGCGGTGCCATTGACAAAGCTGCCACCACCCGAAAAGCTGACGTTTGCAATCGGCGTGCTGGCGACAACGCGGCCTGGGGTTTGAATTTTCACAGCTCCACCGCCCGCGTTCACACTGGTCAGGCTCATGTCACCCGTGGCTTGCAGGTCAATATCGCCGCCGCCGGAGTTGATGCTGCTGTTCGCGGACATGGTGATACTGCTAGGCGGATCAATGGTGATCGCGCCGCCACTGCTGGTGATGTTCCCAACAATATTCAGCGCGTTGCCATCCTGGCTGTAATAAGTGGCATCTGCCGAGGTATTGCGCATCAGGCTCATGGTGACCGCGCTGCTGGGGGTGTTGTGCAACTGCAGCGGTCCGCTTGTGGTGCTCGCGCTCAGGCTGTTGGTGGCAAGTTGGAGGCGGCTTTGCGCCTGGCCGATGCCGGTACCGGCGGCTAGCTCGATGCGTGGTGCGCTTAAAGCGGTGCCACTGAATTCGCCACCTTGCACGATGCGGCCCGCTGCAGTCAGGCTGATGCTGTTGCTGGCAACTATCGCCGCGCTGAGGTTTGCGTCACCGGCAAAGCCCAGGCTGAGGTCGGTCAGGCGGCTACTGTAGGGATTTTGGCTGTTGTAGTTGAAGTTCACGCTGGCGTTGCTGGCATCGTAGTCAGCCGCGCTCATACTTCCATACACCACCAGCTTGCCGCCCGTAGCGCGCAAGATGCTCGAGTTCAAGGTGCCGTTTGCACTGAGGCTGCCGACGGTCAATAGGCCGTTCGACACGTTCAGACGCCCCTGGCTGCTCAGACTGCTGAGGGTTGCGCTTAGCCCTTGGCTGTCAAAGTTGACCGTGGCGTTGGCAGGGATGCTTACCGCCGCAACGTTGGCAAAGTCGGGTAGCGCCCCGCCCGCCCAGTTGGCGGCGGTTGACCATTTGTTGTCATTGCCAGCGCCGGTCCAGGCCACGGAGGCCAGTTGGGTGATGGTGCTGGCGGTGTTGCTGGCGTAGCTCACGCTGTAGTTGGCCCCGTCGTTGCCGTCGTTGATGTTCACCGCGCTGACGGCAACAGTCTTGTTGCTGCCTGCGTTCTTGTCGGTAAAGGCAAAACTGCCGCCA
>JBEIGE010000052.1:0-10898 GCA_040382055.1 Hylemonella sp.
AGCCATGTGGTGCTTGAGTTGGGCGGCAATGATGCGCTGCGCGGATTGCCCTTGAAAACGACGCAAGATAACCTGACGCAGATGACGAAACAGGCTCTCAATGCAGGTGCACGTGTGGTTCTGGTAGGTATGGAATTGCCGCCAAATTACGGCCTGGATTACACCCAACGCTTCAAGGCTGTTTTTAAAACTGTCGCTCAAAGCAACAAGATCGAGCTGGTGCCCTTTTTTCTCAAAGGGGTTGGTGATGTGCCTGATGCTGCACGCTTGTTCCAGGCCGATCGAATCCACCCCAACGAAGAGGCTCAAGCCATCATGTTGGGCAACGTCTGGCCCGCCTTGAGAAAAATCCTGAAATGAGTCTGACACTGATCAATGCGGAAGATGCTCTGCGCCGACTGGAAGACTTTGATACGGTCATTGATGCCCGCAGCGAGGGCGAATACGCCGAAGACCACCTGCCGGCTTCGGTGAACTGGCCAACCCTGAACAATGCACAGCGCATTCATGTGGGAACTGTTTACAAACAGATCAGCGCGTTTGAAGCCAAAAAACAGGGGGCTGCCATTGCGGCTCGCAATATTTCCATCCATCTTGAGCAACATGTATTGCAAAAACCAAAAGACTGGAAACCCCTGACCTATTGCTGGCGCGGTGGAAAACGCAGTGGCTCTCTTAGCTTGGTGCTCGATCAGATTGGTTTTCGGGTGACGCTGCTGGAAGGTGGCTATAAGGCTTTTCGCGCCGCCATGCTCAAAGATATTGAACGCCTGGCCGGGCAATTCAGCTGGCGCGTGATCTGCGGAACGACCGGTTCAGGCAAGACCCGCCTGCTTCAGGCCCTGGCTGTCCAGGGCGCTCAGGTACTTGACCTGGAAGCGCTGGCCAATCACCGAAGCTCGGTACTCGGCGCTGTTCCGGGTTTACCGCAACCCACGCAAAAGCACTTTGACACCCGTGTTTGGGACGCACTTCGCCATCTCGACCCGGACAGGCCGGTTTTTATTGAAAGCGAAAGCAAGAAAGTCGGCAATGTCAGCGTGCCGCTGCCCCTGATTGAGGCGATGCGGGCCAGTACCTGCCTTAATCTGCTGCTGGAAGACAAGGAACGGGTTGCACTGCTGCTGGAGGACTATGATTTTTTTGTCAGGAATGCTGACTCATTTTGCGAGCGGCTCGATGCCTTGGTTCAGATCCGGGGCAAAGCGGTCGTTGAGCAATGGAAGCGTCTGGTTCGACAGGGCGAGTTTGAACCTGTGGTGCGTGAGCTGCTAACACAACACTACGACCCGGTTTACATCGCGTCTATGGAACGCAATTTCAAATGCTTCAAGGATTCAAAAAAGATAGCACCGAAAGACCGTTCCGTAAGGGCTATGAACGAATTGGCTTCAGAATTAGCGACGCAAGAATCCTGAAACGAACAACTCTGACTATTGGTTTTGCTATCCTTGCGCCGGTGGCAGATCCGCAGCTGGGGCTGCTTCATCGATCTGTCCCGGCTCCAGCTCAGCGCCCTCCTCCTCAGGAAGCCCGGCAGATTTTCTCTCGGACTTGCTTTTGAGTTTGTCTTCTTTTTTGCGCTTTTTCGCCAGTTCTTTCTGACGTTTTTCGTAGCCGTAATTAGGAGTTGCCAAAGCTTTACTTTCAAGTTAATCGCTTGACTTTAACAGTTCATCACCAGCTTCATCAATCCAACGTATGCTGCCTCGATAGGCGTGCCAGCTCGAGTAACCCAACCAAGGCCCCACGAACACCAAGCCAACTCCCCAGAAGATCATGGCCATGACCACCAGAACGCTAATAATTACCCCCCAGAGCAGCATGACGCCCAAATTCTCAAAGAAGACCTGAAGACTGGCGATGACAGCGGTAATGGCATCGGTGTCCCGGTCAAGAATCATCGGGATGGAAACCACGGAACAGGCAAAAACCAGCGCGGCAAATACACCGCCGACCACCAGATAGGTGAAGAGAAATTCCAGGTTGTCCGGGTTGAAAACAGCCTGCAGAACACTCGTGGTGCTGGGCATGCCGGTATTGAAAAATACAGCAAAAACCACCAGTGAAGCCCGACCCCACAAAAGCTCCAGAACAATCAGCACCAAAACAAACAAGCCCATGCTGCGCACATGAGCGTCCCAGCAGGTCAGGGATGACGCCAGATTGGGAGATTTGCCGCTTTCCCGCCGACGGCTCACGTCATAAAGACCCATGGCCAAGAACGGCCCCAGCAGTAGGCATCCGCTGGCCAAGGACATGGTGTACTCCGGGCTGCTCCTGAAAACAAAGCCCAGAACCAATGCCATCACCCAAAAACTCAAACCATAAAAAAGACCAATTACAGGCTCGGATTTGAGGTCATGCCAACCCAAAGACAACCACCGCAGGGGATCGGTCAGCTTCAGGGAAATCACCTGTCGCCGAGGTCCGGACTCGATGGGTGGGACGTAAGGATTCGGGTTGACGGGCAGTTCAGGGCCCGCCGATTTGTCGCCGCTGGAGTTTGGGTCTGATGGACGGGTATTCATGAACCCGCTAATTAAATGCCTTCTTGAGGGCTTGCGCAAGGTCGCCGATCAGTGCCGCGGGTGACTCCAAACCGGCCGAGAAACGCACCAGATGACCGGGTTTGAGCGCCTTGGGCCAAGCCGTTCGCATGGATGACAACTGATAAGGGACAACCAGACTCATCGGGCCGGCCCAGCTGAACCCAAGTTTGAACAACTCCAGAGAATCACAAAAAGTATCGACCTGAGACGTCTCAAAACGGCTGTCAAGCAGGACGCTGAAAAGTCCGGCGGCGGCACCCGATGGGCCACAGACAGACTGCCAGTGTGTATGGCCGGGAGACTGGGGGAAAGCCGGATGCAGGACTTGCACACACTCTGGCTGCTGCAAGAACCAGGTTGCCAGTGCACGGCCTGTCTTGTCGTGTGCCAAGTAACGCAACTCTACGCTGGGCAGTGACCGCAACACAGCCTCAACATCGTTGGCGCCAACTCCCAGCCCCAGGCGCATGTGAGTCAGCTTGATTTTGACGTGCAGGGCTTCATCCCGCGTCATGACGCTTCCCATGAGCACGTCCCCCCCGCCGCTGGGAAACTTGGTCAGCGCATGGATGCTGATGTCAACCCCTAACCCAGGTGAGAGTTCAAACGGTTGAAAGGCGATTCCGGCACCCCAGGTGTTGTCCAAAGCAGTTAAAACGCCGTGCTCACGGCAGATGCCAACCAGCGCCGGTAAATCAGGAAATTCCATGGTGACCGAACCAGGCGCTTCCAGCCAGACCAACTTGGTTCTGTTGCTGATTTTGCGGGCCAGGTCATGGGGGTCCATCGCGTCAAAGTACTGATGCGTAATGCCCCAGCTTGTCAGCTCCCCCTCTGCCAGGGCCTTGTTCGGCCCATAGGCATTGTCAGGGATGAGGACTTCATCACCGGATTGCAGGAGAGCCAGTGAAACGTTGGCAATGGCCGCCAACCCGCTGGGTACGAGCACACAAAAGCGACCACCTTCGAGCTCGCACAGACGCTCTTCCAGCAAGTAGGTAGTAGGTGTTCCGTGTAGGCCGTAGGTATAACCCGTTTTGTCTTTCCACTCCCTGCTGCGCATGGCTGCCACATTGGGGAAAATAACGGTTGAGGCTTTGGAGATGCCGGCTTGGGGCGCTACAAATCCTGCGGGAGGCTCGTAAGGGTGGTGAATCAGCCGGGTTGGAAGATCACGCATGAATCAGACGCCTTGGTAAAGCCTCAAATCTGCCACTTTGCAAGCAACTGCTCTGGACGTAGCCTATCGTAGCTCTCAAAGGGCTGATGAATCCAGGGGTTGGTCTTCAAAAACTCGACCGAATAATCAGGGGTAAAGGTCGACATGGCCTTGGTCCAGATCACTGCACTGCGAAGTTCGGTAATTCCAGGATAGCCATTGCGCAGCATATCTACGACGGAGTCGAGCGTCTGACCGGAGTCGGCTAGATCATCAACCAGCAAAACCTTCCCGGCAATTTCACCTTGGGGTGTGGTGATGAACTTGGCAATATCCAGATGGCCCTGGGTTCTACCGGAGTCGGCACGGTAAGAACTGGTGGACATGATGGCTAGCGGTTTTTCCAGCACCCGGGAAAGAATGTCACCCGGGCGCATGCCGCCACGGGCCAGGCACAAGATGGTGTCAAACTGCCAGCCGGACTGGTAGACCTTGATGGCCAGTTTTTCAATCAGGTTGTGGTATTCGTCATAACTTACATACAAGTGCTTACCATCTTCTGTCAACATTCATTCGCTCCTTTTTTTGTAGCATTAGGGATCAATTGGATTTATTCGGCAATGAAAGGGTGCCGCATCATGATGGTGTGGTCACGATCCGGACTGGTAGAAATAATGTGAATCGGAACACCGGTGGCATGTTCAATTCTTTGCAGGTAGAGCTTGGCATTGACCGGCAGCTTGTCATAGTGCGTCACACCCACCGTGCTTTCGGTCCAGCCGGGCATGGTCTCGTAAATCGGTTTGCAACGGGAAATGTCGTCTGCACCCATGGGCAAAATATCAACCATCTCACCATCGAGCTCATAGCCGGTGCAAATCAACAATTCTTTGAGCCCGTCGAGCACATCAAGCTTGGTCAGACACAAACCAGTCAGTCCATTGACCTGGGCCGACCTTTTGAGCAAAGCTGCATCGAACCAACCGCAGCGGCGTGACCGACCCGTGGTCACGCCCTTTTCAGCGCCCACAGTGCTCATATGGTAGCCGGGTGTATCCGGCTTTTCCCAATCGAGTTCGGTTGGGAAAGGCCCGCCCCCCACACGCGTGCAGTAGGCCTTGGTGATACCCAGGATGTAATGCAGCATGCCCGGGCCCACACCTGCGCCGGCTGAGGCGTTACCGGCAACGCAGTTGCTGGAGGTCACATAGGGGTAGGTCCCATGGTCAACATCGAGCAGCGTACCCTGTGCGCCCTCGAAAAGAAGGTTTTCGCCATGCAGGTGGGCCTCATTGAGCTCACGCGATACGTCTGCCATCATTGGCTTCAAAAGCTGGGCGTGCTGCATGGCTTCGTCAAAGACGGCCTCAAACTGGACCTCACCCTCCTTGAGGTAGGGCTGCAGCGCAGCTCCGAATGAAAAGCTGCGGGAGTTCAGAAAGGTCGTCAGCACATGGTTGTGCAATGTCAATAACTCGCGCAGCTTGGTCGCAAAACGTTCAGGATGCTTCAGATCTTGGACTCGCAGGGCGCGGCGGGCGATTTTGTCTTCGTAGGCCGGGCCGATGCCTCGCCCGGTCGTGCCGATTTTTTCGGTGCCGCCATGCTCACGGGCAGCCTCGCGTGCAACATCGAGAGCCGTATGAAAAGGCAGAATCAGCGGACAAGCCTCACTGATCCGCAGGCGGGATCGAACCTCAACACCGGCCCTCTCGAGACCTTGGATCTCTTCAAACAATTTCGCAGCGGACAGCACCACACCGTTGCCTATGTAACACTTGACACCTGAACGCATGATCCCGCTGGGAATCAAATGAAGCGCCGTCTTCACACCGTTGATCACCAGAGTGTGGCCCGCATTGTGCCCACCCTGAAACCGAACCACCCCTTGGGCGCTTTCAGTCAGCCAGTCCACCAGTTTGCCTTTGCCCTCGTCGCCCCATTGGGTACCGACAACGACAACATTTCTACCTAGGGTTGTTTTCATTTACAGAATCTCAGAGGGCTTTAACGATCCATTGACCAGCGACCTCGACAAGCTCACGGTCACATTGGAATTCTTCAATTTCAGGATCATGTCCGGGAAGGACACAAACCACGGTCTCGCCGCGTTTTCTCAGGGAAGACAGGGCTTGTGTCCACTGTGCCGACTCATTCCAGAAGGCACGAATGGCAGAATGCAGTGGCCTGGGCTCAACCACACTCACGAGGGTCTTGATATCCAGGCTAAAGCCCACCGCAGGACGTTTGCGGCCAAAGACAGCACCCACCTCGTCATAGCGCCCGCCGCGCACCACCGGACCGGTAGCACCCGTGGCGTAAATCGAAAATCGAATACCGCTGTAGTAGTCGTAGCCGCCCAGGTCACTGAGATCAAAGCTGACTTGTGCAGTACCCATGTGTTCTGCCAACCACTTTAAATTTGATAGCACTTGCTCTATTACGGGCAAGGGTTCCAGCACTTTTTTGACCTCGTCCAACACCTTGATGTCACCATACAGCTGAGGCAAGGCAAGCAATCCCTGGCGACTGGCCTGAGGAAATTCACGTGTTAAATGGGCAATTTCATGCGTATCCTTGGATGCCAACGCTGCATGCAGCAGGGTCAGGACTTCCGGTGATGTAGAAACACCTTGGAGTAGCGACTTGATGATTCTCACATCAGCCAAATCAACCCGCGGGTCATTCAAATTCGCACAAGCCAGGCAATCCAGAGCCAGTAACAACACTTCTCGCTCGGCTTCCGGTCCATCGTGGCCATAGATTTCAGCCCCGAACTGCAAGGGCTCACGCGAAGCATGGGGTCCTGCAGGGCGGGTGTGCAAAACCGGACCGCAATAGCAAAGCCGGGTCACCCCCAGGCGATTGAGCAGATGCGCATCAATACGGGCCACTTGCGGTGTGCTATCGGCCCGAACACCCATGGTTCTCCCGGTGAGTTGATCCACCAGTTTGAAGGTTTGCAAATCAAGCGCCTTGCCGGTACCGGTCAGCAGCGACTCAAGGTGTTCAAGCAGCGGCGGCATGACCAACTCAAAGCCATAGCAACGTGCCATGTCAAGCAAATCGCGGCGTAATTCTTCGATGTGGCGTGCCCCTGAGGGCAGGACATCGGCAATGTGATCCGGCAGGACCCAAGCAGACATGAGTGAATGAATGATTAAAAAGTAAGGATTTTACCGGCTTGAATCTCTGAACAAGTCACAGTGACCTGTCAAAGTTGAAGCCACCAGAACCAGGCCAGTCCCGCCACGATGCTGCAAAAAGCAAAGAAACGGATCTGCCCGTCATTCATCTTCATAATTTGTGCAAACGTGTTGCGCCAACCCGATGGAGAGATAAAGGGGTAAAGCCCCTCAATCACCAACACCAAGGCAAGCGCCAACCAAAGCGCGTCGCTATCGACCACTTAGTTTTTGGCAGCCGCGGGCGCAGCAGTTCCGCGGAAAGCCTTGAAAAACTCGGAGGAAGACGGGTCGAGAACCATGACATCGCTTTTCTTCGCAAAGCTGGCCTTGTAGGCATCCAGGCTTCGGTAAAACTGGGCGAACTGTGGATCACGTCCAAAAGCATCCGCGTAAATGCGCGCGGCCTCTGCGTCTCCCTCACCTTTGGTTTTCTGGGCGTCCCGGTAGGCGTTGGCCACGGTGACTTCGCGCTGGCGATCGGCATCTGCGCGAATTTTTTCGCCCTCTGCCGCTCCGGTCGAACGCAGCTCGTTGGCAACGCGCTTGCGCTCGGCTTCCATACGGCGATAGACCGACTCAGTGATGGCATCAACATAGTCAGCTCGGGTAATACGAACGTCAACCACATCTACGCCCCAGGGCTTTGCACCACGAACTTTTTCAAGCACTTCGGCCTTGACGTCAGCGCTCAACTGTTCACGCTTGACAGAAAGTATTTCTTTGACGGTGCGCTTGTTAATCTCTTCCTGAAAGGCGTTGCGCACCACCCGATTGAGCTGGCTGGCACCGGCCGCCTCATCCAGACCCACATTCCGGATGTACTGCGTAGGTTCGGAAATTCTCCAGCGGACATACCAGTCAACCACCACACGCTGCTTTTCCGCCGTGAGCATGGGCTCGGTGTCAGTGCTGTCAAGAGTAAGCAAGCGCTTGTCGATGTAGCTCACATTCTGGAAAGGCGGGGGCAGTTTGAAGTTCAGTCCGGGCTCGGTGATGACCTCCTTGATCTGACCCAAGGCATAAACTACACCAAACTGACGCTGATCAACCACAAAAAGCGTGGAACTGATGAGCGCCAGCAAAAGCAGCAACGATGAAAAAATGATTCCAATTCGGTTCATGTCGGTCTCCTAACGGGAATCACGGTCACGAGTGCGGGAAGCATCCCGAGCCCTGATGTCATTGGATTGGGGGATTGGCGGCGCAGCGACCGCGGGGGCAGCGCTTGCAGGGGGGGCGATGCCGGCAGCTTCAGCAGCCGTCATTTGCATGATTCGATCCAGCGGCAAATAAAGCATGTTGCTGCCTTGGCGGGACTCCACCAGAACCTTGGTCACATTGGTGTAAATTTGTTGCATGGTGTCGAGATACATGCGGTCACGGGTGACCTGAGGCGCTTTTTGATACTCTGCCAAAACGGACTTGAAGCGCTGGGAATCACCCTGAGCCTGTGAAACGATCCGTGATTTATAAGCCTCCGACTCTTCCTTGAGACGGGATGCAGAGCCGATAGCGCGCGGAATCACATCGTTGGCATAGGCCTGGGCTTCGTTTTTGGCGCGCTCACGCTCTTGCCCTGCCTTGAGGACATCATCAAAAGCAGATTGAACCTGCTCCGGCGGCCTGACACCCCCTTGTTGCAGGTTAATGCCGACGACCTCAATTCCAACCTTGTAACGGTCGAGGATATCTTGCATCAAGGTCCTGACCCGTGGGGCAATCTGGTCACGCTCTTCGGACAAGGCCGAGTCCATTCGCATTTTTCCAACCACCTCACGCACCGCAGTCTCAGCAGCCAGCACAACCGCCTCGCCAGGGTTTTTGCTTTCGAACAGGAAAGCCCGGGCATCACTGAGCCGGTATTGAACAGCAAACTTGATTTCAACAATGTTTTCATCTTCAGTCAGCATGGCTGATTCGCGCAGACCTGTGGCTTTGATCACCGTATCGCGCCCGACGTCCACAGAGCGAATTTGCGTGACAAATATCAACTCGTGACGTTGAATGGGGTAAGGCAAACGCCAATTGAAGCCAGCACCAGCAGTTGAGTTGTACTTGCCAAATTGAGTAATGACAGCTTGCTGTCCCTCTTGCACAATGAAAAATCCCGTGCCCAGCCAGACCAGCACCGCGACTACGGCAATAAGGCCGGCACCGATACCAGCGCTCTTCATATCTGGCTGAAAGCCACCGCCGCCTGAGCCATTGCCACGACCGCCCCGACCCCCACCACTACCACCAAAAAGGCTTCCAAGTTTGCGATTGAGGTCTTTCCAGAGCTCATCAAGGTCGGGAGGACCGCCCTGGGCTCCACCGGAACGACGGCCGCCAGCCTGTGGCTGGTTAGTCGGGTTGGGTGGATTTGGCGGGGTTTCCTGCTCGGGGCGTGGGGTATCCGGTTTGTCAGAGCCAGTTGACTTGTCATCCCCTCGACCCCAGCGCGGGTCATTGAGGCTAAACATGCCGCGGACACGCCTAAAGTACTGAATCAATTTCAAGGCCGGGGTTGGAGGGTACATTGTTGGGTCTCTCGATCATAAACAAGTTGGATTGTGCCAAATCAGGGCAGCAGATCCAAAAGAGGTTTGTAAGGGTCTTTGGTTAGCGAGGGTATTGCAATGGCATTAACGCGTTCGGATAGCAAACGCCTGAGTGCTTGCAGACCTTCGCTGGTTTTCGCGCTTACAAAAATACGGGGGGTAAGCTCACCGTCAAGTTCAAACAGATCCTCCATCTTCACAGGAAAACGGGATGGATCGACGGCATCAAGCTTGTTAAAGACCAGGATTTGAGGCACCTTTGCAGCGCCAATTTCTCCGAGCACGCCCATGACCTGCTTTATCTGATCGACGAAATCGGGGTTAGAGGCGTCCACTACATGGATCAGCAGATCGGCATCAACAGCTTCCTGCAGGGTCGCTTCGAAAGCATCGATCAAACCATGTGGCAAATCGCGTATAAACCCAACCGTGTCTGACAAGGAAACAGTTCGCCCAGTTTCACCGAGATAGAGTTGCCGTGTGGTTGTATCCAGCGTGGCGAACAACTGATCTGCGGCATACACGCGGGCCTTCACCAAGGCATTGAACAAGGTCGATTTGCCTGCATTGGTGTAACCCACCAGCGAAATGTTGAAGGCGTTGTGCCTTTCCCTTTGGCGGCGCTGGGTCTTGCGTTGACGCTTGACTTTATGCAAACGTTCTTTGATCTTTTTGATGGACTCCGCGATCATTCTGCGATCAAGCTCGATTTGCTTCTCACCCGGACCTCCGCGCACCCCTGCCCCACCGGTTTGACGCTCCAGATGGGACCAGCGACGAACCAATCGGGTGCTCAGATACTCAAGCCTGGCCAGTTCAACTTGCATCTTTCCCTCGTGACTGCGAGCACGCTGAGCAAAAATCTCCAGTATCAGCAGGGTTCGGTCATTGACAGGCAACTCAAGGTGCCGCTCAAGATTACGCTGTTGCGCTGGACTGAGGCTTTGATCGAACAATACCTCGACTGCTCCGTACTGAGTAGCCAGCAGCTTGATTTCATCGGCCTTGCCGCTACCTACGAACAGCGCGGCATCTGGGGCTTTTCGGTTGCAGGTGATACGCGCAACCGGTTGCAGTCCAGCAGTAGCTGCCAGCAAACCCAGCTCTTCAAGTTCTGAATCGAAGTGAACTCTTCCTAGATCCACCCCGACCAGTAGGGTTGGGATAAGGGCGTTTTCAGACAAGCTCAAGCAGCTAAGGCTGGCTCATCCCCGGTCGATGAAAAGTTAACCGCACGGCCCGGCACGATGGTGGAAATGGCGTGCTTGTAAACCATCTGGGTAACTGTATTTCTGAGTAATACAACATACTGATCAAAAGACTCAATCTGGCCTTGCAACTTGATTCCATTGACAAGGTAAATGGACACCGGCACATGCTCGCGACGGAGAATGTTGAGAAAGGGATCCTGCAAAAGTTGGCCTTTGTTGTTCACGATATGGTCCGTGTTTAGGAGTTA
>JBEIGE010000053.1:0-8587 GCA_040382055.1 Hylemonella sp.
GCATGCCGCGGTCCACCTCCCGGGCCTGGTCTTCATCCTGGAATCGACCAGCATGGATGTATTTTTTATCTCCACGCTCAACCATGATGTTGATATTGTTGTGCTGCTTGTACCAAGCAAGAATTTGCTTACGGGTTTTGGCAACGTCACAAATATTCTCCGGGTGATGCTCGTTGTAATAGAGGATTTGTGGCAAGGAACATTCGGTCACGAGGTATTGCACCTGGCCGTCCAACAATTCCAGCATGGAAAACTGTTGCTGGGCAATATGGTACTGATTTTTCAACGCTTCAAAATCAGATCTCCAAACCAGTGATTTGGCAAAATCCGGAATCTGCTCGACCGTTTTTTTGTGAAGATTAAGGTAGAGAATAATTGCAGAAGTAAATAGCGACTTGTCGCAACCCGGGCCACCAAGAATATTGATTACCTTGGTTGGATAAAGGCGCATCTTGTTATCGGGCAGATGACTGGGCACATAGGTGTATTGCATTGACATGGTCTATCTCCATTAATTATTGTTAACTCTGTAATTGTCCTGCTCTAGGGCCCACAGCGCATGTTCGCGAACCAACTCATGGTTGTGCTCTAAACGCGTCTTGACCGCCAATACTATGGCAGGATCTGCTTGATGGCGCAAGACGTTTCCCATTGCGACAGCCAGGTTTCTAAGCCATCTTATGTGTCCAATTCGACGAATTGGACTACCCTGCGTGTGGTCAGTGAATTCATCCTCTGTCCATAGAAAAAGTTTGCGGAGAGTCGCGCCCGTCAGACCCATGCGAACATCAAAGTCCGGCAAGGTACTGACCTTGGCAAACTTGTTCCATGGACAAATCAGCTGACAGTCATCACAGCCGTAAATCCTGTTGCCCATCAAGGGGCGCAACTCGATAGGGATCGAACCTGCATGCTCAATTGTCAGGTAGGAAATACAACGACGAGCGTCCAGCTGGTAAGGAGCAACAATGGCCTGCGTTGGACAAACATCCAAGCAAGCCGTGCAAGTTCCGCAATGGGCCTTAGCGGGGGGAGTTAAAGGCAAATCGAAGTCGATATAAATTTCACCTAAAAAAAACATGGAGCCCGCATCACGATTCAAAATCAGCGTGTGCTTGCCGCGCCAGCCCTGACCACTTTTAGCGGCCAATTCAGTCTCCAACACGGGCGCTGAATCCACAAATACACGATGCCCAAAGGGTCCAATCTCCTGGGCTATTCTCTCACTCAACTGCTGTAAACGTGCTCGCAGCACCTTGTGGTAATCCCTCCCGCGCGCGTAAATCGACACAATTGCTTCATCGGGCCTGTTTAGCCGGCTGAACTCCGAACGCTGCCAAGTGTCTGGGGTCTTTGCTGGCAGATAATTCATGCTGACTGTGATAACCCGAATTGTTCCCGGCACCAGCTCTGCAGGCCTGGCGCGCTTGAGGCCATGTTTTTGCATATAGTGCATGTCACCCTGAAAGCCCTTGTCCAACCAAGCTAAAAGACCGGGTTCAGCGCTGGATAGGTCAACGTCTGACACGCCAATTCGGGAGAATCCACTGTTAAGTGCCCATGTTCGAATCGAGGAGAGAAGTTGAGTCTTGTTGATCGTCACGCACCTATTGTAAAAACCATTGGATTGCCAGATGAAGAGGCGACGCAAGTGCTCGCCGTCAAACTTGCGGCCAGCCACGCATTGCAGCATGCTTTGATTGAATTACATGGCAACCTGGGTGCGGGAAAAACCACGTTCGCAAGATATTTGTTGCAGGCCTTGGGCGTTTCAGGTCAGATCAAGAGCCCGACTTATGCTGTTCTTGAAACGTATGAGTCGTCATTACATGATTTTTATATTTGGCACTTTGATTTTTATCGGTTCAACGACCCTTACGAATGGGAAGACGCCGGCTTTCGCGACATCTTTGCCAGCAAAGGACTGAAACTGGTAGAGTGGCCTGAAAAAGCAGCGTCACTCATGCCACAGGCTGATCTTTTGATTCATCTCAATGTTCACCCTGACGAATCACGCCGGGCTCGATTGACAGCTCAAACTGACGTTGGAAGGAAGATATTGCAAGGGGTAGCAGATTGAATCGGCGATCGTGGCTGCAGTCGGGGACACTGGTTCTGCTTCTAGGTGCCTCCCACTTGGCGCGAGGCGCATCCATCCTGGCAGTCAGGATATGGCCAGCCCCCGACTACTCGCGTGTCACGATAGAGTCAGACGGAAACCTCAGGACAAAACAGCTTTTTGTGCCAAGTCCGCCTAGGCTGGCCGTGGACATCGAGGGTATTGAACTCAACCCTGCCTTGCGCGAACTGGTTGCCAAGGTCAATGCAGATGACCCGAACATCGCCGGCATTCGGGTCGGTCAAAACTCCCCCACTGTCGTTCGACTGGTCATCGACCTCAAGCAAGCCATCACGCCTCAGGTTTTTTCGCTCTCACCGGTCGCCGCTTACCAACACCGATTGGTGCTTGATCTCTACCCTGTACAGGCTGTTGACCCGTTGGCAGCCCTAATCGCTGAGCGCATCAAGGAGAAAGAGAAGGACGCACAGCCTGGTAACGCAAGCCCCCAAAGCGCTACAAATACCGACCCCTTGGGCGATTTAATCCATCAACAATCCCGTAAGACACCTACAGTAACGCTGCCTGCAGGAAGTGCTGCAATTGCGCCAAAAACAAGCACTGGAAAAACCGACCGCTTGATCATCATCGCACTTGATCCCGGCCACGGTGGTGAAGACCCCGGCGCTATAGGCCCGGGCGGTACGCGCGAAAAGGACGTGGTGCTGCGTCTGGCTCATTTACTGCGCGACCGCATCAACCAGACCAGCATTAACGGCAATACCATGCGCGCCTACCTGACGCGCGATGCAGACTTTTTTGTACCACTGCATGTTCGGGTTCAAAAAGCACGTCAAGTTCAAGCCGACCTTTTTGTCAGCATTCACGCCGATGCATTTTTTACGCCGAGGCCCCAAGGCGCAAGTGTGTTTGCACTCAGCCATGGCGGCGCGTCCAGCAGCGCAGCGCGATGGATGGCCGCCAAGGAGAACAAAGCCGACCTGATTGGTGGACTCAACGTCAATGCGAAAGATGCTCAGGTTCAGCGCGCACTGCTTGACATGAGCACAACCGCTCAAATCAACGACAGTCTTAAACTCGGTGGCACCTTACTCAACGAAATCGGCAGAGTCGGCAAACTGCATAAGGCCAAGGTTGAGCAGGCTTCATTTGCGGTACTCAAGGCGCCGGATATTCCAAGCGTTCTGGTTGAAGCCGCCTTCATCAGCAATCCAGATGAAGAAATCAAGCTCAACAGTGCGCAGTATCAGGAACAACTCGCCAACGCCCTCATGCGAGGCATTGAAGGCTATTTCTCAAAGAACCCACCACTTGCAAGAAGCAGAACCGTTGGTTAGACAGCCTGAAGTTGCACACGTCAAACCATCGTCTTGCGCCTGGCTTTCCAGGCGCCGAAAACGACAATGAGACCGGGAATAAAAATCATGGCCCAGATAATCTTGTCAAGATTCACCTTGACCCAGGGAATGCTGCCAAGAAAATAGCCAGCAGTGCAGATGCCCATTACCCAAATCAGGGCGCCGATTACATTAAACGAAGTGAATTTTGCACGGTTCATCATGGCAACCCCAGCCACAAACGGCGCAAAGGTCCTCAAAAATGGCATGAAGCGGGCCACGATGATGGTCACTCCACCATAGGTTTCGTAAAAATTGTGTGCTTGATCAAAGGCCCGCTTGTTGAAGAATCGGGAATCCTCCCACTGGAATACCCTGGGACCAAAAAAACGTCCGATGGTGTAGTTGCTCTGGTCTCCCAGAATTGCCGCAGCAATCAGCACAGTACAAGCGATCGGATAGCTCATCATGCCCACGCCGCAGAGTGCCCCGACGACGAACAGCAGGGAGTCTCCTGGCAGGAAGGGCATCACCACCACGCCGGTTTCTACAAACACAATCAAAAAAAGCAAGGCGTAAACCCATACACCATAACTCTGCACAAAGGCTTCAAGGTGCTTGTCGACGTGAAGAATGAAATCAATAAGAAAGGCGATAAATTCCATGGGATGGATTATCCATGGCATGAAAGACCCTGTACTCGCACCTTCTTGACAGCCGCACCAAGCAGCTAAACCGCGCAGTAACGCTCCTGAATTTCAGCATCAGCCAACAGGTCTGCAGCATGACCGTGATGGACAATTTTTCCCTGATCCAGAATGTAAGCCCGATCAGAAATAGACAATGCTCGTTCCACATTTTGTTCAACCAGCAAAATCGTGGTGCCAGCTGCCTTCATGCGGGAAAACAATTCAAACATTTCATGGACAAGCAAAGGCATGATTCCCTCTGAAGGCTCATCGAGCAAGATCATGCGGGGTCTGGCCATCATGGCCCGGGCAATGGCCAGCATTTGCTGCTCGCCGCCTGAGAGTGACGTCCCCTCCTGATGCAAACGCTCTTTAAGCCTAGGGAAAGTTTGTGCGATTTCTTCAATCATCACATCCATCTCATTGCGTAATGGGCTGGCCAGAAGCCCGAGTTGCAGGTTCTCAAGCACAGTCAGACTGGGCACGATGCGCCTTTCCTCGGGGACATACGCAAGCCCCCGGTGAAAGCGCGTGTGCGGCGGCAGACCAAGCAACTCTTCCCCGTCAAAAATCACACTGCCCTTGCATTTTTCGACCAGTCCCATGATGGTTCTCAGGGTGCTGGTCTTGCCTGCACCGTTACGCCCCATTAATGTGACAATTTCACCTCGCTTGACTTCAAAACTCAGGCCCTGGATCACGTGGCTATGGTCATACCAAGCGTTCAGTTGTTCAACTTTAAGCATCTTTCCCTTTCAGCTCTGTCCCAGATAGACACGCTTGACTTCAGAATTATTTTTAATTTCGTCGGGGTTACCTTCGGCCAGAAGCTCGCCGTGATGAAGAACAATCAGCCGGTTACACAGGCCCATCACCATCTTCATTTTGTGTTCGACAAGAATGACGGTACGTTCGGTCGCAAGCTCACGGATAAGATTAACCATGACCTGTGTTTCTTCTGGCGACATGCCGGCTGTAGGTTCATCCATCAGTAGCAATTTGGGATCGCAAGCCAGTGCCATGGCTACCTCCAGACAACGCTGCTGGCCGTGTGCCAAATCGCCCGCCAGCTTGTTTCTGCTGCTGGTCAGACCTACCCGATCGAGCAATTCATCCGCGCGAACAATTAAGGCCTGGTAGTTTTGGCGATCCGCCATCAGTTGGTATCGGGACACATTCATCTGCAACGCCACGCGCACATTTTCGTGGGCACTGAGTTGCTTAAATACATTGGTAATCTGAAAGCTCTTTGCAATTCCAATTCTGGCAAATTCGTGGGCCGGAAGGCGCGAAATATCCTGTCCTTCAAACAGCACCTGTCCTTCGCTGGGAGCCACGCCACCACTGATGACATTAAAAAATGTGCTTTTACCGGCGCCATTGGGCCCGATGATCGCCGTTAACTCGCCGCGCCGGAAAGCCACACTCACATTGTTGAGTGCCTTGAATTTCCCATAAAAGCGCGAGGCGTTTACCGTCTCAAGAATCGGCTTCTCGCTCATGCCGCTCTCCCTGAACGTCGCTGCCAGCGTTCAAGCTGATGCATCAAGGTACCCCAAATCCCTTTGGGAAAGAACAGCACAAAGATCATGAAAACCAGGCCCACCACGCCCATCCAGTAGCGCGTAAGGTTGGTTACGACGTCTTCCAGATAAAGAAAGACAGCAGCGCCCACAAAGGGGCCGAAAAAAGTTCCCATGCCGCCCAGAAGGCACATCATCACAGCTTGTCCCGATTGAAGATAGTGAAGTGAATCAATCGGGACGATCGAGAGGTGCAGCGCACGCAATGCCCCGGCCAGTCCACAAATGCCGGCCGATAAGACGAACACCAGAAGTTTCGCTTTGGCCACGTCATAACCACACGCTGCTGCACGTTTCTCGTTCTCGCGAATAGCCTCAATGACCGCACCAAAGGGAGAGTTGAGTACACGTGAAACAAACCACAAGGCCAGGGCAACAAATACCAGGATAACGTAATACTTATTCAACGGGTTGATGAAGTCAATGCTGATGCCGGGGAGTTCGATGAATTCCACCTTGACTCCACGCAGACCGTTCTCACCACCCGTCCAATGCTCGGCCTTGTAAAACACGTAGTAAACAATTTGCGCCAAAGCCAGGGTCACCATCGAGAAGTAAATACCTCTCGTCCGGATGGCCAAATAACCGATCAAGAGGCCAGCCAAACACGACGAAGCAATTCCAGCCAGGATGGCCGCCCACCAGGGCCAGCCTGCATGAACCACCGAGATACCCGCCAGATAGGAGCCAACACCAAAGAATGCAGCATGGCCGAAGGACAACATCCCGGTATAACCAAACAGCAAATTAAAGCCAACGGCATACAGCCCGAATATCAAAATATTGACTGATAGCGCGTCATAGGGCATCAGAAAAGGAAACACCAGCAAGAACAGTATCGCCGTCCCTACCCGGTGCGCCCGAGCCAGAAGAAAGAGTGAAATGATTGAATTTTTCATATGGCTGCTCAACTCATGAGTCCGGCTTTGCCAAAGAACCCCTGGGGACGGATCAAGAGCACCACAGCCATCAGGACAAAAATGGACAACTCCGCATACTCGGGGGCGATTAGCGAAGTCATGGCAAAAACGATGCCCACCAGCAAGCCGGCAACCACGGCACCAGGCAATGAGCCCATGCCACCAACGACGGTCACCACAAATGATTCTGCAAGGATAGGGATACCCATTTCAGGATTCACAGCACGGGTGGGCGCAGCCAACAAACCAGACAAACCGGCTATCGCAGTACCAATGCCGAAAACAAGGAGCCAGACTTTGGCAATATCAATACCCAAGACCTTGACAATTTCAGCATCCCGCGAACCCGCCCGGATGATCAGCCCGTATCGGGTTTTTTCGATGAACAACCACAAGCCCAGAACAATGACGGCGGTTGCAGCAATCAGAAACAGCCGGTAAAGCGGGAAGCTGCCAAAGCCCAGGTTCACTACACCCCTGAGATCAGGCGGGGTTGAAGTTGGCAAGCCTTCAATGCCGAAGACAAACCGCATCACATCAATCAGCACATAAGACAGCCCGAAAGTGAGCAGCAAAGGATAGTCAATGCCTCGTCCGTAAAGAGGGCGCACCAGGAATCTCTCGCAGAGCAAGCCGATAGCACCGGTTGCCAACGGTACCAACAACAGGCTGAACCAGAAACTGCCAGTCAGGCCCAGGCTGTAAACGCCAAGGAATGCGCCCACCATGAAAAATGCACCATGTGCAAAGTTCACCACAGTCAACATGCCAAAAATAAGCGACAGGCCTATGGCCAGCAGCGCATAGACGGCACCCAAGGCAATACCGGTCATCAACTGCAGTGCAAACAGTTGCGGCGAAATATCAAACATAGGGGGGGGTCAAGGTGAAATAAGAAATACCCACTGTCTGGTCAACAGACAGTGGGCCAGGGTCTCAAGGCAGATCAGGTGCTGATCTTGTGTCCCATTTCGTCGCAAGTCCGCAGATTTTTTTCATCTGCGTTCTCGATTGCAAGTACGTTGAACACATCGTATTTGTCCTTCATGTTTTTCGACTTGGACTCGATGATCACCACCGACTGCACCGACTGGTGGTCGCACTTGCGGTAGAACTGGTCACCCTTGTAGGTGTTGTAACGGAGTTGGCGCAAGGCAATGCTGACCTTGATTGACTCGGTGGACTTGGCATCCTTGACAGCCTGCAGCACACTCTTGACGCCGGCGTACCCCAATGCACCGTAATCCGAGGGAACACTTCCGCCGTGGGCCTTGCGGAACTTGTCGTTGAACACTTTGGCCGAAGGCACCTTGTCTTCCATGCCCCAGTAGTAGGAAGTTCCGCCAATAACACCTTCAAACGGGTCTGGACCGCCGGCCTGACGGGCGGTGTACAGCAAGATAGGGGTGATGATCTTGGTGGTGGCCTTGAGGCCAAAGTCTGTGGCTTGTTTGGCGGCATTGAGTTGATCGCGCCCGAAGTTGTTGAGTACCAGAATGTCGGGCTTCAAGGCCTGAATACGTGGCAAAAAGGCCGAGTAATCCGCAGCGCCAATCGGATGGCGAATGTCCGCCAGCATCTGCACACCCATGGTCTGACCCGCACGCTGAAAGCCACGCACCATTTCATGACCATAGGCGTAATCGGCTGTCAAATAAACCACTTTTTTACCGAACTTCGGAAAGGCATAGCGCGCTACCGCACCCGCTGTCAGGTGCGGGTTAAGCGCTTCGTGGAAGGTGTAGAGGCTCCAGTCCTTGGCTTCATTGATGGCATCTGACTGGCTGATCGAGTTAAAAATGATCTTGCGGTCCCGGCAGACGGCATTGATCGACAACTGGGTGGCGGCCGATAGAGATCCGACCACAAAATCGACCTTGTCTTTTTCAATCAGTTCCAGAGTGCGTGTCGCTGCTTCACCCGGATTGAGCTTGTCATCACGCACCAGCAACTCGGCTTTGCGGCCATTAAAACCACC
>JBEIGE010000054.1:0-8398 GCA_040382055.1 Hylemonella sp.
AAAATTTTTTAAGGATAACGCCGCAACCTTCAAAGCGCAAGCTGACACGCTGATACCGGTCAGCAGCGGTGTGGCTGCGGTGTACGAGCAGCGCGTTGGACGCGCCGCCAACTTGGAGGCCAGCGGCAACCAGGTTTTCAATCAGCTCTATATCGAGCGCACCATGCACACGGGGCGGCAAAGCCAACCTTACATACCTGGCAGTAGCTTCAAGGGTGCCATTCGTACGGCCATGCTGGACTATCTGAATCGTGAAAGCAGTCCGGTCCGTGAGGACAATGTTCAAAGAGGCACGCCCAAGTTAGAAGCCCGGTTGTTAGGGCATGGAGATGAACCCAACAAGTTTGAGCTTAGCCCGCTGCGGCTTCTAAAAATTGCCGATCTCATGCCCACTGCTCATTGCGAGCCCGCACGGCGCGTCATGTTCGGCGTGAACCGCAAGAAAAAACAAATCGTCAAAGACGGCAGAGAACTGCAACCCAAAGGCATAGCTGCCCGCAAAGAATGTATCCTGCACGGCCAATTTCGCGCCTTTGTTGCCAATGCGGTGCTACCCTCGCTCGACCCGCACACCGACAGCAAAACCACACCCAGCCCGACACTGCGTCCGGTCGATTTCAAAGCCATTGCCAAACAGTCCAACGCCTACAACCAACAGAGATTGCGCCGAGAACTGAGCATTCTCGATGGACGTGGTCTAGTAAACCCTGCATGGAAGCACTCTATCGATACGCTTATGGCAGGTGCACTAGGTAAGAAGTTAAGTTCTGGCGACGCATTCTTGATTCGACTGGGTCGCTACGGTGGTGCCGAGAGCAAAACTCTTTCTGGTGAAGGCGTGGCCAGCATCAAGATCATGGGTGCGCGGGTAGATGGTAAGCAGCAATCTACTTTTGAGAGCACAACCAAAACCGTCTGGCTCGCCGCGGAGCGAGAAGACGAGCAAAAGCACCTGCTTCCCTTCGGCTGGGCCGTTGTCGAAATCGAACCAAAAGATGACGATTCACCCGATCTTGAGGCTTGGTGCGCCCAACAAGCCCTGGGCCGCCCCGATATGGCCAAAATCCGCCAGCAGTTTGAGGCAGATAAGCAGGCAGCACTGCAGCTTAAAGCCGAACTGGTCGCCCAAGCAGCTCAGCGCGAAGCAAAGCGTTTGGCTGATCAACTGGCTGCGGCCCAGCGTGAACAAGCACTGGCACAAATGACCGAACAGGGCAAGCAGATAGAAACGCTGCGACAGAAGTGCGAAGAACTGGATAAAAGAATTACCGGCGGCAACTTCAAAAAGCATGTCTACAGTGCAGGCAATCCCGGGCCGCTTTACCTGGAGGCCACAAAGCTAATCAAGCAGGCCAACGAAACTACCGATTGGTCTGCCCAAGAAAAGGTGGCTCTGGCTGATATGCTGGAGCAATGGTTGCCCAAAGTGATCACGCCTTGGGATGGCAAGGACCAGCGAAAGAAGCTCAAACTAGCAATCCTCAGAGGGCCGACCTGATGAGCCAACTTGAAAAATTGCTTTTGCGCATCTTGCGCGGCACGTCCGACGCGAATATCGGTTTTGACGAGTTGTGTGGTTTATTGGCCCACTTGGGTTTTGAAGTTAGGGTGCGGGGTAGCCATCACGTATTCAGTAAAGCGGATGTCTTGGAGTTGATCAACTTGCAACGCGATGGAAGTAGCGCAAAACCCTACCAGGTCAAACAGGTCAGAAATATCATCGTCAAATACAAATTGGAGGTTTGAATCATGAACCACTATGAGATCATCATCTACTGGAGCGATGAAGACCGCGCATTCATCGCCGACGTACCCGAATTGCCAGGTTGCATGGCACATGGCGATACGCATGAGATGGCATTGGCAGAGGTCAAGCAGGCCATGGCTCTGTGGATCGAAGCCGCTCAGGCTGCGGGTCGTACTGTTCCCCAGCCGCGCGGTAGCAGGCTTCTTTTTGCATAAATACTGATCTGGTATCTGAACCATAAACGACTACGAGCATCCCATGAACTGTCGCATTCGTTGCGAACCTTTGTAGATCAGCATGGTTGCAAGCTGCTCCACTTGCAGCCATACAAACCGCAAGCTTGTCAAAGCTGACGTGCCTTGAAGCCACACCTACCATTGCGAAATGACCACATACTTTGTTTCCCGCCACCCCGGTGCCGTTGAATGGGCTGCCAGCCAAAGCTTCTACGTTGATTCGCTGGTTACTCATCTGGACGCAGGGCAGGTACAACCTGGCGACACCGTGATTGGCAGCCTGCCTGTCAATCTGGCTGCTCAAGTGTGTGAGCGCGGTGCTGCCTATTGGCACCTTAGCTTGGAACTGCCCGCCAAGCTGCGCGGACGCGAGTTAAGCGCATCCGACATGCATCAGTTAGGGGCGCATCTGCGGCCCTACCACGTTGAATCCACCACCATTGAGCACGCCGCAAAATGACAACCCTGCACCTCTGTATTGCCACCGGCCAAAACGCAGCCAACTTTATCCCTCTTAAACAACTGCAAGCCCAAGAGGTCTGGATTCTTGAAACCCCGGCCATGAAGGCACAGCGCAGTGGTGCCGATCTGAAGCAAGCACTGGAAGCCGATGTACCCTCAGTGAAGTGCCTCCCATTTAACGACAGCACACCCGAGAGTATCTGCGCTTCTGCGGCTAAGCTGGCCAATGATTCGCTGGATGGCCGTGACGTTGTGTTTCATATCACTGGCGGTACCAAGCTGATGGTACTGGCCATCCACCGGGAACTCGAAAATCTCAACTCGAATCCTAAGGGCGGCAGCTACCGCACCTTGTATGCCGATACCCAAAATCACACCATCGATTGGTTGGATGACAACCCCGTGCAAGAACCTATGGCTGATGTGCTCACCATGCAAGATTTGTTGTTGGTGCGCGGTTACCGTATCACCAACAACACACTCACTGCCAAAGATCAACGACGCGCCGCAGCGCGTGCCGCCGTGTCTCGTCATATGGGGGAGCAGGCAAAGGCACTTAGCGGATTTTTCAGCAAACTGGCTTACAAAGCATCTATGGCCAGCGAAGGTAATATCCTGACTCAGTATTTTGACTATCCACCCGGCGGACCCGCTGCAAAACTGTTGACTCTAGCCGTCAAAAACGACTTGCTGCAGTGGGCCTCGGGGTCTAGCGAGATCGCCTTCACAGACCGGGATAGCGCAAGATTCTTTGCTGGGGTTTGGACAGAGGAATACGTCTTTCTAAAAATGAGCTTTTTTAAACCTGGCCAGTACGCCATGAATGCCAAAGTTATTCAAAACCGTACCAAAACAGAAAACGAAATCGACGCTATTGCCGTCAAAAATAACCGCGCCTTGTTGATCGAATGCAAATCCGGCAAACAGGTGAAAGCCCAAGACTCTATCTACAAGCTTGGCCAGGTTGTACGCCAAGTGGGGGGCTTGATGGCAAAGGGCTTGTACATCAGCGCCCAGCAAGTTAATGAGGCAGATCTCAGCCGTGCTGCCGAATATGGCATTGACGTACTTGCAGGTGAAGAGTTACAAAACGTTAACCAATACCTGCGTGAGTGGGCTAAGGCGTAAAGCCACCTTCTTGTGGAAGCTTTGGCCCTCCCCCTCGCCCGCTACCGCTTCACTGCCCGCGTGCAGCAGCCGCTCGCTCTGCCGCATTACGCGGGCTCGCTTTTGCGGGGACAGTTCGGGGCGGCTTTGCGCGATGTGGCTTGCATGACACGCGCGCCCACATGCCCGGGTTGCCCGCTGATCCAGACCTGCCCCTACACCCGCATTTTTGAAGCCCCACCGCCGCCCAAGGGCGCGCATGCGCTGCAAGATTTCAGCCAGATTCCCAATGCCTATGTGCTGGAGCCGCCCTCACCGGGCGCGAAAGTTTTGGAAGCGGGCGACGAGCTGGTGTTTCACATGGTGCTCATCGGGCACGCCACGGCTCAACTTGCACTGATCATTTTTGCCATGCAACGCACCCTGGCCCGGGGGTTGACCCGTGAACGCGCGCCCTCGGAATTGCTTCAGGTCGATTGGCTAGATGCCAAAGGCACTGCGCATCCGGTGTGGTCTGCACGGCAGCCCAGGATAGCCAAGCATGAAGCAACACTTGCTTTACCTGAGCCAAATGCTCTTAAATTCATAGTGCCTAAATCAAATGCAGTAGAGGCTAGCGCTCCAAGTGATCATCAAATCACCTTGCAGCTGCTCACGCCTCTGCGCCTGCAAAGTCAAGGCCAGCCGCTAGGTTTGGGACAAGTCAGCCCGCGTGCGCTCATTGCTGGATTGGCCAGGCGTACCGCTTTGTTGATGGAGTTTCATGGGGGCAACCCGCTGGCCCCAGGTGACCACGGTAGCTGGGGCAATGCAGCCAAGCATGCCACTGCGCTGGCCGGCACCATCAGGGACACGCAAGAACTACAGTGGTATGACTGGACACGCTATTCATCCCGCCAGCAACAAGCCATGACGCTAGGCGGTGTGATGGGGCGCTGGACGCTGTATGGCAGCGAAGCAACCCTGCACCAACTGTGGCCCTGGCTGTGGCTGGGGCAATGGTTGCATGTAGGAAAAAACGCCACGATGGGCATGGGTGGCTACACGCTGACAGATTAAGCATCCATCGGCAAGCTTGCCGCGCCCTTCAAAAACGCCGTTGCCCCCAACAATGGCCGGATGCCTCACAGAGATCTGCACCTTGCCTGTTATGACGTTGCCGAGCCAAGCCGCTTAAGTGCTGCGCTCAAGCTGACCCGGCGCTATGCCACAGGCGGCCAAAAATCGGCTCATGAGCTTTTTTTAACATCGCCTGAGCGTGACACGCTCGTTGCCGATATGCAAACCCTGTTGGATGCCAGCACCGACCGCTTCTTGCTGTTGCGGCTGGACCCACGGAGCAAACTCTTTGCCTTGGGCAAAGCTGTGGCACCCGCTGACCCAGATTACTTTTATGTCGGGTAGCAGCAGAACCAATTAATTGGAATCTGACCCCCATTCACTCTGACCCCCATTCACTCTTTAGAAATTATGGGACTCTTATTGCTCGACCGCGCTCACATGCACGTTAAAACCGAAGGCGACGCGCTGGCCTTGTATGAGGCCGGCCAGCACCGGGGCACGGTGCCCATCAGGCTGATAGACCGCTGCGTGATTCATGGCCAAAACACCGAGCTGGATAGCGGGGTGCTCATAAAGCTGGCCGATGCCGGTGCCACCACCATACTGATGAGCCCGCGCCAGAACCGGCGCGTGGCTATCGTGCTAGGGTCACAACACAACGATGCTGCAGTGCGCCTGGCCCAGGCCCTGCGCGTGGTTGATGACGCTTGGTGCCGCCCCTGGGCACTGGCGGTGGTACGTGCCAAACTGGCCAGGCAAATCCGTAGTATTCAGTTCTTGCAGGTGCAACGCCCGGACGCACGTAAACCCACCTTTGACGCGCTGAAAACACTGCAAGCTATCCGCACCACACTCAACGCATACGCCGCATCTGAAATACCGGGCGCAAACCTACCTACGCTAGACACCCTGCGCGGCCACGAGGGGGCTGCGGCGCGTGCCTATTTTGCTGGTCTGGCTGGCGTGATTCCGCCTGCGCTGCAATTTACCGCCCGCAACCGCCGCCCCCCGCGCGATCCGGTCAATGCCTGCCTCTCTTTGGGCTACACATTGCTGCACACCCAGGCCGTGCAGGCCTGTGGCATTGCCGGTTTGGACCCGCTGCTCGGCTTTTACCACCGCCCAGCCTTTGGCCGAGAAAGCCTGGCCAGTGATTTGATTGAACCCCTGCGCCCGGCGGTGGACCTCTGGGTCTGGGAGCTGTTGCGCAGCCGCACGCTGCGGGATGAGCACTTTTCTCAAGATACCAGCTCCTGCCTGATGGGCAAGGCAGGGCGCAGCCTGTTTTATGCCAGCTGGAATGAGCACTGCAAGCCCTGGCAACGCTGGCTGCGCGCGCAAACTCAGGCCCTGGCACGCGATCTGCGCGGCAGTGGCTTGCACTTGATGGCACCAGATGAAGACGACGAGCCATGCTAGAGCCCAGAGCCCCTGTAACCACATTCGCTCCAGGCCCAGGCGCACGCGCACTTTACCTGGGCACGCGTAGCAAAAAACACGTGAGTTGCACGGCAGAGGCGCTGGTGGTGCGTAATGAGCACGCACAAACCCTGCGCTACCCGCTGATGCGCGTGGCCAGGGTGGTCAGCAGCACAGTGGTGGACTGGAGCGGTGCTGCACTTGCCTTGTGTCTGCAGCATGGCATCGGCATTAGCTGGGTCAGCGCCAGGGGCAATGCTTTGGGCACCTGCTACCCGCAGCAACGACCACACACGTCTTTGGCCACAACATTGGAGCTGTGGCTGGCAACCCCGGCCGGCCTGGAGAGCTACCAGCATTGGCTACGTGGACGGCGCATGGACGTGCTGGTACGTTGGGGCCAAGCCGCCAGCAGCCCCATCAGTGCCATTCTTTGGGAAAATACCAAGCGCGAGTGGGTATACAAACGCCAGTTCCAAGCCCATTTGCCCGTTGCTTTGCACGGACGCTTACTTGCCTATGTGGGCAGCCAGCTGGCGCGACAGGGGCTGGCCCCCGTGCTGTGGGACGCTGATGCACGTGCCGTGGACCTGGACGCTGACCTTTGCCAACTGCTCTGGGCTGAAATGAACATCTGCACCGGCGGCTTGACCAACACCACGGTGAGTGACAAAGAAACCATCGCCCTGTTTGAACGCTGGATTGCAAGTAACGGTGCGGCCCTGGTGGTGCACCTAAGCAGCCTGCACCGCACCGCCATGAAAGCCGTTTACGCATGAACATTAACCAAAAAGCTGCTTGGTTGGTCACCTATGACATTGCTGACAAACGCCGCTTGTCCCGGGTGTTTAAGCAACTCAAGAGTGATGGTGTGCCCATGCAATATTCGGTATTTGCGGTGGATGCAAGCAAGGCCCAAATGGGCACACTCATGGCCAAACTAGCCACCTTGATTGACAAAAGGGAAGACGATGTACGCGCCTACCGCTTGCCTGAGAATGGATGGCGCGCCACCTTGGGCAATACCATGTTGCCTGAAGACATTTGGCTGCAAGATTAAAAGGGGAGAAAGCTATGACCGCACAAATTGCAGAAGAAATCAACATCGATGGCGAAAGGTTTGCCATGTGCACCGAGCCATTGGCCGACTACTTTGAGCTCTCTGGCAAGCGCTTTAACTTTGCAACCAACTGTACCGCCCTTTGGCGTGGTTATGTTGGGTGCTGGGAGGTCCAAAAAAATCGGCTTTACCTTGTGGGCATGTCGGGTACGCTTGAAGACGGGTCAGATGTCACGCTGGCCGCAGTTTTCCCCGGGTGTCCTGACCGCGTATTTGCACACTGGTTTAGCGGCACGGTCCGTTTGCCACAAGGCAAGTTGCTGAAATACCGCCATATGGGCTATGGCAGCATCTATGAGAGTGACATCTTCATCACTTTTGATCATGGGGTCCTGACACAAAGATATACCAATAACAATGGTGCAGCAGGTAATGAAGGAGCCAGCAACGGTTACCAGGTCAATGCCATGACCGTATTCCCTAATGCTGGCGGGGACCAAAGGTAGAGCCATGAGGACTTTGTACCCCTACCTAAGCGTCTATCTCGCAATCGGAATTGCGGTATTGATGTTTGCTTTAGTCGAACATCGGCAAATGAGGACAAAGCCATCACCCATTAACCTCAAGGATTTGCTGGAGCACAACCCCAGTGTCAACAAATATTGGGTGATTTTTGGTGGCAAGGTACTTGCGCCAGTTTTAACGGTTCTGGGAGTTGTTGCTCTGTGGCCTATTCCTGTCTGGTGGAAAATTCAGGATCGCAGACGAGTACGCGAACAGAGCGAATTTGAAAACTACCCTGATTTTTACGTGCAACGAAAAGACCTTATTTGCACACTTACTGTTGCTGCAGTTGAGACCAGGGAGATAATCCTTGACCCGATGAACGCCGTGCCTGACCTACCATTTGGCCATTTAAATCAAGCTTGGTGCGGATTTCTGGTAAAGAAATTACCAGGAGATACTCTGTGGTCATTCCGGTCTAATTGGGTCAATCGCTGGAAGAAAACCGAGCTTTATATAGGATATGTATGGGTGCATGAAGGATTGCCCAGGGATTATTTTTTAACTGATCATCACGATAGTTGAATTGTTTACTCTTGTGTCTGTGTAATACTATCCTGACTTTGCAAACAATAAATTTTTTGCCAAGTGCCTTTGTAAGTACTTGTCAAGATTAGGTTTTTTAGTGAATGCTGAAATACTGAATGCCCTGATATAAAAGGGATTAAGACCCGAACACCAGAGGCTTCCCTGGCACTGCAAAGAAATACTGAATGCCCTGATATAAAAGGGATTAAGACG
>JBEIGE010000055.1:0-8333 GCA_040382055.1 Hylemonella sp.
ACCGGTCATGGCGCGGGCAATCAGGTTGCGGTCCAGGCGGTCGCTCAGCAATTCAGCAAATTTATAGACAAAGTTGCGCAGGTAGGCGCTGCGCTTGAAGGCCACCCGCGCCACATTTTGGCCAAACAAATGACCCATGGGGCGAATCACCAGATCGGGCGACACGCCGTTGAGCGACAAATCGCGCACCGCCATCTCAGCCACGATGCCAATGCCAATGCCAAGTTGCACATAGGTTCGGATGACGTCCGAGTCTATGGCCTCCAGGGCAATTCGCGGCACCAGTTTGCGCACGGCAAAGGCCTGGTCAATTCGGTTGCGTCCGGTAAAGGAGGGGTGGTAGGTGATCAAAGGCTCTTGGGCCAGGTCTTCCAACGAAATACGTTCCTTGCGCGTCAAGGGGTGGTCAGCAGGCAAAACCAGCATGTGCTGCCATTCATAACAAGGCAGGGTCACGAGTTCGGTGTAGTCGGCCAGGGACTCGGTCGCAATGCCAATCTCGGCCACTTCATCAATCAGCATGCGGGCTACTTGGTCGGGGGTACCCTGGTGCAAACTCAAATTGACCTTGGGGTAAAACTCACGCAGTTTGCCCACCGGGCCGGGCAACACATAGCGCGCCTGGGTGTGGGTGGTGGCAATCGACAACGTGCCGCTGTCCTGGGCGCTGAATTGCTCGCCTATGCGTTTGAGGTTGCCGATTTCGCGCATGATCAGCTCAATGCTTTTGAGAACGTGCTGGCCGGGCTCGGTGATGCGCTTGAGGCGTTTGCCATGACGTGCAAAGATCTCAATACCCAGTTCTTCTTCCAGCTCAATGATGGCTTTGGACACGCCGGGCTGGGAAGTATGCAGGGCCTTGGCTGCCTCGGTGAGGTTCAGGTTGTGGCGTACTGCTTCCTGGACAAAGCGGAATTGATGCAGGTTCATGGCTGTGATTATCGGTAATTACGTTTGTCCACCCATGGCTTGCCCCGATACCAGGCCAGGTCTGCCATGCGCAGCATGGGCTTGTCGCCAGAAGTGTCCCCATAGGCATGAAGCGCCGGGGTGTTCTGAGGGCCATAGGTTTTGTCCAGCCAGGCCTGCAGCCGTTGCACTTTTTCTTGCCCATGGCAATTGGGCGTTGCCAGGTTTCCGGTGTAGACGCCGTTGCGCTGCTCCATTTCGGTGCAGAGCACAGTTTCCAGCCCCAGGCTCAGTCCTACGGCGTGCATGTACAAGCTTGGTGAGGCGCTGACAATCAGGCAGCGGTGGCCCAGTCGCTGGTGTTCCAGCAATTTTTCCAGGGTCCAAGCTTGCCACTGGTCTGGCAGGGCCTGCTTGACAAACTGGTCGGCTTTTAAAGCCATACGGTCAGACGACTGGCCCGAGAACCCGACTTGCAATAGCCTGGCTTTGGCACGGTGGTTGCTCATGAGTCTGAGGGCATAGCCAAGCAACCAGGGCAGGCTCAGCACCGTAGCCCGCAAGAATCCAAGCCATCCCAGGCTGAAAATCATGAAAGGCAAGAGCGTGTCTGCGCGCGTGAGGGTGCCGTCAAAGTCAAATGCTGCGACAGTCCCGGCCTGGTGATCGGCGGTTGCCGAGGATGCCGAAGGTGCTGCCTCCCCGGTCATGGTTTTGTGCACCTGACTTGACCGCAAAAGCGTTGACAAAACGGGCAACCGGTCATGGGCAACCAGGTGGGGATGTTGTAGTACTTTTGGTAAATGGTGCTTAAAGGGCCGGCTTTGTAAGCTGGGTAATCGAAGTCTTTGCCCTCGATCGCGTAAAAAGTCACGCCGTTCTGCACCAGCGTGAGCACGGTAACCGAGGAAAAATACGGCCGAAAGTCATCCGGATTCGGAAAGTCTGACAGCATGATGCGCAGTGTTTTTCCCTGATAGAGCGAAAAGTCAACCAGCATGTCATCTTGCCGTGCGTGGAACTTGCCGACCCCAAATACCGGTACATACTGACGCAGGGTGAAGCCATAAATCGAAGCCGGGGTGTAGGCATCGGACATGATCACCACATCCGGCGCTGTGACCTGGCTGAGCAACTCCTGGGTTTTGTAGCTGCGGATGATGGACGCGTAAATCCGGCTGTCTTTCCACTGCTCCAGCGAGCTTGCCGATACACCCACAACCAGCATCACATGCAAAGCGGTAAAGGCGGCCATCCCCAAGGCGCAGGCGCTGAGCTTGCGGGCAGGCAGCGCGAAGGCCAAGAGCACAAAGCCAAAGGGGTAGAACGACAGAACCCAGTGCAGGCCAATCGTCTTTTTGAGTGACAAAATCAAAAAGAATAGCAGGGGAACCAATACCAGTGTGGATATCAGTCGGTTTTTATGAATCATGGCCACCAGATCACGGCGCTGGGTCCAGCCCAGCCAGGCCACCATCGGCGTCATCAGATAGAGCATCATGCCTATATATATGAGGGGCTTGCTCCAGGAAAATGCGGCGTCTGCATTGCGGTTGTACACATTGAACATGATGTTCGGCCAGCCGTGGGACATGTTCCAGCCGAAGTTGGTCAAAGGGCCGGGAAGGGCGCAGATGACCAACCAGACAAAACCGGAGAGCCGTTCCCGCCGGAAGGCAACAAAGTACACCAGATACGTCAGGCCCAGCACCACAGAGAAGTATTTGGACAAGAATGCACAGGCCAGAAACAGCCCGCTGGCCGTGTACAAGCCCAGAGTGGCGCGGTCCATGGCTTGACGCTGCTCGGCCCGGAACAGGCAGGCCACCGACAGAACCGACCAGAAAATCAGTGGCGTGTCGGTGGTGATCAGGCTGTTGAGCCAGTTGATGGGGGCTAACCAGAAAAAAAGCACCGCCCAGGCGGCGCGAACGCGATTCAGTGGGTGCAGTGCCCACCAGAGCATTGCACCCAGGGCCAAGGGCAGGAGCACAACCGGTATCCGGATGGCCCAGGTGGTATCGGCGATGGCCCATCGCATCAGACCGATGAGCCAACCCACCATGGGGGGGTGATCGTAGTAGCCCCAATCCGGGTAGACACCCCACCAGTAAAAAAACGCCTCGTCCCCCGTGATCGGAAATACGATGGCTATCCAGAGTCGGAGAATCAAGGAGGCTGCAGCGGCCCCCAGCAACCAGCGCATCAGGGGCATGCTGACCCGGGGGTCGTCTGGCGCAATAAAGGAGGTCGCACCAGGGCGGGTGAGCATGTTAGGAAAAGCGTAAGTCTTTGCGGTAGCCAGCACTATAAATCAGGGCTGTTGCGCCAATCGCCACCGCCAACCACAAAGTCAGCAGGCGAACCCCAATGGTGATGGCCGCAGCTTGCCCCAGGCTACTGCCGTGCCCAAACAACAGGGCGGTGAGGATGGCCTCTGTCCCGCCCAGCCCAGCCGGCAACATGGACAGTGCGCCGCCGACCATGGCCATTGCATACAGGCCGGTTGCCTGAACCACAGACAGGCTCAGACCGCAAGCCTGACAAACCAGCCACACAGCTACCCCTTGGAGCGACCAGGCCAGAAGTGTCAGTCCCAGCCAGTTCCACGGCTTTGAAGCCAGGCATAACCAGGCTTGCGCCAGCCAGGGTAGGCGCTTGAGTAAATACGCTTTCAAGCAGAACAGCCCGAACAAACCTGCTCCCAATGCCAGGCCGGCCATGCCCATGAGCTGAAGCGACGACAGGGTGTTGGACTGCATCCAGGGAGTTTGCGTGGCCAGCCACCACAGACCAGGCAGACTAAGCAGCAGCAGGCACACCAGGTCAGCCAGGCGCTCTGCGCCAAAAATGGCCAGACTTTGTCCCAGGGTCAAGGGCTTTTGCGCCAGCAACAATCCCCGCATGGCTTCACCCACATTGCCAGGGGTCGGGGTAAAGGTATAGCCAGCCAGGTACAGGCGTAGTCCAGTCATCAGGCCCATCGGGCGCTGGTAAAGCATCATCCAGGTGCGCCAGCGAAGTCCGCGCAATCCATAACTGATCAGGCACAACACGATGGCGAGCAGGCCGGGTGGGCTGACCAAACGCAACAGCATGTCCGTGGGGCTTGCGTCGGCAGTCAACCACAGGGCCAGCGCATACAGGGTGGCGACTGCACTCAGGGCCAAGGCCAGCTGCTTGATGGGAAGTTTCAAATTCTTCGGCTCAGAAAGATCAGCATCCAGATCGCTCCCGATAGCAAAATCCAGGGGTCGCGCAGGAGATCGCGTGAGACATCTTCCCCACGGCCCTGGTGCACCTGGTAGGCATAGCGCAGCACGGCAAAAATGACGATAGGCACTGTATACACCAGCCGCTCGCCATGCTGGGCCTGAGCCTCGACGCTGGTCGCAAACAAACTGTAGGTCATGATGGTGGCGGTCATGGTCACGGCCATGAACGTGTCCAGCAGGGCCGGGGGGTAATGCGCCATGACCGCGCGCTGATTCCCCGCGTCATTGAAGCTTTCTGCCTTGCGCTTGGAAAAACCCAGGTACAAGGCAATGAACAGACCGGTCAGAAGCAGCCAGCGTGACGGCGGGATACCCAGCGCCAGTGTGCCCGCCAGAATACGCAGCATGAAGCCGGTGGCGATGATGAAGACATCGACCACGGGCACATGCTTGAGCCGCCAGGAGTAGGCCAGGTTCTGCAGCACATAAACCGCCAGCAAAACCAGCAGAATCTTGTTGCCGGCAGCCAGCCAGACTGAGATGAGGCCCAGCCCAAGCGCCAGAACCATGGCCGCGTTGACCGACACCTTGCCGCTGGCCAACGGCCGGTTGCGCTTGACGGGGTGAAGGGAGTCGGTGAGCCGGTCGCGCCAGTCGTTAATGATGTAGACCATGCTGGAGGCGCAGCAAAATGCGGCAAATACATTGAGCACAGTCAGGGCCAGCGCTGCGTTGTCCCAGGATTGGCTAAACACCAGTCCGGCAAAGACAAAGATATTTTTCAGCCATTGATGCGGTCGCATCAGCACCAGCAGGGATCGTATGGAATTCATGGTTGGGTCAGGATAGGGTTTGGTCCGGTCCGGTAAACCTTTTGCAAAATCCACCAGACCAGCCCGCTGACAGACAATGTCAGAGGGAGTGCCCACAGCACATCGCTCAACCAATGAGCACCCACGGACATGCGGGCTACGCCGATGGTCAAGCCCGCAACCAGTCCTACAGCAGCCCACAGGCCACGGTGTTTTTCATCAATCAGCATAAGGGAGACAAAGAAAAACCCGCAGGCCACATGCCCGCTGACAAAAGCACAGTTGTCAATGCACTGGTTGGCTTGCACCAGAGCGCCAGTAAACAGCCGGTCGCCGCCGAACTCAACCACATCAAAGGGCCGGGCGCGCAAATGGTGTTCTTTCACCGCCCAGGTGGCAAAACCCGGGCCCAGCAACAAGGACAAGCCGACAAACCCCAGCCGCATGCCCGAGTGCCTGAGCTTGGGCGACAGGCTGATCGCTATCCATGCGGCCAGGCACACCAAGGCCAGGGTTCTGAACGTATCCGGTGTGTATTCGTTAACCCAATCCACCCAAAGCCATCTGGAGGGATCAATCGGCGGCTTGTCCTGAAGAAAATACCCGGCCACCAGAATATCCAGACGCGGCCAGATTGCCGGTAACAGGGCAAGGGCCAGAGAAACGCTCAACAGCGTCAAAAATAGCGGCTTGAGGCGCATGTGCAAAGCGATGGGGCTTGAGCAGCGCTAGTCGCGCGACAAGGCAATCTGGGCCAGCATGTCAATCATGCGGGGATTTTCCCCTACCGACGGCTGCAAGCTAAAGACAACGTCCGGGTATCTCTGTTCAAGCCCGGCCATGAGCACGGGCAGGTCTTCCCGCGCATGTTTTCCAACGCCCAAGAACATGGGCACAACCGTAATGGCTTGCAGGCCCAGATCAATCAGTTCTGAGGCACTGGTCTGCAGGTCCGGGGAGCTCAGTTCCAGAAAAGCGCAACGCACTGGACGATCAGGTGCCATTTCAGAAATTCTGGCGGCAACCGCCTCCATGGGTTTGCGCCACAAGGGGTCCCGAGAGCCATGGGCAAACAGGATGATCCCGCCGCATGGGTTGTTATTGTTCATGGTGCTCAAGTTCATCGTCGTAAAACCAGCCAGCCAAAGGCTGTCAGGGACAGCAGGGAATAAATCATGCCAGGCAGGGCCGCCGTTAACCAGGGCTGCCAGTTTCGCAATTCACCTACGTAGCCCATCACGTTGTTGAGGAAAAAGAAGCTGATGCCAGCCAGAACACCGCCAAAGACATAAACGGAAATACCCTCGGATCTGAAGTGCAGATAGGCAAAAGGCAGTGCCAAAACAACCATGACCAGGCAGCTGAGTGGGTAAAACACTTTCTTCCAGAATTCAATTTCATATCGCTGGGAGGTCTGGCTGTTCGCATCCAGGTGACGGATGTACTGAAACAGGTCTATCGTGCTCATGCGGTCAGGCCGCAGCACAGCGGCAGAAACCATTTCGGCACTGATGTTGGTGGGCCAGCGAAATCTCGGTACGATGGCGCGTTCAACCTGTCGGCTGTCCCTGGCTGCGCCGGAAAACTCGGTTCTTTCGGCATTGATAAGTATCCAGGACTCGTCTTCACCGAATTGGGCCTGGTCTGCACGGGTCATGGAGACCAGAAGCCCCCGGTTGTCGAACTCAAAAATCCGCACGCCACGCATGCTGCCGTCGGAGGCCAATGAATTCACGTTGGTTGCAAACTGCCCATAGGATTGTTTTTCCTTAAGCCAGGCCCCGGTTTGTCCCACTGAAATACTGCCCTGAAAGCGGGCTTTGAGGAGTTGGGCGGTACGGTCCGACCAAGGCGCCAGATAGTCCCCAATGGCAAAGGTCAACACCACAAAAACGCTGCCACAGGCCAGCAGCGTTCGCAGTGCGCGCCATGGACCGAGACCGCTGGTGCGAAGAATCGTGAACTCGGAACTTTGTGCCAGGCGGCTCATGACGAAAATGGTGCCGATCAGGACGGTGATTGGCAGCAACTCATACAAATGGCTGGGAACAAGCAGTGTGACGAAGCTCAGGGCTTGCGGTAGTTGATAGCCTGCGCCAGCCCCGGGGCGGCCAATGGAAGGTAACTGGTCAACAAAGTCGAAAAAACTGAACAGCGCCAGAAAAGCCAGGGTGACAAAAGAGACCGAAGTAAACACTTCACCGTAAATTAACCGACGGATGGTTTTCATGCCTTTGAAGTCGCTTTAATCTTTGGCGTCGGCCACCATTGCCAGTTGTGATGGCGTTTGGACAGCCAGAGCAGGCTTGCCAGCAAGCCGCCGCCGTGCAAGAGCAACATGAACGCGGAAAAAGAAATCTGGTTGGTCGCGATCCAGTTTTGTCCCAGATTGAGCAAGTTGAGATAGACCTGAAAAAGGAGCAGCGAAAAAATGAGGTTGCCGGCGCGGCCTACGCGCGGGTTTACGCGGGATGATGCCACAGCAATGATCAGCAGATTGGCTGCAGCCAGAAGAAACCCCAGACGCCAGGAAATTTCGCCTAGATTGGCCGCATTGGGGTTGCTCACCAAATAAACCATGGAGCGCGTATTGAGGGGAATATCGCTTTGGTCGCTGACTTGACCGGGCTCCACAACCAGGCCGTAGACAGAAAATTCGCTGATTTTGAGGTCTTTTTTGCCTATGCTATTTTCCAGCCGCTGGCCGTTTTCAAGAATCAGGAATTTATCGTCTTCGATGCGCTCAATCCGCCCACTACGCGCCGAAGTGACCGTTTCTTTGCCGTTTTCGACGGTCGCAATAAAAACATTGCTGGCCGACTGCTGGGCTGAAAGATTCTTTTCAACGAAAAACACCCGTTTGCCTCCGGCAGATTCCTGAAATTGTCCGGGCTCCACGCGCTCCAGGTCGCCCCGTTTTTCGTAGGTCACTTTCATGTCTTCAATTTGCTGGTTGGACCAGGGCAAAACAAACATGGCCAGAGCCGCTACCGCTACGAGGATGGGCCAGGCAAACCTGAAGAGGGGCCGCAACAGGCTAAAAAGGCCGATGCCGCTGGAGAACCAGATCACCATTTCGCTGTCCCGGTACAGTCGCGACAATGTGCTGACCGTGGCTATGAACAGACTCATGGTCATGATATTTGGGAGAAAAGCCAGCACGTTATAGCCCATGACCAGGATGACATCCGACGGGTTGAAGCTGCCGCGCGATGCCTGTCCAAGAGTCCGGATCAGCGTCATGGTCATCACCACGGTGACCAGCACGATCAGCGTGGCACCAAAACTGCGTGCCAACTCTTTGCGTAGAGAGGAATGGAATAACATCGGCTTGAAGGAAAAACGCAATTATGAACTTTCAACTCAAGAACCTGAATCTGGAACAAGCGGCCGCCAT
>JBEIGE010000056.1:0-7559 GCA_040382055.1 Hylemonella sp.
CCGGTTGTACTCAGTTGTAGCTGGTAAATCATTTCAATCATGGCTGATGCGCCGATCAAGGCAACCAAGGCCGTACCCGCCAGGGCCAGGTAACTGACCCAGAGTTGACGCAGCTTTCCAAATGAGGCCACTCGAAGGTTCATCATCAAGAGGCTGGCAATGCCTCCGGGGGCATACATCACCATGAACAGAAAAATCAGGCCCAGATACAGCAGCCACGCGTTGGTGTATTCACTGAAAACAACAAACCCCAAGGCCAGCAGCACAGCACCAATGATGGGGCCGAAGAAAAAGGTCACACCGCCAAGGAAGGTAAACAGCAACGTACTGGCTGAACGTGCAGCGCCAACATTTTCAGCGGTCACCAGTTCCAGGTTGAGTACCCCAAGTCCACCGGAAATACCCGAGAAAAAACCCACGATGATGAAGGCAATATAGCGAACTTTTTGGGTGTTGTAACCGATAAACTCCACTCGCTCAGGATTGTCCCGAACCGCATTGAGAATACGACCCAGCGGTGTTCGGGTAAACGCAAACATAGCGACGACACACACGAACACATACACGGCGGTGAGGTAGTACACCTGTATGGGCGGACCGAATGTGATGCCTAAAAATGGTTTGCCAGTAACCCGGTTAGCCGATACCCCGCCCTCCCCGCCAAAAAACTCAGGCACCATCAAGGACATGGCAAACACCAGTTCGCCCAAGCCCAGGGTAATCATGGCAAAGGTTGTGCCGGACTTTCGCGTTGTAAACCAACCGAAAAGAAAAGCAAAAAACATTCCGCCCAGTCCACCGACGACAGGGATCAGGGACACTGGTATAGGCAGAGTACCGTTGGATACATAGTTGAGCGCGTGCACAGCCACAAAAGCACCCAGGCCCGAATAAACGGCATGGCCGAAGCTCAACATGCCGCCTTGCCCAAGCAAAATGTTGAAGGCAAGACAGTTGACGATAAGCGCGCCGATGAAGGTCAGCAGGCTGATGGAAAAGCCGCTTTTGAAGACCATCGGTGCAAGCAGCAGCAGCAAAGCAAAGAGACCCCAGATAATCCAGCGGCCGATGTTCAGCGGTTTGAACTCGTAATAGTGATTGGCCATTTATCCCTCCCTGGAACCTAGCAGTCCCTTGGGTCGAAAGATCAGGATCAGGATCAAAAACAAATACGGCAGGATGGGCGCAACCTGGGCCAGGGTAAGTTTGAGCAGGGTATTGGATTTGACGCCATCACTCAGCGTCAAGCCCATCTGAATGGCCAAAGAGCCCAGCGAATAATCAAATGCAATGGCAAAGGTCTGGATCACGCCGATAAGCACCGATGCAATAAAAGCGCCGGATAAAGAACCCATGCCACCGACCACCACCACCACGAAGATGATTGAGCCTACCGTAGCTGCCATGGCCGGTTCAGTGAGAAAGGTGCTGCCGCCAATCACGCCGGCCAAACCGGCCAAACCGGCTCCGGCTCCAAAGACCAGCATGAACACTCGTGGCACATTGTGTCCCAGCGCCTCGACCGCCTCGGGGTGCGTGAGTGCAGCTTGAATAACCAGACCAATGCGCGTGTATGTCAGGAGCAACCACACGCTGGTGAGCATGAGCAAAGCTACACCCATCATAAAACCGCGGGTGGCCGGAAAAGGCGAGCAAACGATACGCAAGGCAGCGTCTGAGGTGCTGCAAAGTTCAACTGGAACTGCGCCCCAGATCAGTGTGAGACCCTCAACAGAATGGTTGATGAGAGTAAACATGGGGCCTTTGAGAAGATCCGGCGGACTGAATTGAAGCGCAAGACGCCCCCATATCAACTGGACCAGCTCAAGAATGACGAATGAAAGGCCGAAGGTCACGAGCAATTCGGGAACATGGCCGAATTTGTGGACTTTGCGCAAGCTCACGCGCTCGAACACAGCACCCATGGCCCCAACCAGAATCGGCGACAGGATGAGCGCCGGCCAAAAACCAATCCCCTGGGACAGGGTATAACCGATATAGGCGCCCACCATATAAAAGCTGGCATGGGCAAAATTAAGGACGCCCATCATGCTGAAAATCAGGGTCAGCCCGGAACTCAACATGAACAGCAACAGGCCGTAACTGAGCCCGTTGAGCATCGAGATAATGAAAAACTCCATGAAACCTGTGCTTTCCCGTCAAACCATAAAAAGAGCCCGAAGCAGCATTGCGTTCGGGCTCGATAACTTCAAAAAAATCAGGAAGGGCGCTTCATGTCGCAGCTGGTGGGTGTGCTGGAGACGTAGTTCGGGTATTCCTTGATCGGCACCAGAGTCATGCCGGTATTCTCGGGACTATAGGGGAACTTGCCACCGGCTTTTTGCCAAACCGTCATGTACAACGGCTGCTGCAACTGATGGTCAGCCTTACGCATCTCGACTTCGCCGTTAAAGCTCTTGACCTTGATACCCTCCATGGCGGCTGCGACTTTCACAGGGTCGGTAGATTTGGCCTTGGCCATGGCAGCACCCAAAGTTTCGAAAATGCGCATGATGGAGTAGGTGTAGAAGTCATCGTTGTACTTGGCTTTGAATTCGCTCAGCAACTTGGACGTTTCGCCACCGGGGTTGTAATGACCATAAGACACTTGGAAAACCCGTCCAGCACCGTTCGTGCCCAGAGCAGATGGGGTACCGGTGACACCGGTATAGTAAGTGAAGAAGTTGCCAGTGTAGCCGCCGTCATTGGCCGCCTTGATCAGCAAAGACAAGTCTGAACCCCAATTTCCAGTGACAACACTGTCTGCACCTGAGGCCTTGATTTTGGCGATGTAGGGAGCGAAATCACGGACCTGGGCCAGTGGGTGAAGGTCTTCACCAACGATCTGGATGTCCGGCCGCTTGCGCGCCAAGGTTTCCTTGGTGTAGCGGGCAACCTGAACGCCGTGAGAATAGTTCTGCCCCAGAATGAACACTTTTTTCACATCCGGCTTGTCCTTGATGAAGCTGGACATGGCTTCCATTTTCATGGAGGTATCGGCATCAAACCTGAAGTGCCAGTAGCTGCACTTGCTGTTGGTCAAGTCAGGATCCACCGCAGAATCGTTGAGAAAGATCACCTCTTTGCCGGGATTGCGTTCGTTGTGTTTTGTAATGGCATCCGACAGGGCCAGGGCGACAGAGGAGCCATTACCCTGAATGATGTAGCGAACGCCGGAGTCAATCGCTGACTTGAGCAAAGTCAGGCTCTCAGCCGGGCTGAGTTTGTTGTCCAGCCCGGTAACTTCAAATTTAACGCCCGCTGGATTGCCCGCACCGCTGTATTTCTCGGCGAAGAACTGATAGCTTTTCAACTGGTTGATACCCACGGGGCCAAGCAGGCCACTTTGGGCGTCAATGCGCACCATCTTCACGGTTTCGCCCTTTTGGGCAAAAGCCAGGTTTGAGCAGACCAAGGCAGCTGAAACTGCCAACACTTTAAGCGTTGAGTTCACTATAAATCTCCGTAGGTTTTAAAAACACAGGCCGTAAGGTTACCGTCAACGGCAATTGAGGTAACTAGGGGTTGACCCTATGGGGGCTAAAAAATCTGACGCGAAGGTGACTCAGGTGCCTGGCAATTTGTAATCTTTAAGGACCTCTCTAAGACGTGTTTTGAGCATTTTCCCGGTAGCGCCCAAGGGAATGGCATCAAGAAAAATTACATCGTCAGGGATCTGCCATTTGGCTGTTTTGCCCTCATAAAACGCAAGGATTTGTTCGCGGGAAACCTCGGCTGCCGGCTTCTTGACCACCACCACCACCGGCCGCTCGTCCCACTTGGGGTGCCGCACCCCAATGCATGCCGCCATGGCGACCGCCGGGTGAGAGACCGCAATGTTTTCGACATCAATCGAGCTGATCCACTCGCCCCCTGACTTGATCACATCCTTGCTGCGGTCGGTGATCTGCATATAGCCATCGGGATCAATCGTGGCCACATCTCCGGTAGGAAACCAGCCATGCCCCTGGGCATCGTAAACCAGCGGGTCACCGCCCTCACCTTTGAAATATTCAGCAAGAATCCAGGGGCCTTTGACCAGAAGGTCGCCAAAGGCTTTGCCATCGTGCGGTAACTCGTTGCCATCGGCATCGACAATCTTCATGTCAACCCCGTAGATACAACGGCCCTGCTTGAGCAGAATTTTCATCTGCTCTTCTTTGGAGAGCAATAAATGTTTGTTCTTGAGGGTGCACAGCGTGCCCAGAGGCGACATTTCAGTCATGCCCCACGCGTGCAAAACCTCTACCCCGAAATCGTCGTTGAAGGCCGTGATCATGGCTGGGGGACAGGCCGATCCACCAATGACCGTACGCTTCAAGGTGGAGAATTTCAACCCGGCAGGCTTCATGTGGCCCAGCAACATCTGCCAGATGGTGGGCACGCCCGCGGCGTAGCTCACGCGTTCGGACTCAATGAGTTCGTAAATGGATTTACCGTCCAGTGCCGGGCCGGGAAACACCAACTTGCAGCCGGTCAGAGCAGCCGAATAGGGTATGCCCCAGGCATTAACGTGAAACATGGGAACAACCGGCAAAACGGCATCTCGAGCGCTGATGCACATCACATCGGGAAGGGCTGCTGCATAGGCATGCAGCAGGGTGGAGCGATGGCTATACAGGGCGGCCTTGGGATTGCCTGTGGTGCCGCTGGTGTAACACATGCTGGAAGCCGTGTTCTCATCAAAGACCGGCCAGTTGTATTCGGTTGACTGCGCAGACAGCCATGACTCATAGCTCACCAGGCCGGAAATGCCGGAATCGGCTGGCAATTTGTCGGCATCACATAGGGCAATCCAGTGCTTGATACTGGCGCACCGGGCATGAACAGCCTGCACCAGAGGCAGAAACGTCAGGTCAAAAAACAGCACCTGGTCTTCTGCATGGTTGGCAATCCACGCAATCTGGTCGGGGTGCAGGCGCGGATTGATGGTGTGGAGCACACGTCCGGACCCGCTCACACCAAAGTAAAGCTCAAGATGCCGGTAGCCGTTCCAGGCCAACGTGGCCACACGGTTACCAAAGCCTAACTTCAGGCCATCAAGGCCATTGGCCACCTGACGCGACCGCAGGCCCACCTCCTTGTAGGTGTAACGGTGAATGTCGCCTTCTACGCGCCGTGATACAACTTCGCCATCGGCATGGTGGCGTTCGGCAAACTCAATCAGCGAAGAGATGAGCAGGGGCTGGTTTTGCATCAAGCCAAGCATGAAAATTCTCCTGGATATCGGGGGATGAACAAGGCCGTAAGTATCCTTGAAGCCGCTGCTCTCGGGTATGGGGATGACCCTCATGGCGTCTAGTCCGCTGGTTTTACAGGACAATCCCGGTATGAGTTTTGAGCAAGACGTTGATTTGGGACTGCACTGGCGACACAGCTTTGCCAAATTGGGCCCCGATTTTTTCACCCCGCTTTCACCCCAGCCTTTGCCCGCGCCTTACTGGGTGGGTCGCAGTGAGCGTGTCGCCGGGCAGTTGGGCTTGTCGCCAGAACTGATGCGATCCCAAGACCTGCTCGAAGCTTTCAGCGGCAACCGGCCACTTCAGGGCGGCCAGTCTTTGGCATCGGTTTACAGCGGACACCAGTTTGGTGTTTGGGCCGGCCAGCTTGGCGATGGGCGTGCCTTGCTTCTGGGTGAAACCGAAGCAGGCCTGGAAATTCAACTCAAGGGTGCTGGTCCGACACCCTACTCCCGCATGGGAGATGGCCGGGCTGTGTTGCGTTCCAGCATACGTGAGTTTTTATGCAGTGAAGCCATGCACGGCCTGGGTATCCCCAGCTCCCGCGCCCTGTGTATCACGGGCTCAGACGCAACCGTACTGCGTGAAGAACCGGAGACTGCAGCGGTCGTGACCCGTGTAGCCCCGAGCTTTGTGCGCTTTGGGCACTTTGAGCACTTTTCGTACCACAACCGGATAGCTGAACTCAGGCAACTGGCCGACTATGTCATAGACCGGTTTTACCCGGAATGCCGCAACACAGAACAGTTCAATGCCAACGCCTATGCGGCGCTATTGCAAGCGGTCAGTGAACGTACCGCACGCATGGTGGCGCACTGGCAGGCCGTTGGCTTTTGCCATGGCGTCATGAATACTGACAACATGAGCATTCTGGGCTTGACGATCGACTATGGCCCCTTCCAGTTCATGGACGCTTTCGATCCCGACCATATCTGCAACCACTCGGACAGTCAGGGCCGTTATGCCTACAACAGGCAACCCAACGTCGCCTATTGGAACCTGTTTTGCCTGGGTCAGGCCTTGTTGCCACTGATAGAAGACCAGGAACAGGCGCTGGCCGCGCTTGAATCCTACAAAACCGTGTTCCCACAAACGCTGGAAAACCAGATGCGCGCCAAACTGGGTTTGCGTCAGGCCCACACTGAAGACCGACATCTCATTGACGCAATACTCAAATTGTTGGCTCAGAACCGTGTGGATTACACGATTTTCTGGCGGCGCCTGGGTCAATCCGTGGCGGATGGGAACACACAACCGGTGCGCGACTTGTTCCTGGATCGCCCTGCTTTTGATTCCTGGTTGCTCTTGTTTTCAGAGCGTCTGAACCAAGAGGATAAAGGACTAAGCGCTGATTTAATGCGCAAGACCAACCCAAAGTTCATTCTTCGCAACCATTTGGGCGAACAAGCCATCCGGCTGGCCAAGGGCAAAGATTTCACCGGCGTCAGCATCTTGTTGCAATTGCTGGAAAATCCCTTTGACGAGCATCCCGGCTTTGAGGCCTTTGCCGACTTCCCGCCCGACTGGGCATCCACCATTGAAATCAGCTGTTCATCATGAGCTCAAACCCAGATACCAAACCCCTCGCAAAGACCGATGCGCAATGGAAAGCCTTGCTGGCTGAGAAAGGTGCCGAGCGTGTGGCTTTTGAAGTGACCCGCAAGTCCGCAACCGAGCGCCCGTTCACCGGCAAATACGAAGGCCATTGGTCCAAAGGCACTTACTCGTGTATTTGCTGTGGCGCTAAATTGTTCGACTCCGATACCAAGTTTGATGCGGGTTGCGGCTGGCCAAGTTTTTCCCTGGCCGAACCTGGTGCGATTACCGATGTGGTTGACCTCAGCCATGGCATGAAGCGTACGGAAAACCGCTGTGCCAGCTGTGATGCACACCTGGGCCATGTGTTTGAGGACGGTCCCCAGCCCACCGGTTTGCGTTACTGCATGAACTCGGCGTCGCTGGATTTCAAGCCGGAGACACCATGAAAGTTCTGATTGATTTCTTGCCGATCCTGTTTTTCTTTGCAGCCTACAAAACCTATGACATTTATGTTGGCACAGCCGTACTGATGGCTGCAACCGTGGTGCAAATGGGCGTGATCTACGCCATCGATCGCAAGTTGCAGATGATGCACAAGATCACACTCGCGCTTATTCTGGTCTTTGGCACCCTCACCCTGGGGCTTCATGATGAGCGTTTTATCAAGTGGAAGCCCACAATTTTGTATGCCGCCATGTCAATTGCGCTGGCGGTGGCTTTGTGGGGACTGAAGAAAAATTTCCTCAAACTCCTTTTAGGTAGTCAACTGGAGTTGCCCGA
>JBEIGE010000057.1:0-7515 GCA_040382055.1 Hylemonella sp.
GGCCGAAAACGGCGAAATTCTGGTCAAGTCACCAGGCTTGCTCAAAGAGTATTACAAAAACCCTTTAGCCACAGCTGAAGTGCTTACCGCCGATGGCTGGTACCACACCAGCGATGCCGGATTCATTGATGCACATGGCCACCTCAAGATCATCGACCGTGTCAAAGATGTGGGGCGTATTCAGGGCGGCATCAATGACGGGGCCATGTTTGCACCCAAGTACGTCGAGAACAAGCTCAAGTTCTTTCCGTTTATCAAAGAAGTCGTGGCCTATGGCGACCGGAGGGAAAAAGTCTGTGTCATGCTCAATATCGACTTTGATGCTGTGGGCAACTGGGCCGAACGACGCAATTTTTCTTATGCAGGCTACACCGATCTGGCTCAAAAGTCTGAGGTGTACCAGCTCATCCGCGAGTGCGTGGAGAAAGTCAACGCGGATTTGAGTGAAGACGCCCTGCTGGCAGGCAGTCAGATCAGCCGCTTTCTGGTGCTGCACAAAGAACTCGACGCCGATGATGGCGAATTGACCCGAACCAACAAGGTCCGCCGTGGTTTCATTGGTGAAAAATACCAGCCCCTGATCGACGCCCTGTATGGTGGGCAATACGAGCAATTCATCGAGACCGTGGTCAAGTTTGAAGACGGACGTTCCGGCATTGTCAGTGCCACCCTTCGCATTGAAGACGCCAAAACATTTAACCCGGTCAAAGCCGCTGCATAAGAACCATGGCCGACAAGAAAATAGGTGATGTTGTTCTGGATGTAAAAAACATCAGCCTGGCCTTTGGTGGTGTCAAGGCCTTGACTGATATTTCGTTTGATGTTCGCGAGCACGAAGTGCGCGCCATCATTGGCCCCAACGGTGCCGGCAAAAGCTCCATGCTCAATTGCATCAATGGTGTCTATACGCCGCAGCTCGGCACGATCAGCTTTCAGGGCCGAACCTTTAGCCACATGGACAGTCGGCAGGTCGCAGAGATGGGCATCGCCCGAACCTTCCAGAATCTCGCGCTGTTCAAGGGCATGAGCGTGATTGACAACATCATGACCGGGCGCAACCTGCACATGAAGAGCAATCTCTTTCTTCAGGCCCTGCGCTGGGGCCCTGCTGAAAAGGAAGAAATCCGGCACCGCGAATTTGTCGAGCACATCATTGACTTTCTGGAAATTCAACCCTACCGCAAAACACCTGTTGGGCAACTCCCCTACGGGTTGCAAAAACGGGTGGATCTGGGACGTGCCCTGGCCATGGAGCCCAAAGTGCTGCTGCTCGATGAACCCATGGCCGGTATGAATCTGGAAGAAAAACAGGACATGTGCCGCTTTGTACTCGACATCAACGATGAGTACGGCACCACGGTTGTCTTGATCGAGCACGACATGGGTGTGGTGATGGATATTTCAGACCGTGTTGTGGTGCTCGACTACGGCAAGAAAATCGGCGATGGTACGCCCACTGAAGTCCGCGCCAACAAGGATGTCATCAGTGCCTATCTGGGTACAGGAGGGAACAAGTAAATGGCGTTCTTTCTGGAGACTCTGCTCGGCGGCCTCATGGCTGGCATGCTCTATTCGCTGGTGGCCTTGGGTTTTGTGCTGATCTTCAAAGCCTCTGGGGTTTTCAATTTTGCCCAGGGAGCGATGGTTTTGTTTGCTGCATTGGCCATGGCGCGTTTTGCCGAATGGTTCCCTGCATGGACTGGAATTGAGAGTAAATGGTTGGCTAATGTCCTCGCATTTGTTGTAGCCGCCGTCATCATGTTTGTAGTGGCTTGGCTGATTGAGTATCTGGTGCTTCGCCATCTTGTCAATCAGGAGGGTGCAACCTTGCTGATGGCCACGCTGGGTATCACTTATTTCCTCGAAGGCCTCGGGCAAACGCTCTTTGGCAGTGACATTTACAAGATCGATATTGGGATGCCCAAGGACCCGGTTTTTGTGCTGGAGTCGGTGTTTCCGGGCGGCGTGCTGATCAATCAAGAAGACCTGATTGCTGCAGCCATTTCCGCGGTGCTTGTCACCATGCTCTCGCTTTTTTTCCAGAAAACAAATACCGGTTGCGCATTGCGCGCCGTTGCCGACGACCATCAAGCTGCGCAAAGCATAGGCATTCCCCTCAACCGCATCTGGGTCATCGTCTGGTGCGTGGCCGGAGTGGTAGCCTTGGTGGCCGGCATGATCTGGGGCTCCAAGCTCGGCGTGCAGTTTTCTCTGGCCACGATCGCGCTGCGGGCATTGCCGGTCATTATTCTGGGTGGCCTGACTTCGGTACCAGGCGCCATCATTGGAGGCCTGATCATTGGTGTGGGTGAAAAACTCTCTGAGGTCTACATCGGGCCGTTGGTGGGTGGTGGCATCGAGATTTGGTTTGCCTACATGTTGGCTCTGGTGTTTTTGCTGTTTCGGCCACAGGGTTTGTTTGGGGAGAAAATCATTGATCGAGTTTAAGAACTTGCAGGACAGACCAAGATTCACGCCGCACATCTGCTCGGCCCTCAACTGATCACGGCTATGTTCTACAGAGAAAACGGTCAGTTCAAAACCAGCTACTCGGCGGATCAGCAGATCTTTCCGATTGCCCAAGACCGCTGGGCAGTTTTGGCCTTGATTGCCTTTGCCTTCATAGGCGTGCCTTTGCTGGTCGATGAGTACATGTTTCGCGCCATCCTGATTCCGTTTGTCATTCTGGCGCTAGCCGCATTGGGAGTAAATATTCTGGTCGGTTACTGCGGTCAGATTTCTCTGGGCTCGGGTGCTTTCATGGCGGTTGGGGCTTATGCAGCCTACAACACCTTTGTGCGCATTGAGGGAATGCCGCTGATCGTTGCCTTGCTCTCTGGCGGGTTCTTTGCAACGGTGGTGGGTATCGTTTTCGGCATTCCCAGCCTGCGCGTCAAGGGCTTGTATCTGGCGGTAGCTACTCTGGCGGCGCAATTCTTTTGCGACTGGGCTTTTTTGCGCGTCGGATGGTTTACCAACAACACTTCATCAGGTTCAGTGTCGATCTCCAATCTCCAGGTCTTTGGCTGGAAGATTGACAGTCCACTTGAGAAATACCTGTTCTGCTTGATGGTGCTGGTTGTTTTTGGCATCTTGGCCAAAAATCTGGTGCGAGGCGCGATTGGCAGGGAATGGATGGCTATTCGCGACATGGACGTAGCAGCAGCAGTGATCGGTATCCGGCCCATGTACGCCAAACTCAGTGCTTTTGCTGTGAGTTCGTTTATTGTTGGCGTGGCGGGTGCCCTCTGGGGGTTTATTCACCTGGGCTCCTGGGAGCCGGCTGCGTTTTCAGTTGATCGCTCCTTTCAACTGCTGTTCATGGTCATCATTGGTGGCATGGGCTCGATCATGGGCAGTTTCTTTGGAGCCGCCTTCATCGTTGTCCTGCCCATTGTGCTCAACCAGTTGTTGCCGGCCATGGGCAATCTGTTTGGGGTAGAAATTTCAACGGCTGCCATTTCACACGCTGAGTTCATGGTGTTTGGCGCGCTGATCGTCTGGTTTCTGATCGTTGAACCGCATGGGCTTGCGCGCTTGTGGAGTATTGGAAAACAAAAAATGCGGCTTTGGCCTTTCCCTCACTGACCCTTTATTTTTTAGGAGACAAACCATGAAACTTCGTCAAGTTGTAAGCGCTGCAGCCATCATGGCTGCAGGTTTTTCGGGTAGCGTTGCCCCCACCATTGCGCAAGCCCAGGCCAAAGAGCAGTTTTTCCCGGTGCTGGTGTACCGTACCGGCGCCTATGCGCCCAACGGTGTACCGTTTGCCAACGGCTATGTGGACTATCTGAAGCTGGTCAATGCAAAGGGCGGCATCAACGGCGTGAAGGTCAGCTTTGAAGAATGCGAAACCGGTTACGCCACCGACCGTGGTGTTGAGTGCTATGAACGTCTGAAGGGTAAAAATGGCGGTGCCACCGTGTTCCAACCCTTATCAACGGGCATCACCTTTGCCCTGACCGAAAAAGCACCTGGCGACAAAATTCCGCTGATAACCGCCGGCTATGGCCGCAGTGAATCGGCCGATGGGGGCGTTTTCAAATGGAACTTTCCGCTGGCTGGAACCTACTGGGTAGCCGCAGATACCCTCATTCAACATATCGCCAAAAAAGAAGGTGGTTTGGACAATCTCAAGGGTAAGAAAATCACCCTGATTTACCACGACAGCCCGTTTGGCAAGGAGCCGATTCCCCTGCTGCAGGAGCGTGCCGCCATGCACGGCTTTGTCCTGAGTTTGCTTCCTGTGACACACCCCGGTGTAGAACAAAAAGCCACCTGGTTGCAGATCAGACAGAACCGGCCTGACTATGTGCTTAACTGGGGCTGGGGTGTGATGAACTCCACCGCCTTGAAAGAGGCCCAGGCTACCGGTTACCCCCGCGACAAAATGTATGGCGTGTGGTGGGCCGGGGCTGAACCTGATGTGAAAGACGTAGGCCAAGGTGCCAAGGGGTACAACGCCATCATGATGCAGCACGGTGCCGAGCCCAATTCCGCTGTAGCCAAAGAAGTCATCAAACTGGTCCATGATAAAAACCAGGGTACCGGACCGAAGGATGAAGTGGGGCAAGTGCTTTACATGCGCGGCCTGACCGCAGCCATGTTTGCAGTAGAGGGCGTGCGTGCGGCGCAAGAACGGTTTGGCAAGGGCAAGGTCATGACCGGCGAGCAGGCCCGCTGGGGATATGAGAACCTGAACCTCACCCAGGCCAAGCTCGATGCGCTGGGTTTCAAGGGCGTGATGCGCCCCATCTCCACCAGTTGCCAAGACCACATGGGCGCATCCTGGGCGCGGGTGCACACCTGGGACGGTAGCAAGTTCGAGTGGACCTCGGACTGGATGCAGGCGGATGAGCAGATCATTAAACCCATGGTCAAGGCCGCTGCTGACAAGTACGCCGCCGAGAAAAAGCTCACCCGCCGAACTGGTCAAGACTGCCAGTCCTAATCCTCGGGACTTTTTTACCAGAAGCTGAACTCATGGACGCCCCTCACAAAACGTCAGATATTGTTCTGAACGTCAACGGCATCGAGGTTATCTACAACCACGTGATCCTCGTGCTCAAGGGGGTGTCCTTGCAGGTGCCGGATGGCAAAATTGTGGCCTTGCTCGGCGGCAATGGGGCGGGTAAGACCACCACCTTGCGTGCTATCAGCAATTTGCTCAAGGGCCAGCGGGGTGAGGTCACCAAGGGTTCCATCGAACTTCGCGGGGAGCGCATCGAGAACTTGACCCCGGCGGATCTGGTCAACCGTGGGGTGGTTCAGGTCATGGAGGGGCGGCATTGCTTTGCCCACCTGACCATAGAAGAGAATTTACGCACCGGTGGCTACACCCGCAAAGACAAGGCTGAAATTGCCCGCAATCTGGAGAAGGTCTACAGCTACTTTCCCAGTCTTAAGACCCGACGTGGCAGTCAGGCGGCCTACACCTCGGGGGGAGAGCAGCAAATGTGCGCGATTGGCCGCGCCCTCATGGCCAACCCCAACATGGTGTTGCTCGACGAGCCCTCGATGGGGCTGGCTCCGCAGATCGTGGAAGAGGTTTTTGAGATTGTGAAAGACCTCAACCGCAGGGAAAAAGTCACCTTTCTGCTGGCCGAGCAGAACACCAACATGGCTTTGAAATATTCGGATTACGGCTACATCATGGAGTCGGGCCGTATTGTCATGGACGGCGTGGCCAGTGATCTGGCCAACAATGAAGACGTCAAAGAGTTTTATCTCGGCATGGGCGGTGGTGAGCGCAAGAGTTTCAAAGATGTGAAGAGTTACAAGCGGCGCAAGCGCTGGCTCGCTTGATCCGTCCATCAAGGATGGATCAAGCCAGGTATTTCACCCGGACTTGATTCTTGCCGGATTTTTTGACTGCATACATCACCTCGTCGGCGGCCTGAATCGCCTCATCCAGTCGCGGAGGTGCAACACCGTAGACCGCGGCGCCGATGCTGGCTGTGACGGTGCAATCCAGAAGAAGCATTGCGGATTCGATCGCGGCGCTCAATTTTTCGAGGATTTCAACAGCGCCTTGCTCGGAAGTATTCGGCAGCATCACTGCAAACTCGTCGCCACCGAGGCGGCACAGCAAGTCGCTCGCTCTCAGGGTTGACCGCATCGCATGTGCACAGTTACGAAGTACTTCGTCGCCCTGTTGATGGCCCTTGGTATCGTTAACTTGCTTGAAACCGTCTAGATCGATGTAGGCGATGGTGACTGGCTTGCCATCACGACGGCAGAAGTCCAGGAGCATTGGTGCCTGCTCCATAAACGCCCTCGAATTAGTGAGCCCCGTGAGCTTGTCCAATCGTGCCAGTTGGCTTTCCCTTATCCGACCCGAATGAAGCCTGAACACCAGTTCGGCAACGAAAATAAACGCTGCACCCTGGATGGCCGTATTCCAGAGCCATATCCAATTTGCGCTGAACTCTTGATCATGAATCAGGTTGGCGGCCAGCCAAATCACAGCGCAGTTCACGGCAATCAAAATCGCGCCAAGCCGTCCTAGCGTCAGTGCAGCCAGCGCAATCGGGATGAAATACAGGGGGTAGACCCTCAGCAAGTTACCCGTTAAATAGTCGACCAACGCCACGCCTAGCATGAACGACGCAACAAGCGTCAGTTGTCCCAGCTCGGTCTTGGGAAGCCGGTCTTCCAGCCGCAGGTTTGGAGACTGGTGCATTGACATCAATAAAAGTTCGTCTGCGGAACTAAGGTATCAGCGGAATTTGCCTTGAGAGACATCCATGATGAGTTTGGTCAGCAAATACTTCAAAAAATAGGAAGTTTTCATCATCGGCTTCGCCTCATTGAAATGGTCATGGTGAATTCAGTCCTTGAATACCGGCAAGCGTTTTTGCATGTTCGCCGTCATTGCCTCGCTAAGGTCTTTGCTCATCAGCATAGCAGCGTTCCAGGTGGCGATGTAGTTCAGGCTGTCGGCCACGCTGTGGTCGCGGGCGTAGGTGATCATTTCCTTGGTGCCACGGATGGACAGCGGTGACTTGGCGGCGATCATGGCCGCAATTTCTTGAACACCGGCGTAGAGCGCCTCGCGGGTCTCGAACACGCGGTTCACCAGGCCGATGCGCGTGGCTTCTTCGGCTTCAAACTTGCGGCCAGTGTAGGCCAGCTCGCGGGTGATGCCTTCGCCTACCAGCTTGGGCAGGCGCTGAAGGGTGCCCACGTCGGCGGTCATGCCGATGTCGATTTCCTTGATAGTGAAGTAAGCGTCTGCGCTACAGTAACGCATATCAGCGCAAGTGATCAGGTCGATGCCACCACCAATGCAGCCCCCATGGATGGCTGCCAGCACCGGCTTGCGGCAACGCTCCAGGCTGGTCAAGGTATCTTGCAGGTCCAGGATGATGCGGCGCATGGTTTCGCGGGCGCGGCCATCGCAGTCGTTGGTGATTTGGGCGTTCATGCCCATCATCATCTGCAGATCAATACCCGAGGTGAAGTACTTGCCCTCAGCCTGCAACACGGCCACCCGTGCCTCTGGTGTGCGGTCCA
>JBEIGE010000058.1:0-6946 GCA_040382055.1 Hylemonella sp.
AGCCAACAAAGATGTGGATCCCAATGCGCCAACACGAGAAGAACGCATGGCTGAGCTGCACAAGATGGCGGCTTATTTCACTCGCCTATGGAATGAGCGCGTCAACACAAGTCCTGGCTCTGACCTGATTTCCATGATGGCCCACAACCCCGAAACCAGGAACATGTCTCCGCAGGAATTCATGGGTAATCTGGTGTTGCTGATCGTGGGAGGCAACGACACTACTCGCAACTCGATGACAGGCGGCTTGCTGGCCCTGCACGATAACCCGGCCGAATGGGACAAGCTGCGAAACAATCCGGCCTTGGTGGACAACATGGTTTCGGAAATCATTCGCTGGCAGACACCGCTGGCTCACATGCGTCGAACCGCTTTGCAAGACACAGAACTTGGAGGCAAGCAAATTAAAAAAGGCGACAAAGTCGTGATGTGGTATCTCTCTGGAAACCGCGACGAAGATGCCATTCCAAACGCAAAACAGTTCATCATTGATCGACCTCGGGCGCGCCAGCACTTATCTTTTGGCTTTGGCATCCACCGCTGTGTGGGCAACCGCTTGGCAGAGATGCAACTGCGAATCTTGTGGGAAGAAATCCACAAGCGCTTTCCCATCATCGAGGTCGTAGCCGACCCAGTCAGGGTGCGTTCGCCCTTTGTTCGTGGCTTTACAGAACTCATGGTGCGTATACCTTCATGAGTGCGACCCCTGACATGAATCTGTTGCCCGAGCAATTGGATGTACTGATCATTGGTGCCGGTATTTCTGGCGTTGGTGCAGCCTGCCACCTCCAGCAACAGTGCCCGAACAAGCGTTTTGCTTTGGTCGAGGCGCAGGCCAGTTTTGGCGGCACATGGAGAACACACAACTATCCCGGCATTCGCTCGGACAGCGACCTGTTCACCTTTGGCTATCGATTCAAGCCGTGGCGCGGTAACCCGATCGCCAGTGGCGAACAGATCCTTAACTACATGAACGAGGTCATTAACGAATACGACTTGAAAGAGCGGATCCATTACCGACACCGTGTCAACTCGGCTCGTTGGTCTTCTTCCGAAGCAAGCTGGCAAGTCGAGATCCTGCACACCTCGCAAGAGGGCAACCCAGTCATCCGCCACGTGCGCTGTCAGTTTTTATGGATGTGCCAGGGTTACTACAACCACGCCGAGGGTTACACCCCGGAATGGTCCGGGATGGATGACTTTGCCGGACGCATCGTCCACCCGCAGCAGTGGCCGAAAGATCTCGATCTGACAGGTCAGCGTGTGGTGGTGATCGGTTCGGGTGCTACCGCAGCAACACTGGTGCCTTCCCTTGCTGGCCGCTGTGATCACGTGACCATGCTTCAACGATCACCAACCTGGTTTGCAACTGGTCGAAACGCCAATGAGCTGGCCGATACGCTGCGCGCACTGGACATACCGCACGAATGGACTCATGAAATTGTTCGCCGCAAGGTCCTTCACGACCAAGTCAATATGCAGCGGCGCTGCATCCAAGAGCCAGATACCGTGGCAGCTGAGCTGCTTGGCGCAGCAAGAGAGGCACTCGGTCCCGAACACGCATATTTGGTTGATGTCCATTTCAAGCCGAGCTATCGTCCATGGCAACAGCGTTTAGCCTTCGTGCCCGATGGCGACCTGTTCAAAGCAATACGCAATGGTCAGGCCAGTGTGCAAACAGGTTCAATTGAGCGCTTTGTACCAGAAGGCATTCGACTAAGCAACGGTGAGACCTTACCTGCCGATGTGATTGTCACGGCCACGGGCTTCAACCTAAACGTATTAGGTGACATTGTTTTCCATGTCGATGGCAAACCGCTGGACTTTGCCGGTTGCGTCACATGGCGCGGTGCCATGTTTACGGGCTTGCCCAATTTGTTATGGGTGTTTGGCTATTTCCGTGCCAGCTGGACGCTGCGCGCTGATTTGCTTGGAGACTTTTTCTGCAAGCTTTTGAAGCATATGGACAAACACGAATTACGCAGTGTGGTGCCCCGGTTACGCGAAAAAGAGCAGGGCATGACCCTTAGCCCATGGGTGCGGCCGGACAACTTCAACCCTGGGTATCTGGCCCGAAGCATGCATCAATTGCCAAGCCAAGGCGATCGCGCACCCTGGTTACACCAGCAAGACTACTCGATTGATAAGGACGAGCTGCCAGTGGTAGCGCTTGATGACGGCTCTTTAATTTTTAACTGAATTTTTCTCACAGCACCTACCAATTTTTTCTACCACAACCAGGAGACACTTCATGAAAAATGCACTGACACGCCGCCAGACCCTCCAAGCATTGGGGGCCAGCTTGCTACCGATACCGTTGATTGCGGCTGCGCAAGCAGCCTTTCCCAATAAGCCCGTTCGCATCATCGTGCCCCTTCCCGCAAGTGGTGCAGCAGATGTATCAGTGCGCATCCTGACGGAGTTTCTGCAACAGCCCCTGGGACAGAGCCTCGTGGTGGAAAACCGACCCGGTGGTATTTACCAAATCGGCATTCAGGCTATCACCAGCGCTCCAGCAGATGGCTACACCCTGATTCACCTCAACGCCACCATGTGCGCTGTGCAGGCTTCACTCAAACGCTTTGACATGCTCAAGCAGCTCATTCCAGTGGGTTACATGGGCTCTACAGATGCCATGCTTTGTATTGCCAACAACGCGCCATTCAAGACAACACAAGAAATGGTTGCATGGGCAAAAGCCAACCCTGGAAAGCTTAACTATGGATCCACAGGTCCCGGTTCGATGGAGCACTTGAGCATGGTCAGCATCATGCAACGTGTCGGCATCACGGGTAACAACATTCCATTTAAAGGTGGTCCAGATGGTGCCTTGGCACTTGCTCAAGGCGAGATCCAAGCTATGGCATTACCAGCACCACTGATCATCCAGTTCAAAGACAAAATCAAACCTGTGATTGCTCTGACGGAACAGCGTATCGGTTTCTTGCCAGATTTACCCACAGCCAAAGAGCAGGGGCTGGATATTCCCACGGTGAATTACTGGGGCGGTCTGGCGGTACCTGCTGGCACACCAGCATCCGTTATTGAGACGCTGGAAAAAGCCATGAGCGTTGCTGTTAACAACCCTGCATTAGCTCAAAAATACATACCTCTGGGATTGAGCGCAAAATTTGCTGGCAGTTCCGCATTCAAAGCCATCATCGAAAAAGACTTGCAGTGGTTAGGTGATGCCGTCAAGGCAGCCAATTTGCAATTGAGCTAAACGTCTAACTCCAAGAGCGGACAAGCCTGGCGCTTGGCCGCTCGATTGCACCATCACTCATCCATTGCATGCCATGAATATCTATCCGGACCCTGCTTTGCTGAGCCCTGAAAGCATCTCACCAGAAATTCACCAGCGAAACGAGCACATCGCCAATGCGATGGCCGCGATGCCAGAGTGGTGGGAAATTGGTGCACCTGCTTTTCGCCAGAAACAACGAGAGGGCGCAGGTGTTTTTCCGCCAGTGATTTTCAGTGAGCGCGCCCAGACGCGAACGATTGATGGCCCAACAGGTCCCTTGCGCTTGCGTGAATTTCTGCCAGCCCAAGGCAAAGTCCGGGGCGTTTACCTGCACATGCATGGGGGCGGTTGGGTCATTGGTGGCGCTGACATGCAAGACACAATGCTACTGGCAATGGCGGACCATGCGCAAGTGGTGGTGGTCAGTGTGCATTACAGACTTGCGCCCGAGCACCCTTACCCTGCAGCCCCTGACGATTGCGAGGCCGCAGCTCTGTGGCTACTGAATCACTGCAAGGAAGTCTATGGGACCGAACAGCTTTTCATGGGAGGCGAATCGGCAGGAGCGCACCTCTGTGCTGTCACTTTGTTGCGTCTTCGTCAGCGTTTGAAGGCTTGCCCGTTTACAGGTGCCAACTTCAACTTTGGTGTGTTTGACATGGCATTGACACCCAGTGCGCGCGTCTTTGGTGATGAACGACTGTTTTTACGCACCGTCGACATGGTTCAATTTCGCGCTGCCTTTTTGCCCGGAGAGCCAAACCTGGGTGACCCAGATATTTCGCCCCTGCATGCTGACCTTCAGAACTTATGTCCAGCGCTTTTCACGATTGGTACCCGGGACGCACTCATTGACGATAGCCTGTTCATGCACGCGCGTTGGCTGGCGGCTGGAAACAAGGGGTACCTCGATATCTATCCGGGTGCACCGCATGCATTCTTTCGTCTGGGTGACGCGCAAGCCCAAAGTTCCATCGGGCAACAAATTGAATTTATCTGCAAGCAATTGCAATAAGTCATTTATTGCCATTAAGTCATAAAAGCCAGACTCTATGACAAAGCACAGTCACCAGTAGTTATCCTTTTTTTAGTTTGAATAGCGAGATACCACCATGCAAGAACTTTTTAAATTTTATGTCAATGGCGCCTGGATTGCGCCACAACAACCGTTGCGCAGCCACGATGTGATTGATCCATCAACCGAGGGCGTAGTCGCCCGTATTGCGCTAGGCTCGGCGGCAGATGTAGACATTGCTGTCAAGGCAGCACAGGCGGCTTTTGAGTCCTTTGGAAAATCGACTGTCGCCTTGCGGATGAGCTTGCTAGAGCGGATCATCGAGGAGTACAAGAAGCGTTTTGCCGATATTGCCGCGGCGATTTCCTCCGAGATGGGTGCCCCTGCCGGGTTAGCCAAAACAGCTCAAGCTGGCATTGGTATCGCGCATTTGCAGACGGCATTGGGCGTTTTGAAGAACTATGCATTTGAAGAGCAGCGCGGCTCAACCTTGTTACGCAAAGAGCCGATCGGCGTATGCGGTTTCATTACGCCTTGGAATTGGCCTACCAATCAGGTCATGTGCAAGGTGGCGCCCGCCTTGGCCACTGGTTGCACCATGGTGCTGAAACCTTCAGAAATGGCGCCTTTGTCGGCTCAAATTTTGGCCGAAGTGTTGGATGCGGCAGGCGTTCCGGCTGGCGTTTTCAACATGATTCATGGTGATGGGCCTGGCGTAGGTTCTGCGATTGCAGCGCATCCTGGGATCGAATTGGTATCTTTCACTGGCTCTACACGCGCGGGAATTATGGTGGCACAGGCCGCAGCGCCCACAGTCAAGCGTGTGCATCAAGAGTTGGGCGGTAAGTCACCCAATATCATCTTGCCAGATGCAGACGTAGTCACTGCTGTGACCCGTGGTGTACAGGCGATCATGCACAACTCGGGGCAATCTTGTAATGCACCCACCCGCATGCTAGTACCCAAAGCCCGTAAGGCAGAGGCCTTGGCCGCTGCCAAAGTAGCAGCCTTAAAAACGACAGTGGGTGCACCCGATAGCGGTGCATCGATTGGTCCCGTGGTTTCTAAGGCGCAGTGGACAAAAATTCAAGGCTTGATTCAAAAGGGGTTGGACGAAGGTGCGACTTTGGTAGCTGGTGGCTTGGGTCGCCCTGAGGGTTTGGATGTGGGCTTTTTCGTCAAGCCAACTGTGTTTGCGGACGTGACCAATCATATGACTGTTGCGCGCGAAGAGATTTTTGGCCCCGTGCTGGTGATCATCGACTACGAGACTCTGGACGAAGCTGTAGCGATTGCCAATGACACGCCCTACGGTCTGGCCGCTTACGTATCGGGAACTGATGTTGCGACAATGCACGGAGTGGCCAACCGCCTGCGTGCAGGACAAGTCAACCTCAACAGTGCTCCTGTGGACATGATGGCGCCGTTTGGCGGCTTTAAACAATCGGGCAATGGCCGCGAGTGGGGTGACGTCGCTTTTGGTGAGTTCCTTGAGAATAAAGCGGTACTGGGTCATTCACCCTCTGCTAAATAGTCATTGATTCTCCAGCTTTAAGCTCTGACTTAATTGACCACTTGTATGGCAGGGTAGACATAGGCGTGTTCTTGGTGAATAGGCCTTGGTAAGTAAAGTCTCAAAGCCAAATAAAAACCTTCTTTAGGAGATGGCAGCCAATTTGAAATGTGTGTTGGAGGGAGATGACTTATACAAAGAGTAAGTCCGCCATTGCTGTCATACGTGAGTCCTTTAGTTCGATCGCCAATTGCAAACATTTGCTGTGAAGTATCGTCAAAAAGATAGTCTTCTTTTCGGTAAAGTGTGAGAGACCAAAAGGCATCGACCTGTGGCAATCCACCTAAAGGAAAATGGATTTGATAATTTTTTCGCCCATCAAGAACATTGCCATCGCTGTCACGAAAGGCAAGTAGGTAAAGTACTTCTTGGGAACCAAGGATACCGATATAGGCTCGGGCAACGCGGGCTCGGGTTAGCCAATCTCCGTTGAAGTTATCTTGTACTTCAACTGCAGCTTTCCAACCACCTTGCATATCAGCTTGTACTGGTGTGTCAATTTCTTTTAAAGTTTCTGTCAAAACTTGCTGAATAAACTCCAAATTGGCTGGAACAGGTAAATCTGGACCCATACCAAGTTCGGCCCATTCCTTCAAGTCTTTCTGATCTCTTGCAGGTGGAGGATTAAGAGCCATTTCTCGATTGACAACACGTAGAAAGGTGGCCGCATCGCTTGGAAGTTCGTGCGGTCTAACACTGCATTCAAGTACTCGTTGAGCAGGCTGTCCATCTAATGTCGTAATTGAAAACAAATTTTGTAGAGAATGAACCTTCGTTAAGTCTTCATCTTCGCTGGCAAGTATTCTTCCTAAGACCCATACGCTATTGGTTGGGCAAGAAACCTCCAAGCAACCCTCTGTTACTTTACCTTTCCAGTCTGGCCCATGCAGAAAAAAAGTATGTGCGCTGTTCCCAGTTGTGCGAGTGCCCAAATGTGAAAAGGGGTTGGTGTAATGATCAATTAGCCCAAGAACGTAGTAGCGGTTACCTGTGTCTGGCGTATTGATTAACAATGGACCATGGCTTAAGTCTAGCCAGGCGTTGGTGTAAAGCGTGTCGTTATTTGGTGTCACGACACGACGATCTTTTGCATTGAGAAGTCGTCGTGAATGTG
>JBEIGE010000059.1:0-6115 GCA_040382055.1 Hylemonella sp.
CTTGTGGATTTCTTCCCACAGGATCCGCAGTTGCATCTCTGCCAAGCGGTTGCCCACACAGCGGTGGATGCCAAAGCCAAAAGACAAGTGTTGGCGTGCACGTGGCCGATCAATGATGAACTGGCTCGCGTTGGGAATGGCTTCCTCGTCGCGGTTGCCCGAGAGGTACCACATCACGACTTTGTCGCCCTTTTTGATCTGTTTGCCGCCCAGTTCTGTGTCTTGCAAGGCTGTGCGGCGCATGTGGGCCAGCGGTGTCTGCCAGCGAATGATTTCCGAGACCATGTTGTCCACCAAGGCTGGATTGTTTCGCAGCTTGTCCCATTCGGCCGGGTTGTTGTGTAGGGCCAGCAGGCCTCCGGTCATCGAGTTGCGAGTGGTGTCGTTACCTCCCACGATCAGCAACACCAGATTACCCATGAATTCCTGCGGAGACATGTTCCGGGTTTCGGGGTTGTGGGCCATCATGGAAATCAGGTCAGGGCCAGGACTTGTGTTGACGCGCTCATTCCATAGGCGAGTGAAATAAGCCGCCATCTTGTGCAGCTCAGCCATGCGTTCTTCTCGTGTTGGCGCATTGGGATCCACATCTTTGTTGGCTGTAGCTATATTTGACCAGTGGGTCAAGAGATGACGATCCTCGAGCGGGAAGTCGAAAAGAGTCGCCAGCATCAACGTTGTGAGTTCAATAGAAACATGGTCTACCCAGTTGAAGGCCTGACCTCGAGGCAGCCCGTCGAGTACTTTGCATGTCCGCTCTCGAATTAGGCTCTGCATATTGGCTAGATTGCCTGGCGCGACGATGGGTTGTACAGCCTTGCGTTGCACGTCATGACGAGGAGGGTCCATGGCGATAAACATTTGCAATTGCCCTTCAGTGGCCGGGGGCTCTGTGATGGCAATCCCACCATTTGTCCAGTCTGAAGAGTAAATGTCGTGGTTGGTGTCCACGTGCATGATGTCCTGGTAACGGGTCACTGACCAATAAGATCCATACAAGGTGCTATGGCAGTGGTGCACCGGATCGTCACGACGAAGGCGTTCAAAATAATGGCCAACGGTGTCATTCTCAAAATAAGAAGGTGTTCCGGGGTCGATCTGTTCGATCGTCATGGCAAAGGCTTCAGCACGGGCTGAAGCCTGTATTTCGGCATGTGACAGTTTCATATTTTATTTTCCTTAGGTTCATCTTCAGCTTCAGTGCTGGCCTTCTGGCATATGGACTTCGATTCCGTCAATCTCGGCGGTCATGATGATCTGGCAGGCCAGTCGGGAAGATTCCATGCGCTCGTTGGTGAATTCAAGAATATCGTTCTCATTGGTTCGCATGGTCGGCAGGCGCTCAGCCCAAGGCGCAGACACGTAAACGTGACAAGTGGCGCAAGCGCACTGACCGCCGCAATCGCCATCGATACCAGGCACGGCGTTATCGGTGGCAGCGCGCATCAGGTTCTCGCCAATCTGGGTCTCAACGCTACGGCGTATACCGTCAAAGCTGATGAAATGAACTTGGGACATAGACAAAAATCTTTCTTGAAAAATCAGAATTCAGGAATCAGCTGACTTGCGCATGGCTTCGATCTGCTCACGTGACACGCCGAGTGCTTGGCTCATGGGACTTGTTGTATGGGGATCCCAGCTGTGGCGGGGTCCGATAGTAATCCCACCATCCACCGTGATGTGGGTGCCAGTGACAAAGCGGGCGGCATCACTGGCCAGATACAAGACGGCCTCGGCAATGTCCTGCGGCTGACCGGCGAGGCCAATCGGATTGGCGCTACTACTGTGCTCGCTTACGCGATTTGCCAGATCTTGGGAGGCCTGTTGGTCCATTCCAAACAGACCGCCGAAGATGCGCGTTGCAATGAAACCCGGCACCACAGCGTTGATGCGAATATTCAAGGCGCAGAGTTCGGCCGCTGCCACTCGCGTGTAATGCAGCACTCCTGCCTTGGCCACCGAATAGGCTAGTGGAGCGTAGCCTGCCTGCAACGCAGAGATGGACGATGTGTTGACAATGGCCCCTGCGCCGCGCTTGATCATATGGGGCACGGCGTAGCTCGCTCCAGCTGCTACTGATCGCAGTAAAAGGTTTTGGGTGTTGTCCCAAGCTTCGGAATTGAAAGCCTGCACACCAGCCATGGTGCCTATTCGTCCTGCATTGCTGAACAGGATGTCAAGCCCGCCAAAATGATCGGCAGCACTGTCGATGGCGGCGCGCAATTCACCAAGTTTGGTCACGTCGCAATGCGCAAAGAGCAGCTGGCCTGCATACTTCTCTTGAAGTTGCTGACCCACCTCTTCCTGCACGTCAGCCGCCACCACTTGAGCGCCTTCTGAAAGAAACAGCTCGGTGGTAGCCAATCCAATGCCCGAGCAGGCGCCAGTGATCACGGCGACTTTGTTCTGCAATCGTTTCATAGGTCTCTCCATCAATCGAAGACGATCACGTTGCGAGCGATACCGCCTCGCTGAAGAGCAGAAAACCCGTCGTTGATTTGCTCAAGCTTGAGTCGGTTTGAAACCAGTTGGTCGAGCTTCATTCGACCCTGCATGTGAAATTCAACCAAGCGGGGGATGTCAAGTCGAAAGTGGTTGGAGCCCATCATCGTGCCCTGAATGCGACGCTCGCGCAGAAAGTCAAAGCCGTGCAGTTCAATTTTGGTGCCCAGCGGGATCATGCCCACAATGGTGGATAAACCACGAGGGCGAAGCATGGCAAATGAAGCTTCGGTGGTGGTCTTGAGACCGATACATTCGAATGCGTAATGCACACCGCCTTGAGTCATCTCGATGATCTTGGCAACCATATCAGGGTCTTTGGCATCAATGCCATCTGTAGCGCCAAAAATCTTGGCCATCTCCAGTTTGGTCGGATCGATGTCAATCGCGATGATCCGGGCTGCACCAGCCAAATGAGCCGCATGGATTGTGGACAGACCTACGCCGCCGCAACCGAGCACAGCCACCGTGGTGCCTGGCTCCAGTTGTGCGCTGTGCACCACTGAGCCATAACCCGTGAGAACGCCACAGCCCAGCAAAGCCGCCAGGTCCAGGGGCATATCTTCTCGAATTTTGACGACAGCATTTTCGTGTACCAGCATTTGCTCAGCAAACGTTGAGAGGTTGAGGTACTGATTGAGATGCTCCCCTTTCCAGCGCAATCGTTTGGCCACACCGGGGGGCATCTTGACTGCGGTATTGCTGCAGATTGTTTGGTGACCCGTTACGCAATACTCACAATGGCCACAGAACACCGACAAGCAGGTGACTACATGGTCCCCAGGCTTGACGTGGGTGACGTCTTCACCAACTGCTTCGACCACCCCAGCGGCTTCATGGCCAAGCACGGCTGGCACGGGGGTGGGATATTTTCCTTCTATGAAATGCAAGTCGCTGTGGCACAGGCCGCTGACACGAGTGCGAACCAGTACCTCGTTGCGCTTGGGTTTTTCGATCTCGATGTTCTCAATGGTCATGGGCTGACCTGGGCCATGAAATACGGCAGCTTTCAATTTATTTGCTCCTGTTGGCCATGATTTTTTTCTGAGGGGATACGGTACGCAAACGCACATTTTTGTGCTGCGGCATTGCCGATGCTGGCGGCTTGACCTTTAAGCTGTGCATGATCACTTCAAACAACCAATGGCTGAGGTGGGGGTCGTGTAAGGGCAAGTTGTTAACCGGATGAGTAATGCAATTAACCAAATGTCCACTGATGATTTGCAAGCCGATAAGCAGTTGTTGCCGAGCTTCCTCTTGGTTTGGTTTTCTTAATTTACCAAGGATCAAATTAATGTAGTGAGCATGCAACTTCCACCCGTTGTCCCGCACGGGTTGCCAGTCATCGCTGTCGTTGATGCTGTATTGAACAGCGGCACGAATAATACTTTCGTACTGTCGGTTGGTCTCCACATAATGGTCTACACAGTAACGTACCGTCTGCGCCAAGGTGAGGCCTTTGATGCTTTCTTTGGTGAGATTTAATTGCAGTTCAGCTTGTAAGGTTTCGCTGATGCTTTCAATGAGGAATTCAAAAAAAGCCTCTTTGTTGCGAAATCTCAGATAGAAGGAACCAACTGAGCAACCTGCTCGAGCAGAAATTTGCGCAATGGAGATATCATCAAAAAGCCCATTGCGCAACAAATCAAGACCTGATTGCAATAATTTTTCGTGGGTTTTCTCGGACCTTTGCTGCTTGGCCGGAAAGGCCCTGATGACAGCCTGAGTGGTTTTTTTCCCGATGCTTGAAGCTGACTTCCTAATTCGTGTAGCGGTAGCAAATGGAGATGTAGACAAGTGCAACTTTCAAAAGCAAAATAAAGAACATGAATTCAGGTTCACAATAATTCCGCTAGACAACACTTGTCAAGCCTCAGCCTCAAGAACCAAGGGAAAACGATGTGTTTGATGCCAAACGGCTCGCACATGGGGCACATTCGGTTTGTCAGGCCCAGAGGACCTGATCTGGTTGGGCATACCAGTCGTCAAGTCTTTGCAGGATGCTGGACTCGATGGCACTGCGCTTGATTTTCATCGTGGCCGTCAGGCGCCCGTTGTCAATGGTCCATGGTTCGATCATCACCACCATCATGCGCAGCTGCTCGTGATCATTCAGTGTTGCATTGGTCTCGTCTAGAAGCCTTGCCAGCTCGAGTTCGATCTGTTCCCGCAAAGTAGGGTCTTGCCGTTTTGCCTGGTGCTGCTCTGACAGCTGAACCAAAGCGCAGGCAGCGCTTTGACCGGCGCCACATACCACGCTTAGTTCGATCATCGGGTGGTTGTTTAAACGGCTTTCAATCGGCACGGGAGCAACGTATTTGCCTTTGGTCGTTTTGAACAGCTCTTTGATCCGACCAGTGAGTTTGAGCATGCCGTTGGGCTCGAAATGACCGCAATCGCCTGTGCGGAAATAGCCATCATCGGTGAAGGCCTCGGCAGTCAGGTCTGGCCGCTTGTAGTAACCCACCATGCAGCCTGGGGACTTAACCAAAATTTCATTTTCTGAAGACAGTCGCGATTGCACACCCGGAAGTGCGCGCCCAACATAGCCAGGTTTGTTGTATTGCGGCAGCGAGCCATGTGAATAGGCAAAGTCTTCGGTCATTGCATAACCCTCCATCAGGTCCAGACCCAGATTGCGGTACCAGGCAATCAGCTCGGCTGAAATTGGTGCCGAGCCACTACCGGCCGACACCACGGCGTCCAGACCTAGCGACGCCAAAATCTGCTTGGCGACCAATGGACCTTTAATTGGGTCAGCTAGCGCTGCATCAAGCTGTTCAGCCGACATTTTTGCGAAGACGCCATGCTGAAACTTGAGCCACAGGCGAGGTACTGAAATAAATGAGTTGGGCCGTGCGCGCTTGAGGTCATCCACAAAAGTGGCTAGCGATTCTGAAAAGAACACTCGCACGTTACCTGCCACCAGCGACCAGCAGGCGATCTTGGCGCGCTCGAATACATGAGACAGCGGAAGATAAGACAAGACTCTGTGTTGTATCGGGTGGCCTGTGCGCTCATTGATCAACTCCATCGTGCGTTCGGAGGCATCGCTGATACCGCCAAAGCTGTGCATGACCCCCTTGGGTTCGCCGGTCGAACCAGATGTGTACATCAGAAGCGCTATATCTTGCGAGTCGCGCCTGATGCGACCGCTCAGCGATGCAGTGCGGGCCACAATGTCTTCCCAGCGAGGCAAGTCTGGCTGGTGTGCAAGTGCATCAGAAAGGGGCAAAGCGATGCAGGCCAGGCCCTCGGGTATACCGGTTCTTTGACGTGCCCAACTGTCGAGTTTGCCCACAAAAAGAAGGCGCGTTTCGCTGTGCACAAGTACGAAGCGAATGTTGTCTGCCGACTCGGTTGGGAACAAGGAGACCGTTGTGCCACCAGCCAGCCAAATGGCCAGTTCTGCCATGATGAAATGGGCACAGTTTTTTGTAATTAGACCGATTCGGGTGCCCTTCTCTAAGCCTTGCGACTGCAGGTGCTGCGCCATGCGTCGGGCCTCATCAAGTGTTTCGCGCCATGTGTAGTCGCGCACCTGACCTTGCCCCAAAGGCTGTGTCAGGTAAACCTGGTCAGCCCGCTGAACTTCATGATCCTGAACACGGTC
>JBEIGE010000060.1:0-5538 GCA_040382055.1 Hylemonella sp.
AGCAGTTCCACTGTGCCCATTTCACGCATGTACATGCGCACCGGATCGGTGGTGCGGCCAAATTCGCTGTCCACAGTGGACAAAGCAGCTTCGGCTTCTTCTTCGGCTTCTTCTTCACTGGCCACGGTAGGGCCAGTGTTGGTGATGAGCAAGGTTTCGTCGTCGGGGGTTTGTTCGTAAACCTGCACGCCCATGTCGTTCAACATGGTGTTGACGACTTCCAAAGTTTCAGCGTCCACCAATTTGTCGGGCAAGTGGTCGGAGATTTCGCCGTGGGTCAGGTAGCCACGTGTCTTGCCCAGCTTGATCAGCGCTTTGAGGCGCAAACGGCGCTTGGCCATGTCTTCCTCTGACAGCACGGTTTGGTCCAGGCCAAACTCTTTCATCAAGGCGCGCTCTTTGGCTGCGCTGATCTTCATGCGCAGCGGCTTGACCTTCTCACCCGTGGCAACCGGCTCACCCGCCAGATCAGCCTCAATGTCAGACATGTCCATGTCATCAACAGGTGCTGATGTGGCCGCGTTTTTGGCCTTGCGGCCCCGCTTGGCACCGGCCTTCTCAGGTGCTGCTTCTGCGCTGACAGCCTTGGCTGGGCGACCCGGTTTTTTCTTGACGACCAGCTCTTCAGTGGCTTTGGGTTTGGATGTTTTGGCAGCGGCTTTAGGAGCAGCTTTAGGGGCGGCTTTAGGGGTAGCTTTGGAAGTGGGCACAGGAGTGGCTTTGGATTTTGATTTGGATTGAACGACAGGCTTGGCAGCAGTTTTGACGGGCATTTTGGGCTTTTGAGCAGGCATGATTCGACCTCAGGACATCAAAGACAGACAAAAAAATGCGCTGACAACAGCGCTAGGCGACAGTGAAAGGAAAAACCTCAGTGGCAAGGGAGGAGGGCGAACATTTGGGGTGCAATCCTTGCGGTAAGTTGGCCGGTTGTGAAATGCTTCATCGGTTGGCCGGGCCCGGAGGTGTTGCTGTCGCACTTTCCGAAAACAAATGGATTATACCCGCCATTCCACCAGCTGAAATTTATGGGCTTGTTTCAGGGGTTTGGCGTCACCGCCTCCAGTTGGCGGCGGCGGGCTTGAAGCTCGCGGTAGCGCAACAGTTCAGACGGGTCGGCCTTGGACGCCTCAATGGCCTGGGTTTCCTGAATTTTCAGGTGATCGACCAGCATGCGGTTCATCAAACTACGCAGTTCAGACGCCGATTCCTGCGCCTCGGTGGAGTGGTCCATACCGTTGTCTGACATCAGTTTGAGTGCAAGCGCCTCGGCAGGATGATCCCTGAGCCCTTCGCGCAAAGCAGCCCAGGGCTGCGGGCCGTGTTCGTGGAACTGGCTTTCCAGCCAACTGATCAGGGAGCCGTGGGGCGCTGGCAGCGCGCACAGCATGGCGTGGTCTTCGTTGGACAATAAATCCCAGTGCGCCATATGGCCCAGCAGCAGCCGCGTGGCGTGGTCGGCCCGGCTGAGGGGAACACTGCGGCCAGCCAACCTTGGCGCGGGTCTAAAATTTGTGGTTTTAGTGCCGTAACCCTTTTGGTAGCTGGACTCTTTGCTATTTTTTTGTGAGTATTTGTCGGCCTTGAAGCGGTTCTCAGGCGGTGACCAAAGCTCGGTGAGCTCCCGGCCATTGAGTTGAACCATCTCCGCGATTTCGCCCAGCAGTTGCCGCTTGAGTGCTCCGTCTGGCAGCAAGCTCCACAGTGGGCGGGCGTTGCTGGCCATGTGGGCGCGGCCTTCGGCGGTGTTCAGGTCGCAGCCTTCACGCGCCGCCTCCAGCAAAAAACGGCTCAGCGGCAATGCCTCAGACACATAGCGGGCAAACGCTTCCTTGCCGAACTCACGGATAAAGCTGTCCGGGTCGTGCTCTTGGGGCAAGAAAAGAAACTTGACGCTGCGCACATCGGTGGCGTAGGGCAGGGCACCATCGAGTGCCTTGCGGGCGGCACGTCGGCCGGCTGCGTCGCCATCGAAGCTGAAAACCACAGAGTCGGTAAAGCGAAACAGCTTTTGCACGTGGTCCGGCGTGCAAGCCGTGCCCAGTGTGGCCACGGCGTTGGGAAAACCCAGTTGGGCCAGCGCCACCACGTCCATATAGCCTTCGGTAACCAGCACGTAGCCCTGATCGCGCAAGGCGTTTCTGGCTTCGAACAGCCCATAGAGCTCGCGCCCTTTGCTAAAGACCGGGGTTTCCGGTGAGTTCAAATACTTAGGCGTGCCGTCGCCCAGTACACGCCCGCCAAAGCCTATGCATTCGCCCTTGACGTTGCGGATGGGAAACATGATGCGGTCCCGAAAACGGTCGTAGCGCTTTTCATCTGCGCTGTCATCATCCGCAGATGAAATGACCAGGCCGCTCTCAACCAGCAAGGCATCGTCATAGCTTGGAAAAACACTGGCCAAGCTGCGCCAGCCCTCGGGCGCGTAACCCAACCCGAACTGCTTGGCCACCTCGCCAGACAGGCCGCGTGTTTTGAGGTAGTTGACCGCTGCGGGTGAGTTTTTAAGGTGCTTGCGGTAGGCCTCGCCCGCTTTCTCAAGCACTTCAGAGAGCGTTGCTTGCTTGTCACGTTGTTCGGCGGCGCGGGCGCGGTCTTGCGGGCTGGCTTCGTCTTCGGGAACCTGCATGCCGTATTGCTGGGCCAGGTCTTTGACCGATTCCACAAAGGTCATACCTGCATGTTCCATCAAAAAACTGATGGCATTGCCGTTTTTGCCGCAGCCAAAGCAGTGGTAGAACTGCTTGGCCGGGCTGACGCTGAAGGAGGGGGATTTTTCGCCATGAAAAGGGCACAGCCCCATGAAATTGGCCCCCCCTTTTTTGAGTTGCACATAACGGCCGACGATTTCAACCACGTCAGCGCGTGCCAGCAACTCCTGGATAAAGCTTTGGGGAATCGCCATGTCTATGACACAAGTGGCTCAATCGCCAAACACCATGCCCACAAGCACCGTACCCACAAACACCATGCCCACACAGGCGGCTTATCTTGGTGCCAGACGAATCGCCCCGTCCAGACGAATCACCTCGCCATTGAGCATGTCGTTCTCAAAAATATGCTTGGCCAGTTTGGCGTAGTCTGCCGGTGTACCCAGTCTGGAAGGAAATGGCACGCTGGCAGCCAGCGAGTCTTGGACCTCCTTGGGCATGCCAAACATCATGGGTGTGCCGAAAATTCCGGGCGCGATGGTCATATTGCGAATGCCATTGCGTGCCAGATCGCGGGCAATAGGCAGGGTCATGCCCACAATGCCGCCCTTGGAGGCGCTGTAGGCGGCCTGACCAATCTGGCCGTCATAGGCCGCAACCGACGCGGTAGAAATCATCACGCCGCGCTCACCCGTGGGCTCGGGATCGTTCTTGCACATGGCATCAGCAGCCAGGCGAATCATGTTGAAGCTGCCCACCAGATTGACGGTGATGCACTTGCTGAACACACCCAGGGCGTGAGCCCCGTTTTTGCCCACGGTTTTTTCTGCCGGCGCGATACCCGCGCAGTTGACCAAGCCCATCAGTTTGCCCAGCCCAAGCGCTGCGGCGACAACGGCTTGGCCATCGGCTTCCTGGCTTACATCGCATTTGACGAAAACGCCACCAATCTCCATGGCAATGGCCTCGCCCTTGTCTACCTGCATGTCGGCAATGACCACCTTGCCCCCATTGGCGGCCAGCATGCGTGCCGTACCTTCACCCAGCCCGGAAGCTCCCCCGGTAACGATGAAAACCTTGCCTGAAATGTCCATATTGATCTCCGGAAAACGGGTATTTGAATTGACGATGAATCACGGTTCAAGCGAACCGGTCAATGATTATGGCTCAGGGATTTGCAGCAATAGCCCCCCAGGCGTGGCCATCAATCACCGTGGGCAAATGAACTGCTATACTGCACCCCTTCTGAATTCAGGCGCATAGCTCAGCTGGTTAGAGCACCACCTTGACATGGTGGGGGTCGTTGGTTCGAGTCCAATTGCGCCTACCAAATTCCATTATTTTCCCCAAGGGGAACATGATCATAAGCCCGCTTCTCCCTTTGAAGGCGGGCTTTTTATTTGCTTCAATTTTTGCCTCAGGGCTTGTGAAAACTGCCACTCAACGTGGCTACAGTAGGCAAGTTCGTACTGCTTATGTGCGAGTGCATACACCAGACCCAAGCAGAATTACAGGAGTTCAAACTGAGCTTTCAAAAGCGGACGTTGGTTATCGCTTGCCGAATGCAATAGCCACAGGATGTATCGCAGCAACTGCACCCAATCAAACATTCAGGTTCGTTAAGGAATCCAAGGGGCTTGCGGTACCACCCGCTGCCACCTTCAGCACGTGCGTGTAAATCATCGTTGTGCTGACATCGGAGTGACCCAACAACTCTTGCACCGTACGGATGTCCGTCCCAGCCTGCAATAAATGAGTAGCAAATGAATGGCGGAGGGTATGTACTGATACAGGCTTTGCAATACCTGCCTGCGCCACGGCCACTTTAAGTGCCCGCTGGACGCGATCTTCGTACAAATGATGCCGTCTTTCTATGCCGCTTCGAGGGTCAATTGACAACGTAGGAGATGGAAACATCCAAAACCAAGCCCATGTGTGGCCAATGCGGGGGTACTTTTGTTCTAGCGCATAAGGTGACTCCACACCGCCACGCTGCGCCAGCCTATCAGCCTCCCACTGACTCCGCGCCGCCAACAACTGTGTGCGCAATGCAGGAGCCAATGATCGAGGCAGCATCACAACTCTATCTTTGCCCCCTTTGGCTTCGCGCACGATGATGACGTGCCGGTCGAAATCCACATCCTTGATGCGAAGGCGCATGGTCTCCATGAGGCGCATACCGGTGCCATACAGCAGCCGAGCCAATAGCGCAGTCGTTCCATCCATGTGTGCCAGTACGCCAGCGACCTCCTCTTTGGTTAAAACGCTGGGGATGCGTCGCTTATTGGTGGGTCGGTTAATGTCATTGAGCCATGGCAGCTCAATATCCAATACCTCCCGGTACAAAAACAAAATAGCGCTCAAGGCCTGGTTGTGGGTGGATGCAGAAACCTTGCGCTCCGTAGCAAGCATGGTGAGAAAAGCCTCCACCCCAGGTGCCCCGATGTTGCGAGGATGCTGCATTTGCCCATTGCGCCCATGCCAACGAATGAAAAACCTGACCCAATACTGATAAACCTTCTCGGTGTTGAGGCTATAGTGCAAATACCGAATGCGCTCTCGCATCTGATCCATCAAACGAGTGGACTTCAACGGGGGCGTGCCGGGTTTCATGGATAATTTATAACTGTGTATTTATCCAGTATATTCGCGTCTAATTGAGGCTGCAAGCCACTTTCAGGGAGTTTTAATGTCCAGAATATCGAGCAGCGGCCAGTTTATAGAGCAGCTTTTGCTCCATACATTACGTTAAATTTCACGCAAATCGCCTCAGTCGATCGTCGCCCAGTTATCTCAAACGTGCTATATTTCTCGTATGAAATGGGAGATCAAATATCACGATGAAAAGTTGCAGGCTGATGTGCTGGCGTTACCACCAGGAATTTTG
>JBEIGE010000061.1:0-4844 GCA_040382055.1 Hylemonella sp.
GGAAGAACTGGGCAGCGGCTTCTACCTGGCCATGCACGACCTGGAGATTCGCGGTGCCGGAGAGGTGCTGGGTGAAAACCAGAGCGGCAATATGCTGGAAGTGGGTTTTCAGCTCTACAACGAGATGCTCTCAGAAGCTGTGCGCTGTCTCAAAGCCGGCCATGAGCCCGATCTGCTGGCACCGCTGAGCGTCACCACCGACATCAACCTGCATGCGCCCGCGCTGCTTCCATCCGATTACTGTGGTGACGTGCACATGCGCCTGAGCTTTTACAAGAAACTGGCCACCGCCAAAAGCACGGAACAAATTGACGCCTTGCAGGAAGAAATAGTCGATCGCTTTGGCAAACTACCCACACAAACCCAAACCCTGGTGGATGTGCACCGCCTGCGTGTGAGCAGCCAGCCCTATGGCGTGGTAAAAGTCGATGCCGCCCCGCACCCGATCACCATCACTTTCCGGAAAAATGCGCCCATCGACGGCTTGCGGGTGATTGAACTCATCCAGAAAAACCGCCATATCAAGCTCGCCGGCAACGAAAAGTTGCGCATTGAACGCGAATTGCCCGAACCGCGAGCACGCGCCCAGATGGTTCGCGATGTCTTGCGCAGCCTTGGAGCGCCGGTTGCGCAATGATTTCTGCCCCCTTGTCCCCTGTTACCGCGCAGGTGCGGACATGGGGCGAAAAATTGTCTGACTGTAAGCTGGTCACCAGCGTCGTGGTGCAGTACGAGTTGTTGTTTGGCTTGGCGCGCCACGGCACACCCCGCCTGCAAACCGCCTATGACATTCAGATGAAAAATTTGTTGGTGCTGCCATTGGACGAAGCGGTAGGCCCCCATTACGCCAGGCTGCGCTTGTACCTGGAAAAATCAGGCACCCCCATCGGAGCCAACGACACCCTGATCGCTGCTCATGCCCTGGCGCTCGGTGCCACGCTGGTGAGTGCGGATACCGAATTCACCCGCGTGCCGGGCCTTGCTGTAGAAAACTGGTTACAAACTCTTTAAGTCCATATCTACAGTGCGCAAACAGCTACTCAACACCGACGTGCCGGCTCTGATGATTAGCCAAATTACGTTCTGAGCCTTTTAGAATATATGCTTTCAGCTATTTAATTAAGAGCAAATCCAGCAAGCTAATCATGCCAAGCCTAGAAATATCCCCCGGCCTCGTTATCCAGAACCTGCACAGCCGCCTGCACTTGGGCGACTTCAAGCTGATTGCCTTTGACATGGATTCCACCCTGATCAATATTGAGTGTGTGGATGAAATAGCCGATGCAGCGGGACGCAAAACCGAGGTGGCGGCTATTACCGAGGCTGCCATGCGCGGCGAGATCACCGACTTCAAGGACAGCCTGCGCCGCCGGGTGGCCTTGCTCACAGGCGTGTCGGTCGCCAGCATGGAGGCCGTTTACCAGGACAGGTTGCGCCTGAACCCGGGTGCCGCAGAGCTGGTAGCCGCCTGCAAGGCTGCAGGCCTGAAGGTACTGCTGGTCAGCGGGGGCTTTACCTTCTTTACCGACAGGGTGCGGGACCTGCTGGGAATTGACTACACACGCGCCAACGTCTTGGAAGTCCACCAGGGCAAATTGACCGGACGTCTGCTTGACCAGCCTTGGGGCGATATTTGTGATGGCCTTGAAAAACGCCGCATGCTGCTGCAAACCTGCGAGAACTTGGGCATCAGCCCCAAGCAGGCCATTGCTGTGGGTGATGGGGCCAATGACCTGCCCATGATGGCAGCGTGCTCAGATGCCGGTGGCTTGTCAGTGGCCTTTCATGCCAAGCCCATGGTTCGGGCGCAGGCGATGGTGGCCATTAACACCGGTGGTCTGGACCGGTTACTGGAAGTCATTGCAAGTGCTCAGGCTTTTTCAATCACCGCAGCACCTCCGGGCTGAACGCTAGGCACCACAAATCTGGCCAGCGTTTCAATGCCGGAATGTTGATCTGTCACATCGGTCATAACGCGCAAGGTTGTTGTCAGGGCCTGGGACGTGAATTCAGCTACGCCATAGCCATGGCGTTGGGCATCTGCAAAGACAAAGTGCGGGTTTTCGGCCAGCCGCTCGGCGGTTCTGCCATTGCCGCCGGATCGGGAACTGATGCTGGTGCCGCAGAACTCCACCCCCAGGCGCTGGCTTGCAACGCTGTCGTAGTCCGCTTTGAGATAACCGACCCAGTTTTCGTGGGCATCACCACCGAAAATCACCGGGTTGCGCACCGCGTTCTTGTGCAGGCTATCCGTTAAGCGGCGTCGGGCCGCCGGGTAGCCGTCCCAGCTGTCGTTCCAAAGCAGTTGCCCCGAGCCCGGTTTAAGGTCTCGCTGACCAAACAGGGTTTGTTGGGCAATCACGTTCCAAGTAGCCTTGGACTGCTGCAGGCTCTGCGTCAGCCAGCGCTCTTGCGCGTCGCCGAGCAAGCTTCGGGATGGGTCTTGCCTGGTATCGCAACGCAGCGGATCTACCGTGCTGGCCCCAGGATTGGCGTTGCGGGTACAGGCTTGGGGACTGCGGTATTGGCGCGCGTCCAGCAGGTTCACGGTAGCGAGTTGCCCATACTGGAAACGGTTGTAAATGCGCAGCTCTGCCGCTTGGGGCAAGCCCTGAAGTGCGCGTGTCAGCACGGAACTGCGCAGGGGCATGTTTTCATAAAACGCCTGGTAAGCCGCCGCCCGGCGTTCGGAAAACTTCAATGCGTTCCAATTCAGCAAATCAGGTCCGCCATTGCCCTCTTGCAGGCCGGCATAGTCGTTTTGCACTTCGTGGTCATCCCAGGTGATCACCCAGGGGCAATTGGCGTGCATGGCCTGAAGATCAGGGTCTGTCTTGTACAAGGCATGGCGCTGGCGGTAATCGGCCAGCGAGTTCAACCATCCCCCTGTGACAGATCGCACCGGATTCAATGCGCCCGGATATTCGTAGATGTAATCCCCCAAAAACATCACCAGGTCGAGTTGCTCGTCACGCATGTGCCGCCAGGCACTGTAAAAACCATGTTCCCAGCGCTGGCAAGAGGCGTAACCCAGACGCAGCCGGTTAACCATTGCATCCGGTGCCGGCAAGGTTCGGGTTCGTCCCACCCTGCTGCGGGCAGTACCTGATGTGAAGCGATAGAAATACCAGCGCTCAGGCTGCAAGGCCATGACTTCCACATGCACCGCAAAACTCAATTCGGGCACTGCCTGGGTTTGGCCGCGTTGGACGATCTGTTTGAACTGCGCGTCATGGGCCACCTCCCACTGTACGGTCACACCGGGGTTCATCGCGTGCGATGAATCCAAGGTTTCCAGGAGTTCCGGGCTTGTCAGGCGAGTCCAAATGACAAGCGAGTCAGCGGCTGGTGATCCGCTGGCTACCCCCAGGGTGAATGGGTCACTTCGCCAGTGCACCTGGCTCCAGGCCCAGCGGGGCAGCCAGGCTGGGATAGCCAGGACACTGCCTAGCCGGATGATCTGGCGACGGTCCATGAAATCCATGAAAATAGGGGGTCTTTGGCTGTCAATTTGAAGCTTTGAAGCGTAAACTCTACGTAGTTTCACTGAGGAATCATTATGGAAGTAAAGTCGGCACCCCGTCCAACTGTGGCACCAGCCGAGAGACCCAAGCCACCGGAGCCTCCGAAAGCGGTTGAAAGTAAACCGCCTGAGCGTCCGCCAGAACGCAAAGCGGCCGCAGAGCCACCCAAGCCACAGCCAGAACGAGCCTATGTCAATACCCGCGGCGAGACCACGGGCACGCGTGTGAACACCACCGCCTGATCACGTGGCTTAAGTACTTTTTAAGCACCGGTTTAGGACTCAAGCTCTATGAGCGCAATAGCAGCCAGTTCGAGCGCTATTCCCAGCGTCCAGATGCAGCTTTATCAGATGAAGTTGCAACAGGCGCGTCAAGCTGCGACGCAGGCTGACAACGAAGTCAGTGCGCTGGAGTCTCAAACCAATGCGGCAAGGAGAGATGCCTCAGCGGCTCGCAGCAATGTGAGCAGCCTGGAACAACAAACCCGCGAGGCCCAACGTGCGAGCCAATCCACGCTGAACACGCAAGGGCAAGTCACGGGGCGGTTGGTTAATCTCAAAGCCTGAAATTGTGACCAAGCCCTTGTTGGGCGTACTTGTCTAGTGCGTTTTAGCTGCGCTGCCTGAGCGCTTCGTAAAGGCACACACCGCTGGCTACTGAGACGTTGAGGCTCTCCACGGCACCCTTCATTGGAATACGCACCAGTTCATCACAGGTTTTTCGGGTGAGCTGGCGCATGCCATCGCCTTCAGCCCCCAGCACCAAGGCCACTGGCCCTGTGAGATCTACTTGGAAGATGGTTTTCGGCGCGTCATCGCTGGTGCCAATACACCAAATGTTGCGCTCTTTAAGCTCGCCCAGCGTTCGGGCCAGGTTGGTCACCATGAAATACGGAACCGTCTCAGCTGCGCCGCTGGCCACCTTGGCAACAGTAGCGTTAATTCCAGCGGCGTGATCTTTGGGTGCAATGACCGCTTGCGCACCAGCACCATCCGCCACCCGCAGGCAGGCACCCAGGTTGTGGGGGTCAGTCACGCCGTCAAGCACCAGCAACAAGGGCGTTTCGCTCAGGCTGTCCAGCAGATCGTCCAGCGAATTGGCCTGCGGTAAAGGCTCAACTTTTGCCACCACTCCCTGATGACCATGACTGCCGCAGAGCTTGGCAATACGCAGACCATCGGACTCTATGAGACGGGCACCGCCCTCACGGGCACGGTCCAGAAACTGTCGCATGCGGGCATCACGGCGACTGGTCTCAAAATGGATCTCGATGATGGACTTCGGAGCCGTTTTCAAGCGAACCCCAACCGCGTGAAAACC